>NZ_FOOA01000005.1 GCF_900113065.1 Aureimonas phyllosphaerae
TCACCAGTTTCCCGAGGCGGCCTCTTTCAAGATCAGCTTCTCCAGCGTCAGGTCCGACACGGCCTTGCGCAGGCGCTCGTTCTCCTTCTCGAGGTCCTTCAAACGCTTCACCTGGTCGGACTTCAGCCCACCGAACTCCTTGCGCCACCGGTAGTAGGTGAACGGCGTCACGCTGATCGTACGGATCGCTTCCGCAACCGGGCGGCCTTGCGACAGCAACACGTCGACCTGCCTCAGCCTGGCGACGATCTCTTCCGGCTTGTGCTTCTTCTGTCCCATTCTCGTGTCCTCCAGCGGCTCAAAAGCCTACTTCACGGAGGGCCACTTTTCAGGGGGCAGGCCACGAGATCGTAGGTCAAATTGAGATAGAGCGGCAAAAGGCTACTTCGAACTCATCCGAGATCCTGCGCTTGGAGCAGGAACTGGCTGACGCTCGCGCTCGCCACATGCGTCTCTTACAGCTTGTCGAATTGGGTCTGGCGGATCCGACCGATCCGGATTTTGCGAGTCGGCTTCGTGCGGCGCAGCGCGACCGAGATATCGCTGGTATTGGTATTGAACGCGTGCGTCGACGCATCGGCTCGGGTGGCACGATAACACCAGACAAGATTGTCGCCTTCGCAGCTTTTATGAGAGATCGCATCCGCAACGGAGATGTCCCATACCGCAAGGCCTATATACGCTCAATTGTTGATACGATCTCGGTTGATGACACTCAGCTGACGATCGTCGGACGGCGTGACGTTCTCGAAGCCCGTGTATCAAAAGCAACCAAACAGGAGGCAACAGTGCCCACTGGTATTCAGGAATGGCGCACCCGACAGGATTCGAACCTGTGACCTCTGCCTTCGGAGGGCAGCGCTCTATCCAGCTGAGCTACGGGTGCGGACCGCTCGGGAGCGGTGGGCGAGAAGCTGACGTTCCGTCCGGGTTCGTCAGTACAGGATCGGCGCGCGCGAGGCAAGGCGAGGGTGGGCTCGCGGGAGGGCGGAACTGCGAGCGAAGACGCTTTGTGCCCTCCGGCGAACCCTTTGTTCAGCGGCGGGAGAAGGTCAGGCGCAGCTGTCGGTGCCGGAGCCGTCGGCCGGCTCGATCTGGACGCGCGTGTGACCTGAATCGATGAAGCCGAGCCGCTGCGCGGCGCCCTTCGACAGGTCGATCAGTCGGCCCTTGATGAACGGGCCCCGGTCGTTGATGCGCACCACGACGGAGCGCTGGTTGCGCAGGTTGGTCACCTTGACCTTGCTGCCGAGCGGCAGGGTCTTGTGGGCGGCCGTCATCGCCATCGGATTCATGCGCTCGCCGGAGGCGGTGCGCGAGGTGAGGGCGTACCATGAGGCGCCGCCACAGGTGGTCTTGCCGCCAGCCGCCTCAGCTGGAACCGAGGTCAGCAGAGCGGCGCCCACTAGGGCAACCGCCGTCAGGGATTTTGCGATCAATCGTCCGGTCCTTCTACCGTTTCATACGGACGCGGACCGAGATCTATGATTTCTTTGATGGAAATCCCCTCGTGGCCCCCGCCGTTCGACGGGCGAGAGGTGCGGGTGGGAAGCGGCCAAAACGTGGCGGTTCCATCACGAAACGTTACATTGCGATTCAATCTCGCGATTTTTCGTTATCCGGCAGTGATGCTCAAGAGGTCAGAAGGCTCATCAGCCCCTCCCGAAACGTCGGGAAGCGCAGGGCATAGCCGGCATTCTTCAGTTTGCTGTTCGCGACTCGTTTGTTCTCCCCATAAAAGGATCGGGCCATCGGCGTGAGATCGGCCGCGGCGAAATCGATGGCCGCGGGAAGGGGGTACCCGCCGATCTCGGCCGCATGGGCGACCACGTCCTGCGGCGGTGCCGGTTCGTCGTCGGTCACGTTGAAGATGCCGGCGGCGCACGTGCCGGCGAGATGGCCGAGAGCCCCCGCGATATCTTCGACATGGATGCGGTTGAACACCTGGCCAGGCTTGACGAGACGTCGCGCCGTGCCGGCGCGAAGCTTGTCGAACGGACTGCGCCCCGGGCCGTAGATGCCCGATAACCTCACGGTCGCCAGCGGCAAGCCGAGATCGTCCGCCAGCGCCGCCCAGGCCCGTTCGGCTTCGAGCCGCTCGTGAGAGCGCCTGGATCGGGGCTCGGGCGCGGTCGTCTCGTCCACCCAGGCGCCCCCATGGTCGCCGTAGACGCCGACCGTCGAGAGGTAGCCGATCCAGCGCAGCGCGGGCGCATGAGCGCGAAGATCCTCGCCGTGGTGCCGCAGGACGGGATCGCCGTCGTCGCCGGGCGCGATCGAGACGACAAGATGGGTGGTCCGGCGGAGGGCCTCGGCGATGCCGTCCCCCGGCGCGTGCCCGTCGAAAAGAAACGGCGGCCAGCCCAAAGCACGAAGCTGCCCCGCCTTCTCCCCGGAACGCGTGGTGGCGCCGACGATCTCCTCCGTCTCGCGCGTCCGCAGAAAGGCGCTTGCCGAATAGCCGCAGCCGAAGACGAAGAACCGGGCAGCCTCGGGTGCCTGGGAGACGCTTACCATGAGCCGCGATCCGATCGAGGAGCGTGGGGGATGGCCGGGGTGCGGTTCCGCCCGTGTCGAACCAGAGCCCCTCCCACCCGAGATCTGTCGGTTGTCGCCGTGCCGATCGCGGAACAATCCTCTGAAAACACCCGGACTGCCGGTGCGCCCGGCATGTTGTCCGCCGTTGACGGTCCCGGCTCAGCAGCTCTCATTTGTCCGCCCACCCTCGATCGCATCCCATTCCATCCTCACCTCGTCGTTCATCTCGTGCGCCAGCGCCTCGCCCCGCGCCGCCAGGGCTTCTTCAGGCGCGAGGCGCCCGAGCGCCCAGACCGCCATTGCGCGCACGACGGGCGCTGCGTCGCCGAGCCTCCTGCGCACGTCGGGCAGAAGGTCCGGCCGCCCGGCGTTGCCGGCGGCGATCAGGCAGTTGGAGACGAACTTGTCGCGGCCGATCCGCTTGACCGGAGAGCCTGAAAACAGCGTGCGGAAGGCGGCATCATCGAGCCGGAGGAGCGCTTCGAGCCGCGGCGCGCGCAGGTCTTCGCGCGCCTGCAGCTTGGCCTCGCGCGCGGTTCTGGCGAACTTGTTCCAGGGACAGACGGCAAGGCAGTCGTCGCAACCGTAGATCCGGTTGCCCATGAGCGGGCGAAGCGCGCGCGGCACGGGCGCGCGCGTCTCGATCGTGAGATAGGAGATGCAGCGCCGCGCGTCGATCCGATAGGGCTGCGGAAAGGCGCCTGTCGGGCAGGCATCCTGGCAGGAGCGACAGGAGCCGCAACTGTCCACGCCCGGCGCGTCGGGCTCGAAGGCGATCGTCGTCGCGATCGAGCCGAGGAACAGCCAGGAGCCGAACTCGCGGCTGACGAGATTGGTGTGCTTGCCCTGCCAGCCGAGCCCGGCGGCCTGTCCGAGCGGCTTTTCCATGAGCGGCGCGGTGTCGACGAAGACCTTGGCGTCGTGCGGACGGCCGTCGGGCCGCGCCCCGGCCCGCGCCACCATGCGGCCTGCGAGTTCCTTGAGCTTACCCTTCACGACGTCGTGGTAGTCGCGGTGCCGCGCGTAGACCGAAATCGCCCCCCGGTCCGTCCGCGCATTGACGGCGAGCGGATCCTCGTCCGGTCCGTAGTTGAGGCCGAGGACGACGACCGAACGGGCCTCGTCCCAGAGCGCCGTCACCGCGCGCCGACGCTCGGCCGTCTCGGGCAGCCACGCCATGGTGCCGTGATGACCGGCGGCGAGAAAGGCATCGAGGCGTTCGCCGGCCAGCGCATCTTCGGCCGGTGTCGCGACACCGACGGCGTCGAAGCCGAGGCGGCGCGCATCGGCGTCGAGAAAGCGGCGCAGGGCGGGGAGGGGCAGGGCATCGGCCATGGCCGATCCTTACCAGAGGCGGCGGCTCCATGCGACGGCCGGCTCGGGCCGACGTCAGGAACACCTGCTCCCTCGGAGCCCGTCCGAAACGTCCGGCGGGTCGGCCCGGCGGCGCTTTCCATCTCGCTTTTCGTTGCCGATCCTCGCAGATGCCGGCGGCATCGACCGCTGTCGGCGCCCCGATGGGCAACGAAAATCCCTCGCCGATCCTCCGCCGCGGACGTTCAGGCGGGCTCTTAGAAGTCGAGTTCGGCGTAATGGGCAGCCGGCGGCACGCCACGCACGCGCTCCACCAGGAAAGGGCGGAACGAAGGGCGGGACTTGATGCGCATGTACCAGTCCTTGGCGGCCGGCTCCTCCTCCCAGGCGACCTCGCCGAGATAGTCGAGGATCGAGACCGCGGCGGCGGCCGAAAAGTCGGCATAGGAGAGGCGCGATCCCGACAGCCAGTTCCGGCTTTCGGCGAGCCAGCCGATGTAGCGCATGTGGTTCTTGAGGTTCGCCCGCGCGGCGCGGATCGCCGAGGCGTCCGGCGCGCCGCCGCCTTCGTTCGAGCGCATCTCGCGCTTGAAGACGCGCTCGCGCACGAGATAGCGCGTCACCTCGGCGTCCATCTTGCCGAGGAACCACTCCACGAGGCGCCGGATCTCGGCGCGCTCGATCGGCTTTTCGGCGAGAAGGCGCTTCTCGCGCTGGAAGGCGCCGCGCGTCTCGTCGAGATACTCGGCGACCACGGTGCCGCCGATGATCGGCACGCTGCGGTCCTCGGTCAGGACGGGCAGCGTCGCCGCCGGATTGAGCGCCAGGAATTCGGGACGCCGTTCCCAGGGTCGCTCCTCCACCAGTTCGGCCCGCTCGCCGTATTCCCCGAGGACCAGCCGCACGAAACGGGAGGCGGCGGACATGGGATGGTGGTGCAGGATGAGCATGGAGGCGTGAAACTTGTACTCTCGATGACGCGGCCGGGGGCGGTCGCGAAAAGGGTTGCCGTGACCTTAAGACCAGATGGTTGGCGGATCGTGAACGCCCGCAGACGCTCCAATTCCCACGCGCCACATAAGCCGATCCTCGTCAACAGCAAGCTTTTTCGCGCCGAGGCGGGCGATAGGGTGGGCCGGGGAAAGCTCCATCCTTCATACTGCAGTGCGGCGAAGGCCTTGACCCCCAGCGGGTCGTCGCGGCATTCCCCGGACGCCAAGCCAACTTGCGGGACCCGCGATGGATACCCTCCAGCTCTTCGACGCTTTCGTCCTCGGTCTGATCGAAGGGCTGACCGAGTTCATCCCGGTGTCCTCGACGGGCCACCTGATCCTCGCCGGCCAGCTTCTCGGCTTCCATTCCACCGGCAACACGTTCGAGGTGCTGATCCAGCTCGGCGCGGTGCTGGCGGTGCTGTCGGTCTATTTCGGCAAGCTCTGGCATCTTCTCGTAACCCTGCCGTCCGACCCGAAAAGCCGGCGCTTCGTCACCGGCATCCTGCTGGCCTTCCTGCCGGCTGCCGTGATCGGTGCGATCGCCCACGACTTCATCAAGGGTGTCCTGTTCGAGACGCCGATGGTGATCTGCGTCGCGCTCCTCATCGGCGGCTTCATTCTCCTGGCGATCGATCGCATGCCGCTCAATCCGCGCTATCGCGACATCGAGGAGTATCCGCTGTCGCTCTGCTTCAAGATCGGCCTGATCCAGTGCCTCGCGATGATCCCCGGCACCTCGCGCTCGGGCGCGACGATCGCCGGCGCGCTGCTTTTGGGCACCGACAAGCGCTCGGCGGCCGAATTCTCGTTCTTCCTCGCCATGCCGACCATGGCCGGCGCCTTCGCCTACGACCTCTACAAGAACTGGTCGCTCCTGTCGGTGGACGACGCGGCGACCATCGGCATCGGCTTCGTCATGGCCTTCCTCTCGGCCCTTGTGGTGGTGCGCTCGCTCCTCGGCTTCGTCTCCAAATACGGCTTTGCCCCGTTCGCCTGGTGGCGGATCGCCGTGGGCGCGATCGGCATCGGCGTTATTCTCGCCTATCGTTGACTGCAGCCGCCGGCTGGTCATGAAAAAGGGCGGCCCCGAGGGCGCCCTTTTTCGTTGCTTGCCGGCGCCGCGTGTGCAGCGCGCACCATCAGGCCTTGGCGATCCCGTCGTCGCCGGGCAGGCTGTCGTCCTCGGCTGGACGGTCGTCGTGCGGCTGCGGCTTGGTGAACTGGCCCTGCGGGCGGAAGCGCACGAGATAGGTCGGCAGCACCGCGGCGAGCGTGCGCGGAGCGATGTCGAACGCCTCGAACGTGCGTCCCTCCGCCTTCGCGGCGTCCGACACGACGTTGTCGATCTGAAGCTGGACGACCTGGTCCGGCGTCAGCGGTGCACCTGGCAGCGCCTTCATCCAGCTGGCCATTGAGGCGGCCAGCCCGAACGGGATCGACACGAAGCGGCGGCGCCGCTCGATCACCCGGAGCATCTCCTCCATCATCGCGCGGAAGCTCATCGCCTCCGGGCCGCCGAGCTCGTAGACGCGCCCGCCCGAGACCTCGCCGTCGACGGCTTTCGCCACCGCGAGCGCGACGTCGTTGACGAAGACGGGCTGGAATTGCGTGTGCCCGCCACCGAGAAGCGGCAGGACGGGCGACAGCCGCGCCATGTTGGCGAAGCGGTTGAAGAACTGGTCCTCCGCACCGAACACGATCGAGGGGCGCAGGATCACGGCATCCGGCACGGCCGACAGGACGCGGGCCTCGCCCTCCGCCTTGGTGCGTGCGTAGCTCGACGGCGAGTTGGCGTCGGCACCGATCGCCGACATCTGGACGAGGCCGATCCCGGCTTTCGCGGCCGCGGTCGCGACATGGCCGGCGCCCTCCGCCTGGAGGGCCGCGAAGGTCTGCTGCCCGCCCTCGTTCAGGATGCCGACGAGGTTGACCGCATGGTCCGAGCCCTCCAGCGCCCGCTCCACCGACCAGGGGTGGCGCAGGTTCGCCTGGATCGCCTGGATCTGACCGAGCCGCCCGGCGATCTGCAGATGATAGGCGAGGTCGGGCCGACGGCAGGCGACGCGGATGCGATGGCCGCGCTGGGCCAGCGCGTGAACGACGTAGCGGCCGAGGAAGCCCGACCCTCCGAACACCGTGATCTGCTTCCTGGTATCGACCTTCATCTGGCTCAATCCCTGTCCGGACGTCGCGCATTCCCGGCGCGTGGTCCGCATGATGTGTCGCGCGTGGCTTTAGCGGCAATCGCGGAAGGCGAAAAGCCCGATCAGGAGCCGCTTTGCCGCAACGCTCGGCCTCGCACGCATTTTCTTCCCGAATCGATTGACAGCACGGCGCGACGAAACTAATCAACCGCCAGTGCCCAGGTGGCGGAATTGGTAGACGCGCACGGTTCAGGTCCGTGTGCCGCGAGGCGTGAAGGTTCGAGTCCTTTCCTGGGCACCAATTCCCCGAATTCGTTCGGGAAGCCCTATACTCAGCAACACTGACGATAAGCAATCGAACGGCTGTCCGGACGGCCGCAAGATCTCGTAATCGGGTGGCTTAGAGTCGCTGCGGGCGCCATTGGCTCGGTGATTCGTTCCGGCCGAGTTCGACAGCCATCCTTCCGCCATACCCGGTGCGGTTCGCTGCGTCGACCTGATGAGTTGGTTCGATTTTTCCCAGAATCGAGTTTCGCCTCTCGGTTGCCCTTCAAGGGGGCAAGGAGGGGGTGCTGCGATCCTATGGGGCGCGCCCTGCCGTTGCGCCGATCTCGCGGCTGGTTTTTGACGTCGTTCTATGCGCTCATCGCCCTCGAGACACGGCCGGTGCCAATGCAACGATCGAGCCCGAGGGAATAAGTATCGCGGATGAGGACCTATGCCATCGCCGCCGACATGCCGGGCGAGACGGAGGAGGCCGCCAGTCGCCGGACCTTTCTGGCCGATCGGATCCGCACGTTCTTCCCCACCTGCTGCCAGCCGTTCGGCGCGCTGTGGATCGTGAAATCCGACCGGGAGCTCGGCGAGATCCGGGACAACCTAGCGCCCTATCTGACTGAGGGCGACAAGCTCGTCGTTCTCCTCACGGACGACGCCTGCGCCTGGCGGGGTCTCGCACCCGATGCCGCCCTATGGCTGCAGGAGCAACTGTGAGGAAGCGACCGGCGTGCCTTGCTCGCGCCTGATCTGATCGCGTCGGCCGGCCGGAAGTGAGTCCCCGGTCCTGAAGGTACTGGCGTTCGGCGCTCGGATTGTCGTCCGGCTGCGCAACCCCCTGGAGCGAACCGCCCTGCCGTCACGCTCGACAACGCTGCGGCGCCCGAGAGGCTGGCGGGCCCGCGCCTTACGGCGCGGCGAGACCCGCTTTCCGGTCGCTCAAGCGATCTTAGACCGGATCGGATGGTAGGGCTCGGCGGTGATCTCGCCTTGCGGCACGGCGCGGGGAAGGAGCGGTTCCATCGCGTCGTGACCGCCGGGCAATGTCGGCTCGAAGCGAAGGCGCCCGCTGCATGGTGGGCGTCCGAAGGAGGATGGCGACCGTTCGACCCATTCGGAAAGCGCTCGAAGGGGAGGTCCGAGAAAGTTGGGGTTTGACGGTCGGGTCTGTTGGCCGACGGCCGGCAACACGTGGTGAGTGAGATCAGTGTCGCCTGGCCCGCTCAACCCCTTCGAACCCGGATGCGCGCCGGTGGTTCGGCACTCCTTCGCCGGTCCCGGCACGCCCGATGCCCTCGGGAGAGCGCAGGCCCCCGGCATCGGTCCTCGTCAGCCGCCCCTCGTTTGAACAACCCGAATTCATCGTCCTTTGCCCCCACGGGTCACGATCCGCCTCCCGCCCTCGAGAGCCGGACCGTTTCGCTGCGCGCGATCCGCTTAAGCTGCCGGACGTCCTAGATCGCCAGAGCGTTCTCGGCTGCAGCCGCGAGGATGATCGCCTCGCCTCCCGCCGCGTTGGGATGCTGCTGGGAACCGGGATTGCCCGTGTCCGACGCAAATCCGGCCCTCCACAGATGCGGATCGCCGGGAAGTTGGGCGGGCAGTGCGAACTCCACGAACCCTGCCAAGAGGGAACCGAAACCGCCGGTTCTCAGATCGGCGTTGAAGGCAAGGCGCCGCCCGTCCTGCATTGCGGCAGGCACCGTCTGGTTGCCTTCGGTGATCGGAGCCGTCGCCACCGTCGAGGGTGTGATCGTCGACTGGTAGATCCGCACCGAAGGGATCGCCGCCTTGAAGGCGCCGAACAGTGTGGTGAGGTGACCCTTCAGGGTGGCTGCTGAGGACGACGAGGACATGTCGTTCACCCCGAGATCGCAGAAGATGTCGGTGACACCGAGCGCCTGCATCAGGGCGATGCGCCGGGTGTAGGTCGCGCGGTTGGCCTGCGCCGAGGCGCCGGAGCGCCCGAGATGCAGCACGCTGCCGGTGCCGGTCTGCACGACGAGGCCGGCCAGGATGCCAAGGGCAAGGCCTGGAGCCGCCCCATGTGAATAGCCGCCGACGCCTTGAGAGATGCTGTCGCCGGCAAGGGCAAAGAGGCGATGGGAGGAAGGCATGTCGCCGACGAGGCCGATCGCGGCAGCCGGCATCTGCTGCGTCGCGTTCCCGATCGTCCCCGACGCCGCCTTGTCGACCAGGTCGACGCCCTCCTCCATGTGACCGATATGGGCGCTACGGAACGCGTCGGTATAGGACCAGCGGCCGCCGCTCGGCACCCGGCCGTGCGTGCGGATCCAGTAGAAGCCGGCCGGAACCGTGAAGCCCGCGGCCTTTTCGGATCGCGCCAGGATCGTGCCCGGCACCACGGTCACCGGCGCGCCCATGTCGCGGATCGTGCCGTCCGGCAGCTCGATCGCGCTGTGGTAGGTGGCCTCGTTCGGATGGTCGAACTCGGCGCCCGAATTGTAGTGGAAGCCGGTATAGGCGACCTCCGGATTGGGGATCGGGACCGGCGTATAGAAGCGTTTGCGGACGTTGAAGGCGGTCTTGGTCCCGTCCGACGGGCGGATCTGGTTGCCCTGGTCGCCGCCAAAGCCGGCAAGGCGCCGGACGGTCTCGCCGCTGGCGGCATATCCGGGGCCGATGACGGTCGCGGGCGATGTGATCTCCGTTCGTGCCGCGAGTGCTTGACCTGGCGAGGGTGCCGTGCCGAGCTGATGGGACCAGCGCCCCAGCGCGGAGGTCGTCGCGGTTCCGACGGGCATGCCGTCGAGAAGGACGATCACGGTCGCGCCCCGAGGCGCACGCCCGCTTGCCGTGCGTGTCGCGGGGTCGAAGACCGGTCGCGACAGGCTGGGGCCTCCACGCGCGCCCAGAAGCAGCCCGATGCCGAGACCCGCCATCACGCCATCCCCACGATATGGCCGGCCGTGGTACCTGTCGCGAGGACACGGCCGACGCGGATCGGAAGCCCCGCGCCGTCCGCGAGATTGCGGAACACGACGGTTTCGCCGGTCGTACGATCCTGCACCGCGAGATCGCCGCCCGTGCCGACGAAGAGGCCGGTGGTCACGAAGGCCAGGTCGAGGCTGTCGCTCGGCACCACCGCGAAGAGTCGGTTCGCCGGGCCGTCTGCGGTCGGGGCATTGCTGGAATAGGGGTCTTGGGCTGCCATCGGGCTCTCCTTGGAACGCCCCAAGGCTAGAGCCGAGGCCGGAGGCCGCGGAGAGACGGGGGAGATGGGCCGAGGACCCTGCTCAACTGGCAGCGCTCTGGGCGGGAGGGCGCGTCAACACGCCGATCTTCCCCTTGGCTCGGCGAGGTCGAACCTCGCTGTTCGGCTGCGGACTGATGCGCCCTCCGGCGCTCAAGGGGGCTTCCTAGCGAAGGCTGCGCTGCCGCGTCCTGCGCATCTCTCCCATCGCGTCGCGCGTCGCGGCGAGGAATGTTCCCGGCTTTAACTCGCCGCGTGCCGTCAGTGCGGAGCCGACGGCGAGCTTGCGAAGGAGCGCGCTGCGCAGCGCCGGGATGCGGCCGGCATGGCGGGCGATCACGAGAAGTCCGGACGGATAGTACTTCGCGCGGATTGCCGTGTTGCGGTCGCGGTGGCCGATCGAGGGGAGCGGCATGAAGCGCGTGCGGCGGCACAAGGCGAGCGCCCTCAACGCGTAGTCGGTGTCTTCCGAGCCGTTCAGGCGCGCGCCGACGCCAAGCTCCGGATCGAAGCCGCCAATCTCGCGAACGATGGGGCTGCGAAACACCATCGTGTTCGAGGAGGCGCGTCGCAGGACGTCCTGGACCGAGGCGTCCCGCTCGATCGAACCGTCCACGGGAACCGGAGCGGACGCGTAGTCGCAGAACCAGAAGTCGAGATCGGGCTGCCGGGCGAAGGCATCGTGGATGTAGCCGAGCGCGCCCTCGGGATACCAGCAGTCGTCGTCGGGAAAGGCGACGATCTCGTCGCCGTGCATCCACCCGAGACGACGGCCTTCGTCGAGCAGCCTGTTGCGCGCCGCCGACAGGGAAACGAGGCCAGGCGTGGTGAGGAGGGTGACGAAGCGGGCATCCTCCTGCGACAGGAGATCGGCCGGAGCCTCTCCGCAGCACTGCAGGAGGATCATCAGCCGAAGGTCGATGTCGGGCCGCGCCCGGGCCGTGGCGGATACCGACGCGATCATCCGCGACAGGGCGTCGGAGCGGCCGGACGACAGGTTCGCCGTGCTGAAGAGATTGACGATCATGAACGGGAAGCTCCGGTCGCAGATGGCTCGGGGGCGAGGGGGAGGGCGGCGGTTGGGGGTTGCACGCGGCAACGCCTCTGCGAGATCGCTGCCATCCGTCAGCGATCTCGATCGGTCGCGCAGGGCAGGACGCCGTCGTCCACCAGGCGTTTCATGACGTTGGGCACGATCACCGCGGTGGCGCTGCCCGGCGTCGGATGGGCACCGTCGACGATTGCAAGATACAGCGCGTCGGCGCCCATCGCCTCCCAGCCCGGCCGGTGGTCGATGTAGCGGGCGCCGATCTCCTCGGCCAAACGGCGGTGTGCGTCCTCGTAGCGGTCGCGGAACGGGCGGGCCCACGAACGGCGGCCGCTCACCGGATTCATTGTCATGAGGTAGACGAGGATGTCGGGATTCCGCCGGCGGAATGCGGCGACGATGGCGCGCATGTTGCCAACACTCTCGTCGACGCCGATCCACTTGTTGAGCGCAGCGTCGTTGACGGCAAATTCCAGGAATACGATGTCGGGCCGGGTGGCCGCGACCGCGTCCACCGCCGCGACGCCCCAGTCGGACGCCGCGCCCGCTAGCCCGTCGTTCGTGATCTCGACCGGTTGCCGCAGGCAGGTCCCGATCGCTTCCGCGAGGGGAGCCTGCCAGCCGCCGTTGGCCGTCAGGCTCGTGCCGAAGGTGGAGATCCTCAACGTTGCGTCCCGCGCCGCGGCCGGAAAGGCTCCGACCAACGCGCAGCCGACGAGCAGCAGGGAGCCGAAGGTCCGGACCATCGCATCCTTCACATCCCGCCTCCGGTCCTCGGCCGGCCGTCCGGTCCGTGGGATGATCGGTCGGCCAGTTCCTTCCGAGACGTCAGGCCGAGCGCGCGAGGGGTTCGGCGGCCGGCGCCTGCACGCTGCCGCGGCCGATCGAGTGATATTCGAAGCCGGCCTCCGCCATGGTCTCCAGCGAGAAGACGTTGCGGAAGTCGACGAGGATCGGGTTGCGCAGGGCGGCGCGGTAGCCCTCCAGCGGGAAGCGAACGAACTCCTCCCATTCGGTCGCGAGAACGCAGAGGTCGGCCCCTTCGATCGCGTCCTGCATCGTCGGGCAGTACTCGATCGCATCGCCCAGCATCTCGCGGGCGTGGTCCATGCCCTTCGGGTCGAAGGCGCGTACGATGGCACCGCGCTGCGTCAGCTGCTCGGCGACCAGCACCGCGACGCTGTCGCGCACGTCGTCGGTGTTGGGCTTGAAGGTCAGGCCGAGGAGGGCGATCGTGCGCCCGTCCACCGAGCCGCCGGCAGCCTGGATGACCTTGGCCACCATGCGGTGCGGGCGCGAGCGGTTGACGGTGATGACGGCCTCGACGATCGTCGCGGGGCTGAGCGCCTTCTCGCCGATATGGACCATGGCGAGCGTGTCCTTCGGGAAGCACGAGCCGCCGTAGCCGGGGCCGGGCTTCAGGAACTCGCGGCCGATGCGTTTGTCCGAACCCATGCCGCGCGAGATCGCACCGATGTCGCCGCCGACCTTCTCGCAGATGTCGGCCATCTCGTTGATGAAGGAGACCTTGGTCGCCAGGAAGGTGTTGGCGGCGTACTTGATGAGCTCCGACGAGATGATGTCGGTGGAGATCAGCTCGAAGCCCTGTTCGGTAAAGGGGCGATAGAGCGCCTCGAGACGTTCGCGGGCCCGCGCGCTGTCGGTGCCGATGACGATGCGGTCCGGCTTCATGAAGTCGGAAACCGCGTTGCCCTCGCGCAGGAACTCGGGGTTCGACGCGACGTCGAAGTCGAGGTTCGGATTCTCGCGCTCGATGATCCGGCGCACCTCGTTGCCGGTGCCGGCCGGCACGGTCGACTTGGTCACCACCACGGCATAGTGGTCGAGGTTGCGGGCGATATCGCGGCTTGCGGCGTAGACGTACTGCAGGTCGGCATTGCCGTCGAGCTTGCGGGTCGGCGTACCCACCGCGATGATGACGATCTGCGCTTCGCGCAGCGCCTCGGCGATGTCGGTTGTGAAGATGAGGCGTCCGGCTTCTGCGTTGCGGACCACGACCTCGTCGAGACCCGGCTCGTAGATCGGGATGATGCCCTTCTTCAGCTTCTCGATCTTGGCTTCCACCTGGTCGACGCAGGCGACGCGCCAGCCCGACTCGGCCAGGCAGGCTCCCGAGACGAGGCCGACATAGCCGGTTCCGATCACGGCAACCTGGGGCGCCGAGCTTCCGGCAAGCGACATATCCAGCATCGGACCGATCCATCACGTTCGAGTTGCAGATCGCGCCGGAGGGCATCGCCGGTCGATATGCATCTACAGGATAACGGACCCATGTTTCACGTCGTCCTTCGCATTGCAAGAAAAGGAACGTGACAGGGTTTCCGGCGGGATCTGCAAACCCCCTCCGCCCGCTGCGTTATGCGATGAACGTGACACTACCATGGAGAAGCCGCAAGGCTTCGAAGGTCCGCGCCGGGACGGGCGTCGGTCAGACCGCCGTCTCTTCGCCCGCCTCCGGTCGTGCCGCGCGGTCCTGCCGCAGCGAGACGACCATGCCGGCCAGCGTGCGCAGGGGATCGCCCGCCGCGCTGGCAGACGGGGCCGCCTCGACCGTTTCGCAGACCGGGATCGTATGCTGGTCGACGAGGGTCTGGGCGTGCTCGCGGATGGCGTCGAGATCTCGCTGCAATGCGGCACGGCGGAACGGTCCGCCCCGCAGGAGGCCGCTGATCCGCCCGAGCGACTGAAGGCGTGCGCTCGCCGCTTCCAGGCGCTCCATCTGCGTCCAGAATTCGGCTTCGGCGGTTGGATCGACCCATGTCCGATTCTGAAGCATGCCCCAAGTCCTAGCAAATGCGATCCTTATAATGAGATGCAATTTGCGGGATCAAGCTTGTTCGGGCCTGTGAGTCTGTCGGTCATCAGGGCCGGACCGCCGTCCGCCGCGAGCCGCGAATTGGTTGATCCTTTTCATGTTGCACTGCATATGAACGGGACGGGTGCTGACGGAGGTCGCGGTGAAGCAGGCGATGGTTGTGGGCGGGGCCGGGTTCATCGGGACCCACCTCTTGGCGCATCTCAAGGCGGAAGGGCGCTACGACCGGCTTGTCAGCGTCGACATCGCTCCGCCGCAGCGGCCGGTCGCCGGCGTCGCCTACGAGATCCACGACATCCGCGCCCCGTTCCCAGAGCGGCTCGACGGCGCGTTCGGCGCGATCTTCAATCTCGCGGCCGTCCATCGCACGCCCGGGCACGAGCCACACGAGTACTACGAGACCAATCTCGGCGGGGCGCTCAACGTCTGCGAGTTCGCGGCGCGCAACGGCATCGAGGCGATTCTCTTCACGAGTTCGATCGCGGTCTACGGTCCGGGCGAAGACCTGAAGACCGAACGTTCGGTGCCCGAGCCCGTCTCCGACTACGGCCGCTCCAAGCTTCTCGCCGAAGGCATCCATCGCCAGTGGCTGGCGGGCGAGGCGGCGCGTCGCCTCGTGATCGCGCGGCCCGCCGTGATCTTCGGGCAGGGGGAGGGTGGCAACTTCACGCGCCTCGCCAAGGCGCTGCGCAAGGGCACCTTCGTCTATCCCGGCCGCAAGGACACGATCAAATGCTGCGGCTATGTCGGCGAGATCGTGCGCTCGATGGACCATGCGATGGACTTCGGCGAGCGCGAGTTCCTCTACAACTTCTGCTATCCGCAGGCCTATACGATCGAGGAGATCTGTCAGGCGTTCGAGCGCGTCGCGGGCTACAGGTCGCCGCGCGGCGTCGTTCCGCAGCCCGTGATGAATGCGGCGGCGATCCCGTTCGAGGTGCTGAACCGGGTCGGGGTGCGCAACGGCATCGATCGCGAGCGCATCCTGAAGCTCGTCCGCTCGACGCGCGTCGAGCCGGCGGCGCTTCTTGCCAGCGGCTTCCGTTTCTCCACCGATCTCGAGGGATCGCTGCGCGACTGGAAGAGCCGCAGCACCGGCGACGTCATGGTCTGAAAGGGGAACGCTCGCGCGCGTTCCCTTCTTTTCGGCGCGGAAAAAAAAGGGGCCGCCGGCGAGATGCCGGCGGCCCCTTTCGTTGTCTGGCTGACCGCTACTCGCCTTAGGCGAGCAGGATGTGCTCGGCCTTGAGATCGACGTTCGCGCCGATGAACGCGATCTCCTGCGAGCCGCCGGCGCCCGTGCCGTTCTCGTCGTAGGACAGGATGCCGGTCGCCCGGTTGTAGATCAGTTGGGCGTCGGTGCCGACGGCCGTGTTGAACTGCAGGTCGGCCGGATCCAGGGCGCCGTTGACCGCCGTGAGGCCGGTGAAGGCGCCCTGCGAGCGGTCGAGCACGATGACGTCGTCGGCGCCGAAGTCGAAGATGCCGTCGCGGTTGCCCGCACCCGCTTCCGCGAAGACGAACTTGTCGACGCCGCCATTGCCGTAGAGCCGATCGTTGCCCGCGCCGCCAGCGATGACGTTGTCGGCGGCGTTGCCGGTGATCAGGTTGTTCAGGCTGTTGCCCGTGCCGTTGATGGCGGCATCGCCGACGAGGCGCAGGCTCTCGATATTGGCGTTGTCGGCGCCGGCATCGCCGAGCTTCACTGAAACCGTCGTGAAGATCTGGTCGTGACCGCCGTTCGCGGCTTCGCCAGTGACCTTCTCGCCGACCGTGTCGAAGACGTAGGAGTCGTCGCCGGCCGAGCCCTTGAAGATGTCGAGACCGCCGCGGCCGTCGAGGAAGTCGTTGCCGGCGCCGCCGACCAGGACGTCCTGGTAGCCGCTCGCCTTGATGATGTAGCGCTCGACGCTTTCGCCGGTCAGCGAGCCGGTCGGGATGAAGCCGAAGGCATAGGACTTCACCGTCACGGCCGTCGCGTCGCCGGTCCCCTCGGACGACATGACGATCCGCTTGTCGGAGGTGAGTTCCAGCGTGTCGATGCCGGCGCCGCCGTCGAACTTCGAGCCGAACAGGAGACCGGTGTTCTCGTTGACGATCATGCGATCGTCGCCGTTGCCGCCGAAGAAGTCGCTCGAGGTGATCACGCCGCCGCTGTCGGGCGTCTGGAAGACGTCGTTGCCGTCGAGACCGTGGACCGCGGCGTTCTTGTAGAACAGCGACGTCAGCGTGTCGTCGCTGTTCGTGAGAGACACCTTACCGAAAGATAAAAGTTTACTGAAATCCATGTCGACCCCCTGCTGTTGGTTAGCGACCTATTAATGACGCTAGGGTAGGAGTCAATCGAATGAATAATGATAAGTTAATGATAACAGTTTATGTCATATAGATTAAATCTGGCGCTATCAGGCGGTCGATGGCGTTGGGGCAGTCGATGTCGGTTGGGGCCGATGTTGCGATCGGCGGACGGGCGTGCGGAGGTGATCCCGCGGATACGGGGCGCGAGTCGTCACGGAGCGGCTGGACGCTGCAGAGTCAGGGCAGGGGCGTTCGAGGCCCGGTGCGGGCCCGCCGTGGCCGGGTCAGCGGATATCGAGCTGGCGCTTTTCGCAGATGTCGATGTCTCTGTAGACCTTGAACGGCTTGGCCCTGGTGCGCGTCGCCGATCGCGCGCGCGCCGGCTGCGGATCGTTGAAGTTCACCGTGAAGGTGAAGATGCACTTGTTGTAGTCGTCGAAGATCGTCACCGTCCGCGAAGAGCCGCCGGTCAGCGGAATGCGGGTCAGGTTGCGGTTGTTGGCGACGAGCTCGCTTGCGAATGCGGTAACGGTGTAGATCGTCTCCGACGTCTCGTTCTTCAGTTCCACGCGCAGCGTCGCAGCGTCCGCGGGCGCGGCAGCAAGGAAGGTCAGGAGACAGGCCATCGATCGGCGCATCGGTCATCGTCCTCGTCGCGGTTGCATCGTCGAACTTGCGGTTTGCCCGCCGCTTGGCAAGCCGGATCCCCGCCGGTCATTAAGACCAATTCGAATGCTTTCTAGACAATGACGGACCTTTGCCGTCTATAGCGGGCCGATATGCCGGCCGGGCCGATGGCCTTGGCCGGGATGGTAGACGGTCGGTCGAGGAAAGAGTTGAGCGCATGACGGTATCCAGCAGGGCTCGCCAGGTTCATCCCGTCGTGATCGCAGGCGGCTCGGGAACGCGGCTCTGGCCGGTGTCGCGCGACACGATGCCCAAGCAGTTCGTCTCGCTTCTGGATTCCGGCCGCTCCACCTTCGAGGAGACGATTCTGCGCGTGTCCGGCCAGGGCTTCGCGCGCCCCGTCGTCGTCACCCATTCCGACTTCCGCTTCGTGGTCGCCGAGCAGCTCGCCGGCCTCGGGGTCGAGGCCGACATCGTGCTCGAGCCGGAGCGCCGCGATTCGGCGGCAGCCATCGCCGTCGGTGCGCTGATCGCGGCCGGGCGTGACGAAGACGCCGTCTGCCTGGTGCTCGCCGCGGACCATCTGATCCCCGACGGCGACCTCTTCACCGCCGACTGCCAGGAGGCCGCCGCGGCCGCGGCCGGCTTCCAGCGCATCATGCTCCTCGGCATCGAGCCGACCGGCCCGTCCACCGCCTACGGCTACATCGCGCCCGGCGCCCCGCTCGGCGACAGCGGCGCCTTCACGGTCGAGCGCTTCGCCGAGAAGCCGAACCGCGAGACGGCCGAGACCTATGTCGCGGAAGGCTATCGCTGGAACTCGGGCAACTTCGTCTTCCCGGCGCGCCTGATGCAGGAAGAGCTGTCGACCTATGCGCCCGAGGTCCTGAATGCCGCACGCGGCGCGCTGGAGGCCGCCGTGCGCGACCTCGACTTCCTGCGCCTCGACGCCGACGCCTTCGCCAGGGCCCCGCGCATCTCGATCGACTACGCCGTCATGGAGAAGACGCGGCGCGCCGGCGTTCTGAAGACGCGCTTCCGCTGGTCAGACATCGGCTCCTGGGACGCCATGTTCGACGTCAAGGACAAGGACGCGGCCGGCAACGTCCTCGAGGGCGCCGTCAGCGTCCTCGACACGCACGGCTCCTTCGTACGCTCCGACGAGGTGCTGACGACCGTCGTCGGCCTCGACGACGTCGTCGTGGTGACGACGCCCGACGCCGTTCTCGTCACCTCGCGCGAGCGGGCCGGCGAGGTGAAGTCGCTGGTCGCCAAGCTTCATGCCGAGAAGCGTCCCGAGGCCGGGCAGCACCACCGCATCCACCGCCCCTGGGGCTGGTACCAGCGGATCGACATCGGCGACCGGTTCCAGGTCAAGCATATCTGCGTCAAGCCGGGCGGCATCCTCAGCCTGCAGCGCCATTACCACCGCGCCGAGCACTGGGTCGTCGTGCGCGGCACCGCCGAGGTGACGGTCGACGGCGCGGTCAAGCTCTTCCACGAGAACGAGGCGGCCTACCTGCCGATCGGCTGCACCCACCGCCTGCACAATCCCGGCAAGATTCCGCTGAAGCTCATCGAGGTCCAGGTCGGCTCCTATACCGGCGAGGACGACATCGTGCGCATCGAGGACATCTACGCCCGCAATTGAGCCCGGCGGCTCCTGTTGCGTGCGGAACGAAGCTGAAGGGCAGGCCGGCGGATGAGCAGCTTGAAGTTCGGAACCAGCGGCCTGCGCGGCCTGGTGGTGGATCTCGTCGGCGGTCCGGCGGCCACCTGGACCGCGGCGTTCCTCGCCCATCTCGACGCGGCGGGCCTGAGCCCGGCCACGCGCGAGGTGATCGTCGGGCAGGACCTGCGCTCGTCGAGCCCGCAGATCGCCGCCGACTGCCTGCGCGCCGCGAGCGCCTGGGGCTGGCACGCGCTCGACGCCGGCGCGCTGCCGACGCCGGCGCTCGCGCAGGAGGCGATCCGGCGCGGCGCGGCCGCGGTGATGGTGACGGGCAGCCATATCCCGGACGATCGCAACGGCCTGAAGTTCTATCGCCCCGACGGCGAGATCACCAAGGCCGACGAGACCGGTATCCGCGCCGCCTTCGAGGCGGGGCAGCAGGCCGGTGAGGCGGGTGGGGAGCCCCGGACGCTCGAAGGCCTCACCGAGACCTACATCGACCGCATCGTCGGCTTCTTCGGGCCGGAGGCCCTGTCCGGTCTGCGGGTCGGCGTCTACCAGCAGAGCTCGGTCGCCCGCGACGTGCTCACTGAGGCGCTGGGCCGCCTCGGCGCCTCGCCCGAGCCGCTCGCCCGTGCCGACCGCTTCATTCCCGTCGACACCGAGGCGCATCGCCCGGAGGATCTCGACCTCATCGTCGGCTGGACGGCGGACGGTCGGTTCGACGCCATCGTCTCGACCGACGGCGACGCGGACCGGCCGCTTCTAGCTGACGAGCGCGGCCGCATCGTGCGCGGCGATCTTCTTGGGCTCCTGACCGCCCGCCGGCTCGGCGCCGACATCGTGGTGACGCCGGTCACCTCGTCGTCGAGCCTCGAGCGCGCGCCGTTCCTCTCGCAGGTCGTGCGCACCCGCGTCGGCTCGCCCTTCGTGATCGAGGGAATGGAAGGCGCGGCGGGATCGGGCACCGTCGTCGGCTTCGAGGCGAACGGCGGCGTCCTCGTCGGTTCGGACGTGGAGCGGGACGGGCGCCGTCTGTCCGCGTTGAAGACGCGCGATGCGCTGCTTCCGATCGTCGCGACGCTCGCCGAGGCGAAGGCCGCCGGCCAGTCCGTGTCGCGTGTCGTCGAGGGCCTGGAGGCGGGCGCGGCGGCGGCCGATCGCCTGCCCGAAATCGCGGCTGACAAGAGCACGCCCTTCCTCGCCATGCTGGCGGCGGGGGGCGAGGATGCCCGGGCCTTCTTTGCCGAGCGCGGCACGATCGAGGACGTCAACACGTTCGACGGCGTGCGCACGACGCTCGCCGATGGCTCGACCGTTCACTACCGCGCCTCCGGCAACGCGCCGGAGCTGCGCTGCTATGTCGAGGCCGGGAGCGAGCCCGCCGCGGCCGAGCTTCTCGCCTGGGGTCTCGAAGCCGCCCGGCGTCGCCTCGGCGCCTGAGGTCCAAGAGCCCGTCCGGAAAGTCCCCGGCGGAGGATGGGCGAGGGATTTTCGTCGCCCATGAGGCGCCGAACGCAGTCGATGCCGGCGGCGTCAGTGAGAATCGGTCACGAAATGGGTGAGGGAAAGTACCGCCGAGCCGACCCGGCGGACTTTCCGGACGGGCTCTAAAGAAGGCGGTCGAGGACGGCCTTCGTCGATACGCGCCAGTCGGGCAGGACGAGGCCGTAGACCCGGCCGAGCTTCTCGCCCGATAGGCGCGAATTGGCCGGTCGGCGCGCCGGCGTCGGATAATCCGCCGTGCCGATCCGCCCGACGGTGACGCGCTTGCCGGTGCGGGCCTCCCGTTCCGCGAAGATCGTCTCCGCAAAATCCGCCCACGTCGCTTCGCCCGAACCCGTCAGATGGAAGGTGCCGCGCAGGTTCGGATCGGGGTCCGCCGCCAGGCGCCGCGCGACCGCGATCACCGCGTCGGCGATATCGAGCGCGCTCGTCGGCGTGCCGTGCTGGTCGGCGACGACGTTCACCGCGTCGCGCGTCTCGCCGAGCCGCAGCATGGTCTTCAGGAAGTTCGCGCCGAAGGGCGAGTAGACCCAGGCCGTGCGCAGGATCGCATGGTTCGGCTGCGCTTGTGCAATGCGTCGCTCGCCTTCGAGCTTCGAGCGACCGTAGACCGACACCGGTCCGGTCGGATCGCTTTCGACATAAGGGTCGGTCTTCTCGCCTGAGAACACGTAGTCGGTCGACAGGTGGACGATGGGGACATCGAGTTCGGCGGCCACCGCCGCCAGCGCCGCGGGGCCCTCGGCGTTGACCGCAAAGGCGAGATCCGGCTCGCTCTCCGCCTTGTCCACCGCTGTGTAGGCCGCGGCCGAGACGATCGCATCCGGCCGGGCGGCGGAGACGGCGGCGCGGATCGAGGCGGCATCGGCCAGATCGAGGTCCGGTCGGCCGAGTGCGACGATGTCCACGCCCGCGGCCGGACCGCGCTCCAGAAGGGCCGAGACCACCTGTCCCTGCCGGCCCGTCACCACGATGCGCATCGATCGATCCCCATGCCTCGAGTCGTTCGCCCCTCCTTACGGCGTGAGCGGCGCCGTTTCGAGCAAAAAGGTTGGCCCAGCCTCTCGCGACGCCTCGGAGAGCCAGGACCGGAAGGCTGACATCGCGGAGGTCTCGGGACGCGAATTCAGGCGGGTGAGCCAGTAGCGGCCGAGGTCGACGACGTCCGCGAAGGGCTGGACCAGCGTGCCGGCGACGAGGTGACGGTCGAAGAGGGCCGGCGGCGCGAGTGCCACGCCCACGCCCATCAGCGCCGCTTCGACCATGGCGAGCGAGGTGTCGAACACGATGCCGCCCGGCAGGCGGAGGTCGCCATGGAGACCGGCGGCCACGAACCACCGGGCCCATTCGTCCTGACGATAGGAGCGCAGCAGCCTCTGGCCGAGGAGATCCTCCGGCCGCGTCAGCGCGGCGGCGATCGCGGGCGTGCAGAGCGGGCTCAAGGGCGCGTCGAGGATCGGCACCGACCATGTGCCGTGCCACGCGCCGTCGCCGAAGCGGATGGCGTAGTCGAGCCCTTCGGCCGCCGGGTCGACGCGGTTGTTGTGGGTCGACAGGCGCAGGTCCACGAACGGGTGGCGCTCCGAGAAGTCGGACAGGCGCGGCACCAGCCAGCGGACCGCGAAGGTGCCGACGGCTCCCACCCGCAGCGTCTCGCGCATCGCGCCGTTCTCGAAGCGCGTCAGCGTACCCGCCATCCGGTCGAACGCGTCGCGCACGCCCGGCAGCAGCATCTCCCCCTCGCGCGTCAGCATCAGGCCGCGCGGCAGACGCTCGAAGAGCGCGGCGCCGAGCGACTGCTCCAGCGCCTTGACCTGATGGCTGACGGCCCCTTGCGTGACGTTCAGTTCGATCGCCGCGCGGGTGAACGACTGGTGGCGCGCCGACGCCTCGAAGGCCCGCAGCGCCGTCAGCGGCAGATAGGGCCTGGCCATCCTCGTCCCCCAATTTTTCTCATGGCTCGCCCGAGAATTCGTGGTTTGCGCCGGATGCCCGAAGTTCCGCAAATGCGGGTCAGAAAGATGCACCGGCGGACCGTCTCGCGGCCACCGCCACCCATAAGGTCAACGATCCATGCCCGCCAGCCCGACGCTCCGATCCCTTCTCTCCGGCCTTGCCATGGCGGCCTCTCTTGCCGCCTTGGTGTCGCCTGCGGCCGCCACCGATCCGGCGGCCGTCGAGCGCCAGGTCCGGTCGGTCATCGAGCCCGTCATGCGCGAGGCGTCCATTCCCGGCATGGCCGTCGTGGTGATCGAGAACGGTCGTCGCCATCAGTTCAATTTTGGTGTCGATGCGCCCTCGGGCGGCAAGCCGGTGACGGCGGACACGCTGTTCGAGCTCGGCTCGCTATCGAAGACCTTCACCGCGACGCTCGGCGCGACGGCGGAGGCCGAGGGGCACCTGTCGCTCTCCGACCCCGCCGAACGCTACGAGCCGGCCCTTGCGGGACACCCCATCGGCCGCGCGACGCTTCTCGACCTTGCGACCTATACGGCCGCCGGTCTGCCGCTGCAGTTTCCCGACGACGTGTCGGGCAATGAGGCGATCCTTCGCTATTTCCAGAACTTCCGGCCGGAGGTCGAGCCCGGAACGGTACGACGCTACTCCAACCCGTCGATCGGCCTCTTCGGCGATCTTGCGGGGCGCGCGACGGGAGAGGGCTTCGAAGCGACGATGACGCGCGACATCCTGCCCGCTCTCGGCCTTCGCAGCACGTTCCTGACGGTCCCGGAGCGCGAGATGCCCCGCTACGCTTTCGGCACCGCGCCGACCGGCGAGGCGATCCGCGTGTCGCCCGGCCCGCTCGACGGATCGGCCTACGGGCTGAAGTCCACGGCTACCGACATGGCGCGCTTCGTGGAGGTGCAGATCGATCCCTCCTCGCTGCCCGCCCCGCTTCGCGCCGGGGTCGAGGCGACCCATCTCGGGCACGCCCGGGTCGGTCCGATGGTGCAGGGGCTCGGATGGGAGCAGTATCCCTATCCGGTCGATGTCGAGATGCTTCTGACCGGCAACTCGGCCGACATGGCGTTGAAGCCGCAAACCGCGACGCGCCTCGATCCGCCACAGGCACCGCAGGGCGCGGTGCTCTTCAACAAGACCGGCTCGACCCGCGGCTTCGGCGCCTATGCCGCCTTCGTGCCGGAACGGCGGATCGGCGTCGTGTTCCTGGCGAACCGCAACTGGCCGAACGCGACGCGCGTGCGGGCTGGCCATGCGATCCTGTCGGCGCTGGACTAGAGCGCTGTCCGAGCGGATCGAACGGTCGTCATCGCCCTTCGGACGCCCGCTGCACCGCAGAGCGCTTTCGCCCCGTGCCGGCCTTGCTCGAGAACCGAAACCGCCTCAGTGCCGACCACCCGATCCGGTCGGAAAACGCTCCGGAGGCGACGCGTCAGCTCCGCTCGAAAAGAAGGCGCACGACGTTGTCCGGATCGGCCGGCTTCCGGAACACCGGCACGTCGTCGTATTCCTGGGGGATGATCCAGTCGTCGTAGCCGGTGACGAAGACGATCGGCACGCCGTGGCGGCGCAGCGCGTGGGCGACCGGAAAGACCTTGTCGCCCGCCAGATTGACGTCGAGGATCGCAGCATCGACTGGCCCGCCGCCTTCCAGGACGTTCAACGCATCGTCGACGCTCGCGACCGGCCCGACGACCTCGCCGCCACCTGCTCTCACCGCCGTGGTCAGCGCTTCGGCAGCGAAATACTCGTCCTCGACGATCAGGACGCGTTGGCCGGAGAGTTCGAAGGCAGAGGCTGTTAACATGGCGCAGTCCGCTCGCGCGCGATCCTTTTCTTGGGATGTAAGAGCTTTACAACCGCTTGGCGAATGAAATGGCGGTAAGAAACTCGTCTCGCCTACCGAAGCATTCCGCCCGGGCCGCCGATTGCCACCTTCGGGAGGGCGCGGCGGGCTTGTGCCGGCCCGTTTCCGCTCGTTAGATCAGGCGCACGATGGATCGGCCGAAGGACAGTGCGGATGGTTCCCGAGCCTTTCGACCACCTGCCACCGGACCTTCTCGCCGGCTTCGTCGACTGCCTCTGGCGGATGGACCGCGACGGAATCGTGACCGCCGGTGGACCGATTGCGAGCCATGCCGCCGATGCGTCGGCCTGGGCCGGGCGACGTTTCGTCGAGTGCGTCGAGCCGCAGGACCGGCATCGCGCCGAGCGCCTCTGGAGCGAAGCCGTGGTCGGGCAGGGGCCGGTCGAGGGTTCGCTTCGCCTCGCGGCCGACGGCGGGCGCGACCTTTTTCGCCTCCGCTTGGTACCCGTCACGAATGGGGGCTGGCACGGCATCGGCCGGCGCGTGTCGCAGGACGACCTGCAGGCCGAGGCTCACCGCCGGCTGATCGAGACGATCGACGACGGGTTCTGCACGCTCGAACTGATCCCGGGCGCCGACGGTCAGCCGGTCGACTACCGCTTCCTGTCGGTCAATCCCGCCTTCGAGCGACAGAGCGGCCTTGCCGATGCCGCAGGGCGCACCGCGCTCGAACTCGTGCCCGAACTGCCGCAGGAGTGGCTGAAGATCTACGGACGTATCGCCCGCAGCGGCGAGGCCGAGCGATTCGAGGAGGAACAGAAATCGCCGCACCGGTTCTACGAGGTCTACGCGACCCCGTTCGATCGGTCCGGCCTCGGCCGGATCGCCGTTCTGTTTCGCGACATCCTGCCCCGCCGAAAGGCCGAGGAACGGCTGTCCACCAGCGAGCGTCGGCTGACGACCCTCGTCCAGGGCATGCCGCAGCTCGTCTGGCGGGCCAGCGCCGCCGGCCGCTGGACCTGGGCAAGCCCGCAATGGGCGGCCTATACCGGCCAGGCGATGGTCGAGGCGAGCGGCTTCGGCTGGCTGAAGGCCGTCCATCCCGACGACCGGCAGCGCGTGGTCACCGCCTGGCGGGAGGCGGGCGCGCGCGGCGAGTTCCGAGCGGAGATCCGGATCCGCGGCGTGGAGGAGGGGGCCGAGCGCTGGTTCCAGGCGAGGGCGCTGCCGGTCCTCGACGAGCGGGGCAAGGTGGTGGAATGGATCGGCACCTCGACCGATGTCGACGAGATGCACCAGTTGCGCGGTCGGCAGGACGTCCTTCTCGCCGAGCTCCAGCATCGGACGCGCAATCTCCTCGGCGTCGTCACCTCGGTCGCCGAGCGCACCGCGCGCAACGCCGCCTCGCTGGAGGACTTCCTCCCCCGCCTGCGCGAGCGGCTGCTGGCGCTCTCGCGCATCAACGGGCTTCTGTCGCAGCTCGACCGCGGCCAGCGCGTCACCTTCGATTCATTGATTCGCGCCGAACTGGAGGCACGGGGGTTTCTCGACCCCGACGGCGACGCGCGGGTGCTCCTCGACGGGCCGGACGGGGTTCGCCTTCGCTCGGCCAGTGTCCAGACCTTCGCGCTGGCGATCCACGAACTTGCCACCAACGCCGTGAAATACGGGGCCCTGTCGCAGGACGAAGGCCGGCTCGCGGTGCATTGGCGGCTCTGCGAAGCCGACAGCGGCCTGCGCCGTCTCGTTGTCGACTGGATCGAAAGCGGGCCTGAGCGCCCGGTCGCCCCACCACCTCTGCCGGGCGGCGGCTACGGCCGGGAACTGATCGAAAAGGCGCTGCCCTACCAACTGAAGGCAAGAACCACCTACGAGATCGGGCCGGGCGGCGTGCGCTGCACGATCGACCTGCCGGTGGACTGAGCGGCCGGCGGCTTCCCTTCCGTCGCGGCTTGCGCCTCAGAAGCCGCTTGCGATCCGCGCATGGAGCGTGTGGACGGGTGAGCCTCGCCGCGGGGCGCTTCGCTCCGCCGCCAGCTCGAACCGGCCGATCATCTCATTCAAGGCCCCGACCTCACCCGACAGTTCGGCACAGGCGGCAGCCGATTCCTCCACCATCGCAGCATTGCGCTGGATCGAGCGATCGAGCGTTCCGACACCCGTGTTGACCTCGTCGAGCCCGTGCGCCTGGTTGCGGACGGCATCGACGATCACGCCGACATGGTCGTTCACGGCGGCGAACTTGTCGACGATGCTCTGCAGCGACACGCCGGCACGCCCCACGAGATCGACGCCCTCGGCCACCTGCTCGCGCGAGGTCGAGATCAGCGCCTTGATCTCCTTGGCGGCCTCGGCCGAGCGCTGTGCGAGCCCGCGTACCTCCTGCGCCACCACCGCGAACCCGCGTCCTGCCTCGCCGGCGCGCGCGGCCTCGACGCCCGCGTTGAGCGCGAGAAGGTTGGTCTGGAAGGCGATCTCGTCGATCACGCCGATGATCGAGCCGATCCGGTCGGAGGAGCCCTGGATCTTGCCCATCGCGTCCACCGCGACGCCGACGATGGAGCCCGACTGCTCGGCTTCGCGGCGGGTGCGGGCGACGAGTTCGCCCGCTTCCTCCGCCTTGCTGCTGGCAATCCGCATCCCCGAATTCATCTCGGACAGCGCCGCCGAGATCTCCTCCACCGCCGCGGCATCCTGTTCGGTGCGTCGGGCGAGGTCGTCGGACGCGGCGCGCAGGCCGTCGGCATTGGACTGGATCGAGGCACCGTTGCGGGAGATCGCGAGCATCGCCGCGCCGAGCGTTTCCACCGACCCGTTGAAGCTCTGGCGGATCGGATCGAGCGCGGGCGTGAAGGGCGTCTCGATGCGGCGATCGAGGTCGCCGCCCGCCAGCGCCGTCAACGCCTGGCCCAGCGTCCGGACGGCGCGCACACGCCCGCTGACGTCGGAGGCGAACTTCACGATCCTCGCGACCTTGCCGTCCAGTCCAAGCACGGGGTTGTAGGAGGCCTGGATGAAGACGTCCTGCCCGTCCTTGGCCACACGGCGGAACTCGTCGGCGATGAACTCGCCGGCGCGCAAGCGCGACCAGAACTCCGCATAGGCGGGAGAGGCCGCCTCGGCGCGATCCACGAACAGGCTGTGATGGCGGCCGACGATCTCGTCCAGCCGGTACCCGAAGGCCTTCAGGAACGACGGGTTGGCGGTGATGATCTCGCCGTCCAGCGTGAACTCGATGATGGCCTGGGAGCGGTCGAGCGCGGCGATCCGCGCAGAGCTGTCGATCTGTCGCTGCTTGGTGGCCGTGATGTCGTTGGCGAACTTGACGATCTTAACCGGCTTGCCCGCGCGGTTGAGGATCGGGTTGTAGTTGCCCCGGATGAAGACCTCGCGCCCGCCCTTGGCCAGGCGGCGGAACTCGTCGCACTCGAACTCGCCGCGGCGCAGCTTCGCCCAGAAGGCGGCGTATTCCGGCGAGGCGGCATAGGCATCCTCGACGAAGAGGCGGTGCGAGCGCCCGACGATCTCGCCTTCGGTATAGCCCATCAGGTCGCAGAAGTTGCGGTTCGCCCGCAGGATCTTGCCGTCGAGGTCGAACTCGATCATCGCCATCGACAGGTCGAGAGCCGAGAGGATTCGGTCGGCTTCCGAGGCGAACAGGCCACTCATGTCAGGATCTCCCGATGACGTGGGTCGAATCCTAAACGCCGCCTCTTAAAATCGCTTAAAAATTGATAGTACGATACATGCCTTCGTACCGAACGAAAGAATTGCTAAAAATTTCCCGATTAACTGCGTTCGGTCATGAATTATTAAGGAATATTGACTGGGCGGGGATTGACGGCAGTTTAACCTCACGAAAAGGCGAGGTGCCGTTATGACAATTGCAGCCGACGAGTGGGTCAAGCCGAACCCCCTGTCCAACCCCGAAAGTCTCGAGTTCCGCTTCCGGGCGCGTCGCTTCGCGCAGGTTGCGTCCCTGATCGAGGCGGCGCTCGCGACGCGCCGCGAGATCGAGATCCTCGATCTCGGCGGAACCGAGACCTACTGGAACATCGGCGCGGAGCTTCTGGCGCGCCATGCCGGGCGGATCACCATCACACTCGTCAACAACGAGGCGGCACCGGAGCCGCAGGGCGCAATGTTCCGCAGCCACTTCGGCAATGCGTGCGATCCCACGCTCTTCGACGGGCGGCAGTTCGATCTCGTCCACTCCAACTCGGTCATCGAGCATGTCGGCGACTGGGACGCGATGGTCGCCTTCTCCCGCACCGTCCACCGTCTCGGGTCGCGCCACTTCATCCAGACGCCGAACTACTGGTTCCCGCTCGAGCCGCATTTCCGCGTCGTCGGGTTCCAGTACCTGCCGATCGCCCTGCGCGCGGCGCTGACGCGCCACTTCAACCTCGGCTTCTTCCCGCGCGCGCGCAGCGCCGCCGAGGCTTGGAGCAATGTCCGCGATATCCGGCTTCTCGATGCACGCATGATGCGCACGCTCTTTCCGGGATCGCGGATCGAGATGGAACGCGTCGCCGGGCTCAACAAGTCGATCATGGCGATCCGCGACTGAGGCCGACAGGCGGGGCTAGCGCACCTTGTGCCGGTGCTGCCGGATCCGCCGCCGCAGGCGACCGATGAGATGTCGGCGCTTCGAGAGGGGCTCGAACATCTCGGCCGGGCCCTCGGGATCGAGGATCTTGTTGTCGGCGAGCCACGCCTCGACCTCGTTGAGCTCGGGCGTCTCGTAGGGGACGAGCGAGCGGCCGGGACCGCGCAGCGCCTCGATCGCCGCGATCAGGGATCCGCTCGTCGCCAACGCGCCTGACACTTGGTCGGGTCTGCGGCCGAGGTGCTCGGCGAGGAGATCGTTGCGGATGTCGACGATCGACCCCGCCGCGCCGTCCGGCGCCAGCGCGGCGTCCACCGTGACGTCGCATTCGGTGTCGAGCCGCATCGAGCGGTTGTTCATGTTGGACGAGCCGACGCGCAGGAACCGATCGTCGACGACGAGGATCTTGGCGTGGACGTAGATCGCCTCGCCGCCCTCGTTCACCGGATGGTACATGCGGAAACGGCCGTGACGGTCGAGCTGCCGGAGCGCCTCGACGAGGCGCGCGCGGGCCGTGTCCATCGCGATCGGCTCCAGCCACCCCTGCGCCGAGACCGGGTTGATCACGACGATCTCGGGGCCGTCCGGCTCCTCCAGTCGGTGCGCGATCGCCTCGGCGATGCGCCGCGAGGCGAAATACTGGCTTTCGGCATAGACGATGCGGCGCGCGGCGCGGATCTGGTCGACATAGAGGTCTTCGATCTCGTGCACCGCGTCGCGATGGCTGAGTTCGGGTGCCGAGCGCGACACGGCGATGTCGAGGTCGCGGAAGGTCGTCCACAGACCCTCGGGCCAGATCGCCGTCTCGCCCTCGATCGGCTTCGGGTCCGGCGCGCCGCCGGCGGTCAGCCAGCGCTGGCGACAGATCTCGCCGAGCCGGGCGGCAGCCGGGCCGGTCAGCGCCGTCGAGGCGTCGTGCCAGGGCTTGTAGCGGCGGCGCGTGAAGGGGCGGCGGCGCCGCTCGTCCTGGAACGCATGGGCCCGCGTGTCCCAGCGGTCGGCCGTCATGTCGATCCCGCCGCAGAAGGCGAGGGCATCGTCGATCACCACGATCTTCTGGTGGTGCGAGGAGCCGGTCGGATGGGCGCCGTCGAGCTTGGTGTGGATGCGTGGATGCGCCATCCACTTGAGGAGGGTGAAGAAGGTCGAGCCGCGCAAGAGCGTCTTCAGAGCGCCGACGTCCCAGCGAAGAAGGAAGATCTCGAGGTCCGGATTGCGCTCCACCAGCCAGAGCACGAAGTCGCCGAGCTTCTCCGGGCCTTCCGCCCCTGCCTCGTAGCCGAGCGCGATGCGGCCGTCGAAGTCCCAGCCGACCAGCATGATGCGCCGCCGCGCGGCCGTCATCGCCTGCCGGGCGAAGCGGAAATAGTCGTCGGCGTCGACGATCACCGACAGGCGGTCCGCCCGGTCGATCGCCATGCAGTTGCGCCCCGGCGCCAGGATCGTCGTCGGGGCGGCTCCGGCGGTCGCCTCTCTCACAGCATCCACGGCCGATGTTCCTTCTTCGCTCATGCCGCGGTGCGCGACCGCAGGTGTTCCATATCAGAGGCGGGACGCAAAGCCATGACGGGCGCCGTCCTCAGCGGACTTCCCCTGCCGCCTCGCGGCGCCGGAGGTCGAGCTCCTCGCTGTAGCGACGCAGCGTGTGGCTTTCGGTCAAGAGGCCGACGACGTTGCGCGTCTTCGCCCCGTCCACCACCGCCAGTGCCTCGCTCTCCGCCCGGTCGAAGAGGCTCGCCGCCTCGCGCGCGCTCATCTGCGGCAGGAGCACGGCGTCCTTCCAGCGCAGGAGGGTGTCGATCTTAGCCTCGAGGTCGGTCGCCTCGTCGGAATAGGCGTCGGCAACGAGCACGATGCCGGCATAGGCGCCCGTCGCGTCCACCACGACGACGCGCTGGGCGGAGCCGAGCGGGAAGTCGCGCCGGAAGGTCTTGAGGCTGGTTCCGAGCGTCGTGGTGCGAACGTCGGTGCGCATCATGCGGCCCACCGTCAGGTTGCGGATCCAGCCGACATCGTGGGCGCTGCGGATGTTCTCGCCGCGCAGGTGGAAGCGCCAGGTGGCGAAGGAATAGCCGAAGGTCTTGCGGGCGGTCAGCGATGCGGTGACGACGGCGGCGAGCGCCAGCGCGGTGATCGGGAAGTCGCCGGTCATCTCCAGCGCCAGGAAGGTCATCGTCATCGGTCCGCCGACGATGGTGACGGCGAGCGAACTCATGCCTACGATCGCGAAGGTGACGGGCGTCAGCGCCGTATGGGGGAAGATCCACGGCGCGGCCGCCGCAAAGAGGTTGCCGAGGAGCGCGCCCATGAAGAGCGAGGCGAAGAACAGGCCCCCGCGAAAGCCGCTGCCGATGGAGACCGCCGACGCCAGCGCCTTCAGCGCCAGGATCAGCGCGAGCATCGACAGGGAGGCGGGCAGGTCGAGCTGCAGATGGAGCGCGCCGTGGCCCGACGAGAGAACCTGCGGCGTGACGAGCGCCAGCGCCCCGACGAGGAGACCGCCCGCGATGGGGCGCAGCGGCGCCGGTAGGCCGGAGCCGCGGATGCCGCGCTCGACGCTCGTCACGCCCTTCATGATGGCGATGCCGAGACCGGCGGCGAGGACCGCAAGGAGGATCGCCGGCGGATAGTCGAGCGCCGTGATCCGGCCCGGCGTGCCGACCTCGATCAGGAAGGGGGCGGCCCCCAGGAGCTGTGCGACGAACGTGCCGCAGAGCGCCGCCGCCACGACGGGAGCGAGCGTGACGACGGAGTAGGTGCCGATGATGAGCTCGAACGCGTAGAAGGCGCCGGTGAGGGGTGCGTTGAAGGCGGCGGCGATGGCGCCCGCCGCGCCGCAGCCGACCAGCATGCGCAGGTCCCCCCGCCGCATCTCGAAGGCGGTGCCGAGGCGCGAGGCGAGCCCGCCCGACATCTGCGTGTAGGCGGCCTCCAGCCCGACCGAGGCGCCGAAGCCGTTGGACACGAGGTTCTGCACCACCACGATCACGCTGTCGCGCAGCGACATGCGCCCGCCATGCAGCGCGTTGGCCTCGATCGGATCGACCAGCGGCCGCGCCTTGCGCCTGCGTGTGGCAAACAGCCAGAGGCCGAGAAGCGCACCGCCGCAGGCCGGCAGGGCCGCGTGCCAGGGAGCGGCGAGGGCCGTCATCGAGCTGAGGTGCCCGTCGTCGGCCGAAAACAGAAGCATGTGCAGCGCCTGCGCCGCCCGGCCGATCGCGGTCACCACGAGGCCGGCGATCACGCCCACCACGCAGGCGACGATCACCAGTCCGATCTCGTTGCCGCGGACCCAGGCGCGGAAGCGGCTGGGTGCCTTGACCGGAACCGTGGTCGCCGGCGTCTCCTGTGGAGCCGTGCCTCCGTCCATCGTCGCGATCGCCGCCAGTTCTCGTCAGCCCTTCGTCCGGGCTACATAGGCCACGACCGGCAAAGGGCTCGCGCCGGCGGCGATCTTTCGTGAACCCCGAGCGCGTTCCGGCCGGATCGAACGGTCGTCATCGTCCTTCGGACGCGCGTTGCGCGGCGGAGCGCTTTCGCCCCGCGGCCACCAACCAACCCGGTCGGGAAGCGTGTTAGCCCGCGTCCGACCCCGGCTTGGTGCCGACCGACAGGCCGCCGGCGGCTTCCAGGCGCCGGTGCGCGGCCTTGGGCGGGCGGGCACGCAGCGAGGCGAGCCCCTCCAGCGCCAGCGGGCGAAGGTCCGCGCCGCCGGCGTCGACATGGGCGAAGATCATGTCGCGCATGCGCGGCGTCCAGAAGGCCGCGACGTGGTCGGCGACGCCGAGAACGCCCGGCTCGTGCGCCTGGCTTTCGAAGAAGCGCGCCACCTGGTTGACCATGGTGACGAGCTTCTGCGTCTCGCCCTCAAGGGGTTCGGGTGCCGCGCTCATTCGGCGGGCTCGGCGGCGGCCACGCGGCGCGAGGTGGCGGCGAACGAGTTGTAGCGCTCCTGCCAGTCGGTCGGCCCGTTGGACGGCGAGACCTGGACCGCCGTGACCTTGTATTCCGGACAGTTGGTCGCCCAGTCGGAGTAGTCGGTCGTCACGACGTTCGCCTGCGTCAGCGGATGGTGGAAGGTCGTGTAGACGACGCCCGGCGCGACGCGGTCGGTGATGAGGGCGCGCAGCGTCGTGTCGCCCGCCCGGCTCGCGACCTTGACGAAGGCCCCCTCGCGGATGCCGCGCTCCTCGGCGTCGTGCGGATGGATCTCGAGAAGGTCCTCCTCGTGCCACATCGTGTTGTCGGTGCGCCGCGTCTGCGCGCCGACATTGTACTGCGAGAGGATGCGGCCAGTCGTGAGAAGCAGGGGAAAGCGCGGGCCCACCTTCTCGTCGGTCGGCACGTATTCTGTGACGACGAAGAGGCCCTTGCCGCGCACAAAGCCTTCGAGGTGCATCAGCGGCGTGCCGAGCGGGGCCTTGTCGGTGACGGGCCACTGGAGGGTTTCGGTCTCCAGCCGCTCGTAGGAGACACCGGCAAAGGTCGGGGTGAGCGCCGCGATCTCGGCCATGATCTCGGAAGGGTGCCCGTAGTTCATCGGGAAGCCGAGGGCGTTGGCGAGAAGTTGCGTGATCTCCCAGTCGGCATAGCCGTTCTTCGGCTTCATGACGCGGCGCACGCGCTGGATGCGCCGCTCGGCGTTGGTGAAGGTGCCGTCCTTCTCGAGGAAGGTCGAGCCCGGCAGGAAGACGTGGGCGTGGACGGCCGTCTCGTTCAGGAAGAGGTCCTGCACCACGACGCATTCCATCGCGGCAAGACCGGCCGTCACGTGGCGCGTGTTGGGGTCGGACTGGAGGATGTCCTCGCCCTGGATGTAGATGCCCTTGAACTCGCCGGCGACGGCGGCGTCCAGCATGTTGGGAATGCGCATGCCCGGCTCGTCGTCGAGCTCGACGCCCCACATCGTCTCGAACAGCGCGCGCGCCGTGTCGTCCGACACGTGGCGGTAGCCCGAGAGCTCGTGCGGGAAGGAGCCCATGTCGCAGGCGCCCTGCACGTTGTTCTGGCCGCGCAGCGGGTTCACGCCCGCGCCGCGCTTGCCGATGTTGCCGGTCGCCATCGCAAGGTTCGCGATCGCCATCACCGTGGTCGAACCTTGCGAGTGCTCGGTGACGCCGAGGCCGTAGTAGATCGCGGCCCTGCCGCCGGTGGCATAGAGCCGGGCCGCGGCGCGAAGCTCTTCGGCCGGCACGCGCGTCATCGGCTCCGAGGCTTCCGGCGAGCGCGAGGCGTCGGAGACGAACTCCGCCCAGGCTTGGAACGCCTCGAGGTCGCAGCGCTCGCGCACGTAGCTCTCGTCGACGAGACCTTCGGTCACGATGACATGCGCCATCGCGGTGAGGACGGCGACGTTGGTGCCGGGGCGCAGCGGCAGATGGTGCGCGGCCTCGACATGCGGCGTCTTGACGAGATCGATGCGGCGCGGGTCGACGACGATCAGCTGCGCGCCCTCGCGCAGGCGCTTCTTCATGCGGCTCGCGAAGACCGGATGCCCGTCGGTCGGGTTGGCGCCGATCACGAGGATGACGTCGGCCTCCTCGACCGAATCGAAGTCCTGCGTGCCGGCCGAGGTGCCGAGCGTCGTCTTGAGGCCGTAGCCGGTCGGCGAGTGGCAGACGCGGGCGCACGTGTCGACGTTGTTGTTGCCGAAACCGGCGCGGATCAGCTTCTGGACGAGGAAGGTCTCCTCGTTGGTGCAGCGCGAGGAGGTGATGCCGCCGACGGAGTTGCGTCCGTACTTCGCCTGGATGCGCTTGAACTCGGATGCCGTGTGGGCGATCGCCTCCTCCCAACTCACCTCGCGCCAGGGCTCGGAGGTCGAGTTGCGGATCATCGGCGAGGTGATGCGCTCGCGGTGGTTGGCGTAGCCATAGGCGAAGCGGCCCTTGACGCAGGAATGGCCGTGGTTCGCCTTGCCGTCCTTCCACGGCACCATGCGCACCAGTTCCTCGCCCCGCATCTCGGCCTTGAACGAGCAGCCGACGCCGCAGTAGGCGCAGGTCGTCACCTTCGAGTGCTCCGGCACGCCCAATGCCACGACCGACTTCTCCATCAGCGTCGCGGTCGGGCAGGCCTGCACGCAGGCACCGCAGGACACGCATTCGGAGGAGAAGAAGTCCTCGCCTTGGCTGGGCGAAACGCGGCTGTCGAAGCCGCGGCCGGCGATCGTCAGCGCGAAGGTGCCCTGCACCTCCTCGCAGGCCCGCACGCAGCGCGAGCAGACGATGCATCTCGACGGATCGTACTGGAAATAGGGGTTGGAGAGGTCCTTCTCCATGAAGAGCGGGTTCGGGCTCCCGTGCTCGTGGGGATGCACGTGGTTCTCGCCGTGCTGGCCGTAGCGCACCTCGCGCAGGCCGACCTCGCCGGCCGTGTCCTGCAGCTCGCAGTCGCCGTTCGCCGAACAGGTGAGGCAATCCAGCGGGTGGTCGGAGATGTAGAGTTCCATCACGCCGCGGCGGAGCTTGGCGATCCGGTCGGTCTGGGTCTTCACCACCATGCCGTCGGCGGCGAGCGTCGTGCACGAGGCGGGCGTTCCGCGCATGCCTTCCACTTCGACGAGGCACATGCGGCAGGAGCCGAAGGGCTCGAGACTATCCGTCGCGCAGAGCTTCGGGATCTTGGTGCCCATCTCGGCGGCCGCGCGCATCAGCGAGGTGCCGGCGGGGACGGTTACCGTCTCGCCGTCGATCGTCAACGTGACGTGTTTCTCGGCGCGGCGAGCCGGGGTGCCGTAGTCGGTTTCGGGAACGAGAGACATGGTCGTGTCCTCCTTATTCCGCCGCCTCGAGCCCGGCCGGCAGGGGCTGAGCGTCGAGGTCGAAATCTTCGGGGAAATGGGTCATCGCGCTGGTTACGGGATAGGGCGTGAAGCCGCCGAGCGCACAGAGCGAGCCGAACTTCATGGTGTCGCAGAGGTCGGCGAGCAGCGTCAGCTCCTTAGCCACCGGCTGGCCCGCCGAGCGCTTCTCGAGGATGCGGTCGACGGTCTCGACGCCGCGCACCGCGCCGATGCGGCAAGGCGTGCACTTGCCGCAGCTTTCCGCGGCACAGAACTCCATGGCGAAGCGTGCCATATGGGCCATGTCGACCGTGTCGTCGAAGACCGTGATGCCGCCGTGGCCGATGAGCCCGTCCTTTGCCGTGAAGGCCTCGTAGTCGAAGGGCGTGTCGAAGAGGGACGGGGGGAAGTAGGCGCCGAGCGGGCCCCCGACCTGAACCGCGCGCACCGGACGGCCCGACGCCGTGCCGCCGCCGATCTCATGCACGAGTTCGCCGAGCGTGATGCCGAAGGGCACCTCGACGAGGCCGCCATACCGGACGTTGCCGGCCAGCTGGATCGGCATCGTGCCGCGCGAGCGCCCGAGGCCGAGCCGCTCGTAGGCTTCCGGCCCTTCAGCGAAAATCGCCGGGACGGCGGCGAGCGACAGGACGTTGTTAACCACGGTCGGCTTGCCGAAGAGACCCTGGAGGGCCGGCAGTGGCGGCTTGGCGCGCACGATGCCGCGCTTGCCCTCGATGGAGTTGAGGAGGGACGTCTCCTCGCCGCAGACATAGGCGCCGGCACCGACACGCACCTCCATGTCGAAGGCGAGGCCCGACCCGCCGACCGAAGCACCGAGCCAGCCGGCCTGACGCGCCCCGGCGATCGCGTGCTCCATCGCCTCGATCGCGTGCGGATATTCCGAGCGGATATAGATGTAGCCATAGGTCGCGCCGACGGAGACGCCAGCGATGCACATGCCCTCGACCAGCCGGAACGGATCTCCCTCCATCGTCATCCGGTCGGCGAAAGTGCCCGAATCGCCTTCGTCGGCATTGCAGACGACGTATTTCTGCGCCGCCGCTGCCTTGCGGACGGTCTCCCATTTGATGCCGGTCGGAAAGCCCGCACCGCCGCGGCCGCGAAGGCCCGAGGCCGTCACGGTCCGCACCCGCGCCTCGGCATCCTCTTTCAGCGCCGCCGACAGGCCGCGCCAGCCGCCGTGGGCGGCATAGTCGGATTCCGAGCGCGGATCGACGATGCCGCAGAGCGCCATGGTGGAGCGCGTCTGGCGGGCGAGGAACGGATGGTCTTCCGGCCGGCCGATCCGCGACGGATGGTCCGCGCCGTCGAGCATCCCGGCCGCCAGCAGCGCGTCGACGTCGGCGGCCGCGACCGGCCCGTAGCCGATGCGCCCCTCGGCGGTCTCGACCTCGACCAGCGGCTCCAGCCAGTGCATGCCGCGCGAGCCCGTGCGCACGATCTCGACGGCGCGGCCCGACGCTTTGAGCGCCGCCGCGACCTCGTTGGCGCCGACGGCGACGGCTGCCGCATCGCGCGGCACGAAGATGCGGGTCGTCGGGGTCATCGCATCGCCTCCTCGATGATGGCGGTCAGGCGGTCCGCGGTCAGGCGGCCGTGGATGCGGCCGTCGACCATCGCGGCGGGCGCGACGGAGCAGAGGCCGAGGCAGTAGACGGGCTCCAGCGTCGCCGCGCCGTCGCCGGTCGTGCCCTTCATCGGCACGCCGAGGAGGTCCTTGGCTGCCGCCTGCAATGCGCGGCCGCCCGCGGCCTGGCACGCCTCGGCAGAGCAGAGCTTGACCACGGTTCGCCCGGCCGGAAGGCGGCGGAAGTCGTGATAGAAGGTGAGGACGCCGTGGACGTCCGCGCGCGACAGGTTCAGCGCCGCCGCGATCGCGGGCACTGCCGCGTCGTCCACCATGCCGAACTCGGCCTGCACGTCGTGCAGGATCGGCAGGAGGGCGCCCGGCTTTCCCGCATGGGCGGCGATGATCTCATTCAGGCGCTCGGCATCGAAGGGCAGAGCGCGTCGCGCGGCATCGAGCATGTCGGTCTCCCGAGAAGGTCGGAAGCCGGCGCAGCCGAGGCGCGCGCCGGCTCGGGTGTCAGTCTAGAACAGGGCGGAGGCCTTCAGAAGCGTGATGTAGACGCCCCAGAGGAGCGGCAGGCCGACAGCGACCCAGGCGGCGATCGCCGGCCCGTTGAAGCCGCCGCGGCCGATGCCGTGGTCGCCGAACGCGGGCGCCGCCGCAGCGCCGCCCCGCGCCGCCGTCGCCACGCCCTTTGCCTCCTGTCGCATCTGGTATGTCTCGGCCACCGGCCGGACCAGGAGGTTGGCGACGAAGCCGACCGCCAGAAGCGCCGCCACCGTGAAGAAGATCGGCTGATAGACCGCCTCGCGCGGCACGCCGGCCGCGATCTGCGCGTCGCGGATGTTGCCGGTGATGAGACCGCCGAAGACGCCGGCGAGCGACCAAGCCGTGAGGAGGCGTCCGTGGATCGCGCCGACGAACTTCGTGCCGAAGACGTCGGCGAGATAGGCCGGGACGGTGGCGAAACCGCCGCCATACATCGAGGCGATCACGCAGAACGAGGCGACGAAGAGGAACAGGATCCCGCTCGATGCCGAGAAGGGGATCAGCGCCGCGTAGAGCGCGATGCCGAGCGCCAGGATCACCGCGTACATCGTCTTGCGGCCGAGCCGGTCGGAGAAGGAGGCCCAGAAGAAGCGGCCGCCGATGTTGAAGAGCGAAACGAGGCCGACGAAGCCGGCGCCGACGGCGGCGGCGGCCGTGCGCTGCTCGGGCGTGAAGTCGAGGAAGGCGGTGCCGGCCGCGCCGATCAGGCGGCCGCCGAAAATTTCCTGCAGCATCGGCGAGGCGACGCCGATGAGGCCGATCGATGCGGTCACGTTGGTCAGGAGCACGACCCAGATCAGCCAGAACTGCGGCGTCTTGTGCGCGTCCTTGAGGTGCACGTCGCCGGTCGCGATCATGCGCGTGCCGGCGGCCGCTGGCGGCGTCCATCCGGACGGGCGCCAGTTCTCCGGCGGCACGCGGTAGCCGAGCGCGCCCGAAACCATGAACACGAAATAGCCTGCGGCCAGCACCAGGAAGGTCTGCCAGACGCCGACGCCCGCGGGGCTCGCGAAATGGCGCATCAGGATGTCGGCGAGCGGCGAGCCGATCATCGCACCGCCGCCGAAGCCCATGATCGCCATGCCGGTCGCCATGCCGCGCCGGTCGGGGAACCACTTGATCAAGGTCGAGACCGGCGAGATGTAGCCGAGACCGAGGCCGATGCCGCCGATCACGCCCGAGCCCAGCCACATCAGCCAGAGCTGGTGGAGGTAGATGCCGAGCGCCGAGATCACCATGCCGCCGCACCAGCAGACGGCCGAGACGAGGCCGGCCTTGCGCGGGCCCGCCCGCTCCAGCCAGCCGCCCCAGATCGCCGCCGCGCCGCCGAGCACCACGAAGAAGAGGGTGTACATCCACAGAAGGTCCGACACACGCCAGTCGCACGTTGTCGTGAAGAGGGCCGTCATCAGGGTCATGCCCTCGCAGGCGACCGGCTGGGCGACGCCGATGGCGCGCGACAGGGGCAGCCAGAAGACCGAGAATCCGTAGGCCATGCCGATGCACAGATGGATCGCGAGCGCGCAAGGGGGGATCAGCCAGCGGTTGAAACCGGCCTTCGCCACCGTGTTCTCGCGGTCCAGGAACCCAACGCCCGGCGGGCGCGCGACATCGGCTGCAGAACTCATCGATCCTCCCCATGCAGGTGCGGGCGCGGCCTCCCAGCCGTTCGCCCGTCGTCGCAAAGGGTTGCGCCCAATTTAGAACGCGTCAAATGTTGTTGGAACGATCAATGATAGACGAACTCGATCACGAGGGCTCGTGAGGGGCACCGCCGTCGTCGCGTAAGGCGGCCACGCGCCGCCGGAAATCGGCGGAGCGCACGCAGGACAGGACCGCGCGGCTCTGGGCCGACATCGGATGGCGGTCGAGCACCACGAGCCCGACGGCCTGGGGGGGCGACGGGTCGTCGAAGGGGAGGATGCGGATCGCGGGATCGCGCTCGGCCGTGCCCGCATGGCTGTGCGGCAGGATCGACGACAGGTCCCCCATGCGCACCATCGACAGAAGGGCGGTATAGGAATTGGCGGTCGCGCGCGGCTGCACCTCCATGCCGATACTCGCCATCTGCGCGTCGAGGATGCGACGGTTCTGCATGTCGCGCGTCAGGAGGCAGAGCGGCGCGGCGGCCGCCTCCGCCCAAGAGATCGCCGAGCGACCGGCGAAGGGGCCGTCGGCCGGCGTCGCGAAGCGGTAGCGCTCCTCGTAGAAGGTCCAGGTGATGACCCCGCCGAGCGGTTCGTTCTCGAGATAGGTGACGCCGCCGTCGATGTCGTGGGCGTGGAGCGCGCGCTCGATCTCGCGCGAGGTCATCGACAGGATGACGAGCTGCAGATCGGGATGATCGGTGGCCAGCACCGGCGCGATCGCGCCGACCGCGGGCATCGCGGCGGGAATGACGCCGAGCCGCAGCCGCCCGGTCAGGCCGATGCCGGGCTTGCCGGCCGCGCGCAGCATGCCATCGCAGTCCGCCAGCATCTGCTGCGCCCAGGGGAGGGCGGCCTCACCCTCCGCCGTCAGCCCGACGAAGCGACGGTCGCGGCGCACCAGTTCGACGCCGAGGGCCGTCTCCAGCGAGGCGATGCCGGCCGACAGCGTCGGCTGCGTCACGCTGCAGCTTTCGGCCGCGCGCCGGAAATGGCCGAGCCGGGCGAGCGTCACGAAGTAGCGGAGGTGGCGTATCTGCATCGAGGCCTTTCGCGCCCGGCGGACGGAGCCGGGCGTTCGCGGAAGGCCGAGGGAATCGGGTGCCTGCCGCAAGGCGCCAGCGTGACGCGACGGCCCGCGCCGATCCAGTCCCCTTCGCGTGATGCGTCCCGAAACAACCCACGACGTCATTCTCGGGCGGAATGACGTCATGTGCTAACATCGCTTGAGAAACGCCTCCGCCGGAGCCAAGACTGGTGGAATACCGACGGCTCGCGAGCCTGCCGCGACGTCGTCCGTTGGACCCGGAAAGGATCAGCTTGTGAGCGACGCCGCCTTCGTCACGCCCGACCACATCCGCATCCGCTTTTCCCGGACGATGTCTGACATGTACCGGTCCGAGGTGCCGCAGTACGGAACGCTGATGGAACTCGTCGCCGAGGTCAACGCGGCGATGCTCGCCGCCGACCCGGCGCTGAAGGCCGATCTCGAACGCACTGACGACCTCGATCGCATCGACCTCGAGCGCCACGGCGCGATCCGCCTCGGCACGGCCGAGGAACTGTCCACGATGCGCCGGCTCTTTGCGGTCATGGGCATGGAGCCGGTCGGCTACTACGACCTGTCGGTGGCCGGCGTGCCGGTCCATTCCACCGCGTTCCGCCCGGTGCGCGAGGAGAACCTCGCCCGCAATCCGTTCCGCGTCTTCACCTCGCTTCTTAGGCTCGAACTCATCGAGGACGAGGCCCTGCGTCAGGAAGCGGCCGCCATCCTGTCGCGCCGGCGCATCTTCACGCCCGGCGCGCTGGCGCTGATCGAGCGGTTCGAGGCGGCGGGCGGCCTGACGGACGCGGAGGCCGAAGACTTCGTGCGCGAGGCGGTCGAGACCTTCCGCTGGCACCGCGAGGCGACGGTGGACGAGGGCACCTACCAGCGCCTGTCGACGGTGCACCGGCTAATCTCCGACGTCGTCTGCTTCAAGGGACCGCACATCAACCATCTGACGCCGCGCACGCTCGACATCGACGCCGTGCAGGCCGCCATGCCCGCGCGCGGCATCGCAGCCAAGGACGTGATCGAGGGGCCGCCGACGCGCCGCTGCCCGATCCTCCTGCGCCAGACGAGCTTTAAGGCGCTGGAGGAGCCGATCCTCTTTCGCGGCGCGGACGGCGCGCAGGCCGGCACCCATACGGCCCGCTTCGGGGAGATCGAGCAGCGCGGGCTGGCGCCGACGCGCAAGGGCCGCGCGCTCTACGACGACCTCCTATCGAAGGTGCGCGACGTGGGCGGCCAGGGCAATGCAGGCGCCGACTACGCCACGCGTCTTGCCGGCGTCTTCGAAGCGTTCCCGGACGATCACGAGACGCTGCGCCGTGAGGGGCTCGGCTACTACCGCTATGTTCCGACGGGCAAGAGCGGCGGAGCGGCGCCGGGGGCGCTCGACAGCCTGTCGCTCGAGGCGCTGATCGCGAGCGGCCATGTCGAGGCCTACCCGATCGTCTACGAGGACTTCCTGCCGGTTTCGGCGGCCGGCATCTTCCAGTCCAATCTCGGCGGGCAGGAACAGCGTAGCTACGCCGGCAACGCGAGCCGGGGCGCCTTCGTGGAAGCCCTCGGGGCCGAGGTCCGAGACGAATTCGAGGTCTACGAGGAGGCGCAGGCGCGCTCGATCGAGGCGGTGCGCGAGACGCTGCGCCACGCCCGCCGGCCCGACGTGGCCTGAGCATGAAGAACGATCCGCGCAGCCACGGCCTGTGGGAGGCCTCGGCGCCGCCCGCCCCGCCAACAGCGGCGTTGTCGGGCGAACTCGATGTCGACGTCGCGGTGATCGGCGGCGGCTTCACCGGCTGTTCGGCGGCGCTGCACCTTTGCGAGGGCGGCGCCAGCGTCGCGGTTCTGGAGGCCGAGGAGATCGGCTTCGGCGGGTCTGGCCGCAATGTCGGCCTCGTCAATGCCGGCATGTGGGTGATGCCGGACGATCTGCCGGGCGAACTCGGGGACGTCTACGGCGAGCGGCTGCTGCAGCTCCTCGGCGAGGCCCCGAGCGTCGTGTTCGAGCTCGTCGAACGGCATGCCATCCCCTGCGAGGCCGAGCGGCGGGGCACGCTCCATTGCGCGGTCGGGCCGAAGGGCCTCGACGAGGTGCGCGAGCGCGAGCGCCAATGGCGCGCGCGCGGCGCGCCGGTGCGGCTTCTCGATGCCGAGGAAACCGCCGCCAAGGTCGGCACCATGGCCTATGCCGGCGCGCTTCTCGACGAGCGGGCCGGCACGATCCAGCCGCTCGCCTATGCGCGGGGTCTCGCGCGTGCGGCGATCGCGGCGGGCGCGACGATCTTCACCGCGAGCCCCGTGATCGCGGCCACCGACGAGCGGGATGTCTGGCGTCTCGCGACGCCGACCGGCGTTGTGCGCGCAAGATCCGTCGTGGTCGCCACCGACGCCTACGGCACGGGCGTCTTCCCGCAGATCCGCCGGGAGCAGGTGCATCTGCCCTATTTCAACATGGCCACCCCGCCGCTCGGCGACAATGTCAGGCACTCGATCCTCCCCGAGCGCCAGGGCGCCTGGGATACGAAGGAGATCCTTTCCTCCTTCCGCTTCGACCAGGCCGGCCGGCTCGTGTTCGGCTCGGTCGGCGCCCTTCGCGGCGGCGGCCAGATGGTGCACCGGGATTGGGGACGCCGGGCGCTGGCACGGCTGTTCCCCCAGATCGCGGGCATCGACTTCGAATATCAGTGGTACGGCCAGATCGGCATGACCGAGAACAGCCTGCCGCGCTTCCACCGGCTGGGGCGCGACGTCGTCGCCTTCAGCGGCTACAACGGGCGCGGCATCGCGCCGGGCACCGTGTTCGGGCGCTGCCTCGCCCGGCTTCTTCTCGGTGAGATCGGCGAGGCCGATCTGCCGCTGCCCGTCACCGACCCTTTGCCCGCGCCACGGCGCGCCCTTCGCGAGGCCTATTACGAGGTCGGCGCGCAGGTCGCCCATCTGGCCGGCGCGCGGCTCTGATCCGCACCCCGACGCTTCTTCCTGAGGATCCGACCACCATGCTCGACACGCCCACCTCCCTCGCCACCGAGGCGCAGTCCCTCCTGCCCTCGCTCGGCGTCGCCGAGACCGCGTTCCGCGGCGGCTCCCGCCAGGTCGTCTCGCCCGTCGACGGCGAGGTCCTGGCGTCCGTCCCGACGGTCGATCCGGCAGCCGTCGGCGAGGCGATCGGGCGCGCGCACGAGGCGTTTCTCAAGTGGCGCGAGGTTCCCGCCCCGCGGCGCGGCGAACTCGTCCGGCTCCTCGGCGAGGAGCTTCGCGCCCACAAGGACGCGCTCGGCCGCCTCGTCAGCCTGGAAGTCGGCAAGGCGCCGTCCGAGGGCCTTGGCGAAGTGCAGGAGATGATCGACATCTGCGACTTCGCCGTCGGCCTGTCGCGCCAGCTCTACGGCCTCGTGATCCCGTCCGAGCGGGCCGACCACAAGCTCACCGAGCAGTGGCATCCGATCGGCGTCGTCGGCGTCATCTCGGCCTTCAACTTCCCCGTGGCGGTCTGGTCCTGGAACGCGGCGCTCGCCTTCGTTTGCGGCGACGCCGTGGTCTGGAAGCCGTCGGAAAAGGCGCCGCTCACCGCGCTCGCCGTGCAGGCGATCTTCGAGCGCGCCGCCGCCCGGTTCGGCGATGCGCCCGCTAACCTGTCGACGCTTCTCGTCGGCGAGCGCGAGGTGGGCGAGGCGCTGGTCGATGATCCGCGCGTGCCCGTCGTCTCGGCCACCGGCTCGACCCGGATGGGACGCGCGGTCGGCGAGCGGCTCGCCCGCCGCTTCGCCCGCGCGATCCTCGAACTCGGCGGCAACAACGCCTCGATCGTCACGCCGTCCGCCGATCTCGACCTGACGCTGCGCGCCGTCGCCTTCGGCGCCATGGGCACGGCCGGCCAGCGCTGCACGACGATGCGCCGCCTTATCGTCCATGAGAGCGTCTACGACACGCTGGTGCCGCGTCTCGCAAAGGTCTACCGCTCGATCTCGGTCGGCAATCCGCTGACCTCGGACGCGCTGGTCGGGCCGCTGATCGACCGCGCCGCCTTCGAGGCGATGGGCCGGGCGCTGGAGGCCGCGAAGGCCGCCGGCGGTACGGTGCACGGCGGCGAGCGGGTCGACGTCAACGGCGCGAACTCGTTCTACGTACGCCCGGCACTGGTCGAGATGCCGGCGCAGACCGGGCCGGTGGTCGAGGAGACCTTCGCGCCGATTCTCTACGTCCTGAAGTATCGCGATCTCGCGCAAGCGATCGCGCTGCAGAACGGCGTGCCGCAGGGCCTGTCGTCCTCGATCTTCGGCACCGACATGCGCGAGGTCGAGCGCTATCTTTCGGCGGCGGGCTCGGACTGCGGCATCGCCAACGTCAACATGGGCACCTCGGGCGCCGAGATCGGCGGCGCTTTTGGCGGCGAGAAGGAGACCGGCGGCGGACGCGAGAGCGGCTCGGACGCCTGGAAGGCCTACATGCGCCGCCAGACCAACGCCATCAACTACGGCCGCTCCCTGCCGCTCGCGCAAGGCGTGAAGTTCGACGTGGACGGGGGCTCGGCGGAAGCATGAGCGCGCTGGCCGCCGCCGGGATGCCTGCCTTTCGGCCGGCCGAGCGCATCGCCTCGGTCGGGGTGTCCGAAATCCTGAAGATCACGGCCAGAGCCGGCGCGCTGAAGCGTGCCGGTCGACCGATGATCATCCTCGGGGCGGGCGAGCCCGACTTCGACACGCCCGATAACGTGAAAGAGGCGGCGATCCGCGCGATCCGCGACGGCGCCACCAAGTACACCGCGCTCGACGGCTCCCCCGAACTGAAGGACGCCGTGCGGGCCAAGTTCGAGCGCGAGAACGGGCTCGTCTTCGCCGCCGACGAGGTGACGTGCGGTGCCGGCGCCAAGCAGATCCTCTATAATGCCTTCATGGCGACGCTCGGGCCGGGCGACGAGGTTGTCATCCCCACTCCCTACTGGACGAGCTACAGCGACATCGTCGCCATCGCGGGTGGAACGCCTGTGCTCGTGCCGTGCGGGATCGAGGCGGGCTTCCGGCTCCGGCCCGAGCAGCTCGAGGCGGCGATTACCCCGCGCACCCGCTGGCTTCTCCTCAACTCGCCCTCCAACCCGTCGGGCGCCGCCTACTCGGCCGAGGAGCTCGAGGCGCTGGCGGGCGTCCTGCGTCGCCATACCCATGTCTGGGCAATGTCCGACGACATGTACGAGCACATTCTCTACGACGGTCTGGCGTTCGCGACGCTGGCCGCTGTCGCGCCGGATCTTCGGGATCGCACGCTCACCGTCAACGGCGTTTCGAAGGCCTATGCGATGACCGGCTGGCGCATCGGCTACGGCGGTGGCCCCGCCGTGCTGATCCGGGCGATGGCCGTGGTGCAGAGCCAGGCGACGTCCTGCCCGTCCTCCGTCAGCCAGGCGGCGGCGGTCGAGGCGCTGAACGGGCCGCAGGCCATCGTCGCGGAACGCTGCGCGGCATTCCAGCGGCGGCGCGATCTCGTGGTCGCCGGGCTCAACGCCGTTCCCGGCCTCCAGTGCCCGGTGCCGCAGGGGGCCTTCTATACGTTCGCCAGTTGCGAAGGGCTTCTGGGGGCGCGCACGCCGGACGGGGGCGTCCTGCGTTCCGACCGCGATGTCGCCGACTACCTTCTTGAGGCCGACGTCGCGGTGGTGCCCGGCGCCTGTTTCGGCCTCGAGCCCTTCTTCCGCATCTCCTACGCGACGTCGGACAGCGAGTTGAAGACGGCGCTGGAGCGGATCGAAGCCGCCTGCGCCCGCCTCCATCACGCCTGACGGGGCGGGCCGCGAGGTCGAGGGCGGGAGTGTTGCGGCCTCTCCCATTCCGCTATGGAATGGCGGGATGCAGACCCCGCGCCGCTTCCTTCCGTCCATCGGCCTTCTCAGCGCCTTCGAGGCGGCGGCGCGCACCGGCAGCTTCACCGCGGCGGCGGGCGAGCTGAATCTCACGCAGAGCGCCGTCAGCCGGCAGATCAAGGCGCTGGAGGAGCAGCTCGACGTCGAATTGTTCCTGCGCGAGCGCCAGACCGTTCGCCTGACCCCGGCGGGTGAGGCCTATGCCCGCGACATTCGCGATGCGCTGCGGCGGATTTCCACGGCCTCGCTCAACATCCGCGCCAACCCGTTCGGCGGCACCTTGAATCTGGCGATCCTGCCGACCTTCGGCACGCGCTGGCTGGCACCGCGCCTGCCGGATTTCCTGGCGCTCCATCCCGGCATCACGATGAATCTGGCGACGCGGCTCGTCGAGTTCGACTTCCGGCTCGACACGATGGACGCGGCGATCCACTTCGGCGTGCCGAACTGGCCGGGGACCCGCCACCTCCAGCTTCTGGCCGAGGACGTCGTGCCGATGGGCAGCCCCGACTTCGCCGCGGCCCATCCGGTCGGCGGCGATCCGGCGGCGCTGCGCGCGCTGCCGCTCCTGCACATCACCTCGCGTCCCGACGCGTGGGAGACGTGGTTCGCCGCGCAAGGCGTGGCGCCCGACGGCGTGACGGGCATGCTGTTCGACCAGTTCGCCACGATCGCGCAGGCCGCGATGGCGGGGCTCGGCGTCGCGCTCCTGCCGAGCTTTCTCGTCGCCAAGGAGATCGAGCGCGGCGAGCTCGTGCCGATCATCGACCGCCCGATGCGCTCGCGCGAGGAGTATCATCTTGTCTGGCCGAAGGAGCGCGACCGCTTCCCGCCGCTTGTCGCCTTCCGGCAATGGTTGTCCGCCATCACGGGCCGGGACGGTGCGCCCTCCGGCCCTTAGAGCGTCTCGTTGCGCCCTTGCCGCGAGTGGCGGCCTCGATTGGAGGGGTGTCGGTCGGGCCCGCGTCCGCGGGATGTTCGCTGCAGGCCGAAGCGCCTGCGTCGAACATCCCGCGACAATCCAGTCGGCTGCCACTTGAGATCTGTCGCTGCAACCTCCGTGATTTGATTCCGCCGGCCGCTCGCAGAGAAAGGCTCGGTTCCGACCTCGAATGCATGCGCCGTCCGCCCGAGGCAGATCGACCGTCCGGCGCCCGGAACTCGCGATAAACGCTCAGTCCCGAACGAACGAATCGTCAGCAGAACGCCTGAAATGCAGGGAAGTAAGTCGGCTCGTCGACCGGACCGAGGCAGGGCGATGGCCTGCCAGGTTATCGATGTCTATCGCAAGGAAAAGAGATCGCTGCGGCGCCGCGACCCGCCACTAGAGCTGTCCGGCTGTCCCACTCCAGATCTGCGAGAGGGATCGAATGGTGGGCACGACTGGGATTGAACCAGTGACCCCTGCAATGTCAATGCAGTGCTCTCCCGCTGAGCTACGCGCCCATTCGATGGAGCGGCTTACACCACAGGAGGCGCGGTGCGGTCAAGACCGTTTGCGCCTCTTGTGGGGATGAAGCCGCAAAAAAATCAGGCGGCGTCCTGGAGCATCTTGCCGACTTCCTCCACCAGCTCGCGCAGGTGGAAGGGCTTGGACAGGATCTTGGCGTCCTTCGGGGCCTTGGAGTCGGGGTTCAGCGCGACCGCGGCAAAGCCCGTGATGAACATCACCTTGAGGTCGGGGTCGAGCTCGGTGGCGCGGCGCGCCAGCTCGATGCCGTCCATCTCGGGCATCACGATATCGGTCAGGAGCAGCGAGAACGGCTCCTCGCGAAGGCGCTCGTAGGCGCTGCCGCCGTTGTCGTAGGCGGTCACCTCGTAGCCGGCCTTTTCCAAAGCCTTGGCCAGGAAGCGGCGCATGTCGTTGTCGTCTTCGGCCAGAAGGATCTTGTACATCTCGTAACCTGAATGTCGCGGCGGGTGCCGGACGTGAAGCCTGCTCGCAATCAACCTTTTAGCAGATTGCTTAAGCAAGAGCTAAATGGAATGTTCGAGCGGCAGAACGGCCCTATCTCCAGTGGAACGCGGTTTGCGAAAGGGAAATGAAGGGGAGTGCATTTGGACGTCGCCGCTCCCAACCTGGAAACCGCCGCGGGCGCGTGCCCGGCCTTCGAGGTCATCGAGCCGACCCGCCAGACCAGCCCTTTCGTGTTCTGCTCGCCCCACAGCGGGCGCGCCTATCCGTCCTCGTTCCTCGCGCAGAGCCGGCTCGGCCCCTCGGCGATCCGCCGCTCGGAAGACCTCTTCGTCGACCAGCTCTTCGACTTCGTGCCGGCGCTCGGCGCGCCGCTCCTCGTCGCAAGGTTTCCCCGCGCCTATCTCGACGTCAACCGCGAGCCCTACGAGCTCGACCCCGCGATGTTCTCGGGGCCGCTGCCCGACCGCGCGAACTCGGCCTCCGTGCGGGTCGCTGGCGGCCTCGGCACCATTCCGCGCATCGTCGCCGAGCGCGAGGAGATCTATGCCGGGCGAATTCCCGTCGCCGAGGCGCTCTCGCGTATCGACACGATCTACATGCCCTTCCACGAGACGCTGGAGCGCCTCGTCGAGACGACGCGCCGCGCCTTCGGCTTCGCGATCCTGATCGACTGCCATTCGATGCCCTCCTCGGTCCGGCCGATGCCGGGCGGGCCGAAGGCGGATATCGTGGTCGGCGACCGGTTCGGCACCAGCGCCGCCCACCACTACGTCGCCATGGCGGTGCAGCGCCTGACGGCGCTCGGCCTCGATGTAACGCGCAACAAGCCCTATGCCGGCGGCTACATCACCGAGCGCTACGGGCGGCCGCGCGGTGGGGTCCACGCCATCCAGCTCGAGATCAACCGCGCGCTCTATGCCGACGAGCGCAATTTCGTGCCGCATGCGGCCTTCGGCCATTTCCGGCGCATTCTCTGGGAGTTCGCCTCGTGCTTTGCCGCCGAGGTGGAATCGGAACTCCAGCGCCCCGCCGCGGCGGAGTAGGACGCCCTCGCCAGGACCCTGCGTTGGCCGTATAGGACGGGCCCCGGCTGGAGACCCGACGATGACGACGCTGCCTGATGCTTCCTTCCTGTTCCGCCTGGCGGATGCCGCCGCGAAGGAGACGCTGCCGCGCTTCCGCACGGCGCTCAGCGTCGATTCCAAGCCCAAGGAGGGCTTCGCCTTCGATCCGGTGACCGAGGCCGACCGCGAGGCGGAGAAGGCGATCCGGGCGATCATCGAGGCGGAGTATCCGTCCCATGCGATCCTCGGCGAGGAGTTCGGCTTGTCGGGTTCCGGCGACCATCTCTGGGTGATCGACCCGGTCGACGGCACGCGGCCCTTCATCTGCGGCGTCCCGGTCTGGGGCACGCTGATCGGCCTCCAGGTGCGCGAGCGCGCCGAGATCGGCATCATGAGCCAGCCCTACACGCGCGAGCGCTTCTGGGCGACGCCGGACGGCGCCTTCGGCGACGGGCCGCAGGGTGAGAAGCGCCTGCGCGTGCGCGACGTCGGGGGGCTTTCGGGCGCGACGCTCTTCTCGTCGGCGCCAGAGCTGTTCAAGGGCGGGCTGAAGGACCGCTTCCAAAGCCTCGTCGATCAGGTTCGGCTCACCCGCTTCGGGGCCGACTGCTACGCCTTCGCCATGCTGGCCGCCGGCCATGTCGACATCTGCGTCGAACCCGGCCTCCAGCCCTATGACATCGTGGCGCTGACGCCGATCGTGGAGCAGGCTGGCGGCGTGATCACGACCTTCTCGGGCGACCGGCCGGAGAATGGCGGCGACGTCGTGGCGGCCGCGACGCCCGCCCTGCACGAGGCGGCGCTGCGCATCCTCAACGGCTGACAGGCGCCGGGGGCGGAGCGGGCGCGGCGGCGGCCGCCACCGCCTCGCCGATCAGCGTCTCGTCGAGCGCCGGCAGGGGCGGGGGCTTCGGCAGGCTCTCGGCAAAGAACGTCTCGATCGCGCCGAGCGTCGGCTCGCGGAAGCGGTCGGCCTCCTGCAGGAGTTCGTGCCGCGCACCCGCGACGCGGATCGAATGGCCGCAGCGCATGCGCCAGGCGAGGCGCTCGGCGGCGGCGGTCGAGACGACCTGGTCGTCGCCCGGCAGTAGGAAGAGGGCGGGAAGGTCGAGCCGCGCGATCCGGTCGGAATCGTCGAGGCGGCGCATCGCCTTCAGGGCGGCGCGCAGCCAGGATGCCGAGACGCCCTCGACGGTGAGCCAGGGGGCGGCCGCGCGCAGGGCCCGGTTGCGCTCGAAGCGTCCCGCGTCGGTGGTCAGGACATTGCCCGCGAAGGGCTCGGCCGGGTCGATGCGCCGCGCCCGGCGGAGCGGCAGGAAGCCGAGGCCGCACCAGTGAAGCGCGCCGGCAAGAAGGCCGATAGACCGGTGCAGCCCCGGCGAGCCGGGCAGCGCGACGAGGGGCGCGATCAGCGCCATGCGCTCGACATGCGACGACAGGCGCGCCGAGGCGGCGAGCGCGACGAGGCCGCCCATCGAATGGGCGACGAGGGCATAGGGCGGCGCGCAGCGGTCCAGCACGACCTCGCGCAGGAAGCGCTCGAGGTCGTCCGCGTAGTCTTCGACGCTCGCCACATGCCCGACGCCCGGCAGGAACGTGCCGCGACCGGAGCCGCCCTGGCCGCGCCAGTCGAAGGTCGCGACCGTGAAGCCGCGCGCGTTGAGGTCGGCGATCGTCTCGTAATATTTCTCGATCGCCTCGTTGCGCCCCTGGAGGAGGAGGACGGTTCCACGGCTCGTCATGCCGGCCGGCCCCCGCCCGATCGCGTAGCGCAACCGCACGCCATGCCCGAGGTCATGATGGCCGGTTTCGAGGCCCGGCGGTTCCGGGTTCGCCTCGAGGGCGACGAAGGCGTCTTGGGTCTCGGGCACGGCGGCTCCGTCGGGCATCAGGGCTGCCAAGCTCCTAGCGCAGACGCGCGGCGGGTTGAAGGCGGGGCGGCAGGATAAGGGGAGATCGGGGACCCTCCTGCGAGGATCCCCGACCCCGAGCGACCGGGGCGGAAGGGACGGGACGCCTCGATCGTTTGGCGCGAAAGGGTGCTCAGGCGGTCCTGCTCGAATGCGGTGATGTCCGGGCGATGCAGGCGGCCGGGGCTGGAAAGGCCGGGGTTCTATCGCCCCCCGAATGAACGGTAGCCGAAGCCCGCGTTCATCTGCCGTTCACATCGCGGGCGATCGCCAAGCCGTTGTTTCGATTGGCGGAAAAAATTCGGCATGGTGGCTTGCGGCAGCCCTTGAAGCCGTTTTCTGGCTTTACCATCTCATCTCTTGCGATCGCCCAATCGTGGGATCGCTGGCCAGGATCGACCGGCCGCCGCCCGTTGCGCGGGGCCTTCCAGTCGACCGGCCAGACACGCAAAACCGTTGCTCAATGGAGAACACACATGCGTCAGTTCGACTTTGCCCCCCTCTACCGGTCCACCGTCGGTTTCGACCGGCTCTTCTCGATGCTCGACGCAGCCGGCAATGCCGAGAACGCCCAGAGCTATCCGCCCTACAACATCGAGCGCACCGGCGAGACCACCTACCGCATCACCATGGCGGTGGCCGGCTTCTCCGAGACGGAGCTCTCGATCGAGTCGCGTGAGAACACGCTGACCGTGAAGGGCGAGAAGGGCGACGAGACGAACGGCTCGTCGGAGTACCTTTATCGCGGCATCGCGGGTCGCGCCTTCGAGCGCCGCTTCCAGCTGGCCGAGCATGTCGAGGTGAAGGGCGCGAGCCTGAAGAACGGCCTCCTGCACATCGACCTCGCCCGCATCGTGCCCGAGGCCCTGAAGCCCCGCCGCATCGAGATCGCCACGGCCAACACCAACGAGGCCAAGACGATCGAGGCGTCCGCCGCCTGATCGCGGGACATCTCGACAGAATAGAGAACGGCGCCCCGCGGGGCGCCGTTTTCGTTTGGGCGCTTCAGGCGATGAGGTCGCAGAAGCGATCGACGTCGCCGCGCTCGGTCGACCAGCTGGTCACGAGGCGATAGAGGCCTTCGCCCTCGCGCACCAGGCCCGGCATGTCGTGTGGCGCGTTCCAGTCGTAGAAGGTGGCGCCCTCAGTCCGCAGCCGCTCGGCGGTCGCCGTCTCGATCACGGCGAAGATCTCGTTGGACCGGGTGTCCCAGGCCTGACGCGCATGGGCCGACCGGCCGATGCCCTCGCGCAGGGCGTCCGCCATGGCATTGGCGTGGGCGGCGAGCTCCAGCCACAGGCCGCCGTCGAGATAGGCGGCGAACTGGGCGGCCATGAAGCGCGTCTTGGAGAAGAGCTGGGCGCCGCGCTTGCGGATGTAGGGAAACTGCTCGGCCTGTTTCGGGTCGAAGAAGACCACCGCCTCGGCGCACCAGCAGCCGTTCTTGGTGGCGCCGAAGGACAGGATGTCGACGCCGGCCCGCCAGGTCATCTCGGCCGGCGAGGCGTTGGTGGCGGCCAGCGCGTTGGCAAAGCGTGCACCGTCCATGTGGAAGGCGAGGTTGCGCTCGTGCGCGATTTCGCCGATCGCCGCGATCTCGGTCACCGAATAGAGCGTGCCCGCTTCGGTCGCCTGGCTGAGCGAGACCGCCATCGGCTGGCCGGCATGCACGAAGCCCGGACGGAACCGGCCGAGCTCGGACACGAGATGGCCGGGGTCCATGCGTCCGAGCGCGCCCTCGACCGGCACCATGCGCGCGCCGTGGGTGAAGAATTCCGGCGCGCCGCATTCGTCCTGCGCGATATGCGCCTCGCGGTGGCACATGACGACGCCGCCCGGCCGGTTCACCGCGGCGAAGGACAAGGAGTTCGCCGCCGTGCCCGTGCCGACGAAATAGACGGCGACCTCGCGCTCGAAGATCTCGTTGAAGCGCCGCTCGACGGCCTTGTCGATGTCGCTCGCCCCGTAGGCGGCGGCAAAGCCCGCGCCGTGGCGCTCCAGCGATTGCGTGACGGCGGGATGGGCGCCGGACCAGTTGTCGGATGCAAAGATCATGGCGGCTGACTAACGCGCCCGCGCGCACCCGTCAAAGCCGCGAATGGCTCGCCGCCTTTGCATGGAATGCTCCGCGAAGTTAGAACCGCTCTTGCCGCAGAAGCACAAGTCTGGCATAAGCTGCGAAATAGGTCAGCATTGCTGCCCTATCTGGGGCGGCCGTTCCCGGAAGGCGCCCGACTGGGCGCGCCGGGAGAGGGCGGCCCCGACCACGAACAGGCAGGCGCGGCGCGCGGCGGCTAGGGGCCGGACCGGGCGCCAAAGTCCTGCCCGAAGAACCAGGTTGCCTCGATCCTTCGGGCGACGACGAGACAGGGAGACACGCGATGACGATCGAAACGCCATCCATCATCGAGGGTGAGGTCATTGGGACCACGAACACCGCGATGGGCGCCGTCAAACCGCGTCGCCTGCCGGAGCGCCAAGGCCTCTACGATCCGGCCAACGAGAGCGACGCCTGCGGCGTCGGCTTCATCGCCCACATGAAGAACCAGAAGTCCCACTCGATCATCGAGAAGGGCCTGAAGATCCTGCACAATCTCGAGCATCGCGGGGCGGTCGGCGCCGACCCGCTGATGGGCGACGGCGCGGGCATGCTGGTGCAGATACCGCACGACTTCTTCCAGGCCGAAATGGCGGCCCAGGGTGTCGAGCTGCCCGAGGCCGGCCACTACGGCGTCGGCTTCGTGTTCATGCCGCAGGACGAGGCGCGCCGCCTCCACTTCAAGACGATCTTCGAGGCTGCCGCCGCCGAGGAGGGCTGCACTGTCATCGGCTGGCGCGACGTGCCGGTGGACAATTCGTCGCTGTCCAAGGCTCTCGAGATCGCCGCGACCGAGCCCTGCCACCGGCAGGTCTTCATCGCGCGCCCGGCATCCGTCGCGAGCGACGACGAGTTCGAGCGCAAGCTCTACATCATCCGCAAGGTGGTCTCGAACCGCGTCTACGCCGAAGCCCATTCGGTGGACACCGACTTCTACGTCGTGTCGCTCTCCTCGCGCACGATCGTCTACAAGGGCATGTTCCTGTCCTATCAGGTCGGCGCCTACTACAAGGACCTGAAGGACCCGCGCTTCACCTCGGCGCTGGCGCTCGTCCACCAGCGCTTCTCCACCAACACGTTCCCGTCCTGGCGCCTCGCACATCCCTATCGCATGGTGGCGCACAACGGCGAGATCAACACGCTGCGCGGCAACGTCAACTGGATGGCCGCCCGGCAGGCGTCGGTCGATTCCGAGCTCTTCGGCAACGACATCTCCAAGCTCTGGCCGATCTCCTACGAGGGCCAGTCCGACACCGCCTGCTTCGACAACGCGCTCGAGTTCCTGACGCAGGGCGGCTACCCGCTCGCCCATGCGATGATGATGCTCATTCCCGAGGCCTGGTCGGGCAACAAGGAGATGAGCCCGGAGCGCCAGGCCTTCTACGAGTACCACGCCGCGCTGATGGAGCCTTGGGACGGGCCGGCCGCCGTGTGCTTCACCGACGGACGCCAGATCGGCGCGACGCTCGATCGCAACGGCCTCAGGCCAGCGCGCTACGTCGTGACCGACGACGATCTCGTGATCCTCGCCTCGGAAGCCGGCACGCTCGAGGTCGCTGAGGAGCGCATCGTCAAGAAGTGGCGCCTCCAGCCGGGCCGCATGCTGCTGATCGACCTCGAGAAGGGCCGCATCGTCTCTGACGAGGAGGTCAAGAGCGAGATCGCGGGTGCCAACCCCTATCGCGACTGGCTGCGCTCCACCCAGCTGATCCTCGAGGACCTGAAGCCCGTGCAGCCGCGGGCGTCGCGCGCCGACGTGTCGCTGCTCGACCGTCAGCAGGCCTTCGGCTACAGCCAGGAGGACACCAAGATCCTGATGGCGCCGATGGCCACGACCGGCCAGGAAGCCATCGGCTCGATGGGGACGGACACGCCGATTTCCGCCATGAGCGAGAAGTCGAAGCTGCTCTACACCTACTTCAAGCAGAACTTCGCGCAGGTCACCAACCCGCCGATCGATCCGATCCGCGAGGAGCTGGTGATGAGCCTCGTCTCGTTCATCGGCCCGCGCCCGAACATCCTCGACCTCGAAGGCACCTCGCGCCGCAAGCGGCTGGAGGTGCGCCAGCCGATCCTGACCAATGCGGATCTTGAGAAGATCCGCACGATCGGCCACACCGAGGACCGGTTCGACACCAAGACGCTCGACACGACCTACCCGTCCGAGCAGGGCGCGGCGGGCATGGCAGGCGCGCTCGACCGGCTCTGCGAGCGGGCGGAGGCGGCCGTCGTCGGCGGCTACAACATCATCATCCTGTCCGACCGCCAGATGGGGCCGGACCGCATTCCGCTGCCGGCGCTGCTCGCGACGGCCGCCGTGCATCATCACCTGATACGCAAGGGCCTGCGCACCGCCGCCGGCCTCGTGGTGGAATCGGGTGAGCCGCGCGAGGTCCATCATTTCGCATGCCTCGCCGGCTACGGCGCGGAGGCGATCAACCCCTATCTCGCCTTCGACACCCTGCTCGGCATGCATGCGCGCGGCGACTTCCCGCCGGAGGTCGATGCCAAGGAGGTCGTCGGCCGCTTCATCAAGTCGGTCGGCAAGGGCCTCCTGAAGGTCATGTCCAAGATGGGCATCTCGACCTACCAGTCCTATTGCGGCGCGCAGATCTTCGACGCGATCGGCCTCAAGTCCGAGTTCGTGAAGCGCTACTTCGCCGGCACCTCGACCACGATCGAGGGCGTCGGGCTGGAGGAAATCGCCCGCGAGACGGTGGAGCGCCACGCGCTTGCCTTCTCCGACGATCCGGTTCTGGCGCGCTCGCTCGAGGTCGGCGGCGAGTATGCCTACCGCATGCGTGGCGAGGCCCACATCTGGTCGCCGGATGCGGTCGCGACGCTCCAGCACGCCGTGCGCCTCGACAGTTACGACACCTACAAGGAGTACGCCGCGCTCGTGAACGAGTCGGCCGTCGCCAACTCCACCATCCGCGGCCTCTTCAAGCTGCGCATGGCCGAAGAGGTGGGCCTGACCCCGGTGCCGCTCGACGAGGTCGAGCCGGCCGCCGAGATCGTCAAGCGCTTCTCGACCGGCGCGATGAGCTTCGGCTCGATCAGCCGAGAAGCTCATGCGACGCTCGCCGTCGCCATGAACCGCATCGGTGGCAAGTCGAACACGGGCGAGGGCGGCGAGGAGCCGGACCGCTACCTGAAGCTGCCGGACGGCTCGGCCAACCCCGAGCGCTCGGCGATCAAGCAGGTGGCGTCCGGGCGCTTCGGCGTGACGACCGAGTATCTCGTCAACGCCGACATGCTGCAGATCAAGGTGGCGCAGGGTGCCAAGCCCGGCGAGGGCGGCCAGCTGCCCGGCCACAAGGTGGACGCGACCATCGCCAAGACCCGGCATTCCACGCCGGGCGTCGGCCTGATCTCGCCGCCGCCGCACCACGACATCTACTCGATCGAGGATCTGGCGCAGCTCATCTACGACCTGAAGAACGTCAACCCGGAAGCCGACATCTCGGTGAAGCTCGTCTCCGAGGTCGGCGTCGGCACGGTGGCCGCCGGCGTCGCCAAGGCGCGCGCCGACCACATCATCGTGTCGGGCTACGACGGGGGCACGGGCGCATCGCCGCTCACCTCCATCAAGCACGCGGGCTCCCCGTGGGAGATGGGCCTTGCCGAGACCCAGCAGACGCTGGTGCTCAACGGGCTGCGCTCGCGCATCGCGCTGCAGGTCGACGGCGGCCTCCGGTCGGGCCGCGACGTCGTCATCGGCGCGCTGCTGGGCGCCGACGAGTTCGGCTTCTCGACGGGCCCGCTGATCGCGGCCGGCTGCATCATGATGCGCAAGTGCCACCTGAACACCTGCCCCGTCGGGGTCGCGACGCAGGACCCGGTCCTTCGCTCGCGCTTCAAGGGCACGCCGGAGCACGTCATCAACTTCTTCTTCTTCGTCGCCGAAGAGGTGCGCGAGATCATGGCGGCCATGGGTGTTCGCACCCTTGCCGAACTGATCGGGCGCTCCGAGCGGCTCGACAAGCGGGAGCTGATCGACCACTGGAAGGCCAAGGGCCTCGACTTCTCCAGGATGTTCTTCAAGCCGGACGCCGCGCTGGAGGAGACCTACTGGACGAAGCGCCAGGAGCATCCGATCGCCGACGTTCTCGACCGCAAGCTGATCGCGCAGGCGGAGAGCGCTCTTACCGCGCGCCAGCAGGTCGAGATCGAGACCGCGATCGGCAACGTCGACCGGTCGGCCGGCGCGATGCTGTCGGGCGAGGTCGCCAAGCGCTTCGGCCACAAGGGGCTCGCCGACGACACGATCAAGGTGAAGCTGACCGGAACCGCCGGCCAGAGCTTCGCGGCCTTCCTTGCCAAGGGCGTCACCTTCGATCTCGTCGGCGACGGCAACGACTATGTCGGCAAGGGCCTGTCGGGCGGCAAGATCATCGTCCGGCCGCGCGCCAACACGCGCATCGTGCCCGAAGAGTCGATCATCGTCGGCAACACGGTGCTCTACGGCGCGATCGCCGGGGAGTGCTACTTCCGGGGCGTGGCGGGCGAGCGCTTCGCCGTGCGCAACTCGGGCGCCATCGCGGTGGTCGAGGGCGTGGGCGACCACGGCTGCGAATACATGACCGGCGGCGTGGTGGTGATCCTCGGGCATACGGGCCGCAACTTCGCGGCCGGCATGTCGGGCGGCATCGCCTATGTCTACGATCCCGAGGGCAACTTCGCCAAGCGTTGCAACATGGCGATGGTCGAGCTGGAGCCGGTGCCGGAGGAGGACGATCTCCTTGAGAAGCTGCACCACCACGGCGGAGACCTCCAGCACAAGGGACGCGTCGACGTCTCGTCCAACATGACCGGCCACGACGACGAGCGGCTGTTCCAGCTGATCTCCAACCATTTCCACTACACGGGCTCGACCCGCGCCAAGGAAATGCTGGATCACTGGGAGACCTACCGCCCGAAGTTCGTGAAGGTCATGCCGGTGGAGTACCGCCGCGCGCTTCTCGAAATGGAGCGCATGCGCATGGGCGTCGCGGCCGAGTAGGCCGCCGCCTTCCGGAGCCCGCGAAACGTCGGGCCGCCCCTCGCGACGAGGCCGGCGGCCCGGTCGCGGGTCCCGGCTCGCGATCGCGAAGTTTGGACGCGTTCTATCCTCGCGGAAATTGGTGTAAGGCGAGCCCGGTCGGCAGACGTCCGATCGCTCGCATGAGGGGTGGGTTCGCGCGCTAACGTAGAGCGCCGCCGCCCGGACGGAGGGGCATTATGGGCAAGGTCACGGGCTTTCTCGAGATCGACCGGCAGACGGCGAAGTATCAGCCGGCGTCCGATCGCATCCGGCATTTTCGCGAGTTCACGCTGCCGATGTCCGACGAGGAGGTCGGCAAGCAGGCGGCGCGCTGCATGGACTGCGGCATTCCCTTCTGCCACGGGCCGACGGGCTGTCCCGTCCACAACCAGATCCCGGACTGGAACGACCTCGTCTATTCCAACGACTGGGAGGGCGCGATCCGCAACCTCCACTCGACCAACAACTTCCCCGAGTTCACCGGCCGCATCTGCCCCGCCCCGTGCGAGGAAGCCTGCACGCTGAACCTTGAGGACACGCCGGTCGCCATCAAGACGGTGGAGCAGGCGATCGCCGACAAGGCCTACAAGCTCGGCCTCATCAAACCGCAGCCGGCCGAGACCAAGACCGGCAAGCGCGTCGCCGTCATCGGCTCGGGGCCTGCCGGCATGGCCGCCGCCCAGCAGCTCGGCCGCGCCGGCCACGAGGTGCATGTCTTCGAGCGCGAAAGCCGCGCCGGGGGGCTCCTTCGCTACGGCATTCCCGACTTCAAGATGGAGAAGCACTTCATCGACAAGCGCGTCGAGCAGATGGAAGGCGAGGGCGTCACCTTCCACTACGGCGTCAATGTCGGGAAGACGAAGCCGCTCGAGGAACTGCGCGCCGAGTTCGACGCCGTGCTCTACTGCGGCGGTGCCGAGCGCCCGCGCGACGCCGGCATCCCCACCAACGGCCTCTACGGCATCCACGACGCCATGCCCTACCTCGTCCAGCAGAACCGCCGCGTCGGCGGCGAGCCGGTCGAGAGCGCGGGCTGGAACGCCGGCGAGATCTGGGCCGGCGGCAAGCATGTCGTCGTCGTCGGCGGCGGCGACACGGCGTCGGACTGCGTCGGCACCGCCTTCCGGCAGGGCGCGGTGAAGGTCACGCAGCTCGACATCCGGCCGCAGCCGCCGAAGATGGAGAACAAGCTCGAGGTCTGGCCCTACTGGGCGACCAAGATGCGCGTCTCCTCCTCCCAGGCCGAGGGCGCTATGCGCGAGTTCCAGGTCGCGACGCTCGAGTTCATCGGCGAGGACGGCCAGCTCACCGGCGTCAAGTGCGCCGAGGTGGACGAGCGCCGCAAGCCGATCCCTGGCACCGAGTTCGTGATCCGCGCCGATCTCGCCTTCATCGCAATCGGCTTTGCCGGCCCCTTCACCGACGCGCTGGTGGCCGAGGCCGGCGAGGCGCTGGCGATGAAGCGCGACGCGCGCGGCAACGTCGCCGTCCAGGCCGACGATAAGGCCTATGCGACCTCGATGGACGGCGTCTATGCCGCCGGCGACGTGCGCCGCGGCCAGTCGCTGGTGGTCTGGGCAATCCGCGAGGGCCGGCAGGCCGCGCGCGCGATCGACCTCGCGCTCACCGGCCAGACGACGCTGCCGCGCTGACGCCGATCCCTGGCGCCGGGTCCGCCCGGCGCCCGTTCGCCTGCGTCGGCCAAGGGGAGGCGAGATGGACTGGTTCGCGCCGATCGACGCCTATTGCGAACGGCTCGGGCCGGGCGTCTGGGCCGAGCCCCTGAACGCCGCGACCAACCTCGCCTTCCTCCTTGGCGCGGCAGTCGCGTGGCAGGCGTGGCGACGGGCGTCCCGTCGCGACGGCGTCACGCTCGCCTTCATCCTCCTCGTCGCGGTGATCGGGCTCGGCTCGTTCCTCTTCCACACGCTCGCCAACGGCTGGTCGCTTCTCGCCGACGTCATCCCGATCGCCGTCTTCATCTACGGCTTCTTCGCGCTCGCGCTGTTCCGCTTCGTCGGTCTTCGACCGGCGCTGGCCGTCACGGGCACGATCGGATTTGCCGTCGCGGCGCAGGTCGTCGAGCGAATGGCCGGACCCGTCCTCGGCTCCTCCGCCTCCTACCTGCCGGCCTTGCTGGCACTCGGCGGCATCGGCGGCGTGCTCCTTGCCCGGCGCCACGGCGCCGGCCGGTGGCTGCTCGGGGCCGCTGCCGTCTTCGTCCTGTCGCTGACCTTCCGCACGCTGGATGCGCCGCTCTGCGATGCCCATCCGCTCGGCACGCATTTCCTCTGGCACGTCCTCAACGCGGCAACGCTGACGCTCTGCCTCCTCGCGGCCATCCGTTACCCCGCCGAGTCCGAAGGACTTCGGCCCGCCGGGCCCGCAGGACCTCGGACTACCGGCAGCGCATCTGATCCGGTCCGCCGCCCATGAAAAAGGGCCGGGCACTTCCCCCGAAGCGCCCGGCCCACGGCGTCCCCCGCCGTGAAACTTAGATTAGCTCTGCGGAGCCTTCATGCGGCGTTCGGCTAGGCGTTCCTTGCCCTGGAGCACCACGACGCGGGCGTTCATCGGAACGCGCTCGTAGAGATCCACGATGTCCTGGTTCATCAGGCGGATGCAGCCCGACGAGACCGACTTGCCGATCGACCACCACTCCGGCGTGCCATGCAGGCGGTAGAGCGTGTCCTTGTTGCCCTGATAGAGATAGAGCGCGCGGGCGCCGAGCGGGTTCATCAGGCCCGGCTCCATGCCGACCTCGTTGCCGTAGGGCTTGAGTTCGGGGCGACGCGCGATCATCTCGGCCGGCGGAAACCACTTCGGCCAGTGCTGCTTGTCCTTGATGTCGGCCTCGCCGGCCCAGGAGAAGCCGGCCTTGCCGACGCCGATGCCGTAGCGCATCGCGGTGCCGCGGGGCTCGACGACGTAGAGGAAGTGGTTGGCCGTATCCACCACGACGGTGCCCGGCTCCATGCCCTCGCTCGCGTAGAACACGCGCTGGCGGCGATATTTCTCGTCCACCTTGGAGATCGGGATGGCGGGCAGCTTGAAACCGCCGTCCTCCATCGCGGCATAGGCCGTCAGTTCGACCGGGCCGAGCGGACCGCCGGAGACGATCGTCTCGGCCGGTGCCACGTAGGCCTGCGCCATCGGCACCGGGGCCGGATTGAGCGAGGCGCGCTGCTGGGTCTGCGTGGTGCAGGCGCCGAGCGTGGCGAGGGCGGCGAGCGCGACGCCGAGAAGGAGGGTGTTCGAGCGGGTCTTCATGGAGCGTCCGGTGCGACTGCGAGGGCATGACGGCCAGGCATGACGGGCTCCCAGGACAGGCAGTCCCCCATCGGAGGCCACCCTCTGGTACGCCGCGGCGAGTCGCCTGGCAACGCGGTCAGTAGACCCTAGTATGGTTAAGATTGTCCTTGTTGCCGCACCACAACAGTTGACGCGGGGGAGACCCGTTCCACTTCAGGTTGACGGGGCGAAGTTCGAGCAAAACCGGGGACTTCGGATGAATATCGGCGAAGCTGCACGTCGTTCGGGCCTGCCGCCCAAGACGATCCGCAACTACGAGGACCTCGGTCTCGTGTCGCCGGCGCGCGCGCCCAACGGCTACCGCGACTATTGCGATCGGGACGTGCATATCCTGCGGTTCCTGCAGCGTTCGCTCTCGCTCGGGTTCGACGTGTCGGAAACCCGCCGGCTCCTCGCCGCCTATGCGCCGGGCGCCCGTCGTGACGAGGCGCGACGGCTGGCGGAGCGGCGTGCGGTCGAGATCGATCGCAAGATCCTCGAACTCCACAGCCTCCGCCGCGCGCTGGCCGACCTGATGGACGAAAGGGACGAGCCCTGCGGCTGGCCGGTGCTCGAAGAGGTGCCGAACGAGGGAGCCCGCGTGGCACGACCTGCGCTCTGAGAGCCGGCCGCGCTGGGCGAGTGTTTCCGATTCGTTTCGCCGCACCCCTTGATTCGGCTCCGCTTTCCCCGCTACTCCGGCAGCCATGCCGATCGTTTCTCCCTTCCGCCGCGATCCTCTCGTCGACGGCCGCCAGTCCGAACGGGCCATGCTGGTGCGTCGCGGCGTCCAGCGCCTGATGATCCAGATGCGCGTGTCGGTCCTGCCCGAAATCCCGCTCGTGTCGGGCCGGCGTGCCGATCTTCTCTGTCTGTCGGAAAAGGGGGAGTTCTCGATCGTCGAGATCAAGTCCTCGATCGAGGACTTCCGGGTTGATCGCAAGTGGCCGGACTACCGGCTGCATTGCGACCGACTGTATTTCGCGACGCATCCGGGCGTGCCGGTCGACATCTTCCCGGAGGACTGCGGGCTGATCCTGTCGGACGGCTACGGCGCCGAAATCCTGCGCGAGGCGCCGGAAACGCGGATGGCGTCGGCCACCCGCAAGGCGCTGACGCTGCGCTTCGCGCGCCTCGCCTCCGACCGGCTACTCCAGGCGGAGTGGGTCGCCAATCCCTACATGACCGGCGACGCCGCCGACTAAACGCGCCTCAGCGCGGCGCGCGCTTGGCGAGGATGCGCTGCAGCGTGCGGCGGTGCATCGACAGGCGGCGCGCCGTTTCCGACACGTTGCGGTCGCACATCTCGTAGATGCGCTGGATGTGCTCCCAGCGGATCCGGTCGGCCGACATCGGATTCTCGGGCGGCTCGGCCTTGATTTCGGGATCCCGCGTCAGCGCGGCGATCACCTCGTCGGCGTCCGCGGGCTTGGCGAGATAGTCGATCGCCCCGAGCTTCACCGCGTTCACCGCGGTTGCGATGTTGCCGTAGCCGGTCAGCACCACGGCGCGCGCGCCCGGCCGCTGGCGTCGCAACGCCTCGATCACGTCGAGCCCGTTGCCGAGCCCGAGACGCAGGTCCACCACGGCATAGGCCGGGGCGCCGGTCTTCAGCGCGGCCAAGCCTTCGGACACGGTTTCAGCGGTGCGGACCTCGAATCCGCGTTGTTCCATCGCGCGGGCGAGACGCCCGACGAACGGACGGTCGTCGTCCACGAGAAGCATCGTCTTGTCGTCGCCCGCCTGCGGGGCAGCCATCTGATCTGTCGCCATGAGATCGTTCCTTCCTTGACAGGAAAGATACGTCGTCCGGGCGGCTTATCAACTGGCGTGCGAGACGATCGGTCGCGCAAATCTTGCCAAAAAGGGTGTCAGGCCAACTGTGGCGGCAGGTCGAACGCCTCTTCTTCGCGATCGGTCTCGCCGACGGGTTCGATCGTCAGGCGCCCGAAGCTCTCGACCGGCCACGACACCGTGATACGGGCGCCCGAGCCCTGCGCCTCGCTGCGGTTCTCGAAGCGGATGCGCGCGCCCGAGCGCTCGATCAGCGTCTTGGCGATGAACAGGCCGAGGCCGAGTCCGCCGCCCGACTGGCGCTGCTCGGCGTCGCGCACCGACATGTAGGGATCGCCGATCCGCTTCAGGACGTCGGGCGGGTAGCCGGGACCGTCGTCGCAGATCTCGATCGCGATGCGGCCGCTGTTCCAGGACAGGCCGATCTCGACCTCGCCGCTCGCAAAATCCACCGCGTTCTCGATGAGGTTTCCGAGACCGTAGATCACGCCGGCATTGCGCCGCATCACCGGTTCGGGGCCGGATGCCTCCTGCACCCGCACGCGGATGTCGACGCCGAAATCGCGGTGCGGGGCGACGGCCTCCTCGATCAGCGAAGACAGGGGCATCTTGGCCAGATGCTCCTCGGACGTCGACGACAGGCTCGCGAGCTGCCCGAGAATGGCACGGCAGCGGTCCGACTGGCTGACGAGAAGCTCGATGTCCTCGCGCAAGGTGGCGTCGTCGGGGGCCGCGCGGCGCATCTCCTTGGCGACGAGCGCGATCGTGGCGAGCGGCGTGCCGAGCTCGTGGGCGGCGGCGGCCGCCAGCCCGTCGAGCGCCGACAGGTGCTGCTCGCGCTGGAGCATGAGTTCGGTTGCCGCGAGCGCGTCCGACAGCGCGCGGCTCTCGGCCGCCACGCGGTAGATGTAGAAGGTCGAGAAGATCAGCGTCGTGACCAGCGCGAACCACATGCCGCCGAGATAGGGGAAGGGCAGCTGCAGGCTGTGGCCGGCCGGCCAGGGGATCGGATGGTGGAGGAAGGCGATCGCGGTGGCGCACAGGACCGCGAGGACGCCGATCCCGACCGCGATGCGGGCCGGCTGCGTTGCCGCCGCGATCATCGCGGGAACCACCAGGAAGACCGCGAACGGGTTCTGGATGCCGCCGGTCAGGAACAGGAGGCCCGTCGGCTGCACGACGTCGAAGACGAGGATCAGCGAGGTCCGCCGCTCCGACAGGCGCTCGGCCTTGGAGTAGCGGGTGGACAGCCAGACGTTGAGCGCCACCGACACGCCGATCAGGAGAAAACAGGCCCAGACGGGATAGGGGTACCAGAGGCCCCAGGCGACGAAGACGCAGGCCGCCGACTGGCCGGCGATCGACAGCCAGCGCAGACGCGTCAGCGTGGCGAGACGTACGCGCTGCCCTTCGCGCGACAGGCGGCGTTCGGGCGGCAGGTCGGCGTCGAGGTCGAGGCCCTTGGCGATGGTCATCATGACAAGCGAATTAGGTGCCGTCCCGCATCCGCACAGGTGCGGCGCGGCAGCACAGCGCTGCCGTGTCAGCCGCGCGGCTTTGCCCGGTTGGTGGCGGGCGCCGTGGTCGGGTCCTCAGGCCAGGGATGGCGCGGGTAGCGGCCGCGAAGGTCCGCGCGCACGTCGGCCCAGGAGCCCTTCCAGAAGCCCGGCAGGTCGCGCGTGATCTGGATCGGCCGGTGCGCCGGCGACAGGAGCTCGAGGATCAGTGGTAGGTGCCCGCCCGCGATCGCCGGATGCCGCGACAGGCCGAAGAGTTCCTGGACGCGCACCGCGAGCACCGGCCCCTCCGCCTCATAGCGGATCGGCAGGTGCGAACCGGTCGGCGCGGTGAAGTGCGAGGGGGCGAGGTCGTCGAGCCGCCGCGCCTCGCCGGGCGGCAGGCGGGCGAGGAGCGCCTCGCGCAGCGCTCCCTCGCCGATCTGCGCAAGGGTTGAGACACCCGGCACGAAGGGCAGGAGCCAGCCTTCGAGGTCGGCCAGCAGCGCCTCGTCCGTGAACGCGGGCCAGCCCGACTCGGCGCCGTAGGCCGGATGGAGGAAGCGCAGCCGCGCCAGAAGCCGCTCGCCGTCCTTGCCCCAGGGCAGGCGCGCTAGACCGATGTCGCGAAGGCCCGCCATCAGCGCGCGTCCCGTCGCCTCTCCGGCAGGCGTCGGCAACGGCGCTTCGGCAAGGACCGCGCGGCCGAGGCGGCGCACGCGGCGCGCCCGCACCGAACGGCTCGCCGGATCGAACTGAAGCGTGTCCTCCTCGACGATCCGGGCCACGAGTAGCGCGTCGAGGCGCGCCTTGTCGATCGCCGCGGCGCTGCGGATGCGGCCCGTGCGCTGCGCGGCGCCGGTCGAAACGCCCTGGAGGTCGGCGACCACGAGCGCCGGCTCGCGCGATAGGGCATGCTCCCGTTCCAGCGTCCCCCCGCGCCCGTTCGACAGGAGGAAGCTGCCGGGCGCGCCGCGCGCCAGCGCCACGCGGTCGGGATAGGCGAGCGACAGGAGCGCGCCGGGATCGTCGTCGTCCAGATGGTCGCCGAGATCGGACGGCGCCATGCCGGCGATCCGGCCGGCGAGCCCCTCGGCCGCGCGGGCACGGGGCGAGCGATCGGCCCGCCACAGGCGTAGGCGCTCGGCAAGGTCCACGGAGGGGCCGCCGAGGCCGGGTTCGCTCAGGAGGACGGCAAGGCGCGCCGCGATGCGCCGGGGCTCGCCGGGGGCGGCGCCCACCACCATGCGCGCGAGGCGGGGCGCCAGCGGCAGCGCGCGCATCGCCTCGCCGGTCGCGGTCATCCGGCCGGTCTCGTCCAGCGCGCCGAGGTCGCGCAGGAGCGCGCGCGCTTCCGCGATGGCCAGGCCGGGCGGCGGATCGAGGAAGCGCAGCGAGGCGGGATCGGAGACACCGAAGGCGAGGGCGTCGAGCACCAGTGCGGAGAGGTCGCTGACCAGGATTTCCGGCCGGTCGAAGGCGTCGAGCGCCGCGGTCTGCTCGGCGCGCCACAGGCGGATCGCCTCGCCGGGCGCCGTTCTCCCCGCGCGGCCTGCCCGCTGGTCGGCCGAGGCGCGCGACACGCGCACGGTCTCCAGACGCTGCAGCCCCGTCGCCGGTTCGAAGACCGGGGCGCGCTTGAGGCCGGAATCGACCACCGTCGTCACGCCGTCGATGGTGATCGAGGTTTCCGCGATCGTGGTGGCAAGCACGACCTTGCGACGGCCGGCCGGCGCCGGGCGAATGGCGAGGTCCTGCGCCGCCCCTTCCAGCCGGCCGTAGAGCGGGGCGAGGATCACGTCGGCGGCCACCCGGCCCTCCAGCCGCTCCAGCGTGCGTTCGATCTCGCGCTGGCCGGGCAGGAAGGCGAGGATCGAGCCGGAGCCTGCGCGGAGCTCCTCGCGGACGGCCGCGGCGACGGCGTCCTCCACGGCTTCGCCCGGGGCGCGGTCGCGATGGCGGATCGTCACCGGAAAGGCGCGGCCCTCGCTCTCGATCACGGGCGCATCGCCGAGAAGCGTCGCGACGCGTGCGCCGTCGAGCGTCGCCGACATGATGAGGAGCTTCAGGTCCGGCCGCAACGCCTCGCGAATGTCAAGCGCGAGCGCCAGCGCGAAGTCGCCGTCGAGCGAGCGCTCGTGAAACTCGTCGAAGAGGATCGCCGCGACGCCGGACAGTTCGGGGTCGGACAGGATCATGCGCGTCGCGACGCCCTCGGTCACCACCTCGATGCGCGTCGAGGCCGAGACGCGGGTGTCGAGGCGCATCCGCCAGCCGACCGTCGCGCCGGGTGCTTCGCCGAGAAGATCGGCCATGCGCGTGGCGGCGGCGCGGGCGGCGAGGCGCCGGGGTTCGACGAGGATAATCCGCCCTGTGGCAATGTCACCGAGAAGATGCAGCGGCACCAGCGTCGTCTTGCCCGCGCCAGGCGGCGCCACGAGCACGGCGGCGCCCTGGTCCCCGAGCGCTTCGCTGAGGTCGGGAAGGACGTCGGAGACGGGGAGGCGGGGCAGGCTCGCACGCATGGCTCGTCTTGCCCGAGCCGCCGACGCCTTGTCCAGCGGCCGCGTCAGATCACGCTGGCGCCGACGTTGACGGCCAGCGCCAGCACGGTCGTGTTGAACAGGAAGGCGAGGATCGTGTGGGCGAGCACGAGCTCACGCATGCCCTTGGTGGTCACCTCGACGTCCGAGGTCTGGCAGGCGGCGCCCATGGTGAAGGCGAAATAGAGGAAGTCGCCGTAGCCCGGCGTCTTGTCGCCGCCGGGAAAGTCGAGGCCACCCTCGGCATTCGGCCGGCCATAGAACTCGCCGGCATAGTGCAGCGCCATCATCACCTGCGTCACGACCCACGACAGGAGAATCGTGAAGCCGGCAAGCGTCAGGCGCCAGGGGTTGGGGTCGTGGTCGCCGATGCCGTGCAGTTCGGCGGCGATGGCGCCGAAGCTGGCAGCGATCGCAAGGCCTGTGAGAAGAAGGATCGCGCGCCGCCCCTCGTCCTGCCGGCGGGCGCGGCGGCGCAGGTCGCCGGCATCCTCGGACTTCACCATCATGCGGGCGATCACGGCGAGGTAGAACAGGACGCCGGCATCCCAGCCGATCAGGATGCGCGTCGACAGGTCGAGCGAGCGGGGGCTGAGAAGTGCGAGCGCGACCGCGACGCCCGCTGCGATCAGGAGGCGCGGCCGGGCGCGCATGCCGCGGATGAAGGCGCGGTGAAAGGTGTGGGATCCCGGTTTGCCGCTCATCGCTCAAGTTGCCTTCCCGATGCCTTGCCGGCTGAAACACTCGCCGCGCAATGATGGTTCGCACGCTTGGCGCGGATCGGTTAAAGGATGATCCGATCCGCCGCCAGATCCCGGACGGCGCAGCCTTCGCGAGTGACACGATGTCCGATGCCGCCACCCCCGCCGACGCCCGTCCGACGCTGGTGCTGACCGGTGCATCGCGCGGCATCGGCCATGCCACGGTGAAGCGCTTCTCGCGCGAGGGCTGGCGCGTTATCACCTGCTCGCGCCAGGATTTCGCCGCCGACTGCCCGTGGCCGGCCGGCCCCGAGGATCACATCAAGGTGGACCTGTCGGACCCCGAGGACGTCGGCTATGCCGTGTCCGAGATCCGCCAGCGGCTGCAGGCGAACGGCGGCAAGCTGCAGGCGCTCGTCAACAACGCGGCGATCAGCCCGAAGGCGGGCAAGGGCGCGCGGATGGATTCGATCCGCACCCCGATGCATGTCTGGCGAGACGTCTTTCAGGTGAACTTCTTCGCGCCCATCATGCTGGCGCGCGGCCTTCACCAGGAACTGGCGAGCGCGAACGGCGCGATCGTCAACGTCACTTCCATCGTCGGCAGCCGTGTCCACCCGTTCGCCGGAACGGCCTATGCGACGTCGAAGGCCGCGCTCGCCTCCCTGACGCGCGAGATGGCGGCCGATTTCGGGCCGGACGGCATCCGCGTCAACGCCATCGCGCCGGGTGAGATCGACACCGCGATCCTGTCGCCGGGCACCGAGAAGATCGTCGAACAGATTCCCATGCGGCGGCTCGGAAAGACCTCCGAGGTCGCCGACATCATCTACTTCCTGTGTTCGGGACAGGCGTCCTACGTCAACGGCGCCGAGATCCACATCAACGGCGGCCAGCACGTCTGACCCCGGCCGGCGCTATCGCGCCCGCAGCGCCGCGAAGAGGAGGCTGGTGCCCGAGCTGATCAGCGAGATGCCGAGGAACAGGCCGATCGCCCAGATCGCGGTGCCGGGAAGGCCGATGACGAGGAAGAGCGCGAGGCCGATATTGATGATGCCGGCCAGCGCCAGCAGCCAGAACTGGCCGCCCGACACGCGGAACGCATTGGCCATGGCGAAGGTCGCAAGGCCAAGGAGCAGGAAGTAGACCGCGAGAAGCGTGGTGAGCGCGACGGCCCCCGCGAAGGGATCGGCGAGGATCAGGATGCCGAGGAGCAGCGTCACGACGCCGATCAGAAGCCCGGTGCCCCGCCCGCCGAACTCGCGGCCGGCGCGGACCGTGGCGACGAGCCCGACGATCCCGAGGATCACCAAGAGCCAGCCGAAGAACAGCGTCGAGGCGAGGGTCGCGGCAAACGGCACGAGGATCGCGAGCGCGCCGGCTGCGATCATCAGCACCGCCTGCACTGTGTAGCCCTTCCAGTGGCTGTGCAGGTGGCGCTGGACGTCGCGCTCGAGGTCTCCGGATTGGGTTAGGCCTGCACGCGACATCCGGAAACTCCTCGGCGATGAATAGCCGCCGAACGTTCCCCTCGGGTTAAGGTTCCGCTCAGGCGCCCTGCCGGCCGAGCGCGCGGGACGTGTCGAGCAGGCGGTCGACGAGATCGTCGAGCCGGGCGCGGTCACCGGCCTCGGCGAGGCGGCCCTTTGCGTCGAACGCGGCTTCGGCGGCCGATAGCCGGAACTCGGCGGTCAGCACCTCGGCACCGAGGGCGGCCAGCGTTGCCCGCATCTGCCAGAGCGCCGACCGTCCGTCCTCGCGCCCGGAGCCTGCCGAGGCCAGCGCCACGACGAGCCGGGCGAAGGGCGGGCGCGCCGCCCGGTCCATGTCGGCTGCCGCCGCCACCCAGTCGAGCGCGTTCTTCAGGGTGGCTGGCGGGCCGGCGTTGATTTCGGGAAGAGCGATCAGGAGCCCGTCCTGCAGCGCCAGCCGCTGGGCGAGCAGCCTGGCGTTCTGCGGCGCCTCGCCGCCGCCCGGCCCCTCGAAGAAGGGGAGGGGATAGTCGGCGAGGCTCGCGCCCGTCAGCGCGACGTCCGTCAGGGACAGGGCCCGCGTCGCTTCCAGCGCGAGGCGGGCCGAAGGGGAGCCCGGCGCAGTGTCGCCGGTGAGGACGAGGATGCGCGGGATCAATGCAGCGGACGCGCCCCGGCCTGGCTGTAGATCCAGACGCGGGCCGGCGGGATGTTGTCCCAGACGATGTCGGAGGAGGACACGTCGAAGAGGCCCGGCACCGCCTTCACCGGTGGCTTCCAGAGATAGGAGAGTTGGGTCAGGTTGCCGCCCGGCCGCAGGCGCTCGAAATAGCGCGAGAACAGCGCCTGGCGCTCGGCCTGCGGGAACTTCACGATCGGGATCGCAAAGAGGATCGCCGCGAACTTCGTCGCCCCGCCGTCATTGAGCGTCGCATCGAGATCGAACCCGTCGCCGCGGATGACGTTCACGGCCGGGAAGCGCTCCTTGAGGGTGCGGGCGAACTCGGCGTCGTATTCGATGGAGGTGATGCGGCCAGGATCGACGCCTGCGTCCAGAAGCGCGCGCGTGACGCAGCCGAGGCCGGGCCCGAGTTCGAGGATCGGGCCGTCGATGCCGGTCGTCGCCGAGGCGACCATCGTCGCGCAGTAATGCGCCGAGGAGGGCGCGACCGCGCCCATCTTGATCGGATTGCGGACCCAGGTTCCGAAGAACCGCGCCAGATCCCGGCGCCGTTCGCGTGCCGCGTCCTGTCCCGTGCGTGCGTCCATCGTGCTCTCCCGTCTCGCGCGCGGCCCGCCGGGCCGCTTCGACGTCGATGCCTAGCAGGTCATTTTGGCATTGCGACGAAGGTCGGCAAAGCGCGATCGCGCGCCGTGTCCCGATCTCGCCGATAGGTGATGACGCGGGCCGGCGGCAGGTTGCGCTTGATCCAGGGCGACACGGTCGAGCCGGCGTCGATGCGCTCGGCGCGGACCGGCGGCGCGAAGGCGTAGGAGAACTGGATGAAGGGCGCGCCCGGCGGCAGGAGGTCGAGATAGCGGGCGATCGCGCGCGCCCGCTCGGGCTCGGCCCTCGTCATCAGCGGCAGCGAGGAGACCACGGCGCGCAAGGGGCGCTCGTCGAGCAGCCGGGCGAGGGCGGCGGGCGGCTCGTAGGCGTCGCCCTGCAGGACGTGGACGCGCGGGAAGCGGGCGCGCAGGAGCGTGCAGAACTCCGGCGAGTATTCGAGGCAGACGAGGCGCTCCGGTTCGATCCCAGCTTCCAGGAGGCAGCCGGTGACGACGCCGGTGCCGGGGCCGAGCTCGACCACGATCCCATCCGCCGGCTCGTCCGGCACGGCCTCGGCCATGCGGCGGCCGAGCGCACGCGAGGAGGGCGAGACCGCGCCCATCTTTAGCGGGCTCTTCAGCCAGCTGCGGATGAAGGCCGCGTCGGCCTGACGCCGCAAAGGATGCTCGTCCACGTCCACAACATCCTCCCCGATGCCGCCCTGTCCGGCTGCCTCAGTCGCTGAGGCCCTCGAAGAATTCCTTCATCCGGGAGAAGAAGCCCGTCGACTGCGGCGAGTTCTCGGAGGAGGAGATGTCCTCGAACTCCTGCAGGAGCTCGCGCTGGCGGCGCGACAGGCTCTGGGGCGTCTCGATCGAGATCTGGATGAAGAGATCGCCGGTCTGCGTCGAGCGAAGCACCGGCATGCCCTTGCCCTTGACGCGGAACTGCTTGCCGTACTGCGTGCCCTCGGGAACCTTGACGCGGGATTTGGCGCCGTCGAGCGTCGTGACCTCGAACGAGCCGCCGAGCGCCGCCGTCGTCATCGAGATCGGCACCTTGCAGAAGAGGTCGGCGCCGTCGCGCTGGAAGAACTCGTGCGGCTTCACCGACAGGAAGATGTAGAGATCGCCCGCCGGTCCGCCGCGCAGGCCCGCCTCGCCCTCGCCGGCCAGCCGGATGCGCGTGCCGTCCTCGATGCCGGCCGGGATGTTGACCGAGAGGTTGCGCTCCTCCGGCAGGCGCCCGTCGCCGCCGCACTTGCCGCAGGGGTCGGCGATGATCTCGCCGCGACCCTGGCAGGTGGGACAGGTGCGCTCGATCGAGAAGAAGCCTTGCGCAGCACGCACGCGCCCGACACCGCCGCAGGTCGGGCAGGCTTTCGGCGCCGTTCCCGTCTTGGCGCCCGTGCCGTGGCACTGGTCGCACTGGATGGTGGTCGGCACACCGATCTCGGCAGTCTTGCCGGTGAAAGCCTCCTCGAGGCTGATTTCCATGTTGTAGCGAAGGTCGGAACCGCGCTCACGCCCCGACTGGCCGCCCTGGCGTCGTCCGCCGGCGCCGCCGCGCCCGCCCATCATCTCGCCGAAGATGTCGTCGAAGATGTCGGCCATCGAGGAGGCGAAGTCGCCCCGGCCCGCACCGCCGCCGTTCTGGAACACGGCATGGCCGAACCGGTCGTAGGCAGCGCGCTTCTGCGGATCCTTCAGGACCTCGTAGGCCTCGCCGATCTCCTTGAACTTCAGTTCAGCCGCGGCGTCGCCCGGGTTCTTGTCCGGGTGATACTGCATGGCGAGCTTGCGGAACGCGGCCTTCAGGGTCTTGTCGTCGCAACCCTTCACGACGCCGAGCATCTCGTAGTAATCGACCTTCACGGACAAGCGTATCACCGTTCTCGTGCGCATCGGACCAGCCGTCCGGTGCAGTCATGACGTGGAGACGGAAAGTCCAGCGAAGTTCCGTCGCGGGCCCGATGTAGGCGTGGAGGGCCCGCGTTACCATAGGACAGCGATCAGCAAAAGCGGATGGAGCTTGCGCGGACCCGTCGCGGCCTCAGGCCGAGGCGAGCGTCGGCGGCCGGGGCTTCGCGCCACGCTCACCCGCCAGCCGGCGCCCGAGCGGTCCCTCGACGAAGCGCGCTGACAGGAAGGCGAGCGCGATCGTCGCCAGCATCGGGACCGGCAGGAAGGCGTAGAAGCTCATGATCTCCTGCGGCTCCAAGATCCGCTTCCAGAGGAAGGACAGGAGCACGATCTCGCAGGCCGCGTGGAGGATGTAGATGCCGAAGGACAGGCGCAGGAGCGGCATCGCCGGCTCCAGCCGCTCGGTGGAGCGGGGCCGCGCGCCCTCCGACAGGCCGATCAGGAGGATGGCGAGGAAGAGGAGCGCGAGCGTCAGGTGGACGAACGCGGGGATCGCCATGGTGAGGAGCGCGGCGGCGAGCGCAAGCAGTCCCGGCATGTGCGAGGTGACGGCGAGCGCGCGCCGCGCAACGAGGGCGGCGGCGAGCGCGCCCGCCGTGAAGTCGGCAAAGGCGCGGTAGGCGCCGAACGTGTCGGCATTCGTCCAGTGCCCACTCGGAAAGACGCCGGCATAGCTCCAGACCTCGAGCACCGCGATCCAGCCGAACAGGAGGAAGGCGAGGCCCGCGATGCCAGCGCGCCGCCAGACGAGAACGACCGCCGGAAACAGGAGGTAGCAGAAGAACTCGGCGCTGACCGACCAGCTCGGATAGTTGAAGGTAAGCCGGTCCGTCGTGCCCCAGGCGTGGACCGCGAGGACATGCAGCGGCAGGTCCGCCATGTTCCAGCGCGGCAGGTCGTGCAGCGTGACGAGGCCGAGCGCGCCGGCCGCGCCGATCGAGCCGAAGAACAGAAGCGTCAGGAAGTGGAGGGGATAGAGGCGCGCGAGACGCCGGCGCAGGAAGCGTCGGTAGTCGCCCATCGTGTTCATGCGCGGCGCATAGCGTGCGGCGATCACGAAGCCGGAGATCATGAAGAAGGCGTCGAGAAGCGGCAGGAGATGATGCAGGGCGTCGGTCGCGATCGCGGCGTGCGTGCCCGGCGCGAAGAACATGAAGTGATAGGTCATCACCAGGATCGCGGCGGAGAAGCGCCAGCAGTCGAAGATCCGGTAGTGCATCGGCAGGTCTCGCTGCGGCAGGGCGACGGCAAAGCCCCGCTCGTCCCAGGACGACGCGGGGCAGGGGGGCGGAACGGGGGCGGGAGCCCCTCGGCCTTGGTTCAGGCGGCCCGGCGGGCCGGCGCGTGACCGTGGAAGGCGCGGGGCCCCTCCTCGCCGATCTCGAACTGCGCGACGAGATCGCGCAGATCTCCGGCCTCGCCCCGCAGCGCCTGGCTGGAGGCTGCCGCCTCTTCCAGCATCGCCGCGTTCTGCTGGGTGATCTGGTCGATATGGGAGACGGCCGTGTTGATCTCGCGGATGCCGGTCGACTGCTCGGCCGCCCCTTGCGCGATGGCCGTGACCTTGCCGTCGATCTCCAGGACCTTGGCGGCGATGCCCTGGAGCGAGGCGCCGGCCCGCTCGACGAAGGTCACGCCGACCTCGACCTCGTGCGAGGCGCGGGCGATGAGGTCCTTGATCTCCTTGGCAGCCTCGGCCGAGCGCTGGGCGAGCCCGCGCACCTCCTGCGCCACCACCGCGAACCCGCGTCCCGCCTCGCCGGCGCGCGCCGCCTCGACACCGGCATTGAGGGCGAGGAGGTTGGTCTGGAAGGTGATCTCGTCGATCACGCCGATGATCTTGGCGATGCGCGACGAGGAGTCCTCGATCGCGCGCATGGCGTCGATCGCCTGCGTGACGATCTCGTCGGAGGCCTGCGCGGCGGCGCAGGCGCCCTTCACCGTCGTGGATGCCGATACGGCGTGACCCGCGCTCTCGTTGACGCGCAGCGTGATGTCGGCGAGCGCGGCCGAGGTCTCCTCGAGGCTCGCCGCCTGGCCCTCGATCCGGCGCGCCATCTCCTGCGCGGCCGCGCTGATCTCGCCGGTGCCGCCGTCGATGCTGGTGACGATGCCGGAGACTGTCCGCATCGTCGACTGGAGCTGGCCGACCGCCGCGTCGAAATCGGCGGCGAGCTTGGCATAGGAGCCGCCGATCTGGCCCGACAGGCGGCAGGTCAGGTCGCCGGCCGACAGCCGGGCAAGGCCGCTGCCGACGAGCCGCACGACATCGGCCTGCTCGGCCGCGGCGCGGGCACGTTCTTCCTCGCCCTCGCGGCGCGTCGTCTCGGCCCGCACGCGCTCCTGCGCGGCGACGGCCTCGGCCTGACGGCCGGAGGCGAGTTCGTGGCGAAAGCCTTCGAGCGCAGTCGCCAGCGCGCCCGCCTCGTCGCGGCTGCCCTGTCCCTCGACGGGCCGCGTGTAGTCGCCGGCGCTGAGAGCCTCGACACCCGCCAAGAGCCGCTGCAGCGGACGGCGCACCACGCGGTGCGAGGCCATGGCCAGGACGCCGAGCGAGATGGCGACGACGAGAAGACCGCCGCCGATCAGAAGAAGGCGCTCCTCGCGAACTGGGCCGGCGACGACCGCTTCGGGAACATCGACCAGCGTCGCCCAGGTGAGATCGAAGCCCGGCACCTGGAACGGCAGGGCGACGCGGGTCGTGCCGTCGGCCAGCGTTCCGAGAACGCGCGGCTGGCCGTCGGCGGCCGCCTTCGCGAGATCGGCTGCGCCGATGTCCTCGTAGGGCTTGGTGCGCATGGCCGCACCGGGCGCGACCAGCCACTTGCCGTCGCCGCTGACCAGAAACACCCGGCCGGTGCTGAAGGGCTGCAGGGCCGAGACCGAGGCGGCGAGTTCCTGCATGCCGACATCGATGCCCGCGACGCCGATCAGCTTGCCGCCCGACATGACGGGATAGGCGGCCGACGACATGAGGACGCCGGTCTCGGAGAGATAGGGAGCGGTCAGGTAGCCTTTGCCGCGCGCCACCGGCTCCTTGTACCAGTCCGCGTCGTATTTCGCGGTGAAGGTGCTGTACTCGGCGCCGCCGTTCGCGCCCTTGGTCCAATAGGGGGTGAAGGCGCCGTCCTTGTTGGAGCCGGCCGCCGCGGGATCGCTCGTCCCGTCGATGCCGCCCGGCGCTTCCGCCATCCAGGAGCCGAAGAGGTTGGGGTAGGAGCCGATCGCGGGCTTCAGAAGCGCGACATAGGCGGCGCGATCCCTGAGGCCCGCCTCGTGCATCGCGCCGATCGCACCCGCCGTCGCGTTGCCCACCGCCGTCGCCTGACCGAGGCCGATGCCGATCGTGTTGGCGACGATGCGCGCCTCCGCGGTCGCTCGGTCCAGCGCCATCGCCTCGATCCGGTCGGCCGAATTCATCGAGATCAGCGTGAAGGCCCCTGCGAGGACCAGTGTCACCGCGCTTCCCGCAGCCAGGATCAGCTTGGCAGACAGGGAACTGGACAGCGATTTCATGGCATCCTCGGGGCGAGATGTCAGAGACGGGTGCCGACGACTCTGGAGGATGACTTATAAAATTTCGTTGTGCGGCGCCAAACGGCGAAAGGTTCCGCACGGCAGCATGAAAAAGGCCCCGGCGGTGCATCCCGCCGGGGCCTTTCGTTCGAAGCGTTCGAGAGGTCGATCAGGCCGACTTCTTGCGCTCGTCGTCCTGCACTTCCTCGAAGTCCGCGTCGACCACGTCGTCGCGACCGCCCTGCGCGGTCGAGGCATGCGGCTGGGCCACCTCGTCCTCGCCGGCCTGGCTCGCCTCGTACATGGCCTGACCGAGCTTCATCGAGGCCTCGGCGAGCTTGTCCGACTTCGCCTTGATGGCGTCGGCATCGGCGTCGGCCTTGTCGAGCTCGGCACGCAGGTCCGCGATCGCGTCCTCGATCGCCTTGCGGTCGGCCTCGGACACCTTGTCGCCGTAGTCCTTGAGCGACTTCTCGGCCGAGTGGACGAGGCTCTCGCCCTGGTTCTTGGCCTCGACCGCGGCGCGGCGCTTCTTGTCGGCGTCGGCATTGGCCTCGGCTTCCTTCACCATCTTGTCGATGTCGGCGTCCGACAGGCCGCCCGACGCCTGGATGGTGATGCGCTGCTCCTTGTTGGTGCCCTTGTCCTTGGCCGACACGTTGACGATGCCGTTGGCGTCGATGTCGAACGTCACCTCGATCTGCGGCACGCCGCGCGGTGCCGGCGGGATGCCCTCGAGGTTGAACCGGCCGAGCGACTTGTTGTCGGCCGCCATCTCGCGCTCACCCTGGTAGACCTGGATGGTCACGGCGTTCTGGCCGTCCTCGGCGGTCGAGAAGACTTGGGACTTCTTGGTCGGGATCGTCGTGTTGCGGTCGATGAGGCGCGTGAACACGCCGCCGAGCGTCTCGATGCCGAGCGACAGCGGGGTCACGTCGAGAAGGAGCACGTCCTTCACGTCGCCCTGGAGAACGCCGGCCTGGATGGCAGCGCCCATGGCGACGACCTCGTCCGGGTTGACGCCCTTGTGCGGCTCCTTGCCGAAGAAGTTCTTCACGACCTCCTGGACCTTGGGCATGCGCGTCATGCCGCCGACCAGCACCACCTCGTCGATGTCGGACTGGGTGAGGCCGGCATCCTTGAGGGCGGCCTTCATCGGGCCGACCGTGCGCTGCACGAGATCGTCGACGAGGCTCTCGAACTTCGAGCGCGTCAGCTTCAGCGTCAGGTGCTTCGGACCGGAGGCGTCCGCCGTGATGAACGGCAGGTTGATCTCGGTCTGCGAGGCGGACGACAGCTCGATCTTGGCCTTCTCGGCCGCTTCCTTCAGGCGCTGAAGGGCGAGCTTGTCGTTCTTCAGGTCGATGCCCTGGTCCTTCTTGAACTCGGACGCGAGGTAGTCGACGAGGCGCATGTCGAAGTCCTCGCCGCCGAGGAACGTGTCGCCGTTGGTCGATTTCACCTCGAAGACGCCGTCGCCGATCTCGAGCACCGACACGTCGAACGTACCGCCGCCAAGGTCATAGACCGCGATCGTCTTGCCGTCGTTCTTCTCGAGGCCGTAGGCAAGGGCCGCGGCCGTCGGCTCGTTGATGATGCGCAGGACGTCGAGGCCCGCGATCTTGCCGGCGTCCTTGGTCGCCTGGCGCTGGGCGTCGTTGAAGTAGGCGGGAACGGTGATGACGGCCTTCTCGACCTTCTCGCCGAGATAGGCTTCCGCCGTCTCCTTCATCTTCTGCAGGATCATGGCCGAGACCTGGCTCGGCGAATACTTCTCGCCGTGCGCCTCGACCCAGGCGTCGCCGTTGTTGGCGTTGACGATCTTGTAGGGGACGAGGCCCTTGTCCTTGGCGACGGTCGGGTCGTCGTAGCGACGGCCGATCAGGCGCTTCACCGCGAAGAGCGTGTTCTCGGGGTTCGTCACCGCCTGGCGCTTGGCCGGCTGGCCGACGAGACGCTCGTCGTCGTTCGAGAAGGCGACGATCGAAGGCGTCGTGCGCGCGCCTTCCGCGTTCTCGATCACCTTCGCGGTCTTGCCGTCCATAACGGCGACGCAGGAATTGGTGGTTCCGAGATCGATGCCGATCACCTTCGCCATTGTCTGTCTCTCCTTATTGAGCGTGTGGCCCGGACCCTCGATCGAGGCGTTCCGCGTGGCCGCACCTTGGATGGGATTTCGGTTCGCCGAGGGGCTCTCGAAAACGGCCGCCCCGGCGGGCTGAGGGCTATATATGAACGGGCTTTGGGGGGCGCAAGACGGTCTCGAACCTCGACCGCACGGCTTCGTCCGACCCCCGGCGGGCCGACGGAGCATAGGTGGCTAAGCCGTTTAACCCGCAAGTCGCAGAAACCATCAGCCGGGGTGAATGTTGGCTTTCCTGAGCGGTCGGGGCGCATATGCCTGCCCGGCCGCCCCATCGCCGTCGCGAAAGGAGGCCGCCCATGAACAGCATCATCTACCTCATCGGCTTGATCGTCGTCGTCCTCGCCATCCTGTCGTTCCTCGGCCTCAGGTAGGGAGAACCTCATGTCCGATCCATTCCAGACCGGCTCACGAGCCGAGACCGATCGCCAGACCCTGTCCGACGCGGCCCGGCGCGAGGGCCAATCCATTCGTGACACAGCGGCGCACGCCGGCGAGACGCTGCGCCGCGAGGGCGCGAGCCTCGGCGACAGCATGCGCGAGCGCGCGAGTGCCAGCGTCGAGCAAGGCAAGGCGGCCGCCGCCTCCGGCCTGTCCGACTTCACCGCCGCGATCCGCAAGGCCTCCGAGGAACTCGGGGCGCGCGACCAGTCGATGGCCGCCGGCCTCGCCCGCCAGGCCGCGTCCGGGCTGGAGCAGGCCGCCGAGGCGATTGATGGGCGGAGCGTTCAGGACATCACCCGTTCGGTCGCCGACTTCGCCCGGCGCCAGCCGACGGCATTCCTCCTTGGAGCCGCGCTGGCCGGCGTCGCCCTAGGACGCTTCGTTCGGGCATCGAGCGACCATGCCGGTCCGCTCGGTTCGGACACCGGCCATGGCGCTCGCTCCGGCGACGACTGGCGCCGCGACGACAGCCGCTCCCGCTTTCAGGGCAACTCGTACGGATCCGGCGCGTCGTCGCCGCTCGGCGAGCGGTCGGGACACGACGACAGGGGGTCGGCGTCCGATGCCGCGCTGAACCGTCCGGGCGCGTCGGGCTCAACGGCGACGAGCGGTCTGACCTCCACCCCGACCGCCGCCGCTTCGTCGCAGGCCGACGCGACCGGCTACCGCGCGCCGCAGGATGCGCCGCAGACCTCCGCCCTCAACCAGCCCGGCGTATCCGGCTCATCCAACACGGCCGGCCTGTCCCATTCCTCGAACCCCGGTACGGGAGAGCGTCCATGAGCGTCGATCCGCAGCAAAGCCGTTCGGTCCCCGACCTTCTCAGCGATCTCCTGCGCGAGACCACCGAGCTCTTTCGCACCGAAGGCAAGCTTATCCGCGCGGAGATTTCCGACAAGGTCGCCCAGATCCAGCTGGCCGGCGGCTCGCTGGTGGCCGGCGCGATCTGCCTCCTCGTGTCCCTGATCGTCCTGTCGGGGGCCCTCGTGGTGGCACTTGGGAAGATCATGGATCCAGCCTGGGCAGCGCTTCTCGTCGGCGTCGTGATCGCCGTGATCGGCGTCGTTCTCCTCGCCGCCGGCAAGAAGAATCTTGAGGCCGTGAACCTCGCGCCCGAGCGCTCGCTCGGCCAGTTGCAGAAGGACGGCCAACTCGTGAAGGAGCAGACGCGATGAGCACGGAAACCGATCGCCTCGCCCGCGAGGCCGAGGAGCGCCGCTCCAACCTCGACGCCACGCTGGAAAGCCTGAAGGGCAAGCTGTCGCCCGGTCAGATCGTCGACGAGGCGATGGGCTACCTGCGCGAAGGGCAGGGCGCCGACATGGCGCGGACCCTCAACCGGCAGGTGCGCGACAACCCGCTGGCACTCGGCCTCGTCGGCGCCGGCATCGCCTGGCTGATGCTGGGGCAGGGCGCCAAGGACACGGCGCGCGACGCCGGCCGCCGCCTGCGCGACAGATACGACGACACGTTCGACCGCGGCGATCGGGACTGGAGCCCCGACCGCTGGGCGGCCGACGACCGTGACAACCGGTTCGAGAGCTACAACAGCGGCTACGAGGCGGATCGCACGCGCGGCGTGACCTCCGGCCCCTATCCCGGCGGCAGCGGATCGTCGTCCTCGGGCATCGGGTCCTCGGTGTCCGGCGCCGCCTCGTCTGTCGGTTCGGCGGCCTCGAGCGCGGCGGGCGCCGTCGGTGATGCCGCCCGCAAGGCGGGCGATACGATCTCGCATGCGGCCTCCTCCGCCTCCGACAGCGCTTCGCGCCTGTCGCACGACGCACGCGACGCTGCCGCCAGGGCGCGCGAAGCGTCCTATCGCGGCCTGTCGCATGCTGGCGACAGCGCGAGCTACTACGGGCGGCGCGCGCGCCGCACGTTCCTCGATACGCTGCATGAGGAGCCGCTGGTGCTCGGCGCGGTGGCCCTGGCGGTTGGCGCGGCGATCGGCGCAGCGCTGCCCTCCACGCGGACCGAGGACGAGTGGCTCGGCCAAACGCGCGACCGGCTGCGCGACCAAGCGCTCGATTCCGGGCGCGACGTGCTCGACAAGGCCGGCACGGTCGCATCCAAGGCCTTCGAGGCGGGAAGCGCGGAAGCCGAGGCGAAGGGGCTGAAGCCGACGGGCGAAGGCGAGACGATCGCGCAGAAGGTGTCGTCCGTCGCGCAGGCCGCCTACGGCACCGCCCGCGACGAGGCCAAGAAGGAAGGGCTGGCCTGACGCCAGCACACTTCGGAACATTGGAAGGGCCGCCGGCACGTCTGCCGGCGGCCCTTTTTCATGTCATCCGCCGAACAGGCCGCGGAACAGCGAGCGGTCGCTGGCTCGGCCGCCGGGAGCCGGTCCCTCCAGCACCGCGTCGGGCGGCAGCTGGTCGGGGCTCACCGCGATCGCCGGTCCTTCGAGCACGGCATCGGGCGGCAGCTGGTTGCGGCCCACCGTGCGCGGCGGACCGATATCGGCCGGCGGGCGCATGCGGGCCGGCTCGCCGTAGCCGTATTCCGGCGGCGGACCGCCGTACTCGTCGTCGCCATAAGGATCCTCGCCTCGCGGCGGCGGTCGGCGCGCGTAGTCCGGCTCGGTGGGCAGGTCGCGATAGCCCGGCGTCGAGCGGTACTGCGGCTCGTATTGTGGCTCGCGGCGCGGGCTCCGCTCGGCATAGCCGTCCTGGCCGGGCACGACGCTGCCGGGCGCAGCCACCGGCGGCAGGTCGCCCGTCGCCTGCTGCGAGGCCTCGCCCTCGAAGCCCGGCCCAGGCAACTCGTTGCTCTCGTAGACCGGGTTGCCGTCGGCGTCGTAGCCGATGATGCGGTCGCCGTAGCCCGATGCCATCGGCTGGTTGCCGGGCTCGCCGATCCGGTAGTCGCCCGGCAGCGGCATCGCCGGCAGCCCCTCGTGGGCGGCGGTCATGAACGCCTTCCAGGCGTCCGCGGGCAGCGAACCGCCGGTCACCTGGCGCATCGGCTTGCCGTTGTCGTTGCCGAGCCAGACGCCGGTGGTGAGGTTGGCGGTGAAGCCGACGAACCAGGCGTCCTTGAAGTCCTGCGTGGTGCCGCTCTTGCCGGCCGCCTGCCAGCCCTTCAGCGCGGCGCGCCGGCCGGTGCCAGAGGTGATGACCCGCGTCATCATCGCGTTCATCATGCCGACGATATCGGCGGTGACGATCACCGGCGGCACCGCGTCGTCGCGCTGGTAGAGCACCTTGCCGGACACCGTCGTCACCTTGTTCACGAGGTGCGGCGTCGCCTGGTAGCCGCCGTTGGCGAATGTCGCATAGGCGCCGGTCAGCTCCAGAAGCGAGACTTCCGACGTGCCGAGCGCCAGCGAGGCGTTGTCGACGAGCGGCGACTGGATGCCCATGCGCTTGGCCGTCTCGATCACCGCAGCGGGGCCGACCTGCGCGGTGAGCTGGGCGGCGATCGTGTTCAGCGAGCGCATCAGGGCGTCCGCCACCGTCACCGGACCGCGGAAGCGGTTGTCGTAGTTGGACGGCGACCAGTTGCCGATCTTGACCGGCGCGTCGTTCATCACCGTCTCCGGCCGCACGCCGTATTCCAGCGCCGTCTCGTAGACGAAGGGCTTGAAGGCCGAGCCCGGCTGGCGCTTGGCGTCCACGGCGCGGTTGAACTGCGAGGCGGCGTAGTCTCGCCCGCCGACGATGGCGCGGATCGCGCCGGTGCCGTCGATCGAGACGAGCGCCCCTTGCGTGACGTTCTGCGTCGCGCGGTCGATCGTGCCGGCGATCGCCTTCTGGGCTTCCTTCTCCAGCGTGAGGTCGATCGTGGTGTCGACCACGACGTCCTCCTTGATCTCGCCGCCGACGAGAAGCGGCAGGTCGCGCATCACCATGTCGGCCGCGTAGTGCTCGGGGCCGGTCCAGAAGCTCTTCGCCTTGGTGGGCTTGGAGGCGAGCGCGTCGTCGAACTCGGCCTTGGTGATCTTGCCTTCCTCGAGCATGGCCTGCAGCACGACCCCGGCGCGCGCGCGCGCCGCCTCCGGGTCGCGCGCCGGCGACAGGCGCGAGGGCGCCTTCAGGAGGCCGGCGAGCGTCGCCGACTCGATGAGGTTGAGCTCGTCCGCGTTCTTGTCGAAGTAGCGCCGCGCGGCCGCCTGGATGCCGGTCGCGCCCGAGCCGAAGTAGACGCGGTTGAGATACATCTCCAGGATCTGGTCCTTGGAGAACTTGGTCTCCAGCCAGAGGGAGAGGATCGCCTCCTGGATCTTGCGCTGGAGGGTCTGGTCCGGCGTCAGGAAGATGTTCTTGGCGAGCTGCTGCGTCAGCGTCGAGCCGCCCTGCACGGTGTCGCCGGCCGCAAGGTTCTCGGAGAAGGCGCGCAGGATGCCGACCGGGTCGACGCCCCAGTGTGAATAGAAGCGCCGGTCCTCGATCGCCATGACCGCCTGCGGCACGTAGGGGCTGATGCGGTCGAGCGCGACGGCCTCGCCGCCGGTCGTGCCGCGGTCGGCCAGGAGGTCGCCCGAGACCGAGACGATCTTCACGTTGGGCGGCCGGTCCGGGATCGCCCAGGCCTCCTGCGGCAGCTTGATCGCGAAGTAGCCGATCAGCGCGAGGCCGGCGATGCCGCCCCAGAAGACGAGCAGGAAGGAGAGGCGGAAGAGGTGCCCGACGAAGGAGCGCCGGCGCCGCGGCCGGCCGCCGAAGAAGCCGCGACCGCCCTCGTCGTTGCCACCGCCACCGCCCGACCCGCCGCCCGCGCCACGACGCCCGCCGCGACCGCCCGATCCGAGGTCCTTGACCCGGCGCGTCGCTTCGCCGTCGATCTGGCGCCCGCGCGACGGGCGGCCGGTGCTGGCGACGGCCCGGTCGTCGGGCGAGATGCGGATCTCGTCCTCGCCACCGCCCGATCCGCCGAAGCTCGGCTCGATTCGCTCGCCCTTGCGCCTCGCGGCCATCGCGACTGTCCCCTCGTCTTGACCGGCGCCGTTCGAGGCCGATGTCATGCAACCCGTGGGGCCCAGCGCCTGAACGCGCGCTGAACTTGCCAAAGCCGCAAGCACGGGTGCGCCCTGCCTGTCCCCATGGGTGGCCGTGCAGAGTAAATACGGCGATTTAACGGGGCGTTAACGAAGGCTGACGGGCCGTTAAGGCGATCCGCCGCCCCCGATCGCGGCCACGAAAAACCCGCCCGGACGGCCGGGCGGGTGACAGGACGCGACCGGGCGCCGTGATCAGAACAGGTCGATCGAGAAGCGCTTGGAGATGCCGAACCCGGCGAAGAACTGGTCCTCCGAACCGACCTTGACGATCGGCGAGTCGGCGGCGTCGCCGACCATGCGCTCGTAGGCGGCGTTGGCGTTGAGGAACCAGTCGGGGCGGAACTCGTAGCGCGCCGAGGCGGCCGCCCCGACCGACTTGAAGCCGCCGCCGGCATCATAGGCGGCGAGGCGCCCGCCGGACGCGATCGATTCCAGCGGGCGCACCGAGAAGTAGGTGCTGTTGTAGTTCGAGTCGGCGAAGGTCGTGCGCGGCCCGAGCTTGAACTCCCACTGCTCGGTCGGGCGCGAGATGAAGTCGATGCCGGCGCCGCCGACGAAGCCCTCGCCCTCGTTGAACGCGTAGCGCGCTTCGCCGTACAGCTCGATGTTGAGCGTGTCGTAGACCGGGAACTCGTAGCCGGCGCGAAGGCCGAGCTGGTAGCTGCGGTCGAGCGCCAGCGTGCCGTTCAGCTCCGGGTAGTCGTTGGCGTTGCGCTTGTCGATGAAGCGGAACGAGGGGCCGATGCGAAGGCCGCCCTGCTTCTCCTCCGGCGAGCCGATCGCAAAGAGGCCGGGAATGTTGAGATACTGGAGCGAGACGATCGGGTAGCCGGAGATGTCGTAGTCGTCGGCGCCCTCGTAGGCCGGCTGCGTCGAGATGCCGGCGCCGAGCTCGATGATGAGGTCGGCATTGTTGACGATCGCGACCTCGCTCGTGTCGACGGTCTCGTAGTCGGCGGCGAGCGCCGGCGCGGCGGCGAGGACGGTGGTGGCGAGAAGACCGGCGAGGAGGCGATGCGTCATGATGGGAACTCCGGCGGCGCAACGGGCGCCCTCGGCCGACATCTTTCGCACCAGGGGGGCGGTTTCAATCGTCTCCCTTTCGATCTTGCGACTTCCCGGAGGCGGCGTGGCCCGTGGGTCACATGACACAAACGCGTGAACGTTCGATTCAATCGATATCAACGGATCGGCGCGATTGCAGGCGGCCGGCCGGCCGTTCATCCTCCCGCGCGCCCCGACGGGCGCCAAGGGAGGTTGCATGAAGACTTTGACCGCCATCGCCGGAGCCCTCGCGCTCCTCGCCGCCACGGCCATCGGCGCTGCCGCGCAGGACTATCCGAACAAGCCGGTGACGCTGGTCGTGCCGTTCGCGGCCGGCGGCTCGACCGATCTCGTTGCGCGCACCATCGCGCAGAAGATGAGCGAGACGCTCGGTCAGCAGGTGCTCGTCGACAACAAGGGCGGGGCCGGCGGCAATCTCGGCGCGACCTTCGTCAGTCAAGCCCAGCCCGACGGCTACACGATCCTCATGGGCACGATCGCGACGCACGCGCTCTCGGCCTCGCTCTACGCCAAGCCGCCCTTCGACCCGATCGCCGACTTCACGCCGATCGTCTGGCTGGTGACGGTGCCGAACGTCCTCACGGTCAATAAGGACTATCCCGCCAAGACGGTGCAGGAGCTCGTCGCGCGGCTGAAGGAGAAGCCCGGCGAGGAGGTCTATTCCTCGTCCGGCAACGGCACGCCACTCCATCTGTCGGGCGAGCTCTTCAAGTCGATGACCGGCACCGACATGGTGCACGTACCCTATCAGGGTTCGGGCCCGGCGCTGGTGGACGCCGTGTCGGGCGCCGTCCCGATCAACTTCGACAACCTGCCGTCCTCGACGGAATTCATCCGCTCGGGCGCGCTCCGGGCGCTGGCCGTCACCACCAAGGAACGCGCCGCCAACTTCCCCGACATTCCGACCATGGAGGAGGCGGGCGTGCCGGGCTATGAGACCAACACCTGGAACGCGTTCTTCGGTCCGAAGGGGATGTCGCCCGAGGTCGTGGCGGTTCTCAACAAGGCCGCCAACGAGGCGATCCAGGACGAGACGGTGAAGAAGCGTCTGGCCGAGGTCGGCGCGACGACGGTCGGCGGCACGCCGGAGGAACTCGCCGTTCACGTCAGGGACGAGATCGCCCGCTGGAAGCCCGTCATCGAGCAGGCGGGCGCCAAGATCGAGTAAGAGGGCGGCTCACCGTCCAGCCGCAACCGGAGAGGGCGACGCCGTTCGCCCTCTCTTCGCATCATCGAGAGTTCCCATGTCCCTGACGCTCCACGGCATCCGCAACTGCGACACGGTCAAGAAGGCGCGGGCCGTTCTCGACACCCGCGGGGTCGAGCACCGCTTCCGCGACTTCAAGGCCGATGCGCCGGGCGAGGCCGAGTTGCGGCGATGGTGCGCGGCGGCCGGCTGGGGGACGCTCCTGAACCGCGCCGGCACGACCTTTCGCAAGCTGCCGGAGGCCGAGCGCGCCGACATGACGGAGGCGAAGGCCATCGCCCTGATGCTCGCGCACCCCAGCCTCATCAAGCGGCCGGTCGCCGAAACGGGCGAGACCATCCTCGTGGGCTTCAAGCCGGACACCTACGCCAGCGCCTTCGGCTGATCCGGGGCGGGCCGTCAGGCGTCGCGCGCGGCGGCGAACCAGCGGCAGATGTCGTTGAGAAAACACGTCTCGCAGCGCGGCCGGCGCGACAGGCACACCGTCTTGCCGAACTGCAGCAGCCAGAAATGACCGTCGCGCCGGGCCCAGTCCGGCACCAAACGCTCCAGCGCTGCGGCGGTCTTGTCGGCGGTGCGCTCATTAGTGATGCCGGTGCGGTTGCAGACGCGAAAGACGTGCGTGTCGACCGCGATCACATCCTCGTCGAAGGTGAAGCTCATGACGATGTCGGCGCATTTGCGCCCGATGCCGGGCAGCGCCATCAGCCCTTCGCGCGTCTGCGGCACGACGCGGTCGTGCTCCTCGATCAGCGCGGCGCACAGGCGTCTGATGCTCTTCGCCTTCATGTTGTAGAGGCCGCAGGGCTTGATCGCGCGGGCGATCTCCTCCTCCGACAGCTTCAGCATCGCGTCCGGGGTCTTGGCGAACGCGAACAGCGCCTTGGCGGCGGCCGCCGTGTTCACGTCGCGGCTCTGCGCCGACAGGAGGCAGGAGACGACGGAGCGGAACGGGTCGGGCTGGTCCTTCGGCCCCTTGGCGCTTGGGGTGCGGCCCGGCATGTGCTCGCGCAGCCGCCGGAAGGCCTCCTCGCGCTCGGCCTCGCCGAGTGCCCCGTGCCCCGTGTCCTTCTCCACCGCTGCGTCCATGCCGGTCGTCCTCCACGCGTCGTCGGGGTGGGGGACGCTCCGGGCCGCCGACGGGTTCCCCGCTGCGGCGATCAGCCCGCGGACGTCATCGCGAACTCCCAGCCGAGCATCGCGCGCTTGCGCGTCAGGCCCCAGTGGTAGCCGGTCAGGGCGCCCGACTTGCCGACCACGCGGTGACACGGCACCACGAAGGAGATCGGGTTGCGCCCGACGGCCGCACCGACGGCGCGCGAGGCCTTCGGCGCGCCCATCTCGGCGGCGATCCCCGAATAGGTGTGCGCCGCGCCGAACGGGATGGCGAGGAGCCGCTCCCAGACCCGCACTTCGAAGTCGGTGCCGATGAGGACGATGCGCAGCGGCGCGCCGGCGCCCCACTCGTCCGGCCGGAAGACGCGTGCGAGGCGCCGGGCCGCGCCCTCGTCGCTGCGCACGCTGGAGGCCCGCGGCCAGCGGCCGAGGAGATCGGCGAGAGCGTGCGCGTCGCCGCCGCGTTCCTCGTCCGAGAAGGCGAGACCCGCCAGCCCCTGCACTGTCCAGACGGCCAGCGCGCGGCCGAAGGGCGTGTCGGCAAAACCGTAGGACAGGGACAGGCCCTCTCCGCGCGCCTTGTGGAGCCCGGGGCTCATCGCCTCGTGCTTCACGAAAAGGTCGTGCAGGCGCGACGGACCGGACAGGCCGACCTCGATCGCCGTGTCGAGAAGCGGCAGCCCGTCGCCGAGAAGGCGCCGGGCGTGATCGATGGTGACGGCCTGCAGGAACGCCTTGGGGCTGAGGCCGGCCCAGCGCCGGCAGGCGGCCTCCAGCCGCTGGGGCGTCACCCCGCAGGCCTCGGCCACCGCGTCGAGCGAGGGCTGGCTGCGGTATTCCGCCGAGATGAACTCGATCGCCGTGCGCACCAGCGGATAGTCCGAAGGCGGGGGAACCTCCGCGAGGCCATCGAGCGGCTCGGCCGGACCGGGGGAGGGCGAGTGGTGGGTCATCGGATCGCTCCGCGCGTCATCTTCGACGCGACGATGGACCATGACCGATCCCGCGGCCACCCGTTTTCCCGGTCGTCCCGCGTCAGCCGCGCTTCGCCTCGTTGAGCGCGCGGTTGAAGGCTTCCGCAAAGCTCTCGCGGTCCTCCGGATTGAGGAAGGCGCCGATCTCGGTCTGCCGCCCTTCGCCCGCGACCGCCATGTGGGTGACGCCGGCCAGTTCGTGCCGGCGAACGAGGAAGCGCGTCCAGAACGGGTTGTAGCGGTCCTCCTGCACCGCGCCGCGCGGCGAGGTCTTGCGGATGGTCAGTTCGGTGCGCGACACGCGGACCTCCTCCGACGCGCGGGCCGAACGGAAGCTCGCCCTGAGCGCCACCCAGAGGAGCAGGACGTCGAGCCCGAAGAAGCCGACGACCGGCCAGGCGCCGTGGGAGACGAACACCGCGCCCGACAGGAGGCTCAAGCCTCCGAACAGGGCCATGGTCACGTTGAAGCCGCGCTTTCCCAGCGAGCGGTAAGGCGTCAGAAGGGCATGGAAGACGGTGCGATCGGCGCTGTCGGTCATCTGCGTCTTGCCTCGCAGGCTGGATCCGTTCCAATGGGCGGCGGCTCCCCGAGCTGCCGAGGCGATAATAGGGCTCTGACCATGGCGGAAAAAGCGCCTGCGACCAAGCGCGCGCGAAAAGCGCCATCGACGGGCGCGAGCAAGGCCGCACCCGTGGCCAAGGCCGTCCGTGCCAAGGCGCGCGCGAAGGCGCCGAAGATCCCTTACACGCCGGACGAGGTGGCCGAGATCTTCCGCCGCCTCGCGGTCCAGCGCCCGCACCCCACCTCGGAACTCGAGCACGTCAACACGTTCACGCTGCTCGTTGCCGTGGTCCTGTCGGCGCAGATGACGGATGCGGGCGTCAACCGGGCGACGCGCACGCTCTTCGCGCGCGCCTCGACGCCGGACGCGATGGCGGCGCTCGGGGAGGACGAGGTCCGCGAGGCGATCAAGTCGGTCGGCTTCTTCCGCACCAAAGCGAAGAACGTCCAGCGGCTATCGGAGATCCTGCGCGACCAGCACGGGGGCGAGGTGCCGCGCGACCGGGCGAGCCTCGAAGCCCTGCCGGGCGTCGGGCGAAAGACCGCCAACGTCATCCTGAACACGGCCTTCGGCGAGGAGACGCTCGCGGTCGACACGCATATCCTGCGCATCGGCAACCGCATCAAGATCGCGCCCGGCAAGACGCCGGAGGCGGTGGAGGACGGGTTCCTCAAGATCATCCCGGACGGGTTCCTGCGCCACGCCCATCACTGGCTGATCCTGCACGGACGCTTCGTGTGCAAGGCGAGGAAGCCGGACTGCGCGGTCTGCATCATCGCCGATCTCTGCCGGGCCGACGAGAGGTGGTGCGACACGGCGGCGCCGCTCGTCGCCCTGCCCGACGCCTCGCCGGGGCCTCAGCCCCTGCCGCCGGGTGCGAAGCGTCCGGGCGGCTGAGCCGCGACGCCCGGCGCGCCTTCGATCGTGCCTGGCGTGACGCCGTCGATCGGCAGGCCGCCCTCGCGCTGCGACACGCGCTGGTGGAGATGCACCATCATCGCCGCGGCGAAGAGCGGGGTCAGAAGGTTCAGGATCGGCACCGCCAGGAAGGCCGCCAGAAGCAGGCCGGCGGCGAAGACCGTGCCGCCGTAGCGCGAGCGAAGCGCGCGGACTTCCTCCTCCGATCGGTAGCGAAGCGCTGCGAACTCGAAATACTCGCGGCCGAGAAGGTAGCCGTTGATCACGAAGAAGGCGCCGAAATTGACCACCGGCACGAGAAGCAGCGCGAAGGCGAGGAGGTTGCCGAGGATCACGACGCCGAAGAACTTGACCGACAGGACGATCGAGCGCCCGAGCGGCAGCGCGCGGCCGACGGCATGGCCGGGATAGTCGCCCTGCTCCACGACCTCCGCGACGTCGTCGAGGAAGAGGCCCGCGATCACCGCCGAGACCGGCGCGATCAGGAAGGCGAGAAGGAAGGCGAGCGCGATGCCTGCCGCCCAGCCTGCAAGGGTCCCGGCATTGTCGACCCAGGCCGGCATGTCCGGCGAGAACTGCGAGAAGAACGGGATCACCTCGGCCTCGAACAGCCAGCGCACCGCGAACCAGAGCGCCACGAGGACGACGGCAGTGAGACCGAGCGATTTCCAGAGCGCGGCCCGGAAGGGCGGTGAGAAGACGTCGCCGAGGGCGCGGCCAGCCGAGGCCAGGATCATCGCTGAGGCTCCATCGTGTGTTCGGGAACAGGAGATGGGACGGCGGAGCGCCGCCAGCAATGGCACGCCCCAAGTGGACTTGCGCGCCCATCCCCGCTACCTCGCGCGAGAAGACGCCCTTTCCAGCCGAGGAAGCCGCCATGTCGCTCAAGGTCGCGGTCCAGATGGACCATGTGTCGGGAATCACCATCAAGGGCGATTCGACCTTCGCCCTGTGCCTGGAGGCCGAGCGGCGGGGGCACCAGCTCTTCCACTACACGCCCGACCGCCTCTCGCTGCGCGACGGGCGCGCGACGGCCCGCGTCGAGACGCTGAACCTCGTCGAGGAGCAGGGGAAGCATTTCGTGCTCGGGGCCCAGGAGAAGGTGGACCTCGCCGACATGGACGTGGTGCTCTTGCGCCAGGACCCGCCCTTCGACATGAACTACATCACCTCGACCCACATCCTGGAGCGGGTTCACCCGAAGACGCTGGTGGTCAACGATCCGGCCTGGGTGCGCAACATGCCGGAGAAGATCTTCGTCACCGAGTTCGCCGACCTGATGCCGGAGACGATCATCACCAAGGACCCGCAGGAGGTCGCCGACTTCCGCGCCGAGTTCGGCGAGATCGTGATGAAGCCGCTCTACGGCAACGGCGGGGCCGGCGTCTTCCACCTCACGAAGGAGGACCGCAACCTCTCCTCCTTCATGGAGACCTTCGCGCTCCTCTTCCGCGAGCCCTTCATCGTGCAGCGCTACCTGAAGGACGTGCGCAAGGGCGACAAGCGCGTCATCCTCATCGACGGCGAGCCGGTCGGTGCGATCAACCGCGTACCGTCCGAGACCGACGCGCGCTCCAACATGCATGTCGGCGGGCGCGCCGAGCCGACCGAGCTGACGGAGCGCGAGCGCGAGATCTGCGCGCGCATCGGCCCGACGCTGAAGGCGCGCGGCCAGGTGTTCGTCGGCATCGACGTGATCGGCGACTACCTCACCGAGATCAACGTGACGTCCCCGACGGGCATCCGTGAGGTGAAGCGCTTCGGCGGCGCCGACATCGCCGCGCTCTACTGGGACGCCGTCGAGGCGAAGCGCTGAAGCCCGTTCCTGAACGCCCGATGAACAGGGCGTTCGGGAACCGTTCGACCGCGCCGTGCTTGAATGCGTTCATCGAAGCCTTGTGACCGGACGGCTCCCATGCCCCGCCTGACCTTCCTGAAATCCGCCCTCCTGATCGGTGCCCTCCTCGTGCCGGGCATTGCCAGCGCCGCGACCGCGATCGCGACCACCAACGTCAACCTGCGCGCCGGCCCGTCCACCGCCTATCCGCCCGTCAACGTGGTGCGCGGTGGCGAGGACGTGCGCGTCTACGGGTGCCTCGCCAACCGCTCGTGGTGCGACGTCGACTTCTACGGCCAGCGCGGCTGGATGTCGTCGAACTACCTCGCCTTCGTGCGCGGCGGCGTGCGCTACACCGGCGAGCGCTCGGTGCGCTACATCGGCGCGCCGGTCGTCACCTACTCGTTCGGCGACTACTGGGATCGCTACTACCGCGATCGGCCTTTCTATCGCGAGCGTCAGCGTTGGGACGGCATCTACGGTCCGCGCATCTTCGACCGCGGTGGTCCGCCGCGCCGCGACTGGCGCGACGGCCCTCCGCCCCCGCCCTATGCGCGCCGCGACGACCGCCGCTGGGAGGAGCGTCGCGACGAACGTCGGGACCGCTGGGAAGAGCGCCGCGAGGAACGGCGCCAGCGCTGGGAGGACCGGCGCGACCGCTACGAGGACGGCCCGCCGCGCTGGCAGCGCACCGATGCCGGCCCGTTCGATCCCGAGGGCTACGACCGCGATTACTGACCACAAAAAAGGGCGTCTCGGGGCGCCCTTCTTCGTTTCTGCACGGAGCCGTCAGACGCCCGCTGCGCCCTTCGCCAGCGGCTTCGGCGCGCCGACGCGGGGTGCCGCGGGAGCCGGCGCCGCTGCGGGGGCCGGAGGGGCCACCGGCGCTCCGATCTTCGGCGCGAGCTCCAGCTGCGCCGGCTCGCGGGTCACCTTCCCGTAGATGCGGCGCTCCAGGTCCTTGGCGAGTTCGCGCGCCATCGCCCGGTCGACCCGCGCACGGTCCTGCGCGACCGAGATCACCGCGCCGGCGATGCCGTTGATCGCGCCCTGGTCCGACGTGCGCGCGTCGAAGCGGGTGATCTCGGTGCCGTCCTCCGCGCGCAGCACGCCCTTGGCCGTCAGGTGGTTGGAATCGCCGGCGAGAAGCGAGGCGACCGGGTTCTTGTAGTGAACGTCGACCAGCGTCAGGTCGAGCACGGCCGGCTTGCCCGGATGGGCGCCGACGAGCTGGGTGGGCACGGTCTGGCGCACCTGCGGCAGAAGATCGGTGTGCGCCTTCAGCGTTGGGGCGGTATTGATGTCCACCCGCGTGATGGCCAGCGGGCCGGTGGTCTTGACGATGGGCTGGGCGCAGCCGGCGAGCAGGAGCGCAAGGCCTGCCGCAGCGAGAGGTCTGAACGCGAAAGATGAAAATCCCGGGAGGTCGAAGGAGAGCGACCTGTAGCGGCGACCGGGCCCGCCTAGTAGTTTGATTGTGACCGGCAAGCGCTTCGTCCGGTCAAGTTTGCGTGTCCCGCCATCGACCCGTCGAACACCGAGCGAAAACGCGCAGGAGTTGTGGAAGACGGTGTTTGTTCCCGCCTCGTTCTTGTCGCCGCTGCGGTGCTTCGCTAATCTTCAAAGGATTGGGGCGACAGGCGTTGGGGAACGGGCCGGCATGATCTCGCGCGTCAGGACCGTCGCCTTCCAGGGCGTCGACGCCATTCCGGTCGATGTCGAGGTGATGGTCGCGCCCGGCAAGATGGGAATGCAGATCGTCGGCCTCGCCGACAAGGCGGTGGCGGAAAGCCGCGAGCGCGTCCAGGCGGCGCTCCACGCGTCCGGCCTGTCGATGCCCCCCAAGCGCGTGACGGTGAACCTCGCGCCCGCCGACCTGCCGAAGGAAGGCTCGCACTACGACCTGCCGATCGCCCTCGGGCTGATGGCGGCGCTCGGCGCGCTGCCCGCCGAGAAACTCGCGGGCTACCTCGTCCTCGGCGAACTCTCGCTTGGCGGAACGGTCTCGCCGGTCGCGGGCGTCCTGCCGGCGGCGATGGCGGCCCACGACCTGTCGCTCGGCCTGATCTGCCCGGAGGCCGGCGGTCCGGAAGCCGCCTGGGCGAGCGTCGACATGCCGATCGTCGCCGCGCGCAGCCTGATCCAGATCGCCAACCACTTCCGCGGCACGCAGGTCCTCGGCCGGCCCGAGCCTGCCGTGCGCGCGTCCGCCGCGGACCTCCCCGACATGGCCGAAATCCGCGGGCAGGCGACCGCCCGCCGGGCGCTCGAGGTGGCGGCCGCCGGCGGCCACAACATGCTGATGTGCGGGCCGCCGGGCTCCGGCAAGTCGATGATCGCCGGACGCCTGCCCTCGATCCTGCCGCCGCTGGTGCCCGCCGAGATCCTCGACGTGTCGCGCATCGCCTCGATCGCGGGCGAGTTGTCCGATGGCCGGCTGTCGGATCGGCGTCCCTTCCGCGCACCGCACCACTCCGCCTCGATGGCCGCGATGGTCGGCGGCGGCCATCGCACGCGCCCCGGCGAGGTGTCGCTCGCCCATCGCGGCGTGCTCTTTCTCGACGAATTGCCGGAGTTCTCGCCCGCCGTACTCGATTCGCTCCGCCAGCCGATCGAAAGCGGGGAGAGCGTCATCGCGCGCGCCAACTACCGCGTCACATACCCCGCGCGGTTCCAGCTCGTCGCCGCGATGAACCCCTGCCGCTGCGGGATGGCCGGCGAGCCCGGTCATGCCTGCGCGCGCGGGCCCCGCTGCGCCTCGGACTACCAGGCCCGCGTTTCCGGCCCGCTGCTCGACCGCATCGACATCCGCATCGACGTGCCCGCCGTCTCGGCCGCCGACCTCCTGACCGTCGCCCCGTCCGAGCCGTCGGCCACGGTGCGCGCGCGCGTCGAGGCCGCTCGTCGGATCCAGTCCGCCCGCTACGAGACGCTGGGTCTTCCCGCCACGACGCTCAACGCCCACTGCTCTGCCGCCCTCGTGGAGCGGGTCGCCGCGCCCGATGCCGCCGGCTCGAAGCTCCTGCGCGAGGCGGCCGAGCGCATGGCCTTCTCGGCCCGCGCCTACCACCGCATCCTCAAGGTCGCCCGGACGCTGGCCGACCTTGCCGGCAGCGAGACCGTCGGTCGCCCGCACCTCGCCGAAGCCATCAGCTACCGCGTCGCCACCGAGCGCCCGGCGGTCGCGGGGTAGGGCTCGGTCGGGATGGCGGGGCTGCCGCCCCGATCCCCGCTCGGGAAGGAATTCCCGAACCCTTCTTTTCGTTTGACGATCTTTCCAAAGACGAAGGCGGCCTGCAGCCCCCTTCGTCTTTGGACTCTCTTCGAATGGAGAGGGGTTCCAGGGGAAATCATTTCCCTTGGCGGGGTCTGGGGCAGAGCCCCATCGTCCAAGTCGCACTCACCCCAGGATCGCCCGGACCTCCGGCAGGTCAGCGAGATGCGTCTGGGGGCGGGGGCCGATCTGCGCGATGATGTGGCCGGCGGCGATGGCGCCGAGACGGGCGGACTGGTCATGGGGGAGGCCGGCTGTGTAGCCGCGCAGGAAGCCGGAGGCGAAGAGGTCGCCGGCACCCGTCGTGTCGACGACGTCGGGAACGACGGTCGCGGGGAAGGCCTGTCGGCTGGCGCCTTCGACGACCACGCAGCCTTCGGCGCCGCGGGTGACGACGGCGAGGCGCTTGGCATCCTGGCCGAGGTGGTGCAGGGCTTCTTCCAGGATCTCGGTCTGGTAGAGCGCCAGCGCCTCCGGCTCGTTGGCGAAGACGATGTCGACGGTGCCGGATCGCATGAGGTCGAGGAACTCGGCGCGGTAGCGGTGGACGCAGAAACTGTCCGACAGCGTCATCGCGACCTCGCGCCCGTGGGTGTGGGCGATCCGGGCGGCTTCGAGGATCGCGTCCTTGGCGCGCGGCGGATCCCAGAGGTAGCCCTCGAAATAGGTGACGCGGGCGGCGGCGACGATCTCCTCGACCACGTCCTCGGGCGACAGCTCGATGCAGGCGCCGAGATAGGTGTTCATCGACCGCTCGCCGTCGGGCGTGACGAGGATCATCGAGCGGGCGGTCGGCGGCGTATCGGCGAGCGGCGCCGTCTCGTAGCGGATGCCGAGCGAGCGGATGTCGTGGGCGAAGATGCGGCCGAGCTGGTCGTCCGCAACCTTGCCGAAGTAGGCGCCGGTGCCGCCGAGCGAGACGAGGCCGGCCACCGTGTTGCCGGCGCTGCCGCCCGACATCTCGGTGGCCGGGCCCATCTTGCCGTAGAGCTCCTCGGCGCGGGCGGCGTCGATCAGCGTCATGGCGCCCTTCTCGATGCCGGCCTCGGCCAGGAACGCATCGTCGGTCCGCGAGATGATGTCGACGATGGCGTTGCCGATCGTCAGGAGGTCGTAGTCGGCCATACGGAGAGGAGCCTTCGGGTTTCGGGTGGTCAGGCGGGGGCCCAGGCATTGGGGATGTGGACCGGCCAGCGGCGGGGCAGGACGGCGACGATGTCGAAGCGCAGCGACAGGCGAGCATGGTCGCGCTGCTTCTGGAGCCAGAGGTCGGCGGCGCGCGCGATGCGGGCCTGTGCGGCGGGCGTGACCGCGTCCATGGCGGCTTCCAGGCTGGCGCGCGCCTTCACCTCGACGATCGCGACCGTATCGCCGCGCCGGGCGACGATATCGATCTCGCCGAGCTTCGTGCGGTGGCGCATGGCGAGGATGCGGTAGCCCTTGAGGCGGAGCGCCCAGGCCGCCAGCCACTCGCCGCGATGACCCTTGGCGAAGCGCGCGCGGCGCTCGGCGAGGCGATCGGCGGTCTTCATGGAGACTTCAGCGCCAGAGCGCGTTGGTAGAGATCGCGGCGGGAAAGGCCGGTCAGCTTCACCGCCTCCTGCGCGGCCTTGGCGGGCTTCATCTCGGCAAGGAGCCCGCGCAGGATGGCGTCGACGTCGGCCGGCGCGTCCGCCGCCTCGTCGGCTGGCGGGCCGATGCAGACGACGATCTCGCCGCGCACGCGCTCCATCACGGCGAACTCGGCGGCGAGGTCCGGCAGGGGCGCGCGGTAGATCGTCTCGAAGGCCTTGGTGAGTTCGCGGCAGACGGCGGCGGGACGCGGGCCCAGCACATCCGCCATGTCGGCGAGACTGTCGGCGATCCGGTGCGGTGCCTCAAAGAACAGGAGCGTGCCGGGAATGCGGGCGAGCGCCTCCAGCCGCGCCCGCCGACCGCTTTCCTTGGCGGGCAGGAAACCGGCGAAGAAGAAGGCGTCTGACGGCAGCCCCGAAGCGAGAAGCGCGGCGAGCGGCGCGGAGGCGCCGGGCACCGGAACGACGGGGAGGCCCCGCGCGATCGCCTCGCGCCCGAGCCGGTAGCCGGGATCGGAGACGAGCGGTGTCCCGGCGTCGGAGACGAGGGCGACGGAGCGCCCGGCAGCGAGCTCCCCGAGCAGCGCCTCGTCGGCGCTCTCGGCCGAATGCTCATGATAGGACCAGGCCCGGCGTCGGATGCCGTAGCGCTGCAGGAGCTTGCCGGTCTGGCGCGTGTCCTCGCAGGCGAGGACGTCGGCGCCCGCGATGATCTCCAGCGCGCGCAGCGTGATGTCGCCGAGGTTCCCGATCGGAGTGGCGACGAAATAGAGCGCCGGCTCGGGGCGGTAGGCGGGGAAGGCGGCGTCGCGGATCGTGAAGCCGCCGCGCTCCTCGCCGGTCGCGATCGTGGGCTCGGCGTCGGGCTCGTCGCTCATGCCGCCCTCGGCGCCCAGAGGATGACGGCCGCGCCCGCGAGGCAGAGCGCAGCGCCCACGAGGTCGAACCGGTCCGGCCTTGCGCCCTCCGCGCCCCACATCCACAGGAGCGAGGCGAGAATGTAGATCCCGCCATAGGCGGCATAGGCGCGCCCGGCGAACTCCGCGTCGACGCGCGTCAGGGCATAGGCGAAAAGTGTGAGCGCAACGACGCCGGGAGCCAGCCACCAGCGCGAGGCGTCGAGCCGCAACACCGCCCAGACCGCGAAACAGCCGGCGATCTCCGCCACGGCCGCGAAGGCATAGACGGCGAGCGTCGTCACGCGAGGTCCGCCACCACGGCGTCGAGCACCAGCATGCCGGTCGGCGTCGCGCGGATGCGGTCGGGCCCGAGACGCTCGACCATGCCGTGGCCGGCGAGCTCGCGGACCGTCTCGGCGTCGAGGTCGCGCCCGGACAGATCGCGCCAGCGCTTCAGATCCATGCCCTCGACGAGGCGCAGGCCCATCAGCATCAGCTCGTCCGCCTGCTCCTGCGCCTCGAGCGGCACGTCCTCGACGAAGCCGGCGTCCCAGTCCTCGACCATGCGCAGCCAGGTTTCCGGATGCTTCTCGTTGGATACGGCGTGGCGCGTGCCGTCCGGGCCGGGAAGGCGGGCGTGGGCGCCGGGGCCGACGCCGGCATAGAGGCCGTAGCGCCAGTAGGTGAGGTTGTGGCGCGATTCCGCGCCCGGCACGGCGTGGTTGGAAATCTCGTAGGCCGGAAGGCCGTGCGCGCGGGTGATTTCCTGCGTCGCCTCGTAGAGCTCGGCCGAAAGCTCGCCGTCCGGCACCTTCAGCTTGCCCGCCTTGTGGAGCGCGTGGAAGGCCGTGCCTTCCTCGATGGTCAGCTGGTAGAGCGACAGGTGGTCGGCGGCGAGCCCGATGGCCTGCGCGAGTTCGCCTTCCCAGTCCGCGACGCCCTGACCGGGGCGGGCATAGATGAGATCGAACGAGAGGCGCGGGAAGATCTCGCGCGCGAGGCCGATCGAGCCGAGCGCCTGGGAGACGTCGTGAAGGCGGCCGAGGCGGCGAAGGTCCCGGTCGTTCAGCGCCTGCACGCCGAGCGAGACGCGGTTGACGCCGGCTGCCCGGTAGCCGCGGAAGCGCGTCGCCTCGACCGACGAGGGGTTGGCCTCCAGCGTGATTTCGGCGCCGTCGGCCACGGTCCAGAGCGAGGCGATCTCGTCGAGGATCGCGCCCACCGTCGCCGGCTCCATCAGGCTCGGCGTGCCGCCGCCCAGAAAGATCGAGGTCACGGTCTCGCCGCCGGTGCGCCGCGCCTGTTCGGCGAGCTCGCGCCGGAAGGCGGCGACATAGCGCGCCTGGTCCACCGGCTCGTGGCGGACATGGCTGTTGAAGTCGCAATACGGGCACTTGGCGGCGCAGAAGGGCCAGTGCACGTAGACGCCGAAGCCGGGATCGCCGGCCGGCGGCGTGTAGGGCCGGATCGCCGACAGGGGGCGCAGGGCGAGACTCACGAGACCCCGAGCGCTTCCCGCGCGAAGAGCCGGAAGGCGCGGGCGCGATGCGACAGGGCCGTTTCCTGTCCGGGCACCCAGCCGTGCTTCTCGTGCGAGGGCATCTCGCCGAAGGTGCGCGTCTCGTTCTCGGGCAGGAAGCAGGGGTCGTAGCCGAAGCCGAGGCTTCCGCGCGGCGGCCAGACGATCGTGCCCTCGATCTCGCCGCGGAACTCGCGCGTCTGCCCGTCGGGGAAGGCGAGGCTGAGGACGGCGACGAAACGACCGGTGCGCCGGTCGGGCGTCGTGGCGCCGGCCGCCTCGAGCTTCTCCTCGATCTGGCGCATGGCCATGGTAAAGTCCTTGGCGGGTCCCGCCCAGCGGGCCGAGTAGATGCCGGGATCGCCGCCCAGCGCATCGACCGCCAGCCCCGAGTCGTCCGACAGCGCGGGAAGGCCGGTCGCGCGGGCGGCTGCCAGCGCCTTGATCCGTGCGTTCTCCTCGAAGGTCGTGCCGGTCTCCTCGGGCTCGGGCAGCCCCTTGTCCGCCGCCGAGACGACCTCGAAGCCGAGCGGCGCCAGAAGCTCGCGGAATTCCGCGATCTTGCCGGCGTTGTGGCTGGCGATCAGCAGCGGGCCATCGGCCGGGTCGAGGGGCAGGTCGTGCGTCATGGCGAAAACCGCTTCCGTTCGAGGGGCCCGGCTCAGGCGCCGAGCACCGCCTTCTGATGCTCGACGAGCTGTCGGATGCCAGCGTCGGCCAGCCCCAGGAGCGCGTCGAGCTCGGCGCGCGAGAACGGCTCGCCCTCGGCCGTGCCCTGGATCTCGACGATGCCGCCGCGCCCCGTCATCACGAAGTTGGCGTCCGTCTCGGCGGCCGAGTCCTCGAGATAGTCGAGATCGAGCACCGGCGTGCCCTGATGGATGCCGCAGGAGATGGCGGCGACATGGTCCTTGAGGACCGCGTCGCGCTTCACCATGCCGCGCGTCTCCATCCAGGCGAGGCAGTCCGACAGGGCAACGAAGGCGCCGGTGATGGCGGCCGTGCGCGTGCCGCCGTCGGCCTGAATCACGTCGCAGTCGACGGTGATCTGGCGCTCGCCGAGCGCCTGAAGGTTGACGACGGCGCGGAGCGAGCGGCCGATCAGGCGCTGAATTTCCTGCGTGCGGCCGGACTGCTTGCCGGCGGCCGCCTCGCGGCGCATGCGCTCGCCCGTGGCGCGCGGCAGCATGCCGTATTCGGCCGTGACCCAGCCCTTGCCGGTGTTCTTCAGCCAGCCGGGGACGCGCTCCTCGAGGCTGGCGGCGCAGAGCACGTGCGTATCGCCGAACTTGACGAGGCAGGAGCCCTCGGCGTGGCGCGAGACGCCGCGCTCCAGCGAGACGGGCCGCAATTCGTCGTTCTGGCGTTTGGAAGGCCGCATGGAGTGTCCGCTCGGGCTGGGTAAGGTGTTGCGGTCTCCTTAACGCATACCATCGGCGACCGGAAGCGGCGGCGCCGATTATGCGCCGCCGGCCTCCGAACGAGCGCCCGTCAGCCCGCCCGTGCGGCGACCTCGGCGATCTCGCGCACGCACGTCTCGATCAGCCGCTCGCGCAGGGCGAGCGTCTGCCAGCCGTGGTCGCCGCCGGGATAGGACGTCAGCCGCGCCTCCGGCCAGACGGCATGGTAGCGCTCGGCATAGCGGAACGGCACCACCTCGTCGGCCTCGCCGTGATGGAGGAAGACGGGACCGCGATAGCTCGAGAGGCCCGCATAGGCGTCGTAGCCCTCCATGCCGCGCACGAAGGCGGGGCCGATCGCCTGGCCGTTCACGTCGAACGGCTCGCCGGCGAGGATCGAACCGTAGGGCCGTCCTAGGATTTTGCCGTCCGCCACCTCGTCGACGCTCGCGGCGGCTGGGGCGAGGAGGGTGAGGCTCGCGATCGCGTCGGGCCGGCGGCCGGCGAGCGTCGCCGATTCCATCCCGCCCAGCGAATGGCCGACCAGGTGCACCGGACGGGGCGCGAGGTCGCACATGGCCGACAACTGCGCCAGTTCGTCCGGCACGTTCACGTCGAAGAAGCGGCCGTCGCTCTCGCCATGACCGGCGCGGTCGAAGCTCACGACGTCGAAGCCCTCGGCGGCCAGCGCCCGCGCCAGTTCGACGAACATGCGGTTGTTGCCCATCCGGTTGCTGGAAAAACCGTGCGCCAGGAGGACGTGGCCGGCATGGCCGCCGGGGTAGCGTGTGCCGCGAAGCGTCAGGTCGCCGTGCTGGAGTTCGAGGGGTTCCATGGGGCTTCGCGTCCTGTCGGATTTCGGTCTCGTCTAGCTAGATCGGATCGCGCCCGAGGCCACCGTCGCGGTCCCGCGCGTCCCGATCGGCAGGACGGTGCGCAGGTCCCCCGATTTCCCCGCGCCTGCGCCATCGCGGCGCTTGGCCGGGCCCACGCCGATCCATATATTCGGGACCGTCATGAAGATCGGTCCCTCGCTGTCCCTCCCGCGCGATCCCCTGGATCGGCGCCTCGACCTCGGGCAGGCGCTCGACGAGCGCTCGCGCGAGATCTTTCGGCTGATCGTCGACAGCTATCTCGAATCGGGCGAGCCGGTCGGCTCGCGCAACCTGTCGCGCCTCCTGACCAACCAGCTTTCGCCCGCCTCGATCCGCAACGTCATGTCGGACCTCGAGGCGCTCGGCCTGATCTACGCGCCGCACGTCTCGGCGGGACGCCTGCCGACCGAGATCGGCCTGCGCTTCTTCGTCGACGCCTTCCTCGAAACCGGCGACCTGCCGGAGCGCGAGCGCCTTGAGATCGAGGAGCGCGTGCGGGCCGAAGGCGAGCGTCGTCCCGTCGACGCGCTTCTGACCGAGGCCTCGCAGCTTCTTTCCGGCCTGTCGCGCGGGGCGGGGATCGTGCTGGCCTCCAAGGCCGACATCCGGCTGAAGCACATCGAGTTCGTGCGCCTCGATGCGACGCGCGCGCTGGTCGTGCTCGTCGGCGAGAACGGCGAGGTCGAGAACCGCGTCCTCGAACTGACGCCCGGCATCACCGCCTCGCAGCTCGTGGAAGCCGCCAATTTCCTCAACGCGCACGTCGTCGGGCGCACGCTCGGCGAGGCGCGCGCCCGCATCGCCGCCCTGAAGGACGACACCGCCCGCGCGCTCGACCGCCTGTCGCAGGAACTCGTCGAGGCGGGGCTCGCCGTGTGGTCGGGCGAGGGTGCGGGCACGCCGTCCCGCCTCATCGTGCGCGGTCGCGCCAACCTTCTCGACAGCGTCACCGCGGCCCCCGACCTCGAACGCCTGCGCCACCTCTTCGACGATCTCGAATCGAAGAGCTCGATCATGGAGCTCATCGATCTTGCCGAAGCCGGCAACGGCGTGCGCATCTTCATCGGGTCGGAGAACAAGCTGTTCTCGATGTCGGGCTCGTCGCTGGTGATCGCGCCCTACAGCGACGGCGACGACCGGGTGATCGGCGCCGTCGGCGTGATCGGCCCGACGCGCCTCAACTATCGGCGCATCGTGCCGATGGTGGACTACACCGCCCGGCTCGTCTCGCGCCTTCTTTCGGGCACCGCGCCGCCCCGTCGGCCTTGATTTTCCGCCCGCCCCATTCGATATCCCGCACCGACCCATTCCCGGCCGCGACGGCCGTCGACCCATCGCGTCGACGGCGGGAACTGGCCCGATCTTCCCATGACGAAGGAGCGCCCTCTTCGATGACGAGCGACACCGACAAGACGGCAGGCGAACGCCAGGGCGAGGCGGCGACGACGGGCGGACAGGCCTTCTTCAAGGGCGGCGGCAGCGCCGGGGCGACCGCCGGCGACATGAACGCGCCGCACATCGAGACGCCGACGGGCGATGACGAAGCGGTGCCGACCTGGGGCGGCAACCACGCCACTGACGCCGACCGCGCCCGCGTCGCCGAACTCGAGACCGAGAATGCCGACGTCAAGGACCGCCTGCTGCGCCTTGCCGCCGACATGGAGAACCTGCGCCGGCGCACCGAGCGCGAGATCAAGGACGCGCGCCAGTTCGCGGTCGCCAACTTCGCCCGCGACATGCTCTCGGTGTCGGACAATCTCGACCGCGCCATCCAGGCCCTGCCGGCCGGGGCGCGAGAGAGCGGCGACGCCGGCTTCACCGCGCTCGTCGAGGGCGTCGAGATGACCGGCCGCTCCATGCTGTCGGCCATGGAGCGCCACGGCGTGAAGAAGCTCGAGCCGCTCAACCAGCGCTTCGATCCGAACTTCCACCAGGCGATGTTCGAGGTCCCGAACCCGGACCTGCCCGCCAATACCGTGGTGCAGGTCGTCCAGGAAGGCTACGCCATCGGCGAGCGCGTCCTCCGCCCCGCCCTCGTCGGCGTGTCGAAGGGCGGCCCCAAGGGCGCGGCTCCCACCGCCGGCGTCGACAGCAAGCCCGGCGTGCCGGACGAGAGCACCAAGGACGCCTGAGGGGGGCGGAAGGGGATTGCGGGGCTGCCGCCCCGGTCCCCGCTCGGGAAAGAATTCCCGAACCCTTCTTTCTTTTTGACATGAAAACGGGGGCCGCTGGCCCCCGTTTTCATGTCACCCAAGATGGGGGTCCAGGGGAATCATTCCCCTGGCGGGGTGCAGGGGCAGCGCCCCTGCTGATCCAGCGCGCCCCTCAGAACGTCGGCGGCGTCTCGCCGGCCGCGCGGTAGGCGGCGGTGACGGTGTTGGCCATGAGCATGGCGATGGTCATCGGGCCGACGCCGCCGGGAACGGGGGTGATGGCCGAGGCGATCTGGCTGGCGGGCTCGTGGGCGACGTCGCCGACGAGGCGGGTCTTGCCTTCGCCGCGCTCGGGCGCGTCGATCCGGTTGATGCCGACGTCGATGACGACGGCGCCCGGCTTGATGCATTCGGGCCCGAGCGCCTGCGGGCGGCCGATCGCGGCGACGAGGATGTCGGCCTCACGGCAAAGGGCGGGCAGGTCCTTCGTGCGGGAGTGGGCGACGGTGACGGTGGCGTTGGCGAGAAGGAGTAGCTGCGCCATCGGCTTGCCGACGAGGTTGGAGCGGCCGACGACGACGGCGCGCCGGCCCGAAAGGTCGTCGCCCAGCACCCGGCGCAGCATCACCATGCAGCCGGCGGGCGTGCAGGGCACGAAGGCTTGCCCTGCGAGGCCCGACGCGAGACGCCCGGCACTGACGACAGTGAGGCCGTCGACGTCCTTGTCCGGATGGATGCGACCAACGACGGCGTCGGCGTCGAGGCCCTTGGGCAGCGGCAGCTGCTGAAGGATGCCGTGGATGGCGGGATCGGCGTTCAGCCGGTCGATCAGGGCAAGGAGGTCGGCCTGCGGCACGTCGGCGGGCAGCGTGTGGGTGACGGAGTGGAAGCCGCATTCCCGCGCCATGCGCCCCTTGGAGCCGACATAGACCTGGCTCGCGGGGTCTTCGCCGACCAGCACCACGGCGAGCCCCGGCTTTACGCCCCTGCGCGATTCGAGGTCGGCGGCCGCCTGCTTGACCTTCGCCAGCACGTCCTCGGCCACCGCCTTGCCGTCGATCCTCGTCGCTGCCATCGAAACCGTTCCCTGTCCGAGCGCCATGTTGCGGCGCTTATAAAGCGGGAACGGCGGGCGCGCGAGTATCGAGGCGTCGTTTGGCGAGGACGGCGGGGCTGTTCGCCGGCTCCGGGGCTTCTATCATCTGCGGCATCGAGAGCCGGCAGGGGACGGGCGTCATGCAGCTTCAGGGACAGGTCGCGGTGGTCACGGGCGCAGGGTCGGGCATCGGCCGGGCGATCGCGCTGGCCTTTGCGCGCGAGGGCGCGAGCGTCGGCATCGCCGACATCGCCGCGGACGGCGCGCAGAAGGTCGCGGCCGAGATCGAGGCGGCGGGCGGGACGGCTCTGGCGGTGACGATGGACGTCACCGACGAGGCGATGGTGAACGCCGGCGTCGACCGGATCGCCGAGCGCTTCGGGCGTCTCGACGCGATGGTGGCCAATGCCGGGATCCAGATCGTCCACCCGATCGAGGAGTTCCCCTACGAGGAGTTCCGACGCGTGGTGGACATCCACCTCGGCGGCTCGTTCCTGCTCACCAAGGCCGCCGTGCGGCACATGTATCCGAAGAAGCGCGGTGCGCTGATCTACATGGGCTCGGTGCACAGCCACGAGGCCTCGGCGCTCAAAAGCGCCTATGTCGCCGCCAAGCACGGCATCCTCGGCCTCGCTCGCACGATGGCGAAGGAGGGCGGCAAGCACGGCGTGCGCTCCAACGTCATCTGCCCCGGCTTCGTGCGCACGCCCCTCGTCGAGAAGCAGATTCCCGAGCAGGCGCGCGACCTCGGCATCTCGGAGGAGGAGGTCGTCAAGAACGTGATGCTCGGGCGCACCGTGGACGGTGAGTTCACGACGCTGGAAGACGTCGCGGCGCTCGCCGTCTTCCTCGCCGGCTTCCGCTCGGCCGCGCTCACCGGCCAGTCGATCACCGCCAGCCACGGCTGGTACATGGGCTGACCCCAAGGCTTTCGGAGGCGACCATGGATATCATCACGATCCAGCCGATCGGGGCGCTGATTGCCGGCGTCCTGATCCTCTTGATGCCGCGCCTCCTGAACTACATCGTCGCGATCTACCTGATCGTGATCGGTATCACGGGGCTGATGGGAACCATCTAGCCCCGCAGGTCTTCGCGTTGCGGAACGCAACGGACGAGGAACGGGCATGGTGGATCGGGCGACGGGACGGCGGGTGCTGATCCTGGGCGGCGGCGCGGGTGGGCTGGAACTCGCCTCGCAACTGGCGGGCAGGGACGGCGTCGAGGTGACGCTGGTCGATCGCGAGATGACCCACCTCTGGAAGCCGCGGCTCCACGAGTTCGCCGCCGGCACCGTGTCCTCGACGCTTGCCGAGATTTCCTTCTACATGCTGGCGCGCATGCGCGGCTTCCATTTCGAACAGGGCGAGGTGCGGGCCGTCGACCGGACCGGCGGCCGGGTCGAACTCGCGCCGATGCACGACGAGGAAGGGCGCGAGCTCGCGCCCGCGCGCTTCCTCGCCTACGATCTTCTGGTGGTGGCGCTTGGCGGCGTCACGCCCGACTTCGGCACGGAGGGCGTCGCCGAGAACGCCGTACGCCTCGACCGCCCCGAAGACGCGGAAGACTTCCGCACGCGCTTTGCCGGCGTGATGATCCGGGCGCGCGCGAGCGGAATGCCGGCCGAGGTCGTGATTGTCGGCTCGGGCGCGACGGGCACCGAACTTGCCGCGCATCTTCGCAACTCGGAGACCGGCTTTCTTCTTCGCGGCGGCAAGGCGAAGGCCGAGCGGCTGCTCGGCATCACCATCCTCGAATCCGCCGACGTCATCATGCCCGGTATCGACGACGCCCTGCGCGCCAAGCTCGTCGAGCGCCTGAAGGACCTCGACGTGAAGACGGTGACCGACGCCAAGGTCGCGGAGATTGAGCCCAACGCCGTGCGCTCGGTCTCGGGCGAGCGCTGGCCGGCCGACGTCGCGGTCTGGGCGGCGGGCCTCATCGGGCAACCGGTCCTGAAGCGGCTTGCCGACTTCGAACTCGACGACAAGGGCCGCATCCGGGTCGACCGTACCTTGCGTGCCACGGTGGACGAGCGGATCTACGTGATGGGCGATGCAGCGAGCATGGTGCCGAAGGGCAGCGAGAAGCCGTTGCCGCCGACCGCACAGGTCGCCTCGCAGCAGGCCGACTACCTCGCCGAGACCATCCCGCTGCTTCTCAAGGGCCAGCCGGTCGAGCCCTTCGAGTATCGCGACCGTGGGCGGCTCGTGCAGCTCGGCCGCGCCGGAACGGTGGGGCGCATCGGCTCCGGCCACGGCGACGACTTCCTGATCCACGGCCAGTTCGCGACCGCGGCCTACAACGCCCTGCAGCGCCAGCACCAGTGGAAGGTGCTGGGGCGTCTGCGCGGCACAGTCGCGATCTTCGCCGACATGCTGTCGCCGGCCAAGGGCCCGGCGCTCAAGCTGCACGGCTGACGCGTCAGAACTCGATGCCGCGTTGCGCCTTGATGCCGGAGCGGAACGGGTGCTTGACCATCTCCATCTCGGTGACGAGGTCGGCGAACTCGATGAGTTCGTCGCGGGCGTTTCGCCCGGTGACGACGACGTGCTTCATCTCGGGCTTGTGGTCGCGCAGGAAGTCTACGACCTCCTCGACCGGAATGTATTCGTAGCGCAGGACGATGTTGAGCTCGTCGAGCACCACCATCTGATGCTCATCGTCCGCGATCATCGCCTTGGCGCGGTCCCAGGCCTGGCGCGCCGCGGCGATGTCGCGTTGGCGGTCCTGCGTCTCCCAGGTGAAGCCGTCGCCCATCGCGGTGATCGTCACCTCGCCGGGGAAACGCTCCAGCGCCTGACGCTCGCCGGTCTCCCACTTGCCCTTCACGAACTGGACGATGCCGACCTTCATCCCGTTGCCGAGGGCGCGGAAGACGAGGCCGAAGGCGGCGGTCGACTTGCCCTTGCCCTTGCCGGTGTGGACGATCACGAGTCCCTTTTCCTGCGTCTTCGTCGCAAGGATCTTGTCACGCGCCGCCTTCTTCTTCTTCATCTTCTCGGCGTGGCGCGCGTCAAGTTCCTCCTCGGTCATCGCGGCAAGGAGCGGGGATTTCTCGCTCATGAATGGTGATCCTCCGTTGCGAGAGTGAATTGTGCCGAGTTGGAGCGCGGACGCCAGAGGCCGCGCGCGATCGCCTCCCGGAAGCGTGCCCGCATCTCGGCGAGCGCTGCCGGATTGTTGGCTTCCAGGAAGGCCGCGACCGTCTCGTCCTCGAGATAGGCGGTATGGACGAGGTCGAAGTGACGGTCGGCCACCGCGTTCGTGGTGGCGGCGAAGGCGAAGAGATAGTCCACCGTCGCCGCCATCTCGAAAGCGCCCTTGTAGCCGTGGCGCATGACGCCCGCGATCCACTTCGGATTGACGACGCGCGCCCGCACGACGCGCGCGATCTCCTCGTCGAGGGTTCGGATCACCGGGCGCTCCGGGCGCGAGTGGTCGGTGTGATAGGCCGCGGGCGCGCGACCCGACAGGTGCTCGACGGCAGCACTCATTCCGCCTTCGAACTGGTAGTAGTCGTCCGAATCCAGAAGGTCGTGCTCGCGATTGTCCTGGTTCTGGATCACCGCCTCGATGGCCCCAAGCCGCGTCTCGAAGGCGGCGCGCTCGGGTGCGCCCTCCGTGTCCGCGCCATAGGCATAGGCGCCCCAGTGGAGGAAGGACTCGGCGAGGTCGCCGCGTGTCTGCCAGCCACCCTCGTCGATCAGTGCCTGAAGGCCTGCGCCGTAGGCACCGGGTTTCGAGCCGAAGACGCGGTAGCCGGCCTGCCGCCGAGCCTCGCCGGGCTCGAGCCCTTCGCGTTCCAGCGCGCGCGCTTCCCGCGCCATGCGGGCGGCGATCGGATTGTCGCCCTCGTCCTCCTCCAGCGCGCCGACCGCACGGCAGGCCCGATCGAAGAGGGCGATCTGGTCGGGAAAGGCGTCGCGAAAGAAACCGGAGACGCGCAGCGTCACGTCGACGCGCGGGCGGCCGAGGACCGCGGGCGGCAGGATCTCGAAGCCGGTGACGCGCCCCGACGCGCGGTCCCACGTCGGCTTGGCACCGATCAGGGCGAAGCCTTGCGCGATGTCGTCGCCGCCGGTGCGCATGTTGGCGGTGCCCCAGCAGGTAAGGCCCGCCGCGCGCAGCCATTCGCCGTGGTCCTGCAGGTGGCGCGTGACGAGGAGCTCGGCGGACTTGCGGCCGAGGGCCCAGGCCGCCTCCGTCGGCACGGCGCGGGTGTCGACGGAGAAGAAGTTGCGGCCCGTCGGCAGTACGTCCGGCCGTCCGCGCGTCGGCGCGCCCGAGGGGCCGGGGGGCACGAAGCGGCCGTCGAGACCGGTGAGCAGGCCGGCGATCTCGGCCTTGCCGCAGGCGGCGACCGCCGGCTTCAGGCGCGTCTCGATCTCGCCGAGAACGGCGCGGGTGGCCTCCCAGTTCAGCTCGGGGTCCTCCGTTCCCGCGACGAGGCGCGAGGACAGGAGTTCCAGCCGCTCCACCGTATCCCCCACCGTCCGCCAGGGATCACCGGATTGCCGCTGGAGAGCGGCGGGGCGTTCGCCCTCCCAAGGCGCACCCATGGAGCCGTCCAACGGGTCGAACCCGTCGAGCCCGCAGTCTCGCCCGAGCGCGCGCAGAAGCGAGGCGTCGCCGTCCCGGTCGCCGCGCGGCAGGCGCGCGAGGGCGACCGCGAGATCGTCGAGGAGCCGGCCGTCCGGAGCGCGCCCGAAGACGTGCAGCCCGTCGCGGATCTGCATCTCCTTCAGGTCGCAGAGCCAGGCGTCGAGCTTTTCGAGCGCGGCGTCGTCCGGCTCGCTCCCGGACAGACCGGCGTCGCGCCCGAGCCCGGTTTCTCCAAGCATCTCGACGATTTGCCGCTTCAGGAGCGCGGTGCGGCGGGGGTCGCCCTGCGCCGCCTCGTAATATTCGTCGACGAGGCGTTCGAGGTCGCGCGCGGGCCCATGGCTTTCGGCGCGCGTCAGCGGCGGGGTGAGGTGGTCGACGATCACGGCAGCGGAGCGGCGCTTGGCCTGCGTCCCCTCGCCGGGGTCGTTGACGATGAACGGATAGAGATGGGGCAGTGGGCCGAGCACGGCCTCGGGGAAGCAGGCGTCCGAGAGGGCAAGCGCCTTGCCAGGCAGCCATTCGAGATTACCGTGCTTGCCCATGTGCACGATCGCTTGCGCGCCGAACGTCTCGCTGAGGTAAGCGTAGGTGGCAAGATACCCGTGCGGCGGTGCGAGGTCCGGCGCGTGGTAGGTCTCCTTCGGGTCGATGTTGTAGCCGCGCGCCGGCTGGACGCCGACGATGACCTCCCCGAACCGGGCAAGCGGCAGGGCGAAGCCGTGGGCGGCGTCGAAGAACGGATCGTTTTCCGGCGCGCCCCAGCGCTCGGCCATCGCCGTGCGGGCCGCGGCCGGCAGGGCGTCGAAGACGCGGCGGTAGTCGGCGAGCGGCAGCGTCTCGCGGATCTCACGCGCGTCGCGTCCGGCATTGGTCGGTCCCGCCTGGAGATGGGCGATCAGCGCGTTGCCGTCGTCCGGCAGGGGGCCGGTCCGGTAGCCTGCCGCCTGCATCGCGCGGAGAACCTCGATCGTGCCGGCCGGGGTGTCGAGCCCGACGCCGTTGCCGATCCGACCGTCGCGGTTGGGGTAGTTGGCGAGAAGGATGGCGATCCGGCGCTCAGGCGCCGGCGTCCGCCGCAGCGCCGCCCAGCGCGCGGCGAGCTCCGCCGTGAAGGCGATGCGGCCGGGCTCGGGGCGATGGGCGACGATGTCGCTCTGCGTGCGCTCGTGCCAGTCGCCGGCCGACTTGAAGGCGAGGGCGCGCGTGAGCACCCGCCCGTCGACCTCCGGCAGGGCGACGTTCATGGCGAGATCGCGCGCCGAGAGCCCCTGCGACGACGCGTCCCAGGCTTCGCGCGTCGTGCCGGCGAGGACGCCCTGGAGCACGACCGCACCGCCCTCGTCGAGGACGGTCGACACGAAGCGGCGGCCGGGCGCGGATGTGGCGAACCCTGTGAGATTGATCACGACGTCCGGCGCGCGCGGCGCGAAGAGCGCGCGTAGCGTCTCCGCGCTGACGGGGTCCTTGAGCCCTGAGACATAGGCCGGCAGGACGTCGAACCCTTTAGCCTCCAGCGCCTCGGCCAGAGCCTCCACCGTCTCCGTCTGCCCGCTCTGGACAAGGGCGCGGTAGAAGACGACGGCGGCCAGCGGCCGGGCGGCGACCGGCGCGGGCGCGCTTGGGCGCTCCAGTCGCCCGGCCTTCAGGATCGGGCGGGCCGGCGCCTCGTCCGGCGCGTTTCCATCGGCGAGCGCAAGGCACGCCCGCAGGAAGGCGTCGGCATTGACCGCCCCGCCTTCGCGCAAGTAGGCCCAGAGCCGCTCGCGCTCGGGCTCCGCGAGCGTCGAATAGGCGTCGAGACCGGGGTCGGGGCGGTCGTCGCCCGGCAGCACGCAGAGCGCAAAGCCATGGCGCCGCGCCGCCGCGCTCCAGGCCTCGCAGCCGTGCCGCCAATAGGCTGCGCCGCCAAGAAGCCGGATCACCACGAGGCGCACATACGGCGCGAGGGCCCCGACATGCGTGTCCACCGACATCGGGTGCGCGAGGCGCAGAAGGTTGGCAAGGCGGAGCGCCGCCCCGTCCAGCGCCAGCCGATCGGCGGCAAACGCCAGCGCGGCGAGCTCGGTGTCGGCCGCCGACAGGACGAGGACGCGCCCCGGCGTCTGCCCGAGGTTCACCGCCTCGCGCCCGTCCTGGATCGTCCCGCGCTGGAGGCTGAGAAGGTGCAAGCTACTCGGCCGCCGCGGCCGGCGCCTCCGCCAGCGCCGCGATGCCCTCGCGGATCGCCGCCTCGCCGTCCTCGATCGCGTCGTGGAGGCCGATCACGACGAAGCGCGAGACGCGTGCCTCACCGGACGCGAAGGGCCGATCGAAATAGGTCTCGATCCGGCCGCCGACGGCCTGGACGACGAGGCGCATCGGCTTGGCCCGGATCGCGGCGAAGCCCTTGAGACGCAGGACGTCGTGCCGCGCGATGACGTCCTTCAGACCCGCCGTCAGCGCCTCGACGGAGGCATACTCCCCGCCCTCCGCAACGAAGCTTTCGAAGTCCTCGTGATCGTGGCTGTGGCCGTCGGCATGGTGGATCTCATGGTGCGAGCGGCGGTCGGCGATGAGGTCCTCCGTGCCGGCCTTGAGGCCGAGAAGGACGTCGGCGGGCAGGCGCCCGTTCTCGGCGGTCACGACGCCGAGCTTGCGGCCGGCTTCCGCCTCGACCTTGGCGCGGACGGCGCGCAGCGCCGCGGCATCCACGAGGTCGGCCTTGTTGAGGACGAGGAGGTCGGCGGCGCGGATCTGGTCCTCGAAGAGCTCCTCCAGCGGATTGTCGTGGTCGAGGCTCTCGTCGGCCTCGCGCGCGGCCTGGACCTTCGCCTCGTCGTCGGCGAAGCGCCCGGCGGCCACCGCCGCCGCGTCGATCACGGTGACGACGCCGTCGACCGTGACGCGCGCCTTGACCTCGGGCCAGTTGAAGGCGGCCACCAGCGGCTGCGGCAGGGCCAACCCCGAGGTCTCGATCACGATGTGATCGAGCCGGTCGGCCCGCTCAAGAAGCTTTTCCATCGTCGGGATGAAGTCGTCGGCCACGGTGCAGCAGATGCAGCCGTTGGTGAGCTCGACGACGTCCTCCTCGCGGCAGGTCTCCACACCGCAGCCCTTCAGGATGTCGCCGTCGACGCCGAGATCGCCGAACTCGTTGATGATGAGCGCGATGCGACGGCCGTCGGCGTTCTGGAGGAGGTTGCGGATCAGCGTCGTCTTGCCGGCTCCGAGGAAGCCGGTGATCACGGTGGCGGGAATCTTCTGCATGGGATCAGCCCTTGAGCTTGAGCGGCAGGCCGGCGGCGACGAAGGTCACCACGTCGGCGAGGGCCGCGACGCGTTGGTGGAGCCGGCCGGCATGGTCACGGAAATCGCGCGCCATCCGGTTGTCCGGGACGATGGAGAGGCCGACCTCGTTGGAGACGATCACGACGAGGCCGGGAAGCGGCGTGCGCAGCGCCTCGGCCAGCGCATCCGAGGCGGCGGGAATGTCGCCGTCCTCCAGCATCAGGTTGGTGAGCCAGAGGGTGAGGCAGTCGACGAGGATGGCCCGGTCGTCGCGCGCCTCTCGCTTGAGGGTCTCGGCGAGCGCCAGCGGCTCCTCGATCGTCTCCCACGGGGGCGGGCGACGCTCGCGGTGCTCTTGGATCCGCGCCCGCATCTCGGCGTCGAACGCACGGCCCGTCGCGAGATAGAGGGGGTGGAGGCCGCTGCCGAGGACCATGTCCTCGGCCAGCGCGCTCTTGCCCGAGCGCGCCCCGCCGAGGACGAAATGAAGGCTCATGCCGGAACGGCGACGGCGCGCCGGGCCCGATCGAGCCCAAGGCCGAGCAGAGCGCCCGTCATGGCCCACAGGGAGGCCGACAGACTGAGCGATGCGACGGCGAACTCGGCGGCGAGCGCCGCCGGCACGGGGCTTGCAAGATCGGCCGGATGCGGCGCGCCGACGAGGTGCGGCAGGAGAAGCAGCGCGAGCCCGCCAAGAATCGCCGCGCTCGAGCGGCGCGACACGAGGAGCCACAGGCCGCCCGCCGTCAGCGCGACCGTCGCGAGCCACCACGCCTGACGCGCCGCAAGATCGGCCGCGGGCATGGCGGGAAGCTCGGGCGGCAGGCCGAGCGCCGGAGCAAGCGTGACGGCCGCAAACCCGGCCAGACCCCAGACGGCGCCGTTGCGAAGCGTCACCGGCCGGTCAAGGCCGAGGCTCGCCGCCAGAATCAGGAGCGAGAAGGTCGCGCCGATGACGACGTTGGCCACGAGCGTCCCACCGAGGCGGGCGACATCGCCGCTCTCCTCGTGCGCCGCGCCGCCATGGGCGTGAGCCGGCGACACGAGGCTCGGGCGCGCGGTCGCGTGGTCATGCGCCGTGCCGCCGTCCTCGTAGGTTTCTGCGGCGACGATCAGCGGCGTCGTCTTGAGGTGCTGGATCGGCGTGATGACGATGCCGGCGAGGATGCCGGCCAGAAGCGCGGCGAGAAAGTAGCGAGCGAGCATGGGAGTTCCCTTGCCGTCGGCGGGTCGCATCCAAGCGACGCGCGGCGCGGCCGTGCCATAGAACGAGGCCTCCGCCGCCGGTCGGGCGGGCGGACGCGATCGACGGAGCGAGGCGAGGAGCCTCTAGTGGCAGGGAAGGCCCATGGCATGGCGCGCGTCGTGCGCCGTGTCGTGCAGCGCGTCGGCGCCGGCAAACCCGGCACCCCAGAGAAGGAGCGCGCCGGCGGCAAAGGCCAGAAGCGCGGCCGGCAGGCGCGCGGACAGGGCAGGGCTTCGAGCGGCGCTCGTCGTGGACGACGTCATGATGTTCAACCTCCGTGACGGCGGCCGGAATGGCCGCCTCGAGACGGATGGCAGGTCTCCTGGCTCACGGGTCACCGGTCGTCCTCCTGCCTTCCCGGACGATCACGTCCAGTGGCGTTTCCGGCAGAACCCTGCCGGCGGAGGCACCTCGCCGTTCTACAGTCGCGGGGTCGGCTGCGATACGGGCCCTTGGTTTAAGTCGGCCCTTCGCATTCCCTCTTAGCCTGCCCGCGCGAGTTGCGGGGCAAGACCATCCGCGCGCGAGGATAGACGAAGCGGGGTTCCAGTCAATCGAAGAGGCGCAAAGGCGCTGAAGCGATATTGGCGCGAAGCATGCCAGACGGGATGGACAGGGGGCAGCTTCCGAGCAACGTTGCCTTCCCGCCTCCTTGCCTCGCGAGATAGGTGGCTGACTTCGAATCGTGGACACCTATGCGAATAGGCCAGTGAAGAGCTCGTTGCGAAAAATGCCACTCGTCATTTGCGTCGGAATTCTTGCGGCGTTTGTTGGCCTGATCATATGGCAGCCGAGTTATGATGTTGCCGATCCCGACTATGAACGCCTGGCTCGACAAATGCAGAAGCTTGGCGAACCGGACGCAAGTCTTTCTCCGGGTGCAAGACGTCAAGTCGATCTTGGGCAACTCAACGAAGGGCAGTGGACGAAAGTCTGCCTCTTCGGTCCTTTCATGTCGCCGGTCGGCATGATGATTCGCGAGCGGATGCTGTTGTCGCCATCCGATTATCTGCGGTTTGCCGGGCTCATCCTCCATTACCCGTTTCGACTTTCGGTTGTGGAGGAGCGGGAAGCGATGCTCCTATATAAAGACCCGTGGGGCATCTCCCATGTCCTTCATTTCCAAGATGGTCTTCCGGATCATCCTCACTGGAGCGGATGTATTCAGAAACCGCAGACCGTCATGGTTCTTTGACCGCATCGGTTGGTTGTCGGCTTCCACTCGATCGCCCACTCGTTTACCTCAGGCAACCCAAGGCCTGTCGGTCGCCCCTTCAAGCGGACGAAGCATCGCCGTTTGCCGAGCGCCTGATGCCGCATCATTCCTTGAGGAGCCTGTGCTGAGACGCATCGCGCTGATCGTGATGATCGCATTCGGCTGCATTTTGGCGGCGGGAGCAGGCGTCGTCATTTGGTCGGGGTTCATCTTGAACGAATGGATCGATCGATGCGCGGACGAAACGTCGAGCCGGTATATCGTTGATCCGGCCGAGCGAGACGCAGCCTGCCGGACCCTTGATTAGTCGACACTGACGACGTGCATGGTGTCGAAATCCACTTCGACTGTCGTTTCGATTGATGGATAGTGAAAATAAAGCCGCATCCGAGAGCCGGGTGTCGAACCCGATTCCACGATCGGTTGTCCGAGACGTGCCGCAGCCGCCTCGTTGTTCCAAGGTTCGCCCGCACGAGCCATGTTCATAAGCCAGTCGCGTCCGGATACAAGCGCTCGTGTCGGCCGTTTCGCTTGCGGGACGACTGTCAAAAGAGCTGCGACGACGAGCATGGCTGAGGCCATCCGTCTTCCCATGGTCTTCAATTCGTATCGTCCTCTAAGTTCGTCGCGCGGCGATCGATAGGCTTTCATGATCGGGATGTTTTCCGATCGTGCAGGCGGTCGAAGCCATCTACAAGCGGGCGGTCTTCCTTCCCTCGTTCGATCGTCTATCTCCTGCCGGACTGCGCCTCGAGAAAGACCCGACCCATGCACCATCCCGCCATCGCTCCGCTCCACACCGCTGTCGTGATCGGGGGCGCGGCGGGGATCGGGCTGGCGGCCGCGCGCCGCTTCGCCAAGGCCGGCCTCAAGGTCGCGGTGGTGGACAGGCGCATGGAGGACCTGACGAGCGCGCACGAGGAACTCGTCGCCCTCGCCGACGGCGGCGAGACGCGGATCGTGGCGGCGGCCTGCGACGTGAGCGATCGCGCCGGTCTGCAAAAGACGGCCGATCACATCGCCGAACGTCTCGGCAAGGTGCATGTCCTGATGAACAATGCCGGCATCCAGCCGGGCTCGTCGATTTTCGGGACCCAGGCCAACTGGGATGCCGTGCTGTCGATCAACCTCGGCGGCGTCATCAACGGCACGCGGATCTTTGGCCCCGCCATGATGGCGCACGGCGAGCCGGCGCTGATCGTCAACACCGGCTCCAAGCAGGGCATCACGACGCCGCCGGGCGATCCCGCCTACAACGTGTCGAAGGCGGGCGTGAAGGTGTTCACCGAGGCGCTGCAGCACGAGTTGCGCGAGACGGCGGGGCATCAGGTGGAGGCCGCGCTCCTCATACCCGGCTTCGTGTTCACCGGGCTGACCGCCAGGGGGCGCACCGAGAAGCCGGAGGGCGCCTGGACGCCCGACCAGACGATCGACTTCATGATGGACCGGCTGGAGGCGGGCGACTTCTACATCCTGTGCCCGGACGGCGAGACGGACCGGCGCACCGACGAGAAACGCATCCGCTGGGCGGCCGGCGACATCGTCGAGAACCGCCCGCCGCTGTCGCGCTGGCACAAGGACTGGGCCGGCCGCTTCAAGGATTTTGCGACCGAGGACTGATCGGCGTTCAGACTGAGCGCAGCGAGCGCGGACCCCGCTCGGGGCCGCGCGTCATGTGGCGCAGCGTCGCGTCGCGCCGCACGAGCCCGTGCCAGAGCGCCATGGCGATGTGGCCGGCGATGAGCACGAAGAGCGTCCAGCCGAGGAAGCCGTGCAGGAGGTTGGCGGGCGCGGTCAGCGCCGGGTTCGCCTCGCCGCCGGGCGCCACGAGTTCGATGCCGTAGACCCGCAAGCCCCGCCCGTTGTTCGCGGCGCGCAGGATGGCGAGCGTGGGCACGATCACCATCAAGAGATAGAGTACGAGGTGGCCGAGCGTCGCCGCGCGCTGGAGAAGCGGCGGGCCCTCGTGCGGGGGGCGCTGCTTCAGCTGCGACAGGCCCCAGGCGCCGCGCAGGAGCACGAGCACCCAGAGCGTGAAGCCGACGGAATAGTGCGTGCCCCAGAAAAAGCGCTCGATCGCCGTGTCCTCGGCGACCGCCGAGAGGAACACCGTCACGAACTGCCAGACGAAGAGGAGCGCCATCGTCCAGTGCAGCGTGCGCGACACGAGGCCGTATCCGAATCGCGAATCGGCGAGGGTCGATTTGGCCATGAAGCGGTGTCCCCGTTGCGTCCTCTCGATGTTGGAACGCTTCGAGATGGATTGCCAATTACGGAAACGACATCTTGCGCGCGGCCGATCAGCGCGCGCGGGCGATCCGTTCCAGCGCTGCGATGTCAAGCGAGGTCTCGAGCCGGGCGGCGATGGCATCGAGCGCCGCCTCGATCTCGCCCGCGTGCGAGCGTCCGCCGGGCGCCACCCCAAGCGTCGAGAGCCAGGTCTCGCGCCAGCGGTCCCCGGCGAAGAGGCCGTGGAGATAGGTGCCTGTCACCCGCCCGTCGGCACTCGCAGCGCCTTCCGGGCGGCCCGCGACGATGGCGAAGGGCCGCAAGCGGTCCGGCCCCTCGCTCCGGCCCATGTGGATCTCGTAGGCGGGGAACGCCGTCCCGTCCATCGCGCGGGCCTCGACCTCGGCGAGGGTCTTGGGTCCGAGAAGGCGCGTCTCGATGTCGAGAAGACCGAGACCCGCCGTCTCGCCCGCTTCGCCCTCGATGCCGTGGGGGTCGTTGATCCGCCGACCCAGCATCTGGTAGCCGCCGCAGAGCCCCAGCACCCGGCCGCCGCGTGCGTGGTGGTCGATGATCGCGCGATCCCAGCCTTCTGCGCGCAGGGCCGTAAGATCGGCGATCGTCGCCTTGGAGCCCGGCAGCAGCACCAGTCCGGCCTCGCGCGGCCAGGGCTCGCCCGGCCGGACGAGGCGCACGCAGACGCCGGGCGTCGCCGCCAGCGGATCGAGATCGTCGAAGTTGGCGATATGCGGCAGGCGCGGCACGGCGACGACGAGATCGCCCGGACGGGGCTCGGGCGCCGCGCGCCGATCGAGCGCCACGGAATCTTCCGCCGGCAGGCGCGCCGTCTCCGGCAGCCAGGGCACGACCCCGAGGCTCGGCCAGCCGGTGAACCGGGTGACGGCCGCAAGCCCCTCGTCGAAGAGCGAGACGTCGCCCCGGAACTTGTTGATCAGGAAGCCGCGGATCGGCACGCGGTCGGCGGGCGGCAGGATCGCGTGCGTGCCGACCAAGGAGGCGATCACGCCGCCCCGGTCGATGTCGCCGACGAGGACGACCGGAACGCCGGCGGCGCGCGCGAAGCCCATGTTGGCGATGTCGCCGACCCGCAGGTTGATCTCGGCCGGCGAGCCCGCGCCCTCGACGACGACGAGGTCGGCGCCCTGCGAGATACGGGCGAAACTGTCGAGGACGGCCGGCAGGAAGGTCGCCTTCAGCGCCTGGTAGTCGCGCCCGCGCGCTGTGCCCGCGACGCGGCCCTGCACCACGACCTGCGAGCCCGTCTCCGACTGCGGCTTGAGGAGCACCGGGTTCATGTGGACGCTCGGCGCGACGCGGCAGGCCGTGGCCTGGAGGGCCTGCGCCCGGCCGATCTCGCCCCATTCGCCGGCTTGGTCGTTCCAGGCGACGGCGGCGTTGTTGCTCATGTTCTGCGGCTTGAAGGGCCGCACCGCGAGGCCCCGGTTCGCGAACAGCCGGCAGAGGCCGGCGACGAGGATGCTTTTCCCGACGTCCGACCCCGTGCCCTGCAGCATCAGGGCCGGGACGCGGGTGACGCTCACGACCAGAGAAGCCGCACCGCGAGCGCGATGCAGACCAGCACCAGGAGCGGGCGGATTAGGCCGGCGCCGAAGCGCATGGCGACACCGGCGCCGACGCGCGCGCCGAGGAACTGCGCGATCCCCATCGCGAGCCCGAGCTTCCAGTGGATGGTGCCGACGACAGCGAAGACGGCAAAGCCCCCGACGTTCGAGGCGAAGTTCAGGAGCTTGGTATGCGCGGTCGCCTTGAGGACGCCGTAGCCGGCGAGCGACACGAAGGCCAGCATGAAGAACGAGCCGGTGCCCGGCCCGAACAGCCCGTCGTAGGCGCCGATCAGCGGCACGAAGACGAGGGCGAAGGTGCGCGGCGAGATGCGCCGTTCGCGATCGATGTCGGTGAGGCCGGGCTTCACCGCGAAGTAGATCGCGATAGCGATGAGAAGGAAGGGGAGGAGCCGGCGCAGGAGGTCGAGCGGCAGGGCCGTCGCCAGAAGCGCGCCGAGGCAGGCGCCGGCAAAGGAGAGGCCCGCCGCAGGCAGCAAAGGCCCGAGCTTCACGTGGCCGCGCCGCGCGTAGGAAATCGTCGCCGAGGCCGAGCCGAACAGCGACTGGAGCTTGTTGGTGCCGAGCGCCGAGAGCGGGTCGAGCCCGCCGAGGAGCAGCGCCGGCACCGTGATCAGACCCCCGCCGCCCGCGATCGCGTCGATCAGTCCCGCGCCGAAGGCGGCAAGGACCAGAAGCAGGAAGGTTTCGTCGAAGGGCATGGCGGCGGCTTTCGCGGGCGGGCCGGATGGCCTTAAGGCGGGTGGCGCTTCGGGCCAAGGGAAAACGCACGGGATTTGACGAAGCGGTCGCCGTCCGTCATGAAGCCCGGGCCTGACGGTGCCTCGAACGGGGCTCTGACACCCATGATTTCACGAGCGGCCGACCCAATCCGGGGGCCGACGCGAAAACCGGCGGATCGATTCGTCGCGCGAGCCGCGTGGCGCCTCTTCCGACGCGACACGACGACGGAGGACGACGATGAAGGCCTTGATGCTGTGCGGACATGGCAGCCGCGACCGGGGCGCGGTGGACGAGTTCCGCGGTCTTGCCGAGAAGATGGCCCGCCGCCTGCCGGACTGGAGCGTCGACTACGGCTATCTCGAATTCGCGACCCCGATCATCCGCGACGGCCTCGACCGGCTGAAGGCCAAGGGCGCGACCGATATCCTGGCGCTGCCCGGCATGCTGTTCGCGGCCGGCCACGCCAAGAACGATATTCCGTCCGTCCTCAACACCTACGCCGCGCAGAACGACGTCACGGTCACCTACGGGCGCGAGCTCGGCATCGACCCGAAGATGATCCGGGCGGCAGGCGAGCGGATCCGCGAGGCGCTGCGCGCGGACGGCTGGCGCGACGGCGAGCCGCTGCACGACACGATGCTGGTGGTGGTCGGGCGCGGGGCGTCCGATCCCGACGCCAATTCCAACGTCGCCAAGGTCATGCGCCTCCTTTGGGAGGGCCTCGGTTTCGGTTGGGGGGAGACGGCCTATTCCGGCGTCACCTTTCCGCTGGTCGAGCCGGGCCTGACGCATGTCGCGCGGCTCGGCTACCGGCGCGTCGTGGTGTTCCCCTACTTCCTGTTCACGGGCATCCTCGTCGACCGCATCTTCGACGCGACGGACCGCGTGGCCGCCGCCCATCCGGACATCCGCTTCCTGAAGGCGAAGTATCTCGGCGCCCACGATCTCGTGGTCGAGACCTTCGTCGACCGGCTGGAGGAAATCCTCCAGGGCACGAACCTGATGAACTGCCAGATGTGCAAGTATCGCGAGCAGGTGCTCGGCTTCGAGGCCGAGGTCGGCCTGCCGCAGGAAAGCCACCACCATCATGTCGAGGGCATCGGTACGGGCCCGGCGACGCACGGCCACGACCATCCTCATGATCACGACCATGGTCATGAGCACCACCACGGTCACGACCATTCGCACGACCACGGCCACCATCATCATGGCGGCGGGCATCACCACCACCACGATCATGCGCACGCGCAGGACCACGATCACGCGCACGATCACGGCCATGTCCACGATCACGGCCATGCCCACACCCATCATCCCTATCCGCACGCCGATCACCCGCTGGGCCCGCGCACGCTGAAGGGGCGCTGAGCCGGCGATGTCCGTGCCCGCCTATCTCCGCGACCCCGCCGCGATCTACGACGCGAGCTTTCGCACCATCCGCGAGGAAGGCGCGACGGCGCTGGCGCGTCTGCCGGGGGATGCGCATGACCTTGCGATCCGCATCGCGCATGCCTGCGGCATGGTGGACGCGATCGGCGACCTCGTCGTCTCGGCGGGCGTCGTCGAGGCGGGACGGGCGGCCTTGCAGGCCGGGGCACCGATCCTCGTCGATGCCGAGATGGTGGCGCACGGCGTGATCCGGGCCCGCCTGCCGGCCGGCAACCGGGTGCTGTGCCGACTGAACGAGGCGGGCGTGCCGGAGCGCGCCCGCCGTCTTTCCACCACCCGCTCCGCCGCGCAGGTCGATTGGTGGGACGACGATGTCGAAGGTGCCGTGGTCGCGATCGGCAACGCCCCGACCGCCCTGTTCCGCCTCCTCGAGCGGCTCGACGAAGGCGCGCCGCGCCCGGCCGTCATCCTCGGCTTTCCCGTCGGCTTCGTCGGCGCCGCCGAATCCAAGGCGGAACTCGCCGCAAACCCGCGGAACATTCCCTTCGCGACGCTCACCGGTCGGCGCGGCGGCAGCGCGATGGCCGCCGCCGCCGTCAACGCGCTGGCCGCCGGCCTCGCAGGCGCACCGGCATGACGCCGTGGCTCCATGTCATCGGCATCGGCGACGGCGGGCTCGACACGCTCTCGCCCGACGCCGCGCACCGGCTTGCGCAGGCCGAGATCGTCTTCGGCGGCACGCGGCATCTCGCGATGCTCGCCGCCCACCACCCGGCCGAGCGACGGGCGTGGCGCTCGCCCTTTGCCGACACGGCGGCCGACATCCTCGCCGCGCGAGGCCGGCCGGCGGTGGTACTGGCGACCGGCGATCCCTCGTGGTTCGGACCGGCGCGCTGGCTGGGCACGGTGCTCGATGCCGGCGAATTCGCCGTCCTGCCCGCTCCGTCCGCCTTTTCGCTCGCTGCCGCACGGCTCGGCTGGTCGCTGGAGGAGGTGCGCTGCCTCTCGGTGCATGGGCGGCCGATCGAAAGTGTCCTCGCCGAGCTTTCCGACGGTGCCCGCCTCCTTCTCCTGTCGGAGGATGGTTCGACGCCGGCCCTGCTCGCGGCCCGGCTCTGTGAGCTCGGGTTCGGGCGTAGCCGGCTTCACGTCCTCGAACACCTCGGCGGGTCTGGCGAGCGCGCGCGCTCTTCGGTGGCCGGCACGTTCGATCTCGACGAGGTCGCCGCGCTGAACACGATCGGCCTCGAATGCCGCGTCGAGGAGGGCGTGCGGACCTATTCGCGTGTGCCCGGCCTTGCCGACGACGCGTTCCGGCACGACGGCAAGATGACCAAGCGCACGCTGCGCGCACTGGCGCTCGCCGCGCTCGAACCGATGCCGGGCCAGCTCCTGTGGGATGTCGGGGCCGGCTGCGGCTCGATCTCGGTCGAGTGGCTGCGCGCGGCCCCCGGCGGACGGGCGCTCGCGATCGAGCCGGTCGAGGCGCGCCGCGCGATGATCGCCGAGAACGCCGCGCGTCTCGCCCCCTCCGGCCTCGGCATCGTGGACGGGCGCGCGCCGGCTGCCCTGGAGGGCCTTCCCGCACCCGATGCCGTGTTCCTCGGCGGTGGCCTCACTGACGGCCTGTTTCCGGCCGCCTTCGGGTCCCTGAAGCCCGGCGGGCGGCTGGTCGCCCATGCGGTAACGCTCGAATCGGAGGCGATCCTTCTCGCCCTCCATGAGGTGCACGGCGGCGAACTCCTGCGCGTTTCGGTGGCGACGGCCGAGCCGGTCGGCCCCTATCGCGGCTGGCGCGCGTCGATGCCGGTGACGCATTGGCACATCACCAAGCAGGGGGCTTCGTGAGCGGCCGTCTCTTCGGCGTCGGTCTCGGACCCGGCGATCCGGAACTCCTGACGCTGAAGGCCACGCGCATCCTGCGTGAGGCGTCAGTCATTGCCTATCCGCTGTCCGAGGGGGGCGCGAGCCTCGCACGCTCGATTGCCGAGCCGCATCTCGGCCCTGCGCAGCGCGAGATCGCGATCGAGCTTTGCATGTCGACGGAGCGCGCGCCGGGGCAGGGCGCCTACGACCTCGCCGCACCACGGATCGCCGCCGAGCTCGACGCGGGCCACGACGTCGCGGTGCTCTGCGAGGGCGACCCGTTCTTCTACGGCTCCTTCCTCCAGCTCTTCGCGCGCCTCGGGCATCGCTATCCCACCGAGGTCGTGCCGGGTGTCTCCTCGGTGATGGCGGCGGCGGCGCGCACCCGGCGTCCCTTGTGCGCGCGCACCGACCGCTTCGCCGTCCTGCCCGCGACGCTCGCCGACGATGCCTTGCTGTCGGCGATCGCAGCGGCCGAGAGCGTCGCGATCCTGAAGCTCGGCCGGCACTTCGCGCGCGTCAAGGCGCTGATCGAGGGCATGGGCCTGACGGATCGCGCGACCTATGCCGAGCGGATCGGGCAGGCCGGCGAGCGCGTCCTGCCGCTCGGCGAGACCGGCGAGACGGCCCCCTATTTCGCGATGATCCTTCTCTACAAAGGCGCCGAGCCGGCGATCCTCGACGCCCTGAACGGACCCCACCTTCGATGAACGCGCCTGCCATCCTCTGCCTCGGCCCCACCGCCCTGCCGCTCGCCCGCCGGCTTGCCGATGCGCTCGGTGGCGAGGTGCATGCCGGGGAGCGGGTGCCGGGCGGCGACGTCGCCTTCGCGGGGGCAGGCGACCACATTCGCGCGCTCTTCTCCGAAGGGCGCCCCATCGTCGCCTTGATGGCCTCGGGCGCGCTGATTCGCATCCTCGCGCCCCGTCTCGCCGACAAGGGCGCGGAGCCGCCGGTCCTGTGCGTCGCCGAGGACGGATCGGCCGTGGTGCCGCTTCTCGGCGGCCATCACGGCGCCAACGATCTGGCCCGCCGCATCGCCGCCGTGCTTCGGGTCGCCCCGGCGATCACGACTGCGGGGGATCTGCGCTTCGGCATCGCGCTCGACGATCCGCCGGCCGGCTGGGTCCTCGAGAACGCCGACGATGCGAAGGCGGTCATGGCGGAGCTTCTGGCCGGCGAGCACGCCTGGATCGAGGGTGTGGCCGACTGGCTGGAGCGCTCGTCGATCCCGCTGTCCGACGACGGACGCGTGACGTTGTCGGTCTCCGACGAGGCCCGCGCGCCGCGCCCGCTCGAACTCCTCTACCGGCCGAAGACGCTGGTGCTCGGCATCGGTGCCGAGCGCGGCGCGCCGCCGGAGGAGGCGGTGGCGCTGGCGGAAAGCGTCGTGGCCGCCTCCGGCCTCAGCCCCCTGTCGCTCGCCGCTGTCGCTTCCATCGACCTGAAGGCCGACGAGCCCGCCGTCCATGCCGTCGCCGCCCGCTTCGGCGTGCCGGCGCGTTTCTTCGACGCCGCGACGCTGGAGGCCGAGACGCCGCGGCTCCACCATCCCTCCGACGTCGTGTTCCGCGAGACCGGTTGCCACGGCGTGTCCGAGGGGGCGGCGCTGGCCGGGGTCGGTGAAGCCGGCGAATTGGTGGTGCCGAAGCAGAAGTCGGCGCGCACCACCGCCGCGCTCGCCCGCAGCGTGCGCCCGATCGACGCCGGGGTGATCGGCCGCGCGCGGGGACGGCTCTTCGTCGTCGGCATCGGGCCGGGCGGCGCGGCGTGGCGCTCGCCGGAGGTCTCGGCCATGGTCGGCCGCGCCACTGATCTCGTCGGCTATTCGCTCTACCTCGACCTCCTCGGGCCGCTGGCAGCCGGCAAACGCCGCCACGACTTCGACCTCGGCGCGGAGGAAGCGCGCGTGCGCTTCGCGCTGGAACTGGCGGCGGAGGGCCGCGACGTCGCGCTGGTCTGTTCGGGTGACGCCGGCATCTACGCGATGGCGACGCTGGTGTTCGAGCTGATCGACCGCGGCGACGTGTCGGATGCGGCGCGCCGCGTCGCGATCGCGGTGTCGCCCGGCATCTCCGCGCTTCAGGCCGCGGCGGCCCGTGCCGGCGCGCCGCTCGGCCACGACTTCTGCACGATCTCGCTGTCCGACCTCCTGACGCCGTGGGAGGACATCCAGCGCCGGGTCGAGGCGGCGGCCGAGGGCGACTTCGTGATCGCCTTCTATAACCCCGTCTCGAAACGCCGCCGCACCCAGCTGGCCTATGCCCGCGACGTGCTGCTCGCTCACCGGCCGCCGGAAACGCCGGTCGTCCTCGCCACCAATCTCGGGCGCGATGGCGAGAGCGTGCGCATCGTCGAACTCCGGCATCTCGACGTCGAGGCGGTGGACATGCTCACCGTCGTCGTCGTCGGCTCCACCAACACACGCGCCTTCGTCAGCGGCGAGGGGCGCACCTACGCCTATACGCCGCGCGGCTACGCGGCCAAGGCCGGATCGGGGATCGGATCGTGACCGTCCATTTCATCGGCGCCGGTCCCGGCGCGCCGGACCTCATCACCGTGCGCGGCCTGCGCCTCATCGAGCGCTGCCCCGTCTGCCTCTATGCCGGCTCGCTGGTGCCCGAAGAGATCGTCAAGGCCGCGCCCGCCGGCGCGCGCGTCCTCGACACGGCGCCGATGCATCTCGACGAGATCGTCGCCGAGATGCGTGCAGCCCACGAGGCCGGTCTCGACGTCGCCCGCGTCCATTCCGGCGACCCGTCGATCTACGGCGCGACCGCCGAGCAGATGCGCCGGCTCGATGCGCTCGGCATTCCCTACGACGTGACGCCCGGCGTGCCGGCCTTTGCGGCGGCGGCGGCGGCGCTCCGGCAGGAACTGACGATCCCGGAGGTCTGCCAGAGCGTCATCGTCACGCGGACGGCGATGAAATCCTCCGCCATGCCGGCGGGCGAAGATTTGGCGACGCTGGGGCGCAGCGGCGCGACGCTCGCGATCCACCTGTCGATCCGCAACCTCGCCCATATCGAGCGCGAGCTATCGCCCCTGCCGGCCTACGGGCCGGACTGCCCGGTGGTCGTCGCCTACCGCGTCGGCTGGCCGGACGAGGCGTTCATTCACGCGACGCTCTCGACCGTCGCGCGCCGGGTGCGCGAGGCGAAGCTGACCCGCACCGCGCTCGTGCTGGTCGGGCGGGCGCTCGGCGCCGAGGGGTTCGTCGATTCCAAGCTCTACGACGCCTCCCATCCCCATATCCTCCGCCCCAAGGTGGCGAAATCAGCCGGCTAGCCAGGCCAGCGCCGCCTCGACGCTCCCGACCACCGGCGGCGGCGGCGGGGCGGGGCGGTCGATCAGGATGACTGGAAGACCCAACAAGCGCGCCGCCTCGATCTTGGCGTAGGACGCCGCGCCGCCCGAGTTTCGGCAGACGAGATGGCTGACGCCGAGGCGCTCGAACAGCGCGATCTCGGACCCGCGGTCTCCGGGCTTGCCGAGGACGACGTCGGCGGCGAACGGCAGATCCTCCGGCGGGTCCACCATGCGAAGGGCGATGCGAAGGTCCGCGCGATGGCGGAAGGGTGCGATATGCTGGCGGCCGAGCGCCAGGAACGGCCGGGCGCCCTCGGGCAAGGCGTCGCGCGCCGCACCGAGGCAGTCGACGCACTGCCAGCGATCGCCGGCCGTCTCCTCCCAACCGGGACGGTGGAGCGTAAGACGAGCGACACCAGCCGCCGCAGCCGCCGCGGCCGCGTTGCGCGAGATGCCGGGCGCGAAGGGATGGGTCGCGTCGACGAGATGGGTGATGCGCTCAGTCGCGAGCCAGTCGGCCAGCCCCGCGGCGCCGCCGAAGCCGCCGATCCGCGTCTCGACCCCCTCGGGCCGGTCGGGCGCGAGCGTGCGCCCCGCGAGCGACAGGACGAGGCGCTGCGGCGCGACGTCTTGGCGGGCTTGCTCCGCCAGACGCGTCGCCTCCGCCGTCCCGCCGAGAATCAGGACGCGCCGTTCAGACGGCATGGGCGATCACCCGGCCGGTGCGGTCCGTCACCAGCACCTCGACGGCGACGGGCGCATCGCCGAGGGCCTCCATCGCGACGGCGCGCGCGCGCGCGGCAATGGGTGCTGCCAGGTCGATCCCTTGCGACGCGGTGAAGTCCAGCACTTCCTTGGCCGTGTTGGCGCCGAGGACGGCAGCCTCCAGACGCGGCGCCGCCTCGCCGGCAAGGCCAAGCAGGAAGGCGAGGTCGACCTGGCTGCGGCCGGAATGAAGATCGAGCGACCCCTGCGCGAGCTTGGTAAATTTCGCGAAGCCGCCGGCCAGCGTCAGGCGCGGCACGGGATGGCGGCGAAGATACTTCAGGAGGCCGCCGGCAAAGTCGCCCATGTCGAGATAGGCGATCTCCGGCAACTCAGGATGACGGCGGCGGACGGCATCCTCGCTCGCCGATCCCGTGGCGCCGACGACGTGGGCGAGGCCCGAGGCGCGCGCGACGTCGATCCCGCGGTGGATCGAATGGATCCAGGCGGCGCAGGAGAAGGGGTGGACGATGCCGGTCGTGCCGAGGATCGACAGGCCGCCCACGATCCCGAGCCGCCCGTTCCACGTCTTCTCCGCCAGCCGCTCGCCGTCGCGCACCTCGATCGCGATCTCGACATCCGGCGGCACGCCATGCGCGGCGCAGAGCGCCTCGACCTCGGCGCGCATCATGGCGCGGGGTACCGGATTGATCGCCGGTTCGCCCGGCGGGATCGGCAGGCCGGGCCGCGTCACCATGCCGACGCCGGGTCCGGCGCGAAAGACGATGCCGGACCCAGGCGGCCCCAGGCGCACCCGCGCACCGATTTCGGCGAGATGCGTAACGTCCGGATCGTCGCCGGCATCCTTGACGATCGCGGCGAAGGCCGTGCTCTCCGACCGCTCGGTGCGGGCAAGCGGAAAGGCCGGGTGCTCGCCCTTCGGCAGCACGATCTCGACGGGATCGGGAAAGTCGCCGGCAAGGAGCGCCGTCAAGGCGGCCTTGGTGGCGGCCGTCGCGCAGGCGCCGGTGGTCCAGCCGCGCCGCAGCGGCGCGCCGTCGCGCATGTCGCTGGAGCGCGTGCGCCGCTGTCCGAGTTCGATGGCCATCGTCTAGAGCCGGCGTCGCGGCGTGCGCGGCTCGGCAGGACGGTTCAAAGGGGTCATGATGCGCGTGCCGCCGATCCCGATCCGGGAACTTTCCGATCGAGCCTCTTATAGGCGGCGCGCATCCATGCGAAAAGCGCCGCCACCATGCACACCGCCTTGTCTCGCCCCGGTCTCCTCGTCGCCGCGCCGCAATCGGGCAGCGGCAAGACGCTCGTCACGCTGGCGCTCCTGCGCTGGGCGCGTCGGCGCGGCCTTCTGGTGGCGCCGGCCAAGGCCGGTCCGGACTACATCGATCCCGCTTTCCATGCCGCCGCGGCCGGACGGGCATCGGTGAACCTCGACCCCTATGCCATGCGCCCCGTGCTGATCCATGCGCTGGCCGAGGTGGCCGGCCGGCCGCTCGTCGTCGAGGGCATGATGGGCCTCTTCGACGGCGCGGCCGACGGCACGGGCTCGGCCGCTGATCTCGCCCCCATGCTCGGGCTGCCGGTCCTTCTCGTGGTGGACTGCGCGAAGCAGTCGCAGTCCGTCGCAGCGCTCGTGCGCGGATTTCGCGACCACCGGCCGGGCCTCCCGTTCTGCGGGCTGGTGCTGAATCGTGTCGGCAGCGCACGGCACGAGGCGCTCCTGCGCACGGCGCTGGAGCCGCTAGGCCCGCCGATCCTCGCCGTGCTGCCGCGCCGCGAGGCCCTGGTCCTGCCCGAGCGGCATCTCGGCCTCGTGCAGGCCGGCGAAACGGCGGGGCTCGAGACCTTCCTCGAGCGGGCTGCCGACTGGTTCGGGGAAGGGGCGGACGTCGCCGCCTTCGAGACGCTTCTCGCCGCCGTGCCCGCACGTGAAAACCCGGCTTTGGCACCGACCCGCCTCCCGCCGCTCGGCGCCCGCATCGCCGTCGCGCGCGACGAGGCCTTCGCCTTCGCCTATCCGCACCTTCTGGACGGGTGGTACGCGGCGGGCGCCACCCTTTCGGTCTTCTCGCCGCTCGCCGACGAGGGGCCCGATCCCGCGTGCGACGCCGTGTTCCTGCCCGGCGGCTACCCCGAGCTTCATGCGAGCCGGATCGCGGCGGCCGAAGGGTTTCGCACCGGCATGACGGCCGCGCGCGACCGCGGCGCCGCGATCTACGGCGAGTGCGGTGGCTACATGGTGCTTGGCGATCGGCTGGAGACGGCGGACGGCGTCAGCCATTCGATGCTCGGCTTCCTGCCCCTCGCAACCTCCTTCAAGGTGCGGCGGCTGCATCTCGGCTACCGGCGGCTGCGATCGCGGCCGGGCGGGCCGTGGAGCGGGCCTCTCGTCGGGCACGAGTTCCACTACTCGTCGGTCATCGAGGAAGGCGCGGGCGAGCGCCTTTTCGATGCGACGGACGCGCTGGGCGACGACCTCGGGGCCCTTGGCCTGCGACGCGGCCGGGTGTCCGGCTCGTTCGCGCATGTGATCGATCTCGCATGAACCCGCACCTTGTCCATGGCGGCGCGCTTTCAGCGGCTCTCGATCGTTTCGGGGGGCGGCGCGAGGACTGGCTGGACCTCTCCACCGGCATCAACCCGCTATCGGCCCCCCTGCCGCCTTTGCCTTCCGACCTTTTCACCCGCCTGCCGGAAGCCGATCTCGAACGCGAAGCCTGCGAGGCCGCACGGCATCATTACGGCGTGACGGCGACGGCCGGTATTGTCGCCGCACCCGGCAGCCAGGCCCTGATCTCGCTCCTGCCGCATCTCCTGCCCGGCGGCGCAGCGGCGATCCTGCGCCCCGCCTATGGCGAACATGCGCGCGCCTTCGCGGCGGCCGGCCACCGCGTCTGCGCCGTCGCGAACGTGGACGAGGTGCCGGACGGCGTGGCCGTGGCCGTCTTCGTCAACCCGAACAATCCGGACGGGCGTCGCTTCGAGCGCCGCTCGCTTCTGGCGCTCGGCGACCGGCTGGCGGAGCGGGGCGGCTGGCTGGTGGTCGACGAGGCCTTCATGGACGCCGATCCGCGGGAGAGCCTCGCCGGCGAGGCGGGTCGGCCGGGCCTCGTGGTGTTGCGGTCCTTCGGCAAGTTCTTCGGCCTTGCCGGGCTGCGGCTCGGCTTCGCGCTGACGACGCCCGCGCTCGCGGCGAGCCTGGCCGCGCGCCTTGGCCCCTGGGCGGTGTCGGGGCCGGCGCTCCATGCCGGCGCGAGGCTCATGGCGGACCCTAGGACGGTCGACAGGCTGCGCCGCGAGATCGCGGCGCGCGGGCGGGAGACGCGCAACGCGATTGCGGATGCCGGTTTCACGCCGCAGGGCGACGCCGGTCTCTTCGCCCTCGTCGAGACCCTGCACGCCGGCGCCGTGTTCCAAGCGCTGGCGCGCCGGCACATTCTCGTGCGCCCCTTTGCGGACCCAGCCGATTGGCTGCGCTTCGGCCTTGTCCGCAATGAGGGGGAGGCGGCGCGACTTGCGCGGGCGCTCGGTGAGGCGCGGCGGGAGGTGGGCCTTTGAGCGGAGCCCTCGCCGCCCTCGCGCTCGCCATCGACCGTCTGGTGGGAGATCCCGACGCGGTGTGGCGACGGGTGCCGCATCCCGTCGCCGGGTTCGGCGCGCTGATCGCGGCTGCCGACCGGACCTTCAACCGGCCGCATTGGCCGGACGGTGTCCGGCGCCTTGCCGGCCTCGCGTCGATCCTGGTCCTCCTGATGCTGGCCGCGCTTCTCGGCCATGCGATCCACCTCGTCCTGGCCCCGCTCGGCTGGCCTGGCCTCGTCCTCGAAGCCGCGCTCGCCTCGATCCTCCTCGCGCAGAAGAGCCTGTCCGATCATGTGCGGCGCGTTGCGGAGGCTCTGGATCGGGAGGGCTTGCCGGCCGGGCGGAAGGCGGTCTCGATGATCGTCGGTCGCGATCCGCAGGCGCTGGACGAAGCGGGAGTGTCGCGCGCGGCGATCGAGAGCCTTGCGGAGAACGCCTCCGACGGGGTGGTCGCTCCGCTGTTCTTCCTCGCCCTCTTCGGGCTTCCGGGCCTCGTCGCCTACAAGATGCTGAACACCGCCGATTCGATGATCGGCCATCTCAGCGAGCGGCACCGCGCCTTCGGCCGGGCCGCTGCGCGCCTCGACGACCTCGCCAATCTCGTGCCGGCCCGCCTGACGGCCGCCGTCTTCGCGGCGGTGGCCGGCATGATCCTCGGACGCCGGGCCGCCGGCCGCGCCGTCCGCGCGGCCCTTGCCGACGGGCCGCGCCATCGCTCGCCCAATGCCGGCTGGCCAGAAGCGGCGGTGGCCGGCGCGCTGGATCTGGCGCTCGGCGGGCCCCGCCGCTACGGCGAACTCGTCGTGGACGCGCCGATGCTCCACGCCCCGGGCCGGCGCGAGGCCACGGCCGCCGACATCCGCAAGGCCCTCATCCTCTTCGCCCGGACCTGCGACCTCCTCCTTGTCGCGGCGGTCGCGATCGCCCTTATCGGCTGATCAGCGCAAGACCGAGGAGCCAGGCAATCTCGCCGATCTGCTGGCAGGCACCGAGCGTGTCGCCCGTCTGCCCGCCCAAACGCCGAAGGAGGACGCCGCGCAGCCAGAACCAGCCGAGTGCGGCAAGCGCCGGCGGCAACGCGAGCGCGCTCCATCCGAAGACCGGGAGCGTCAGGGCCGCCGATAGCGCGAGGCCGACCAAGGCAGCTGCCGCGCCACGTCGGCCGGACGGGCGCCCGACGCGATCGGCGAGCCCGCCGGGATCGGCGCTCGGCAGTGCGGACCACAGGAGCGCCATCGCGCCGCGACTGCCGGCCGCCGCCGCCAGGAGCGCGAGCGCCGCATGGGGCCCGGATAGTTCAGCGATCGCCGCCAGAAGCGAGATGCGCAGGGCCAGCGAGCCCATCAGCGCCAGCGCCCCATAGGTGCCAATCCGGCTGTCCTTCATGATCGCGAGGGCGCGATCCCGGTCGGCATGGCCGAAGATCCCGTCGGCCGTGTCGCCGAGCCCGTCCTCGTGAAGCGCGCCGGTGAGGACGACGAGGAGGAGGACGGCGGCTGTTGCGGCGGCGAGCGGCGCGAGGCCGGCTGCAAGGAGGCCGAGGAGGACAAGGGCCGGCAGGGCAGCGGCGAGGATGCCGGCCACGGGAAACGCCGGCGCGTCGCGCCCAAGCGCCACCGGCGCGCCGGCAAAGGCGGCCGGCACCGTCGGGAGGCGGGTCAGGAAGGCGCAGGCGCGCAGCACGCTGTGAACGAGGCGAATCATGGCTCGCAGCCTACACGAAGCCGCGCTGCGGCCTCGCCGTCGCAGTCGGCCACCCGGGTTTGCGAAGCTCCGGCTTTGCGCCTATCACCCCGGCCAACTGAAAGCCCGATCCTTCCGGAGCCACCATGTCCGCCACCGGCCTTCCCTTCGACGACATCCGTGCCCTCCTTCGCCAGATGCCACAGGCCGACGGGGCGGCGCGCCATGCCGCGCGGCACCGGCAGGAGGAACTGACGAAGCCGTCCGGCAGCCTCGGCCGGCTGGAGGACATCGCGGAATGGATGGCGGCCTGGCAGGGACGCGCCCCGACCGTCGACCGGCCGGTGGTCGCGGTCTTCGCCGGCAATCACGGGATCGCGAAGAAGGGCGTGTCGGCCTTTCCGCCCTCCGTCACCCAGTCGATGGTGGAGAACTTCTCGGCGGGCGGTGCCGCCATCAACCAGATCTGCGCCACGTTCGACCTCGGCCTCAAGATCTTCGATCTCGCGCTCGACTACCCGACGGCCGACATCTCGGAGGAGGCGGCGCTCAGTGAGCGCGACTGCGCGGCCACGATGGCCTTCGGCATGGAGTGCCTCGCCGGCGAGCCGGATCTCCTGATCCTCGGCGAAATGGGGATCGGCAACACGGCGGTGGCCGCTGCCCTTTTCGCGGCGCTGTTCGGCGGCACCGCGGCCGACTGGGTGGGGCCGGGTACGGGGCATGACGCCGCCGGCATCGCGCGCAAGATCGTGGTGGTCGACGAGGCGCTGGAACTCCACCGCAGCCATTTCGCCGATCCGCTGGAGGTGCTGCGGCGTCTCGGCGGGCGCGAGATCGCGGCGATGACCGGCGCGATCCTGGCCGCGCGGATGCAGCGTGTGCCCGTCATCATCGACGGTTTCGTCGCGACCGCCAGCGCCGCCGTGCTGCATGCGATGGACCCGCGGGCGCTCGATCACTGCCTGTTCGGCCACGTCTCGGCCGAACCAGGACACCAGAAGGCGCTGCGTCACATAGACAAGGTGCCGCTCCTCGCGCTCGGCATGCGGCTCGGCGAGGGCACGGGCGCGGCGGTCGCGGCCGCCGTGGTGAAGGCCGCGGTCGCCTGCCACAACGGCATGGCGACCTTCGCGCAGGCCGGGGTCGCCAACCGCGACTGAGATCAGGCTCCGGCGGGCGGTCCGGGCTCCCGGTCCGCCGACGGCTCGTCCGCCACGGGCTTGTAGGCGATCAAGAAGGTCCAGGCGGCATAGGCGCCGATCGCGCCCGTCATGATCGCCCAGGTCGGATCGCCGACGACGAGTTCCACCACCGTCCACGTGGCGCAGACGGCGACCAGCGCCACACGGCGCCAGAGCGGGCGGAAGAAGGGATGGCTGGCATCCTTCAAGGGGCGGTCCTCCGGCCGGTCCATCCGGCCCCCGCCTTATAGCGGGGCGCCGTCCCCAAGGCACGGGGGCCCGCGCACGATGTCGCGATCTCGCCTCAGGCCCGCGCTCTCACGCCCGCTGCGGCGTCGCGCTCGCGCGGCGAGGCCATGTCCGCGACGGGCACGGGTGCATTCACGGCGCGCCACCAGTCGAGAAACAGCGCCAGCGCGAAGTGGACGCCGAGCCCCAGCACGATCAGCGCCGTGTCGAAGGCGAGCGACGGCTCGCGGTTGAGCCGCAGGAGCTGGGCGAGAAGCGACAGCACCGTGCCGACGGCGAAGACGGGCAGCGAATGGCGCCCGAGAAGCGCGAACGGGTTGTCGCGGCCGACCCGCTGCAGCGGCGAATGGCTCGGCGCGTGCGCGAACACGTAGACGAGCGCCAAAAGATGCAGGAGGCGCGGCGGCGAGACGTAGGTCTTGTCGAACTGGACCGCGAAGGCCGGCAGCGGCAGCGCCTGCTCCCAGCCCCAGAGCGAGGCCGACACGAACAGGAAGGAGACGCTGAGATAGGCGAGCGCCGCGATGTAGAGCGGCCGCGAATAGGCGACGAGCGCCTGCCCGCCCGCTTTCGCGAGGCCGACCGCCAGACCGATCGCAAAGAGGAACTGCCAGGCGAACGGATTGAACTGCCAGCCGCCGGGATTGGGATGGTTCGGCAGGTTCAGCCGCAGGAGACCGCATGCGAGCCAGACAACGCACGAGACCCCCAGAAGACCGGGCAGGCCGAGGCGCCGCACCAAGCCGAGCATGAGGGGCAGCATCAGGAGCAGCACCGCATACATCGGCAGGATGTTGAGATAGGCGAACTGATGACCGAGCGTCGCGATACCGGCGAGTGTATCGACCGGGCGCGACAGGAAGTAGCCGAAGCCGAGCTGCATGAGATAGCGGCCGTCGCCGGTCGCGAGCGAGGCGAAGGCGTAGAGGCTGACCACGACCATCGTGAGCGCGATGTGGTTGAGGTAGAGGACGCCTGCCCGGCGGAAGGCGCGGATCGTGGCGATCAGGCTGGAGCGCTCGAAGAAGCTGCGGCCGTAGGCGAGCGCGCAGGACACGCCTGCCAGGAACACGAAAAGCTCGGCCGAATCGGAGAAGCCGAAATTGCGCGAGGTGAAGTGCTCCCAGAGAACCCCGGGCACGTGGTTCACGAAGATCATCAGGAGCGCGATGCCGCGGTAGAAGTCGATGCGATGATCGCGCGGCGTGGGAGAGCGCCGGGATGAGACTGTCATGGATGCTGTGGTCGACTCGTTACGCACTCGCCCGCGCGGTCGTGAATGAACCGTGCAAGCGTCATGTCCCTCTGAGCGATATCTCGCGAGGGTGGGGCGCGGGCAAGGCGCGAGGGGATGGTGAAGCGGTGAGGGACGACGCAATGGAGAGCGCGCGAGGCCACCCGAACGTGTCGTATGCCTTACGTTTCAGGCGGTTGCCGCCCGTCGCACTAGGCTGGAGATCCGGTTGTGGAAAAGCGCTTAGCCGGACAGGCGTCTAGCGCATTTCCTCGTCGGTCCGCGTCATGTGCTCGCGCAGGATCGGGCGCACCGGCATGGAGAGCGGCGCGCGCGGCGGCGGCAGGAGCAGCTTGCGCAGGAAGGCGAGGGCCTTGCGCTTACCGAGCCGCGCCGCCTCGATCACGACCTGCGGCTCGGGCCCGGTCCGGCCCTCGAAGACCAGCCGCTCGGCGATGGCGGCCAGGAGGTCTTCCTCGGTGAGATCCGGCCGGCCCACCAGCATGCCGGCCGGGCGCGCGTCGAAGAAGCGCTCCGGCGGCGTCGCCGTCTCGGCATCGGTGCGGCCGGCGAAGAACGTCGTCGGCCCCCTCATGGACGACCCGTCCACTGGTAGAGCCAGGTTTCGGAGATGATGCGCTGGTTGAACGAGAGCTTGGCCCGCAGTTCGACCGGCGAGGCGTCGAGCTTCTCCAGCTCGATCGACAGGCGCCAGCCGCCGCCCGGCAGGCGGCTGACGCCGCTGTGGACGAGGCGGGCTGTGTCCGGCACCTCAAGGATGGGCACCACGACCGCGTCGCCCGGCAGGTTCTGCGCCGTGCCGCCGACGAAGTTGATCTCGAAGCGGCGGAGATTGGTGGTACCGGTATCGGCGGCGTTGCCCCCAAGCCCGGCATAGGTCGCTCCGACCACGGCCTGATGGGTCTCCATGTGGTCGACGTAGCCCCAGTGCATCCGGTAGCGGAACTCGAACTGCGAGCCGGCCGCCGGCTTCTCCTCCGGCACCCAGAAGACGACGATGTTGTCGTTGACCTCCGAGTCGGTCGGAATCTCCACGAGTTGCACGATGCCACGGCCCCAGTCGCCCATCGGCTCGATGACGAGGGAGGGACGAAGTTCGTAATGCGCCTCGACGTCTTCGTAGTGCGAGAAGTCGCGATCGCGCTGCAGGAGGCCGAACATGCGCGGCGAGGTTTCGCCGAAATAGGAGAGGGCGAGTTCCTCCGGGTTCTTCAGGGGACGCCAGAGGCGCTCGCCGGTCGGGCGCAGGATGAACAACCCGTCGCTGTCGTGCACCTCCGGCCGGAAGTCCTCGCGCTCGTTGTGGTCGTTCTCGCCGAAATGGTACATCGAGGTGAGCGGGGCGACGCCGAGCCGCTCGACCTCGCCGCGGAAGTAGAGGCGGGCGGTCACGTCGATCTGCGTCTCGACGCCCGGCCGGACGTTGAAGGCGTAAGCGCCGGCAAGGCTCGGGCCTTCCAGCTCGGCGAAGATCTGGATCGTCTCCTGCCCCGGCTGCGGCTTGACGATATAGAAGGCGGTGAAGCGTGGGAACTCCTCGGCCGCCGCGGTCGCCGTGTTGATGGCGAGACCGCGCGCCGACAGGCCGTAGCGGTTGTTCATGCCGAGCGCGCGGAAGTAGCTGGCGCCCAGGAACGACACGAGCTCGTCGTAGAGGTCGGGCCGGTCGAGTGGGTAGTTCAGCCGGAAGCCGGCGACACCAGGAAGCTGCAGGTTCTGGAAGGCGGACGGATCGAGCGGCGCCAGGAACTCGAAGTTCGCGCCCGAGAAGACCTGCGGCTGGAAATGCGTGCCGTCCCCGATGAAGAGGCGCGTCGTATCCTTGTAGAGGAAGCCCGGAAAATAGGCCTGCAGGTGGAAGTTCAGCGGCTCGTTCGCCCAGATCGTCTGGTCACGCCGGTAGAGAATGCGTCGGTAGCTGTCGTAGTCGAGGTCGGCGATCGGCTGCGGCAGGTCGCGCGGCGGCTCGCTCCAGGGCGCTGCCGCGCGCGCGCGCATGGCGTTCGACAGGGCGTCGTAGGTGAAGGCGTTGAGGTCCACCACGGTGGGCGGCGGCGCTGCGGGCGCTGCCGGGGCGGGCGCGGGCGTGCCGGGGGCTGCAGGCTGCTGGGCCGACGCGCGATGGGCCCAGAGCAGCGAAAGCGCTCCACCCAGACCGTATTTCAGTGCCGTGCGGCGGGAGGTGAAGGAGGAACTCGTCACGGAAATGGGAGGCTTCTTTCGGAACTGCAGCAAGGCCCTTAGCATATGCAAAAAGCCGACGCCTGCCTAGCGCACGCGTCCCGCGTCCCGAGCGCTCTCCGTAGCGGTCAGCGAAGCCGGCGAAGCTTCGCGGTGAGGAGCTCGTCCGCCTCGCGCAGCGCCGTCAGGAGATCGTCGCGCCGCCCGGGGGCGACCGCCGAGGCGAGATCGCCCTCGAGCTTCTCCCACAAGGCGTTGACCCGCCCGCGGACCGTCTCGCCAGCCGGGGTCAGCATGACCATGGTGCGGCGTGCGTCGTGGCTGTGGGCGGTGCGCTCGACGAGGTTCTTCTCCATCAGGCGATCCAGCATCTTAGAGACCGTCGACGGTCGCACCGAGAGCTGGTCGGCCAAGGCCGAAACGCTGACGGGCACGCCGGGCTCGACGCGTGCGAGAAGCTGGTCCTGCCCCGGATGCAGGTCGATTTCCATGAGGAGCAGCGACAGGAAGGCCCTGGTCGACTTCGAGATCGACAGGAGGTGCTGCACCATGCTTCCGTCCTCGACCTGCGGAGCAGGCGAGGATGCGGAAGCGGCGCCGGTCGAAGGATGGGTTTGGCTCATGTAGCCGTTTTGCCTCATCCGTCGCCACCCAACATTAAACTACTTGTAAGTCTGACAAATAAACTTGCGCATGAGATAAGTCGCTGGTGCACAACCAATTCGTGTGATCGGCGGGCTGATCTTTCGAGCGACCTCGATCCACCGCGTCATTCCGGCATTGGTGGAGATCGCCGCTGAACGCCCGTCGCCTCAGACCTCGTCCTGCGACTGCAGTTCGTTGAGGCGAGCCTCCATGCGGCAGTGCAGGCCCGTCGGCTCGTAGTGAATGGTCACCGATCCGCTCGCCGAACCCGGCAGGCCCATCTCGATCAGCCGTGTGCCGAAGCCCTTCTGGGCCGGCGGCTCGACGGCGGGGCCCCCGGCCTCCCGCCAGTCGAGAAGGAGAACGCTCGAGCCATCGGGCGTTTCGCCGACCGTCCACCGCGTCTCGACATTGCCCTCCGGCGCCGACAGCGCACCGTATTTCACGGCATTGGTCGCCAGCTCGTGGCCGATCAGGGCGAGCGAGAGCGAGGCCTTCGGGCCGATCATCACGGCGGGGCCGTTCAGCCGAATCCGCTCGTCGGGATCGTGCGGCGCGACGGCGGCGCGCAGGATGGCCTCGACCGAGCCCGCATCGCGCCGGCCGGCGAGCAGGATGTCGTGCGCCTGCGACAGGGTGCGGATACGCTGACCGAGACTGGCGCGGGCTGTGGCAAGGTCGGGCGCCCCGCGCAGGGTCTGCGTGGCGATCGACTGCACCACGGCGAGCGTGTTCTTCAGGCGGTGCGCGAGCTCGTGGTTGAGAAGCATGCGCTGCTCGTCGTCGCGCTTGCGCCCCTCGATGTCGCTGACGGCGACGACCGCGGCGACCGTCCGGCCATGCCGGTCCTTGACCGCGCTGCCCTGCACCTCGATCCAGCGGCCCCCGTCCTCCGGCCGACCCGTGCGCATTTCCATCGCGGCGCTGTCGGTCGCGCCGCTCGCGATGCGCGCGAGGGGATGGTCGTCGTGCGCCATCGGGGCGCCGTCCTCGCGCAGCCCTGCGAAGAGCGCGTCCGAGATCGCGGGCAGCGAGCCGGGCTCGACACCGAGCAGCCGCCCGAGACGCCGGTTGGCGATGAGGATGCGCCCCGACGGCGCCTCGGCCAGCGCCACGCCGATCGGCATGCTGTCCACGAGCGTGCGGATGCGCGCCTCGTTGTTGCGCAGCGCCTCCTCCTTCGCCAGCCGGTCGCTGACATCGAGGAAGATCACCGTGAAGCGGTCCTCGCCCACCGGCCGGACGATGCCCTCGTACCAGCGGCCGAGCGTGCCGACGCGGCGGGTGAAGCGCCGCGCCTCGCCGGTCTCGACGACCGTGGCGAACTCGTCGATCCACTCCTCCTCGACGCCCGGCAGGACGTCCCGCACGCCGCGGCCGACGGCCGAGCCTTCGGGAAGGCCGGTCAGCGCGTACCAGGCGCGGTTGACCTCCTCGTAGATCCAGTCGACCACGCGGCCCGTCTCGTCGCGCTGGAGGCGACCGAGGATGAAAGCCTCCTCCAGCTGCTCGAAGATCATGCGCCAGCGCGCGTCCGACAGGCGCTCGGCCATCGCCGACATCACGAGCTCGCCGGCCGAGGCGAGGCGTTTGAGGTCTCCGTCCGTCCACGGCCGGGGCTGGTCGTCGATCGCGGCGAGCGCGCCCACCAGTTCGCCGTTGCCGAGCCGCAAGGGAACGCCGAGATAGGCGACGACGCCGAGCGCCTCGACGGCCCCGTTGTCGCAGAAGTCCGGGTCGCGATGGGCGTCCGGCACGATCACGGGCCGGCCGTCCTCGACCACGTGCCGGCAGAAGGACATGTCGAGGGGCGTTGCGCCTTCGCTCGCCCAGGGCTCTCGCAGGCCGGGGCTGGCGGCGAAGAATTGTCGGTCGCTGCCGATCAGCGTGACCAGCGCGACCGGCACGTCGAGCATCACGCGCACGTGCTCGGCGATCAGGCGGAACTGCGTCTCGCCCGCTCGCTCCAGAAGGCCGCTGCGCAACAGCGCCCGCGAGCGCGTGTCGTCACGCCCCGCGAGCAGGCTCGCATCGGGCGTCAGGTCGGATCGGGTTTCGTTCATCGGCCGGTTCTGAAATTCCAAGGCAGGGCATCTAGTCGGCCAACCCGCCGCGGACAGGGGCAACCGGTGCGCCTGTGCCACTTGCGGTTGCCGCGTGGCATCCCGGCGACAGGTGGGCTCCCTGTCATTTTTCCTTGATCGCCTCCATCGCGACGTTGGTGGACGTGCTCGCGACGTAGGGCAGGTTCGAGATCACCTCGCCGAGCACCTGCCGATAGCGCCGGATGTCGCGGGTGCGCACCTTCAGGAGGTAGTCGAAGCGCCCGGCGATGAGGTGGCACTCCTCCACCTCCCGGATCTTCTTCACGGCCGCGTTGAAGGCGCCGAGCGCATCCTCGCCGGTCGAGGATAGCTTCACCTCGGTGAAGGCGACGTGGTCGAGGCCGATGCGGGCGGGGTTGATCACCGCCTTGAACCCGTCGATGAAGCCGCCCTCCACCAGCCGGCGGAAGCGGATCTGGCAAGGCGTCTTCGACAGGCCGACGCGGCTCGCCAGTTCTGTGACGGAGATGCGGCCGTTTTCCGCGAGAATATCGAGCATTCGCCGGTCGAAGGCGTCCAGATCGCCCAGGTGCGGCTCGTCCATGGTTCGTTCGTCCTGTAAACGCCGCCAAGATCGATCCATACGGACCAAACCGGGCTCAACACAAGTCGGATCGCTGGCGAGGGCTGGCGTATGATCCGTACGTCCCATCTGCCGCGCCCGGAGCCCTTCGATGTCCGAGACCCTCGACCGTCCCACCACCGTTCCATCCGACGGGCCGGCGCCGTTCGCGCGGTTTGCGCCGCCGATCTCCGAGCAGACGCCGCTGCGGGCGGCGATCACGGCGGCCTATCGCCGTCCGGAAACCGAATGCCTGCCGCCGCTGGTCGAGGCGGCCCGCCTTCCCGCCGAGCTTCGCGACCCGGTCGTACGCACCGCAAGGGGGCTGATCGAGGCGCTGCGCGCCAAGCACAAGGGCACAGGCGTCGAGGGGCTGGTGCGCGAATACTCGCTGTCGAGCCAGGAGGGCGTCGCCCTCATGTGCCTTGCCGAGGCGCTCCTGCGCATTCCCGACACCGCGACGCGCGACGCCCTCATTCGCGACAAGATCGCCGACGGGGACTGGAAGTCGCATGTCGGCTCCGGCCGCTCGCTCTTCGTCAATGCCGCGACCTGGGGCCTCGTCGTCACCGGCAAGCTGACGACGACGGTCAGCGACCGCACGCTGTCGGCCGCGCTGACGCGCCTCATCGCGCGGGCCGGCGAGCCGGTGATCCGGCGCGGCGTCGACATGGCGATGCGCATGATGGGCGAGCAGTTCGTCACCGGAGAGACGATCGAGGAGGCGCTGAAGCGCTCGAAGCCTCTGGAGGCGCGCGGCTTCCGCTATTCCTACGACATGCTCGGCGAGGCCGCGACGACGGCCGCCGACGCCCAGCGCTATTATCGCGACTACGAGAACGCCATCCATGCGATCGGCAAGGCGTCGGCCGGGCGCGGCGTCATCGAGGGGCCGGGCATCTCGATCAAGCTGTCGGCGCTGCATCCGCGCTACGCGCGCGCGCAGGCAAGCCGCGTCATGACCGAGCTTCTGCCGCGCGTGAAGGCGCTGGCGCTGATCGCCAAGCGCTACGACATCGGCCTCAACATCGACGCCGAGGAGGCCGACCGGCTGGAGCTCTCGCTCGACCTTCTGGAGGCTCTGGCGCTCGATCCGGCGCTGAAGGCGTGGAACGGTCTCGGCTTCGTCGTCCAGGCCTACGGCAAGCGCTGCCCCTTCGTGATCGACTGGATCATCGATCTCGCGCGCCGCGCCGAGCGGCGGATCATGGTGCGCCTCGTCAAGGGCGCCTACTGGGACGCCGAGATCAAGCGCGCGCAGGTCGACGGGCTGAAGGGCTTCCCCGTCTACACCCGCAAGGTCCACACCGACGTCGCCTATGTCGCCTGCGCACGAAAGCTCCTGGCGGCGCGCGACGTCGTGTTCCCGCAGTTCGCGACCCACAACGCGCAGACGCTGGCGGCGATCTATCACCTCGCCGGGCAGGACGCCGCGCCGGACGCCTACGAGTTCCAGTGCCTCCACGGCATGGGCGAGCCGCTCTACGACGAGGTCGTCGGCTCGGAGAAGCTCGGCCGCCCGGCGCGCATCTACGCGCCCGTCGGCACGCACGAGACGCTGCTGGCCTATCTTGTGCGTCGGCTTCTCGAGAACGGCGCCAACTCCTCCTTCGTCAACCGGATCTCCGACCCGAAGGTCTCGGTGGACGCGCTGATCGCCGATCCGACCGAGCTCGTCGCGGCCGAGGCGACGGTCGGCGCCCCGCACGAGGCGATCGCGGCGCCCGCCGACCTCTTCGCGCCCGAGCGCGTCAACTCGCGCGGCCTCGACCTGTCGGACGAGACGGTGCTTGCCCGGCTATCGACCGAGCTTGCCGCGTCCGCGACCCAGCCGGTGTCGGCGCATCCGCTTCTCACCAATGGCGTTGATGGTGCCGGCGGTGCGCCGCGCACGGTCCGCAATCCGGCCGACCACCGCGATGCCGTCGGCACGGTCCGGGAGCTTTCCCCGGATGCGGTCGCGACGGTGCTGCATGCGGCGGCGCGCGGACAGGATTGGAGCGCGCTGCCGACCGCCTCCCGCGCGGCGTGTCTCGAGCGCGCCGCCGACCTGATGGAGGAGCGCATCGGCCCGCTGATGGGCACGATCATGCGCGAGGCGGGCAAGACGGCGGCAAATGCCGTCGGCGAGGTGCGCGAGGCCGTGGACTTCCTGCGCTACTACGCCGCCGAGGCGCGCTCGGGGTTCGGCCCCTCGCACCCGCCGCTCGGGCCGGTCGTCTGCATCAGCCCGTGGAACTTCCCGCTCGCGATCTTCACGGGTCAGGTCGCCGCCGCGCTCGTCGCGGGCAACCCGGTGGTCGCCAAGCCCGCCGAGGAAACGCCGCTGATCGCCTACCAGGCGGTCCGCATCCTCCATGAGGCGGGCGTGCCGGCGCAGGCGCTGCAGTTCGTGCCGGGCGACGGCCGCGTCGGCGCGGCGCTGGTGGCGGCGCCCGAGACGGCCGGCGTCATGTTCACCGGCTCGACCGAGGTCGCGCGCCTGATCGGGGCCGAGCTCTCGACGCGGGTCTCGGCCGCCGGCAAGCCGATCCCGCTCATCGCGGAGACCGGCGGCCAGAACGCGATGATCGTCGATTCCTCGGCACTCGCCGAGCAGGTCGTCGCCGACGTGATCGCCTCGGCCTACGATTCGGCCGGCCAGCGCTGCTCGGCGCTGCGCGTCCTGTGCCTGCAGGAGGACATCGCCGACCGCACGCTCGCCATGCTGAAGGGCGCGATGAACGAGCTCGCCCTCGGACGCACCGATCGCCTCGCCGTCGACGTCGGCCCGGTGATCAGCGAGGACGCGCGCGCCGGGATCGAGGCGCATGTCGAGCGGATGCGGGGCCTCGGCCTCACGGTCGAGCGACTCTCGCTGCCGGAGGAGGCCGCGCACGGCACCTTCGTCGCCCCGGCGCTGATCGAGATCCGGGATCTCGCGCAGCTGCAGCGCGAGGTGTTCGGCCCGGTCCTGCATGTCCTGCGCTACCGCCGCGACGACCTCGACGCGCTGGTCGACGCGATCAACGCCACCGGCTATGGCCTCACCTTCGGCCTCCACACCCGTCTCGACGAGACGGTGGCGCATGTGACCGCCCGCGTGAAGGCCGGCAACCTCTACGTCAACCGCAACGTCATCGGCGCGGTGGTCGGCGTCCAGCCGTTCGGCGGACGGGGCCTGTCGGGCACCGGCCCGAAGGCGGGCGGGCCGCTCTATCTCGGCCGCCTCGTCGCCCGCGCGCCGGTGCCGATGCGCGAGGGCATGCCGCACACCGACGAGGCGCTGATCGATTTCGCGCGCTGGCTCGAGGAGCGCGGCCATGCCGCCGACGGCGCGGCCGCGCGCGACATGGCGGAGCGGTCCGGCATCGGGCTCGTGCGCGAACTGGCCGGGCCGGTCGGCGAGACCAACCTCTACGGGCTCCACCCGCGCGGCCGCGTGCTTCTCGTGCCGGAAACGGAAGCGGGCCTGCGGCGTCTCCTTGCGGCGGCGCTTGCGACCGGCAACACGGTGGTGGTGGACGGGGGCGTGGGCCTTGCGGCGCTCGCCGGTCTGCCGGCCAGCGTTGCCGCGCGCGTCTCCCATGCGTCCGACTGGGCGAAGGCAGGACCGTTTGCCGGGGCGCTCATCGAGGGGGACGCGGCGCGCGTCCGGGACGTCAACGCCCGCATCGCCGCGCTCGACGGCCCGCTCGTGCTTGTACAGGCGGCGACCGGCGAGGCGCTGCGGGACGACCCGGAGGCGATCTGCCTGAGCTGGCTGGTCGAGGAGGTGTCGACCTCGGTCAACACGGCGGCCGCGGGCGGCAATGCCAGCCTGATGACGATCGGCTGACGAAAAAAGGCCGGGGGCGATGCCCTCGGCCCATCCTATCCGACTTGGATGAAGGGGTGAGCTATCAGCCCATCTTCTCCGAGGCGTAGCCGCCGGGCGAGGCCGGGAAGACCACGGTGCGGTCGCCGTTCGGGAAGACGCGGTGATGGATATGCGCGTGGATCGCGCGCGAGAGCACCTGCGCCTCGACGTCGCGCCCGATCGACACGTAGTCCGCCGCCGACTGGGCGTGCGTGACGCGCGCGACGTCCTGCTCGATGATCGGGCCCTCGTCGAGGTCGGCGGTCACGTAGTGCGCCGTCGCCCCGATCAGCTTCACGCCCCGGTCGTAGGCCTGGCTGTAGGGCGCCGCGCCCTTGAAGCTCGGCAGGAACGAATGATGGATGTTGATGATGCGGCCGGACATGCGCTGGCACATCGCGTCCGAGAGCACCTGCATGTAGCGGGCGAGAACGATGAGCTCGGTGCCCGCACTCTCCGCGATCTCGAGGATGCGCGCCTCGGCCTGCGGCTTGTTGGCTTTGGTCACCGGCACGTGGTGGAACGGCAGGTCGTGGTTCACCACGAGCTTCTGGTAGTCGAGGTGGTTGGAGACGACGCCGACGATCTCGATCGGCAGCGCGCCGATGCGCCAGCGATAGAGGATGTCGTTGAGGCAGTGACCGAAGCGCGACACCATGAGGAGGACCTTCATGGGCACGCGCGTGTCGAAGATCTCGTAGGTCATCGAGAAGGGCGCGGCGACGGCTTCGAAGCCCTCGCGCAGCGCCTCCAGCCCGACGCCCTCCTCGGAGCGGAAGCCGACGCGCATGAAGAAGCGGCCCGCCGCCATGTCGTCGAACTGGGCGCTGTCGATGATGTTGCAGCCCTGGCCCGCCAGATAGGTGGAGATGGCGGCGACGATGCCGCGCGCCGTCGGACACGTCACCGTCAGGACAAAAGGCTGCATCGTCGGTCTCGTCAAAGCGGGGGAGGGGCCCGTCGCCGTCGAGGCGCGGGCGGAGGCGGGCAAGGCCCGCCGTCGGGAACGGGGCGTGCCGTCAGCTGTCCATCTTCAAGGCGGCGATGAAGGCTTCCTGGGGGATGTCGACCTTGCCGAACTGGCGCATGCGCTTCTTGCCCTCCTTCTGCTTGTCGAGGAGCTTGCGCTTGCGGGAGGCGTCGCCGCCGTAGCACTTGGCCGTCACGTCCTTGCGCAGCGCCGAGATCGTCTCGCGCGCCACCACCTTGCCGCCGATCGCCGCCTGGATCGGGATCTTGAAGAGGTGGTTCGGGATCAGCTCCTTCAGCTTCTCGCACATGGCGCGGCCGCGCTTCTCGGCCTGCGTCCGGTGCACCAGCATGGAGAGCGCGTCGACCGGCTCGGCATTGACGAGGATCGAGAGCTTCACGAGGTCGCCCTCGCGATAGTCGGCGAGCTGGTAGTCGAACGAGGCGTAGCCCTTCGAGATCGACTTCAGGCGGTCGTAGAAGTCGAAGACCACCTCGTTCAGCGGCAGCTCGTAGGTGACCATGGCGCGCTTGCCGACATAGGACAGGTCGACCTGGATGCCGCGGCGCTCCTGGCAGAGCGTCAGGATGTTGCCGAGATAGTCGTCCGGCGTCAGGATCGTCGCCTTGATCCAGGGCTCGTAGATCGCCTCGATCTGCATCGTGTCCGGCATGTCGGCCGGATTGTGCAGCATCACGGTCTCGCCGTTGCGCATCTTGATCTCGTAGACCACCGACGGGGCGGTCGCGATGAGATCGAGGTCGAACTCGCGGGACAGGCGCTCCTGGATGATCTCGAGATGGAGCAGCCCGAGGAAGCCGCAGCGGAAACCGAAGCCGAGCGCGGCCGAGGACTCCATCTCGAACGAGAAGGACGCATCGTTGAGGCGCAGCTTGCCCATGGCGGCGCGCAGGTCGTCGAAGGCGGCGGCATCGGTCGGGAACAGGCCGCAGAACACCACGGGCTGGGCCGGCTGGAAGCCCGGCAGCATCTCGGCGGTCTGGCGCTTGTCCTCGGTGATCGTGTCGCCGACGCGCGTGTCTGCGACCTCCTTGATCGAGGCGGTGATGAAGCCGATCTCGCCGGGGCCGAGGGCCTCCATGTTGATCATCTTGGGCGTGAAGACGCCGACCCGGTCGACCGGGTACTTGGCGTCGGTGCCCATCATGCGGATGGTCTGGCCGCGCTTCAATTCGCCGTCGATGACGCGCACGAGTACGACGACGCCGAGATAGGCGTCGTACCAGCTGTCCACCAGCATCGCCTTCAGGGGCGCTGCGCGGTCGCCGGTCTTGGGGGCGGGCAGGCGCTTGACGATGGCTTCCAGCACGTCCTCGATGCCGATGCCGGATTTGGCCGAGATCATCACGGCCTCGGAGGCATCGATGCCAATCACCTCCTCGATCTGCTCCTTCACCTTGTCGGGCTCGGCGGCAGGCAGGTCGATCTTGTTGAGGACGGGCACGATCTCGAGATCGTTGTCGAGCGCGAGATAGACGTTGGCGAGCGTCTGCGCCTCTACGCCCTGCGCGGCGTCGACGACGAGGAGCGCGCCCTCGCAGGCCGACAGCGAGCGCGACACCTCGTAGGCGAAGTCGACGTGCCCCGGCGTGTCGATGAGGTTAAGGACGTAGGTCTCGCCGTCCTTGGCCGGATAGGTCAGGCGCACGGTTTGCGCCTTGATCGTGATGCCGCGCTCCTTCTCGATATCCATGTTATCGAGAACCTGCTCCTTGCCCGCCATCTCGCGCGCGTCGAGGCCCCCCGTCAGCTGGATCAGCCGGTCGGCGAGCGTCGATTTGCCATGGTCGATATGGGCGACGATGGAGAAGTTGCGGATGCGGGAAAGAGGCGTCTGGCTCATGCCAAACGCCTATAAGGCTTTGCGGGCCGGACGGGAATGGGGTTTTACGCCGCCATTCCCGTTCGCGAGCGCTTCAGGCGCCGTCGCCGCGGGCGACGCGCCCGCCGCGGCGCTCGCCGAAGAAGAACGGGCGCAGCCGCACGCCGACCGCGTTGCCCGCGAAGGCCGCGACGAGCCACAGCCAGCCGTGCAGCGAGCCGCTCGCGATGCCGGAGAAATAGGCCCCGATGTTGCAGCCATAGGCGATGCGCGCGCCGTAGCCGAGGAGAAGGCCACCGAGGACGGCCGCCATGAGCGAGCGCAGCGGAATGCGAAGGCTCGGGCTGAACCGACCGGCAAGGCTCGCCGCCAGCATGGCGCCCGCGATGATGCCGAAGTCCATCACCGAGGTGATGTCGGCAAAGACGCTCTGCGACAGGGCCCGGGCGTTGGCGGGTGTCTGCCAGTAGGCCCAGGTCGAGGGCTCGAAGCCGAGGATCTCGGCGCCCTTGGCACCCCAGAGCGCAAAGGCCGAGGTGATGCCCCAGGGGCGGCCGGCGAGCGCCAGCGTCACGAAGTTGAGGACCGCGAGCGCCAGCGCCCCGGCGACGAGCGGCCAGGGGCCGCGTGCGAACCGGGAAAAGCCGCGGGTGGCCGGCGCCGCTTCCGTCTCCAGCGCACCGTGGCGGCGACGCTCGGCGAAGAGCGTGACGGCAGCGATCGTGGCGAACAAGGCGAGCGACACGGCGATGCCGGGCAGGGGGCCGAGCGTCTGGACGAGCGAGACCGGCTGGAGGGCCGGCAGCGACAGCCACCAGTCGAAATGCACGGTGGCGAGCGCCGAGCCGACGACGAAGAAGAGGAGCGTCACCAGCATGCGGGCGTTGCCGCCGCCGGCCGTGAACAGCGTGCCCGACGCGCAGCCGCCGCCCATCTGCATGCCGATGCCGAACAGAAACGCCCCGACCACGACGCCGGTCGAGAGCGGCGAGACGAGACCCGTCACCGGCTGGCCGAAGAGCGTGCCGGCACTGAGCGCGGGAAAGAACAGGACGACGGCGAGCGCCAGCATCGCCATCTGCGCGCGCAGGCCGCGCCCGCGACGCTCCAGGATGAAGACACGCCAGGCGGAGGTGAAGCCGAAGGCGGCGTGATAGAGCGTCAGGCCCAGCGCGCCGCCCAAGAGCAGGAGCGCACCCTGGCGCGGGCCATAGGCGGCGCCGAGCGCCAGACTGCCGAGGAGAAGCGCGGCGAGCGCCGCAAGGCCTGGCCCGCCGGGCAAGGCTGTCGGGGCAGGACGAAAGGTGGCGTCTGTCATGCGTTCACTCCAGGCATGACCGAACGGCCATGCAGAAATCAGCGAGGGTCGGGCAGAATGTAAGTGTCCCATAAGATCAGAGCGAGCGAGAGACGTGCGAATTCAAGACGGAATGCGGAAGGATTTTCCTCCGGTCGCCGGAAGCAACTGGTCCTTGTGTGGCGCGATGCGAATACAACTAAATCCTGACCAGTGAATAACGTCAGTGTCCGTTAGGATATCGTGGGCAATTGCGATCTGTCATCGTAGGCTCGTGTTAGTGGTTCCCCAGTAAGCTCGAAAGTCGGTGATCCACTTCCGGCGCTCGAAACTCGTGCAACTCCGCCTCATCAGTTTTGCGAAGGACAAGACCGGGTCCGCGGCGGTCGAATTTGCGCTTGTCGGGTCGCTCTTCCTGACGCTTCTGCTCGGCCACGTCGAGGTCGGCTACCTCCTGTTCCTTCAGCATCGGCTCGACGATGCGACGATCGCGGCGTCCCGGTCCATCATGCTCGGCGTGTCCCAGAGGGCGTCGGACGATACCGTCGAGAAGTTCAAGACGAACCGCATCTGCCCCGCCCTCCGACCCTTCTTCGACTGCTCCCGGCTGATCGTGGAAGGCGGCATCCTGCCGGATTCCGCCCCGGCCTTCGATGCGGACACCTGGAAGCGTCGGGCCGTCGGTTCCCAGTCCAGCGGCCAGTACTGCCTCGGAGCGACCGGTCAGTACATGTTCCTGCGGGTCTCCTACCCGCAGCGTCCGATCGTCGGCCAGATCCTGCCGGCCGGCATGTTCAGCACCTATGGCGGAGAGCGCGTCACCATGCTGACGTCCTACGCGGCATGGCGCAACGAACCCGTGGAAGCCAAGAAGACGGGCCCTTGCCAATGAGGAGGCCGCGCCTTCTTGTCCGACTCGTGCGCCTTCGCAGGGAGGAGGGGGGGACCGCGGCCATCGAGTTCGCGATCATCCTCCCGGTCATGCTGGTCCTGCTCCTCGGGACCTTCGAGATCAGCCGTTACATCTATGCCAGCAACCAGATCGTCCATGCTGTCAGCATGGTCGGCCAGATGGCCTCCCAGCTTCCGGCATCGGCCAAGGCGTCCGACGTGCAGCGCATCTGGAGCGCGGCGCCCCTGATCGCGCCCGAAGCCGGCGCCGTCGCGCGGCGGCTCGGCAGATCGGTCTGGAGCGACGCCCTCACGGTCACGATCTCCAACATCGCATTCGATAAGAGCGATGCCGCGTGCCAGACCGACTGCCAGTACCAGGCGAGCGTCGCCTGGAGCGTCGGTCAGAGCCCTCTCGCCTGTGGCACGATCTCCCAAGGGCAGAAACTTCCCCCGACCGACGCGATCATCCCCACCGAATTCTTCGGCGACGGCAGCGTCATCCTCGTCCAGGCTGCGCTTCCCTACGTCCCGCAACTTGAAGGCACCGCTGGCTTCCTCGACGGCGTGGCCAGGAACTTGACCACCACGCTCAGCGAATCCAGCTGGTTTCTGCCGCGAAACGCCAAACGCATCGCGCTGTCGCCCTCGGCCGGCGGCGGTCCCCGTTCGAACATCTGCCCGGGTTGAGCCCATGACGCAAAAGCGCCCGACATCCTTCGGCAAGGACATCCGCGGCAACGTCGCGACGATCTTCGCGCTGTCGCTCATTCCCCTCATGGGGTTCACCGGGCTTGCGACGGACTATGCAAAATCCGTTCTGGTGAAGCGGCGCCTGGAACTGGCCATCGACAGCGCCGCCTTGGCCGCGGTCCGCAGGACGGTCGAGATCATCAACGACGGCAACCAGACCCAGGCGCAGGCGATCGCGGCGGGCGAGCGCGAAGGCAAGGCCTATCTCGCCGCACAGGCGGTTCGGATCGTCGACGCCTCCCTGAACAGTTCCGACGTGACCGTGACGATCAAGGGCGAGGTCGTATCGTCGGAAACGCGTTACGACGCCTCGGTTCCGACTGTGTTCGCGCAGCTCTTCGACGTCGAACGGTTTCAGGTCGGAGGATCGTCGGGTGCGTCCGTGACCCTTCCGCCCTACGTGAACGTCCATGTGCTCGTCGACATCTCGCAGTCGATGGGGATCGGTGCGACGGCCGTCGACCAGGAGATCATCCGCAACATGCAGGTCCGCCGCTTCAACGGCGGCGGCTCCTGGGTCGGCTCGAACGGCTGCGCCTTCGGCTGTCACATCCTCCAGTCGGAGTTCAAGAGCAACAATCCGGCCTACCCGACCAAGTCGACCTATCAGATGGCGCACGAGAACGGGGCCCGAATGCGCATCGACGTGGTGCGTGACGCGGTCGGGAAGCTCGCCAACAGCCTTCTTCAGCGGGAGGACAAGCGATACCAGGTGGCGCTGCACACGTTCCATTCCTCTTTCAACACTCCTCTTGAGCTGACCGACAGCGCCAGCAAGGCGGAAGCGGCGATCGGGAACCTCGGACCTTCGACGCGCGAAGGCGGCACCAACGCGCATGTCGCGTTCAAGCAACTCCAGGGCATCATCGGAACGCCGGGTGACGGGCTGACCCGTTTGAAAGCCAAGGCGATCGTCGTCGTCATGACCGACGGCACCGAGGACACACAGATGGAGTATCCGGATCGGGACGGGATCACCTGGGATCCCAACTTCGTCTACTTCGAGCCTACGGCCGGAGACTGGGGCGGCCGGATCCAGTCCTTCGATCCAGGCATGTGCGCGCCGCTCAAGACCCGGGGCGTGCGGGTCATCGCCCTCAACACCAAATACCTGATCCCCGTCGGCGACTCGAACCCGAAATTCACGGCGATCCGGGACTGGTTGTACTGGTACATCGAAAACAACATGGCGAAATGCGTAAGCGGAGACGGCGACTACTACGACGCGTCGAGCCCCGCGGATATCAACCGGGCGATCGACCAGATCATCAGTTCGATCTCGAAGCCGCTGGCCCTGACGCACTGACCGCCCCTTGCGGCCCCAGCGCCGGATCATCGCCGGCACGCTCCAGGGCGGGCCCTTGAACGACTGCCGGAGAGCGGTCATCGCACGGCAGCGATGGCTGCGGCTTAGCCGCCCCCGTGCCGGACGTCCGACAGCCCCAGCCAGTTCGCCAGGAGCCGCAGTTCCGCTTCCAGCGCCTCGCGCGTGTCGGGCGGCGTGTCGGGTTCGAGGTGAAGGGCGGGCACGAGGAGGCGGGATCGCGCGCGGTCGGCCTTGAGGTCGACGCGCGCGGCGAGGCGTCCGGCGTGGAGGAAGGGCAGCACGTAGTAGCCGTGCTGGCGCCGGGCGGCCGGCACGTAGATCTCGATCCGGTAGCGGAAGCCGAAGAGGCGCTCGGCGCGTGCGCGCTCCCAGACCAGAGGGTCGAACGGCGCGAGGAGGGCCGAGGCGGCGATGCGGCGGGGCGTGCCGGCCTCCGCATGGAGGAAGGCCTTCGGCCAGCCCGGCACGGTGGCCGGGACCAGCGTCCCGGCTTCCACGAGATCGGCGACGGCGCGTTGCGTCTCCGGGCCGCCGAGGCGGAAGTAGTCTTTGATTTCCCCGAGCGTTGCGATCCCGAGCGCGCGGGCCGAGCGCTCCACGAGGACCCGGTGCGCCTCGCGCTCGTCGAGAGCGGGCAGGGCGAGGACGCTCGAGGGAATCACCCGTTCCGGCAGGTCGTAGACCCGCTCGAAGCCGCGCCGGCGCGTCAGTGTCGTCACGTGGCCGGCGTAGAAGAGCCATTCCAGCATGCGCTTTGGCTCGGACCAATCCCACCAGCCGGTCCGCCCCGTCTCGACATCGGATGCGCCGAGCGGCCCCTCGTCGCGGATGCGGGCGAGGAGCGCCATCGCCTCCGCACGGCGCGGGCCCGCAAAGGCGCGCATGCCGGAATAGCCAGCCTCGCCCCGGTCGGCGCGCGCCATGCGCCAGCGCAGCGCCGGATGAAGGTCGAGCGGAACGAGCGAGGCCTCGTGCGCCCAGTATTCGAAGACGCGCCGCTCCGACACGCGGCTCCAGGCGTCGCGGTCGAGAACCGCGGTGTCGTAAACGCCGAGGCGCGAGAAGGCCGGCAGGTAGTGGGCGCGCGAGAGGACATTGACGCTGTCGATCTGGTGGAGCGCCAGCCGGTCGAGATTGCGGCGCACGTGACGCGTGCCCGCCCGCTCCGGCCGGGGCCGGGCGAAGCCTTGCGCCCCGAGCACGATCCGCCGGGCTTCTGCGGGCGACAGGGAGAGCGTCATGGCGCACGCTCCAGACGCGCGCGCTCGTCCGGCGTCAGCGCGCGCACGGCGCCCTTCGGCAGGTCGCCGAGCGCGAGCGCGCCGATCGACACGCGCACCAGCCGCAGCGTATCAGTGCCGAGCGCGGCGAGAAGCCGGCGGATGTGACGGTTGCGTCCCTCGTCGAGAACGATCTCCAGCCAGGCCGTGCGCTCGCCCTCGCGCAGCAGCCGAACCGAGCGGACCGCGAGATGCTCACCCCGATCCTCGACACCGGCACGGATGCCCGACAGCAGCGCGTCGTCCGCCGGCCGGTCGATCTGCACGTGGTAGGTCTTCAGCACGTGCGAGGCAGGATCGAGGAGGCGCTGCGCGAAGGCCGTGTCGTTGGTGAGAAGCAGCAGGCCCTCACTCGCCTTGTCGAGCCGGCCGACCGGCGAGACATGGGGCAGGTCGAGACCTTCGAGGCAGCGATAGATCGTCTCGCGCCCCTGCGGATCGTCGCGCGTCGTCACGAGGCCGCGTGGCTTGTTCAGCATCAGCGTGACAGGTGTCTCGGCCGCCACGGGCCGGCCGTCCACCTCGATGCGGACGGCGGAGGCAAGCGTGCGATGCTCGGGGTCGCGGACAACGCGGCCGTCGACCCGCACCCGGCCCTCGCGCACCAGAGCCTCGCCTTGCGTCCGCGAGCAGTAGCCGAGCTTGGAGAGGACGCGCGCGATCCCATGGCCGCGGTCGATGGCGGCAGCCGTAGGCGCATTCGTCCGGCTGCCGGGCCGAGCGGGCGGGCGGTCCCTGTATCGCGTCATCGGGCGGGGCGCATGGATTGCGTCATGCCCGCCGGCTTGCCGCAGCCGGGGCCGGCTTGGCAAGCCCTCGCAGACCGTCCCCGGACCCTCCGGCGGCGGGCCGCACGGCGTTTCAGGCCGGAACCGGCTCCGGCGGTGCGGCGGGGTCGGGCGCCTCGGCGGCCAGCGTCCAGAGCCGCGAGATGCGCGCGGCAAAAGCGTCCGGTCGTTCGGCCAGAAGGCGTCCGCAGGTCTCGGCGGCTTGCGCGCGCAGTTCCGCCTGATGGCGATCGAGCAGCGCCAGCACGACGTCGAGATCGACCCGGGCCCCGAACGAGCGCGGATCGGCCAGCATTTCGGCATGGAGCACGGCGTAGTCGTGGTCGCGACCGAGCGCATCGGCGGCGCGATCGGCCTCTTCGCGCAGCGGCGCCAGCGCGGAGGGCCACAGGTCTTCCAGAAGCTTGAGGTGCATGCCGAGATACTTGATGCGCTTGCGCAGGTCGTGGAAGTCCTCGGCATGGCCGCTGGCAAGCGCCGCCTTGAGATCGCGCCGCCCGCGCCGGTAGTTCGCCTCGATGCCGGCGACGATGCGTTCGCGGTTGCGCGCCGCGCGCCGGCCGAAGACGAGGCCGTCCAGCCGCGCGCGGCCCTCCTTCAGACCCTTCAGCGCCTCCGCGGCGCTGTCGGCCGCGCTTCCATCCGCCTCGATCGCCGCCTGCCGCTTCAACTCCAGCGCGGTGCGCACCACGTCGAAGGAGGAACTGGCGACCTCGCCCGAAAATCGCGCCTCCAGCCCGTCGAGCGCCTCGATCAGTGCCGTCCGGTCGCGCACGGCCGAGAGCGTGCGCCCGGCATCGCGGTAGCGCGCGTTCTCGGCCTTTGCGAAATCGGGATCGGCCTCGCGCAGGAGGCGCACGAGCCCGCGCAGCTTCTTCAGCCGCTTGCGCGCCTCGTGCACGGCCTCGTGCCGTCCGTCCTCGCCCCCGGACAGGTCACGGATCGCCTTGTCGATCTGTTCCTGGGCGGCGCGCCGGATCGCGGCGTCGACGGGGGCTCGGGGGTCGATGCGGTAGGCCATGGTCTCCTCGGCGGCCGGCAGGGCACGGCCGAGCATCTAGCGCATGACGGCGGGAAGGGGACCCGGCGTCAACGCTGCGGCGCGTCGCCGTCCGGCCGGCCGTTCAGCGCCATGGCGGCGTTGGTGTAGCGGGGGTCGTCGGTGACCTCCCGGCCGATCCAGTCCGGCAGGTCCACGGCATGTCCGACGGCCGGAAGCTCGATCTCGGCCATGACGAGGGGCGAGAGCGCCCCCTCGAAGACGTCCACCTCGACCGTCAAGTCGCCGAGCGGCACGAGATGGCGGCGCTTTTCGACGACGAAGCCGACGCGGGCGGCTTCGAGCTCGCGCGCGTCGGCTTCGGGGACTTCGTATTCGTACTCGCCGCGGGCGTCGCCCGCGCCGGTCTTGATGGTGATCATCGGCTTTCGCCCCTCGCGCAGCCGGACCCGGACGGTGAGCCCCTCGCGGATGGCGAGGTAGAACTGCCGGACCCGTGTGCCCGCGTCGGCATGGCGGCGCCAGGCGTCGCCGGCCAGGAGGAACTTGCGCTCGATCTCGATACCCATAGCGTCAAGGGTCGGGCGCAAGCGCGTTCCGTCAAGCCTCGGCTCAGTCGTCCTCGACGAAGACTTCCTTGCGCTTGTTCCGGATCGACGGGAGGAGCGCGAAGACGACGCAGGCGAGGCCCAGCGCCAGCAGCGTTGCCGAGATCGGCCGCTCCAGGAACACCATGGCGTTGCCGCGCGAGATGATCATGGCCCGGCGCAGGTGCTCTTCCAGAAGCGGTCCGAGCACGAAGCCGAGAAGCAGCGGTGCCGGCTCGCAGCCGAGGCGGATCAGCACGTAGCCGAGCACCCCGAACAGCCCGATCGCATAGACGTCGAACGGATTGTTGTTGATCGAGTAGCAGCCGATCGCGGCAAACAGCACGATCGCGGGGAAGAGGATGCGGTAGGGGATCGTCAGCATCTTCACCCAGATGCCGATGAGCGGCAGGTTGAGGATGACGAGGAGCACGTTGCCGATCCACATGGAGGCGATAATGCCCCAGAAGAGCGCCGGCTGCGTGTTGATGACGTTGGGGCCGGGCGTGATGCCCTGCAGGATGAAGGCGCCGACGATCAGCGCCATCACGGGATGCGCGGGGATGCCGAGCGTCAGGAGGGGGATGAACGACGTCTGCGCGGCCGCGTTGTTGGCGCTTTCCGGGCCCGCAACGCCCTGGATCGCGCCATGGCCGAACTCGGACTTGTTGGACGCGAGGTTCTTCTCCATCGAGTAGGAGGCGAAGGACGAGAGAACGTGGCCGCCGCCCGGCAGGACGCCGAGGATCGAGCCGAGCGCCGTGCCGCGGATCACCGGGCCGATGATGCGCTTGAAATCCTCCTTGGTCAGCCAGAGGCCGGCCACCTTCTTCACGCCGATCTCGCGTGTCGTCTCGTTCTCGAGGTTGCGGAAGATTTCCGCGACGCCGAAGACGCCGACGGCGATCGAGACGAAGTTGACGCCCTGGTAGAGCTCGAGCTGGCCGAAGGTGAAGCGCGGCGTGCCGGTGTAGATGTCCTGGCCGACGGTGCCGAGCAGGAGGCCGAGGCAGATCATCGCCAGCGCCTTGATGATCGAGCCGTGGGCGAGCGAGATCGAGACAAGAAGGCCGAGTACGATGAGCGCGAAGTATTCGGGCGCGCCGAACTGGAGGGCGACGCGCGCCAGCGGCGGGGCGGCGATGGCCAGCAGCAGCGTCGCCACCGAGCCGGCGAAGAAGGAGCCGAGCGCGGCCGTGGCGAGCGCGGTGCCGGCCCGTCCTTTCCTCGCCATCTGGTAGCCGTCGATCGCGGTCACCGCCGATGAGCTCTCACCCGGCAGGTTGATGAGGATCGCGGTCGTCGAGCCGCCGTACTGGGCGCCGTAGTAGATGCCCGAGAGCATGATGAGGGCGGTGACGGGCGAGAAGGAGAAGGTGATCGGCAGGAGCATCGCGATCGTCGCCGTCGGCCCGATGCCGGGCAGGACGCCGACCAGCGTGCCCAGCAGCACGCCGACGAAGCACCAGAAAATGTTGATCGGGGTGAGCGCCGTTTCGAAGCCGAGCGCGAGATTGGCCAGAAGATCCATCGTGTCCGCGCCTCAGGAGAAGGTGAGAAGGGGGCCGAAGGTCGGCAGGGTGATGCCGAGGCCGACCTTGAAGACCAGCCAGCAGAGCGCCGACATGGAGACCGCGATCGTGAGCGACGAGACGATCGAGTTCTTCGCGGAGGCGAGCGCCACGATCGCGGTGCCGATGAAGACGACCGGCACGAGGCCGAGGAGCGAACCGAACTCGCCAAAGATCACGAGAGCGGCAAGGATCAGGACGATGCCCTTCCAGGGGATCGGGGTCTTCTCGATCCGCTCGTCCTTGCGCAGGCCGCCGAAAGCGATCATCGCGCCGAAGATCGCGAGCAGGATCGCGAGCGTCATCGGGATGAAGCCGGGTCCCATGCGGATCGCCCGGCCCATGTCGTACTTCGAGGCCTCATATGCGAAGCCCGCGGCGATGGCCATGAAGATCAGGCCCGCCAGAAGATCACGGCGCGATTTCGCGCCTTCGGTTGCTTGCATGAAATGGTCCCCCCGGACGGATACGATCGGACGAGCCGGCCGGGGCGAACCCCGGCCGGACGGCACTGTCTGTGAGCCGTGGAAGGCCGGTCAGTCGGCGTAGGTGCCGGCAGCCTGGATGATCGGACGCCAGAGCTCGATCTGCGAGGTCAGCTGCGCCTTCAGCGAGTCCGGGGTCGCCTCCGCGGCCGAGACCGGCGCGGTGCCGAGTTCGGCGAAGCGCGCCTTGACGGTGTCGTTGGCCAGCGCCTTCTGCAGGGCGCCCTCGAGCTTGGCGATGATGGCGGGATCGGTGCCGGCCGGCGCGTAGAGCCCGTGCCAGACGCCGATCTGCATCTTGTCGAGGCCGACTTCCTTCGTGGTCGGAAGCTCGGGGAGCGAGGCGACGCGCTCAGGCGTGGTCACGGCATAGGCCTTCACTTCGCCGGCCTTGATCTGGTTGGTCGTGTTGGTGGTCTGGTCGCACAGGACGTCGACTTGACCGCCCACGATGTCGGTCATCGCCGGGGCGGCGCCCTGGTAGGGCACGGTGATCATCTGAACGCCGAGCGCTTCCTGCAGGAGCATGCCGCACAGGTGCGAGGCCGAGCCGATGCCGGCATGCGCATAGGTCGTGTCCGCGCCGTTCGCCTTCAGGTAGGTGATGAGGCCGGCGGCGTCTGACGGCTCGAGGTCCTTGCGCGCGACGATGGTCATCGGCACCGAGGTCACCTGACCGATCGGCGCGAAGGCCTTGAGCGGATCGAAGGCGAGCTGGCGGTAAAGGGTGGGCGCCGTCGACATGCCGATATGGTGGAGGAGGAGCGTGTAGCCGTCGGGCTTGGCCTGGGCCACCTGGCCGGCGCCGAGCGTGCCGCCCGCGCCGCCGACGTTCTGCACCAGCACCTGCTGGCCGAGCTCGCTCGTCATGGTCTGCGCGATCAGGCGCGTCACGGTGTCGGTCGGACCGCCGGCGGAGAACGGCACCACGATCGTGATCGGCTGCGTCGGGTAGTCCGCCTGCGCGGATGCGGCGGATGCGGCAGCCAGAACGGCGATCGAGGCGAGGAGCCCCTTCCAAATCGTCGACATGATTCCTCCCAGAGTGTCGGCGCGCCGGAGAGCTTGGCGCAGAGCCGGACAGCACAGGATTTGTGACGGTTTGTCCAGTCGTGTTCTGTCGACAAGCCGTGGGAAAACCACGGTTTTCGACGATTATCAGCGATATACTGGTATTGTATCGTTTGAAAGGAAGGCTTGCATAGTTCTGTTGCGGCGTCGGAGGCAGTTAGTCAGAGGAATGTGAGCGCTTTTCATGGCGTGTTCACCAGACCGCTGCGAACAACTTGCAGGCGCAAGTGCGATCACGAGTTCGTCAGGCAACCTCCGTAGTCGGACAAGAAAAAACCCTGCAGCCGGATCGGCGCAGGGTTCGCTCATGTCGGTCGTCGCCCCGTTTCGCCAGTGCATCCGTGGTCGAAGCGGGAAGACGGGAGAAGGTCTAGCGGATCGAGCTTGCTCGAAGCTTGCCTTTCGAAGGAGGCCCGCCGACGGATCGGCGGGGAGATCGGGAAGGCCCGTCCCGTTCGGGAAGGCCGGACCCCGGATGGGCTCAGAGAGCCTTGAGGTTCTGCGCCGCGAGCTTGCCGGTCTTGCGGTCGGCCACGAGCTCGAAGCTGACCTTCTGGCCGTCGGTCAGGCCATCGAGGCCCGAGCGCTGCACCGCCGTGATGTGCACGAAGGCATCCTGACCTCCGTCATCGGGGGCGATGAAGCCGAAGCCCTTGTCGGAGTTAAACCATTTCACGGTTCCCGTAGCCATGGGACACCTTTCTACGCAAGCGTTCGTCGGCGGCCTTCCGGCGCGCTCCAGTTTCGAGTATCGCGATGAAACGGGAGAACCGGCACTGCGCCAACGGCGCAAGGCCCAAGCGTCCGGCCATCTTTCGACCATTCCGATATGCCCTCGCCGGACCAAAAAGGCAAGTCGTCGTTACGTCCGGGCGAGGCAATGATTCTTGCCCTGGCCTCGCATGCGCGCGTGTGCCGCAGGATCTTATGTGGTTGCCGAAGCATTGGTGCGGGGATGACCCACTTGCCCACGCCTGCGGCGCGTTCCTGTATCTCGTTCGATCGACCGGAGGTCCCATGCTGAACCGGGTGAAGCCGGCCGAAGACCCCGGCGTCGTGAGGCCCGGGCGGCCGGGCCCCCTGCCGCTCGAAAACTACAGCGCGCTCGGCGACGGTCGCAGCGTCGCCCTCGTCGGGACCGACGGCTCGATCGACTGGTGGTGCGTGCCGAACATGAACTCGGCTCCGATGCTGGATCGCGTCCTCGACGAAAAAAGCGGCGGGTTCTTTTCGCTGACCCCGGTCGGCGATTTCACGTCGCACCGCGCCTACCGGCCGGACTCCAACGTCCTTGAGACGGTCTTCGAGACGCCGCACGGGCGGGCCCGCCTCGTGGAGGCGCTGAACAGCGGGTCGGGCGGACGCCTGCCCTGGTGCGAACTGGCGCGCCGGATCGAGGGGCTCGAGGGCGAGGTCACCTTCGAGATGCGCCTCGTCTTCGGCACGCAGGCCGACACGATCTGCCCGTTCCTCTACACCAACGCCAATGCCACCACCTTCCATGCCGGATCTGTGATCGGGCTCCTGCGCGTGAGCGACGGTGTGCAGATCGAGGAGGAGGGCGACAGCGAGATCCGGGGCCACGTCACGGTCGGAGCCGGGGCGCGCGAGATCGTCGCGATCGTGGCCGGCGAGGATGAGCCGCTGGTGGTCGAGGACCCCGAGCGGATCAGCGCCCGCATCGACGTGACCGACAACGAGTGGCGCCAGTGGGCGAACGGCGTGCGCTTCGAGGGATCGTATCGCGCCGAGGTGATGCGCAGCGCGCTGGCGCTGAAGCTCCTTCTCTACTCGCCGACCGGCGCGATCGCCGCAGCCGCCACGACGTCGCTGCCCGAAGGCATCGGCGGCGAAAAGAACTACGACTACCGCTACGCCTGGGTGCGCGACGCGTCCTACACGATCAAGGCCTTCCTGCGTATCGGCGCGATGGCGGAGGCCAAGGGTGCGTTCACCTGGTTGATCAAGCGGCTGGCCGAGCATGGCGCGCTCGTCTGCTACACGCTGGAAGGCGAGCGCCTGCCGGCCGAGGAGACCGTGATCGACCTGCCGGGTTATCGCGGCAGCCGTCCCGTTCGACGCGGCAATCAGGCGGCGGGACAGCACCAGCACGGCATCTACGGCGACATCTTCGAGACCGCCGCGCGCTTCGTCGCGGGCGGGCATGTCCTTGACCCGCGCAGCGCCGCCGTCCTCGCGGGCGTTGCCGACCGGTGCGCGGAGACCTGGCGCCAGCCCGATTCCGGCATCTGGGAATTGTCCGAGCGCCGGCACTACACGATGTCGAAGATCAGCGCGTGGCAGGCGCTCGCCCGCGCCGTGGAACTCGCCGATGGCGGCCACATCCCCTCAACCTGCCGCGAGCGCTGGGCGCGCTCGCGCGACCGGATCGCCGAATGGGTGGACGCCAACTGCTGGTCGGAGCGCGATCAGGCCTACGTCATGGTGCCGGGCGAGAGCGGCCTCGACGCTTCGCTGGCGCTCGCCGTCCGCTTCGGCTTCGACGGCCGCGAGCGGCTGGAAAAGACGCTGCGCGCGCTCGACAAGCGCCTGCGCAAGGGCCTGTTCCACTATCGCTACCACGGCGTCGAGGACCACGAGGGCTGCTTCCTCGCCTGCACCTTCTGGATCATCGAGGGGCTGGCGCTGCTCGGACACCGCGACGAGGCGCGCCTGCGCTTCGACGAGGTCCTGTCGGCACTGGGCGACCGGGGGGCGGGCATCCTGGCGGAGATGGTCTATCCCGAGACGCTCGCCTATCTCGGCAACATGCCGCAGGGGCTCAGCCATCTCGCCCTGATCCAGACCGCGGCCACGCTCGACGGCTGCGCCCTCTGACGGCGTCGCTTCACCGGCGTTCCGTAGCGGCAACGAAAGATTAGCGCGCCGCCGCTAGGGTCCGGCACAGAATCACCGGACCACCATCCAGCCGCGCGAGCCATGACCCGCGCGGTTCAGGGCGCGTCATGACGGCACTCGACCTCGGAACCGTCCTGGTTCTGCACAAGACCTCGCTGCTGGCCGGAGCCGGCGGGCTGCTCCTGCCGTGGCTCGGCGGCGGGCGCCCGCGCGGCGTCGGCACCCTCGCAGTCGGCTATCTCCTTCTCGCGCTCGGCGCCTTTCTCGCCGGGCTCGGCGAGTTCGGCGCGATCAGCGCCGAGACGTGGCGCAGCAGCAGCCTCGCCCTCGCGGTCTTCGCCTACACGCTGATCTACTGCGGCATCCGCCGGCTCGACCGCCCCGCCGGGCGCGCTCTCTGGCTCCTCGCGGCGTCTCCGGTGGTTCTCGTCGTCGGCCTGCTGACCCCCGTCTTCGACGACAACACGCTGCGCGCCTCCGCCTTCCACGCGGTGGCGGCGCTTGCCGGACTGGCATCGGCCATTTCGCTGATCCGGGCCGGCCGGCGCGAGCGGCTCGCCTCGCGCGCGCCGCTCGCCTTTGCGCTCGGCGCCTGCGGGCTGGTCTACGGCATCCAGTTCCCGTTGATCGCACTCGGCTTCAGTTCGCCCGGCTCGATCGCGATCGGGTTCGCCGTCACGATGATGCTGAACTTCTCGATCGCCGCGCTCGTCGTGTCCTTCGTGCGCGAGCGCGGCGAGGAAACCGAGCGCCGGCGTTCGGTAACGGACGCGCTCACCGGCGTTCTCAACCGCCACGGATTTCGCGATGCGGTGCCCGAGTTCGTGCCCGAGGGCGCGGCGATGCTCCTTCTCGATCTCGACCACTTCAAGTCGATCAACGACCGCTTCGGCCATGCCGGGGGCGATGTCGTGCTGACGCGCCTGTCGCGCATCGTGGAAGCGTGCCTTGAGCCCGGCGAAATCCTCGCGCGGCTCGGCGGCGAGGAGTTCGTCGTGTTCCTCCCCCATGGCGGTAGCCGAGCGGGGGACCTCGCCGAGACGGTGCGCATACGGTTGGCCGATGCCGTGATCGACTGGCGCGGCGAGCGTATCGCGGTCAGCACCAGCGTCGGCGTGGCGCATGCCTCGCCGCGAAGGAGCGAAGGTCGAGAGGCGCTTCTCGCCTGTGCCGATGCCGCGCTCTACCGCGCCAAGCGGCTCGGCCGGAACCGGGTGGAGATCGACGGCGCCGCGCTGTCGGACGATGCGGAGCGACCATCCGCTTCCTGGCAGGGCGTCACACCGCACTTCGCGCCGGGCTGAGCGACCGCGGCGTCTGCCCGTCGTCGCGTCGAACGGTTCCGTGCGGCAGGAAATGGATGTGTGGGCGGGCGTGATGCGGCGAGGTCTCGACGCGCGCCTCGACCGCGAAGACCTCGCGCAGAAGACTTTCCGTCAGCACCTCGTCCGGCGTGCCGTCGGCGACCACACGACCGCGATCGAGGATCAGCAGCCGGTCGCAGAACATCGCCGCATGGTTGAGGTCGTGCAACGAGACGATGCAGGTCATCGACAGGCTGGAGACGAGCTGCAGCAGGCCGATCTGGTGCTGGATGTCGAGGTGGTTCGTCGGCTCGTCGAGGAGAAGCTCGGTCGGCGTCTGGGCGAGGGCGCGCGCGATGTGGGTGCGCTGGCGCTCGCCGCCGGACAGGGCATGCCAGCGCTCAAGGCGCTTCGAGGTGAGGCCCGTTCGCCGCAGCGCCTCGTCCACCGCCGCTTCGTCTGCGCCGGTCCAGCCCGAGAAGGGCGAGCGGTGCGGGAAGCGGCCGAGCCGCACGACGTCGATCACCTTGAGGTCGGCGCTGGTGGCCGCATGCTGCTCGACGAAGGCGACGCGCCTGGCGAGCGAGCGCCGTCCGAGCCGCGCGATGTCGGCGCCGTCGAGCCGGACGGTGCCCTGGTGCGGGCGCCGAAGGCCTGCGAGAAGGCGCAGAAGGGATGTCTTGCCTGAACCGTTGGGTCCGAGCAGTCCCAGCACCTTGCCGGGCTCGGCCGCCAGGGAGACGCCGTCCACGACGGTCCGCCCGCCGATCCGCCAGGTGAGATGGTCGGCGACGATGCTCATGCGGGCCGTTGCAGGCGATAGAGGATGACCGAGAAGAAGGGTACGCCGACCAGCGCTGTGACGACACCGATCGGCAGGACCTGCTGCGGGATCAGGACGCGCGAGGCGATGTCGGCGAGCACCATGAAGACCGCGCCGATCAGCGCGCAGGCCGGCAGCAGACGGACATGCAGCGGCCCGACGAGGAAGCGGGCGACATGGGGGACGACGAGCCCGACGAACCCGATCGAGCCGACCATGCTGACGATCGTCGCGGTCATCACTGCGATCAGCGAGAAGAGGACGAGGCGCGTGCGCTCGACATGCACGCCCATCGCGGCGGCCGCCTCGTCGCCGAAGGCGAAGGCGTCGAGGACACGCGAGTGCAGGAGGCAGGCGACGAGGCCCGCGCCGACCACGACCGACACCAGCGCGAATTCGGGCCAGCGCACGCCCCCGAAGCTTCCGAGCAGCCAGAACATCACGTCGCGCGCCTGCTGCGCGTTGCCGGATGTGGTGACGACGTAGGACGTCGCCGCGTTGAAGAGCTGCGAGGCGGCGACGCCCGCGAGGATCGTCCGATCCGCCCCGCCGCGCGTGCCGCCGGACAGGAGGGCCACGAAGAGGAAGGCGGCGAAGGCGCCGAGAAAGGCGCCCGCCGACAGGGACACGGCGCCCGATCCGAGGCCGAGGATCACCACCGCAACGGCCCCGGTCGAGGCGCCGGCCGAGATGCCGAGGACGTAGGGCTCGGCCAGAGGGTTGCGCAAAAGCGCCTGCATGATGGCGCCCGACAGGGCGAGGCCCGCGCCGCAGAAGGCGGCGACCAGCGCGCGGCTGAGGCGATAGTCCCAGATCACCGTCTCGTGGATGCGGCTGATCTCGACCGCGGTCCAGCCGAGGCGGTTCGTCAGCGCCGCAAGCGTCGTCGTCAGGGGAATGGGAAGATCGCCGATCCCGACGCTGACGCCCACCGCCAGTGCGATCACGGCGAGCGCGGCAAGGACGAGCGTGGCGGGCAGGGCGCCGCGGCCAAGCGCGCCGGACAGGACCGTCACTTGCGCAGACCGAGGGCCTTCAGCTGCTCGGCCACCTGTTCCGCCCCGTAGATCGTGCGGATCGTCGGGTTCATCGCCTGTCCGTCCATCACGACGATCGCCTTGTTGCGGACCGCCTTCATCTGGCTGGTCGCGGGATCGGAGTTGAGGAACGCGATCTTGGCCTCCGGCTTGTCGAGTTCCCAGCGGTTGCGGTCGAGGCCGGCGACGACGATCACGTCGGGATCGGCGGCGATGATGCTCTCCCAGCCGAGCGTCGGCCATTCCGCTTCGGTCTGGATGGCGTTGGTGCCGCCGAGGAGATCGGCGATGAAGCCGGACGCGCCGTTGCGGCCGCCGAGATAGGCGTCGGCGGTCGGCGACGGGCTGGAGAACCAGAACACGTAAGTGAGCTTGCGCCCGTCCTCGGCGGGCGCGGACGCCCGGAGGGCCGCCTCGCGCGCCTTGAAGTCGGCGATGAGGGCTGCGCCGCGGTCCTGCACGTCGAAGATCTGCGCAAGTTCCTCGATCTCCTCGTAGAGGAGGTCCATGTTCCAGAGGTTCGCGCGGGCACCGTAGGCGTCGGTGCCCTCCTTGCGCTCGAGGCAGGTCGAGGGCGAGAGGTAGGAGGGGACGCCGACCTTTTCGAAGTCCTCGCGCTTGGCGACCTTGCTGTCCGGCCCGAGCAGCGTCGGCAGGGCGGCGGCGACGAAATCGGGATTCTCGGCAAGGATCGATTCGAAGGTCGGGAACTCGACCGTGAGGAGCTTCACCTTGGCATTGGCGTCGGCGAGCTGCGGCAGGACCTTGCTCGGCCAAAAGGCGGTGCCGGCCATGCGGTCCCCGAGGCCGAGAAGGAGCATGATCTCCGCGCTGTTCTGGCCGAGGCCGATCGCCCGCTGCGGCGCCTTCTCGACCGTGACGGCCTCGCCGCAGTTCTCGATCGTCAGCGGGTACTGCGTCGGCTCCGCATGCGCGCTTCCGTTCGTCAGTCCGAGGCCCACAAGCAGGAACGAGGCGGCAAGGAACTGTTTCGGGAGAGCCACGGGAGGTCGTCCTATATGGGGATCAGGTTGATGCCCGGCTGAGTACTCTTCGCCACTCGTCGAAACAAGACGTCACGTGTCAGCTTTTACTGCGCGCACCCCGTTGTTCTCTTCGAACGATTCTAAACTCCATCGCGGATGCGCGAGAAGTAGTCGTCGCCGCCGACCTGTCCGCCCTTCAGCGCGATCTCCAGACCGTCGAAGGCGGGATCGTCGCTATGCGCGAGCGCCACCGGCGAGCCCGGCGTGTCGGGCAGCGGCAGGCGGGTCGTGAGTGCGTGAACGCCGAGCTGGCGCAGGGCATGGCTCGAGGTGTCGCCGCCTGCGATCACCGCGCGGCGCAGGCCCAGCCTGCGCACGAGACCCGCCTGCAGGCGTCCAAGGCCACGCCCGATCGCATGACGCGCGCCCTCCGTGCCCGACAGTTCCGGCCCTAGGTCGCTGTCCGGCCCCATCGCGGTGTGGACGATCACCGAGCGGCCGGCGCTGAAGGCATCCGCGGCGCGCGCCTCCACCTTTTCGATCGCCGACGTATCGCCGGATACGAAGGCACGCGGATCGAAGGCGATCGGCTCGAAGCCATTGTCGCCCGCATGCCGGATCTGGCGCTCGGTGGTCGGGGAGCAACTGCCGGAGACGACCGCGATGCGATCGGCCGGCGGCAGGGGCGCGAAGGCGGCTGGTTCGGCAAGGCGGCCGGTCGTCATCCAGTGGGCGGCCAAAGCATATTCGACGCCCGACGAGCCGATCGCGAAGCGGCAGCCGGCCTCCGCCAGCCGCTCCAGCTGGCGGCCCGCTGCAGCCTGCGTCGCGGCGTCGAGGACATCGATGAGGACGAGGCCCGGATCGTCGCGGAGGATCGCGTCGATCCTGATATCGGCGTCGCCCGCCAGAAGCGCCACGGCATCGAGGAGGGCGACGGGAAGCAGCGTCTGCTCCGCCAGATGCCGGCGAAGGTCGGCCTCCCGCATCGGCGTCACCGGGTGCCGGCTCATCACGGGATGGCGGTCGATGCGGAACGTCTCGCCCCGGTAGGCGGCGAAGAGGTTTCCGAATGCGGTCCAGCGCTTCAACTGCGGCGCGCCGACAACGAGGGGCACCGGCCGACCGCCGAAGACGGCACGCCCTATCTCGGCGGCTCGACCGATCGAGCCGATGGCGGGGCTGGAATCGAAGGTCGAGCAGATCTTGTAGTGGGTGATCGCGGCGCCGCGCGCCTTGAGCCACTCGAAGACGCCCGGCAGGTTCGCGTCCATCCAGTCCGGCGTCTCGCTGCGGCTGGTGCCGGCGACGCCGATGGCTCTCGCGTCGGGAAAGCGGGCGAGCTGCGCATCGGTCGGCAGGTCGGTGAAGAGCACGGTCTCGATCCCGCGCATCGCCAGCGATTCCATCACGTCGGTCGATCCGGTGAGGTCGTCGCCGTAGAAGGCGATCAGCGGCGTCGTCATCGCGTCAGGCTCCCTTGGCGTCCGGCCCGCCGAAGGCCCGGATCGAGGCGGCGAGTTCCGGATGGTCGGCGGCGTAGGCGTCGAGATCGACGCCCGCGACCGTCGCCTCCCAGGCCTGGCGCACGGCGCGGACGCCGGCTGCCGGCCCCATCGGATGGCTGACGACACCGCCGCCGCAGAGGTAGAGAAGGTCGGTCGAGCCGACCGCGGCGTAGGTCGCCGGTGCCTGTCCGCCCCACTGGCCGGAGCCGACGACCGGCAGCGGTCGGTCGTCGTCGCGAAACAGCGGACGGCGAAGGGCATGATAGGAGTGCAGGAACGAGGCGTCCGGCTCCCAGTATTTCGCCGCGATCCCGTTGATCTGGAACTGGTCGACGCCGAGAAGCCGCCAGAACGTCTGGTAGACGCGAAAGTCCAGCCCGAGCGAAGGGTGGCGCGTGAGAATGTCCCAGCCGTTGCGGTGCGCGTGCAGCACCAGCCCCGAGCGGCGGCGTAGGAAGGCCATGGCGCCCATGCCGATCGAGTTGATGTTGACGACCGCCGCGTTGCCGCCCGCCGCGAGCACGAGGTCGTGGTTGCGCATCATCTCGTCGGGGTCGGTGGCGGTGATCCCGAACGCGACCATGACCTTCTTGCCGGTCCGCTGCTCGTGGTCGAGCACCACCGGCATGATCGCCTTCACGCGCTCGGCAAGCGGCGAATAGGCCGGGCTCATGAGCTTCTCGTCGTCCTTGATGAAGTCGACGTCCGCCTCCACGAGTTCCCGGACCATGGCGGCGCTTTCCGGCGGGCGCAGCCCGAGCGCCGGCTTTACGATCGTGCCGATGATCGGCCGGCCTGAGACGCCGGTCAGCCGCTTCGAACCCTCGATGCCGAACCGCGGCCCCGGCCAGGCCTTGCCGAAGGCCGGCGGCAGGCGGATGTCCGTCACGCGGATGCCGCTGAAGCCCTTGATCGAGTAGACGCCGCCGATCGCGATCGTCATCAGCGCGGCGAGATCGGTGCCGATCGCCTCCATTGGAAAGGCAATGTCGGCCTCGCCGCAGCGGAACGAGCGGGGCGCGGCGAGATCGTCGTGGGAGCGGCCGAAGGCGGGCTCCTCGACCGGATCGAGCGAGCGCACCGCGAGGACGCGGGCGGCGACGCGGGCCTTCAGTTCCGGCGTCTCGCCGGGCAGCGGCACGAACGTGCCGGTGGACTGGTCGCTCGCGATCTTGTCCGCCAGCTTCTCGACGCTGCCGGGCGTCTCGATCCGGTAGGTCAGGACGATGTCGTCGCTCATGGGCAGAAAAGCCTGTTCGGAAAGGAAACCACGCGACGGCTCGCGAGATCTGGTATCATCGGCATACCAGTTTTGCGCGGCCGCTTCGGGCGGACGGATGTGTGGGGAGCGTCAGCCATGGTCCAGCCGAGCGAGCCGATCGTCCGCCGCAAGCTGTCCGACGAGGTCTACGAGCGCCTCAAGTCGATGATCACCACGGGCGAGCTGAAGACCGGCGACCAGATGCCGTCCGAGCGCGAACTGATGGAGCGCTTCGGCGTCGGCCGGCCGGCGATCCGCGAGGCGATGCAGGCGCTGAACGGGCTGGGGCTCGTCGCCATCTCGCACGGCGAACGGGCCAAGGTCCTCAGCCTTACCCCGCGCTCCCTGTTCGGGCAGGTCGACCGCGCGGCCGAGATCATGCTGACCACCTCGCCCGGCGCGCTCGACCATCTGAAGGAGGCGCGGATCTTCTTCGAGCGCGGCATCGTCCGGCAGGCGGCGGAGCGGGCAGGCGATGCCGACGTCGAGGCGCTGGGCGCGCTTCTTGCCGAGCAGCGCGGCGCGCTCGGCGATCCCGAGCGCTTCATCCGCACCGACATGCGCTTCCACGCGCGCATCGCCGCGATCCCCGGCAACCCGATCTTCGAAGCGGTGGCCGAATCCATGCTGGGCTGGCTGCGCCAGTACCACAACGAGCTTCTGATCTGGAGCGGCAAGGAGAACGTGACCCTTCAGGAACACGAGGAAATCCTTCAGGCGCTCGCCGCACGCGACCCAGATGCTGCGGAGGCCGCCATGGTGCGCCACCTCGAGCGCTCGCGCGACCTCTACCGCCATCAGGGCGCCTGAGGCGAGACGAGGCGCACGACCGCGTAAGGCGGCAGGCGGAGGCCTGTGCCGACGGGCTCGAGGGGCGGCATTGCGCCTCGGCTTGCCGCCTCGAAGGACGTTTCGTCCAGCCTCGACGCCGCGACCTCCGGCCCGAACCCGTCCAGCACGACGTCCTCGTCTTCGGGGCCGAGATTGGCGAGCCAGATCTCGCGGCTGCCATCCGTGCGCAGCGCGGCAAAGCCGTCGACCCTGTCGCGCCGCGTCGATACAAGGTCCAGCCGCGCGGCGCCACTGACGGCCGCAAGACCCTTGGCCGCGTGGAAGGCCGGCACCACGCCGCCGTCCGCCAGCAGCAGCCCGCGCGGGCCCGCAAGGCTCGCCCCGGTCCAGGCTTCGATGCCGGCGCCCTGAAGGCGTGCGGCATAGCCCATCATGAAGGCGGCGCCGAAGAGGCCGCGCGCCCGCGGATCGTCGTCCGCCATGGGGATGCGGCGCCCGTCCGGGTTCGGCATGGTGCGCGAGCCGTAGGGGTTCTGGCGCATGCCGATCGTGGTCGGCCCGAGCCGGTAGGGCTTGTCGCCGACGAAGGCGCGGGTCGAACGCGTGATGAAGGGGATCGCCTCCAGCGTTTGCATCACCGACAGGTCGTCCGCGGCGTGGACGATCGGGTTGGTCGCATGGGTGACGAAGTCGAGCTCGCCGAGCGGCACGCGCTTGCGGTTCAGCTCGGTGAAGTAGGAGAGCATGCCGCCGCCGAGCCGCACGCCCGGAAACGCCGCGCGGGCGGCCCGGTAGACCTCGTCCAGCGGCGGACATGCCGGCCAGGCGCTGCCCGGCGGCGTCGAGCGCCGGTCGGCGGCGGGGCCGACCACGAGCGTCTGCGGGCGGAAGCCGGCGGCCCGGACAAGGTGCGCGGCCCGGTCGAGTTCGCCCGCCGTGTCGCCTCGGCCGGGCACGACGAGTTCGAGGACGGGCTCGACGTCCGGCACGAGGGCGGCGATGCGGGCGAACGCCTCCAGCGCGCCTGCGCCGTGGCCGGCGAGCGGATCGAAGTGGAACAGGAGGAAGGCCGGCGCGAGGCTCGTCAGCCTGTCCAGCCGGGCGAGGATGTCGGCCGTCTCCTCCGGTGCGATGGCGAGGCCGAAACGCGGCATCGCCTCGCCGAGCGAGGCGCCGAGCCGCACATCGACCGGGCCGCCGGTCGGCGCGGGTGACGCCGGGACGGCGTCATGCGAGGCGTCGATCGTCAGCGTCACGACCTGCCGGTTCGCGGCCCCATCCGCCATCCGATAGGGCCAGGGCCGGGCGAGGGGCCGGACATAGGTCTTGTACGAGGCGTCCGACCAGGCGCGCTGGTCCTCCATCTCGAAGGCGTCGCCGTCCAACCGGCACGTCGCGCGAAGGCCGGGCGCCGGATGATGGGCGAGGGCGCGGATGTCCTGGAACGGCTGCCATGGCTCGATCGCATCCGGAAACCGCGAGGCCTCGCGCGTGCCGTCGGTGTGCTCGACCTCGACCGGCGTTCCCGCGACGCCCTCGATCGGGTGGAGAATGCAGAAGCCGCAGCGGTTGGTCTCGAAATCGCCCCGCGGCACGGCCTCGACGGCAAATCGAAGCGTTCCGTCCGCGCGGCCTTCGATTTCGGCGGCATAGGCGAGGCGGGTGTCGCCCGGTCCCGAGACCTCCGCCCGGTAGCGGACCGTGAAACGATCCTCGGCATCCTCGACGTCGAGATCGAGGATCGGCGGATCGTAGGTTCCCCAGTCCCGGTCACGCACGACATAGGCGATCGAGCGCAGGACCTCGATACCGGCGAAGGACACGGCGCGCAGGTTGCCCGACACGAGGTCCGCCGTGAGCCGCCCGGCCTGAAGGCGCCGGACCGGGGCGACGGGATCGCGCGTTCCGAAGAGCTTCAGCGCGTCCGCCATCGTCAGACCTCGGACGGGTCGAGCGTCGCGCCGCTCGCGGCGCTGCGATAGGCGGCCTCGACGAGGGCGAAGGTCTTCAGGTTGTCGCGGCCGGACGTCGCGGGCTCGGCGCCCGCGCGAAGCGTCTCGACCCAGTGGTGCTGGATCAGCGCGACGCTTTCTTGAATGTTGTGCCAGGGACGCGAGGCCCAGGGGAGAAGCGGCGGCGACACGTCTTCGTGCCGCGTGCCGTTCGGGCCGGTGACCGTCAGGCGGTAGCCCTCGTCGAGGCGGATCGTGCCGGCGGCGCCGTCGATCTCGACCAGCGTCTGGGGGAAGCGCTCGGTCTCGAGCCTCGTGGCGTAGGAGCAGTCCACCACCGATGGAAAGCCCGCCTCGTGATCGAGGAGCATTGTCGCAACGTCCTCGCCGCGGATGCGGGGATTGACGCGGGCGGTGCGTGCGGTGATGCGGGCGACGTCGCCGAACAGGAAGCGCGCGATGTCGAGAGCGTGGATGCCGAGGTCCTCGATGATGAAGCGCTCGCCTTCCGCAAGATACGGCTGGCCCGCATAGACGTCGTAGGCCGAGCGGAACGAGACTCGGCCGAAGAACGGTGCGCCGATCTCGCCGCTGTCGAGAACGCGCCGCACGGCCTGGATCGGCGACTGCCAGCGGAAGTTCTCGTGGATCATCAGCCGCACGCCGGCGGCCTCGCAGGCATCCACCATCGCCCGCGCGTCGTCGATCGTCGGCGCGATAGGCTTCTGGCAGATCGCCGGGATCTGCAGCGAGGCGGCGAGTTCCACCAGCGCGCGGTGGCTCGGCGCGGTGGTGGCGATGTCGACGAAGTCGGGCCGCACCTCGCGCAGCATCGTCGCGGCATCCCTGTAGCGGGCCTCGACCGCGAAGCTCTCGCCCATTTCGGCGAGCCGCGCTTCATCGCGATCGCAGATCGCGACGATGGACACGCCCGGGATGTCGTCCCAGGCGTGCATCTGGTTGCGGGCAAAGAAGCCGCAGCCGATCAGGGCGCCGCGCAGCTCGCTCATGGGTTCGGCTCCGTGCGGTCTTGGGTCAGGTGATGCGGCGGATGGAGGCCATCAGCTCGTCCGGCTCGAAGACGCGCTTCCAGTCGTCGCGCATCAGGGCCGGCTTGCCGAACTCGATCGCCTTGTTGCAGGCGTCGGAGAAGACGCCCGGCGTTTCCTCGAAGATCACGGCGCCCAGCACGTTCATGTGCCCGAGCAGGAAGTCGCGGGCGGCCTCCTTCGGCACGCCGCGGCGGACGACTTCGTCCATCGCCTCGCGCATGACGACGAGAAGGCTCGCCGTCACAGTCTCGGAGAGGCCCGGCTCCAGAAGCGCCATCTGCTCCACCGTGATGCGGTGCGAGCGCATGACCGGGGCCCAGATCACCTTGGCGATTTCCTCGCCGAGCGCATAGGCCTCGTCCGGCCCCTGCATCAGCGCCGAGACGATGTGCTGCTTGGCTGCGACGCCGCCGAAGAAGTCGCGCTTGGCCGCCTGTTCGGTCTCGTCGTTGAAGATCGGCGGGTGGCAGGGATGGGTGACGAAGTAGGTGAGGTCGGCACGCTCGGGCAGATGGCCGGCAAACGGCGCCGCGGCGTCGAGGATCATCACCATCGTGCCGGGTTTGAGCTTCGTCTCGATGCCGGACAGGACGCGGCCGATCAGGGTATCGGGCACCGCCAGCACCACGACCTCGGCACCGTCGAGCGCCTGGTCCTCGTCGACGCAGGTGACGCCGAGTTGGGTCCGCAGCCGCTCGCGGCCCGCGTCCAAGCGCTCGACGTGGCGCACGTCGAAGCGCGAGCCCTTGAGATTGCCGGCAAGGCGCGTGCCCATCTTTCCGCCGGCCCCGAACAGGGCAATCGATGTCATGGAGGAACCCCGCATGTTGGAACCCCCATGGCGTCGCATAACGCCGAGAACTCGTCAACTGGTATGACGAGTATCTCTGTGGTCAGGCATCCTCGAGCGTGAAGCCGATCTTCAAGCCGACCTGGTAATGGGCCACCCGGCCGTCCTCGACATGGCCGCGCGTCTCGGTCACCTCGAACCAGCGGATGTTGCGCACCGACTTCGCGGCGTCGGCGATGGCGTTCTCGATCGCCTTCTCGACCGATTCGGGCGACGAGCCGACGACTTCGATGATCTTGTAGGTGTGTTCCGACACGTGGGTCCTCCGAAGGCCAAGTCGCTCGGGCAGGCGAGCGTCCCCTTCTTTCTAGGCGCGCGCGGGGCGGCGCAAAGGGCGCCGCGCTACTGGCTGACCCAGAGGATGCGTGCGATCCACTCGATCTCGGCGAGCGGGAACTGGCGGTCGGGAAACTCGGGATTCACAGAGGCGAGCTCGATGGTGCGCGCCGTCTGGCGCTGGAGCACCTTCACCATGACCTCGCCGCCCTTGGTGCGCACCACCACGCGGTCGCCGCGCCGCACCGGGGCGCCGGGCTTCACCACCACGATGTCGCCGTCGCGGTAGAGCGGCATCATCGACTGCCCCGACACTTCGAGCGCATAGAGCGAATCGTCTGCCCCAGGCAGTTCGACTTCCTCCCAGCCCTGGCCGGCGGGAAAGCCCGCATCGTCGAAATAGCCGCCCGCGCCGGCTTCCGCGCTGCCCAGCAGCGGGACGGAACTTCGCGGCGGCGGAACCGGGCGGATCGATCGCAGGCTCGCCTCTGGGCCGGCGAAGAAGCTCTCCGAACTCGTGCCGGTCGCCTCCAGAACCTTGGCGATCGATTCGGTGGAGGGCCAGCGCGGACGCCCGTCCGGCGCGTTGCGCTTGGACTTGTTGAAGGTCGTCGGATCGAGGCCCGCCTTGCGCGCAAGACCCGACGGCGACATCTTCAGCCGGGCGGCGAGGCCGTCGATCGCGGCCCAGATCCTGTCGTGCGACAGCATGCGGCAAACCTCTCGTTGCGGGAGGGGCGACCCGGTCCGGCCACCGTTCCAAGGAATATAGTCCTCGTCACAATCTGTCTAGGATGCCGCTCCGCCCCTGTCGACAACTTGCGGCGCAAATCAGCGGCACGGGCGACGAGAATTCGAGGTTTTCCACCGCCTAGGTCGATCTTGGGCCGAGGCCCGCGCGTTCGATCTTTCCACCGGGAGAAGGAACTGTTCGCCCGAATGCGGCGTTTCTCCGGGTGAATCGTGGCAGGCGCCCGGCCGACTGCGGGTTCGCGTCGCTGTTACGCGGTGAAGGTTTGAATGAGTTCGATCGGCTTCCGCTTCGCGCCCAATACGACGGAGGAAACGCGCCGACGCGCCAGTGAGCCGGGTCGCGGGCGCGATGCGACGGGTCCGTTCGGCATCCCGTGGGCCGGCTGGAAGGATATCATCGGCCGGCTGTACTACTCGTTCTTCGAAGACCGCGTGATGCTGATCGCGGCGGGGGCGACCTTCTATCTTCTTCTGGCGCTGTTTCCCGCCTTCGCCGTCTTCGTTTCCTTCTACGGCATCGTCGCCAACCCGACCACGATCGCCGACCACATCGCCTTCATCGGTCGCTTCCTGCCGCAGGCGGGCACCGACATCCTCACCTCGCAGCTCGAAAGCCTCGTCTCGCGTGACCCGGCTTCGCTCTCCTTGAGTTTCGTGACGGGCCTTCTGTTCTCGCTCTGGAGCGCCAACAACGGCATCAAGACGCTGTTCGAAGCGATGAACGTCGCCTACGGCGAGCACGAGCAGCGCTCGTTCCTGAAGCTCAACGCGGTCGCCTTCTGCTTCACGATCGGCGCCTTCTTCATTGCCACCATCCTCTTCGTGTCGGTCGGCGTGGTGCCGGCCGTGATGGCGATCGTCGGTGCGCAGAGCTACACCGACGAGCTCGTCGCCGCCGCGCGCTGGCCGGTGGTGTTCGTGGTGATCGTCGGGGCGATCAGCATGATCTACCGCTACGGGCCGAGCCGCAACCGGGCGCGGTGGAGCTGGGTCTTCTTCGGCGCTCTCCTGACGGCGTCGGTCTGGCTCGCCGCCTCGATCGGCTTCTCCTGGTACCTGCGGTCCTTCGCCAACTACTCGGTGACCTACGGTTCGCTCGGCGCGGCGATCGGCTTCATGATGTGGGTTTGGATCTCGTCGATCATCTTCATCGTCGGCGCCGAGGTGAACGCCGAGATGGAACACCAGACCGCGATGGACACGACCGACGCCCCCGACAAGCCGCTCGGCGAGCGGGGCGCGCGCGTCGCCGACACGATCGGCCGCTCCCTGGCGCGGGAGAAGCGCGAGGGGGCGTGACCCCCTCGGCGGTTCTCTGAGATTACGCCGCGGCCTTGGCCGGGGCGAAGCGCGAGTAGAAGCTCTCGCCGCGCGCGGCCATCTCCTTCAGGAGCGGCGTCGGACGGAAGCGCTCGCCATGCTTGGCGGCAAGCTTTTCGCACAGCGCCACGAAGGCCTCGACGCCCATCCCGTCGATGTAGCTCAGCGTCCCGCCGGTATAGGGCGCGAAGCCGAACCCGAGGATCGAGCCGACATCCGCCTCGCGCGGATCGGTGACGACGCCTTCCTCGACGGTCCGGGCCGCCTCGAGAGCCATGGTCACGAGGAAGCGCTCCTTCAGCTCCTCGAAATCGACCTCATCGGCCTTCTGCTGCGGGAACTTGTCCTTCAGCCCCGGCCAGATGTGCTTCTTGGCCGGCTTGGCGGGATAGTCGTAGAAGCCCTTGCCGGCCTTGCGGCCGAGTCGGCCCTCCTCGTCCACCATCTCGTTGACGAGGGCGAAGTGGCGTGGGTCGATCGAACCTTCGCCCATGTCGCGGATCGTCGCCTTCATGATCTTCTGGGAGAGGTCGACCGCCGTCTCGTCGTTGAGCGCGAGGGGGCCCACCGGCATGCCGGCGAACTTCGCGGCGTTCTCGATCATCACCGGCGGCACGCCCTCGACCAGCATGTCGTAGGCCTCCGTCATGTAGCGGAGCACGCAGCGATTGGCGAAGAAACCGCGCGTGTCATTGACGACGATCGGCGTCTTCTTGATCGCGCGCACGAAGTCGAGCGCGACGGCGAGCGCCTGGTCGCCCGTCTCCTTGCCGAGGATCACCTCGGTCAGCATCATCTTGTCGACCGGCGAGAAGAAATGGATGCCGACGAAGCGCGAGGCGTCGGGGAAGGCTTCCGCCAGGCTCGTGATCGGCAGTGTCGAGGTGTTGGAGGCGAAGATCGCCTGCGGCTTCAGAACCTCGGCCACGCGCCGCGAGACCTCGGCCTTGACGTCGCGGTCCTCGAACACGGCCTCGATCACGAGGTCGGCGTCGGCGAGCGCGGCGTAGTCGGGCGTGGCCTGGATCCGGGCGAGAAGCGCCTCCGCTTCGTCGGGCTTGGCCCGGCCCTTCTTGACGAGCCCTTCCATGAGGCTTGCCGAATGGGCCTTGCCCTTGTCGGCGGCGGCTTGGGTCTGGTCGACCAGCACCACCTCGATGCCGGCCTTGGCCGCGACATAGGCGATGCCCGCGCCCATGAAGCCGGCGCCGATGACGCCGACCTTAGCGATCGCCTGCTCCGGCACGCGGGCCGGGCGGCGCGCGCCCTTGTTCAGCGCCTGCATCGAGACGAACAGCGAGCGGATCATCATCGCCGCTTCGGTGGTTTGCAGGACCTCGGTGAAGTAGCGCTGCTCGATCCGCAGGCCCACGTCGATCGGAACCAAGAGGCCCTCGTAGACGCATTTCACGATGGCGCGGGCGCCGGGATAGTTGTCGGCGGTTTCCTTGCGATAGAGCGAGGCGACAGCGGGCCAGACCTGCGCGCCGGCCGGCGAGTAGACCGGGCCGGACGGCAGCTTGAAGCCCTTCTCATCCCAGGCCTTCACCGGCTTGAGGCCCGCCTTCAGCATGGCCTTGGCGGCGTCGATCAGCTGATCGTCGGGCACGATCTCGTCGATCAGCTTGATGCTCTTGGCCTTCGCGGCGGTCAGCGTCTCGCCCTTCAAGAGCATCTGGAGCGCGCTTTGCGTATCCGCGAGGCGCGGCACGCGCTGCGTGCCCCCGGCGCCGGGGAAGATGCCGACCTTCACTTCCGGCAGGCCCATCTTCGCACTCTGGGCGGCGACGCGCCCGTGGCAGGCGAGCGCCAGCTCGAAGCCGCCGCCCATGCAGGTGCCGTTGATCGCGCAGACATAGGGCTTGCCCGACGTTTCCAGCTTGCGCCAGATCCGGCCCATCTCGCCGCAACGCTCGAAGAGTTCGGCGACGGCGCCCTGCGGGTCGCTCTTCCGCTTCGCGTCGAAGGCGGCGAACATGGCGCCGAGCATGTTGAGGTCGGCGCCGCCGGTGAAGGTGCCCGTCTTGCCGGAGGCCAGCACTACGCCCTTCACGGAAGCGTCGGCCGCGAAGGCGTCGACCAGCGTCTCGATCTCGCGCAGCACCTCTTCGGTGAAGACGTTCATCGAGCGGTCCGGCATGTCCCAGGTGACGAGGGCCAAGCCGTCCGCGTCGGTCTCGACGGTAAAGTTGCGAAGATCCATGCGTGTCTCCCAAATCCTCGATCCGCGGCGCCAAAGGCCTGCGGAAATGTGTAGCCGGGCTCTTAGAAGCCCTTGATCTTCAGGGTTTTCAAAGACCCTCGGAGTAGAATCGGTCCATCAAAGGGGCGATGGAATCTTCATCATGGCGACGGACTGCGAAGGGTGCCGCTCGGGCAAGCCGCTCGACTTCGACTTCTCGATGGCCTTCCAGCCGATCTTCGACATCGCGGCGTCGCGTGTGTGGGGCTACGAGGCGCTGATCCGGGGAACGGCGGGCGAGGGGGCCTACGCGATCCTCTCCCAGGTGTCCGACGAGCAGCGCTACCGGTTCGACCAAGCCTGTCGCGTCAAGGCGCTGGAACTGGCCGCCCGTCTCTTTCCGCGTGGGCAGAACACGCGCCTGTCGATCAACTTCCTGCCCAACGCGGTCTACGAGCCGGCGGCCTGCCTGCGCGCGACGCTGATCGCCGCGCGCCGCCACGACTTTCCGCTCGAGTCGCTGATGTTCGAGTTCACCGAGAACGAGGAGATCGTCGACACCGGCCATCTCCAGAACATCCTGACCGAATACCGGCGCCAGGGCTTCATCACGGCGCTCGACGACTTCGGCGCCGGCTATGCCGGCCTGACGCTTCTGGCCGATTTCCAGCCCGACCTCATCAAGCTCGACATGAAGCTGATCCGCGGCATCGAGGTCAGCCGTCCGCGCCAGATCATCCTGGCGACGATTTCGACCGCCGCGCGCGAGCTCGGTATCCAGGTGCTCGCCGAGGGCGTCGAGACCGAGGACGAGTTCACCGTGCTGAAGGCGGCCGGCATCACGCTGTTCCAGGGCTACTGGTTCGCCAAGCCCGCCTTCGAGACCCTGCCGCCGATCGACATGTCGGTGCGCGCCACCCACCGGGCGGACCGCAGCCGCGTCGCCTGACCGCCGGGCACGCGCCGCCGCGCGCATCACACGCGCTCGATGATCGTCGCCGTGCCCATGCCGGCGCCGATGCACAAGGTGACGAGCGCCGTCTGTTTGTCCTGGCGCTCCAGTTCGTCGAGCACCGTGCCGAGGATCATCGCACCAGTCGCACCGAGCGGATGCCCCATGGCGATCGCGCCGCCGTTGACGTTCATCATCGCCGGATCGATCTCGAAGGCCTGGAGGTAGCGCAGCACGACCGCCGCAAACGCCTCGTTCAGCTCGAAGAGGTCGATATCCGCCAGCGACATGCCGGAGCGCCTCAGGAGCTTTTCCGTCACGTCCACCGGCCCGGTCAGCATCAGCGCCGGGTCGGAGCCGATCGAGGCGAAGGCGCGGATGCGTGCGCGCGGCTTCAGGCCCAGCGTCTCGCCGCCCGCCCTGGAGCCGAGGAGGACGGCGGCCGCCCCGTCCACGATGCCCGACGAGTTGCCGGCATGGTGGACGTGGTTGACCGCCTCGATGTCCGGATGCGCCTGGATCGCGACGGCGTCATAGCCGCCCATCTCGCCCATCATCGCGAAGGAGGCGTTGAGCGAGCCGAGCGACTGCATGTCGGTCGAGGGGCGCATGTGCTCGTCGCGGTCGAGGATGAGAAGCCCGTTCTGGTCCCTCACCGGGATCACGGAGCGCTGGAAGCGGCCTTCGTCCCAGGCTTTCGCCGCGCGCTTCTGCGATTCCACGGCATAGGCGTCGACGTCGTCCCGGCTGAAGCCGTACTTCGTGGCGATGAGGTCGGCCGAGACGCCCTGCGGCATGAAATAGGCGGGGATGCCGACCGAGGGGTCCATGATCCACGCGCCGCCCGACATGCCCATGCCGACGCGCGACATGGATTCGACGCCGCCCGCGATCACGAGTTCGTCCGAGCCCGCCGCGATCTTGGCCGCTCCGAGGTTCACCGCGTCGAGCCCGGAGGCGCAGAAGCGCGAGATCTGCATGCCGGGGGCGGCGAAGGCGTAGTCCGCCTCGAAGGCCGACGCCTTCGGGATCACCGAGCCGGCTTCGCCCACCGGATCGACGCAGCCGAAGATGATGTCGTCGACTTCGGACGTGTCGAGCCCGTTGCGGTCGCGCAGAGCCTCGAGGACCTTGGCACCGAGGCGCACGGCCGGCACCTCGTGCAGCGATCCGTCCTTCTTGCCGCGGCCGCGCGGCGTGCGCACGTGGTCGTAGATGAAAGCGTCGGTCATGAGATCTTCGTCTTTCCTGTGCGGCCGGATCAGAAGGCGTCGGTGTCGAGCGCCATCATCGAAGCGGCGCCCGACGAGATGCGGGCGAGGTGGGCGGCCGTCTCGGGCATCAGACGGTCCATGTAGAAGCGCGCCGTGACGAGCTTGTTCTCGAGGAACGATGTATCGTCGCCGGCCCCCGACGCCAGCTTTTCCTGCGCGGCATGCGCCATGCGGCCCCACATGTAGCCGAGCGCGACGAGCCCGAAGAGATGCATGTAGTCGGTGGAGGCGGCGCCCGCGTTGTCGGGCTTGGCCATGGCGTTGGTCATCAGCCACATCGTGGCCGACTGGAGGTCGTTGAGCCCCTTCTTCAGCGACTTGGTGAAGGGGGCCATCGCTTCCGTCGAGCGGTGCTCCTCGCAGAAGGCGCCGACTTCCTTGAAGAAGGCCTGGATCGCCCGGCCGCCGTTCAGCGCCAGCTTGCGCCCGACGAGGTCGAGCGCCTGGATGCCGTTGGCGCCCTCGTAGATCTGGGCGATGCGCGCGTCGCGCACGAACTGCTCCATGCCCCATTCGCGCACGTATCCGTGGCCGCCGTAGACCTGCTGCGCCATGACGGCGTTCTCGAAGCCCTTGTCGGTGAGGACGCCCTTGATGACCGGGGTGAGGAGGCCCATCCAGTCGTCGGACGCCTCGCGCACCTTGGCGTCCTCGGCGCGGTGCGACAGGTCGCCCCGCAACGCCGTCCAGAGGATCAGCGCGCGGCCCGCCTCGTTGACGGCGCGGATCGTCATCAGCATGCGGCGCACGTCGGGGTGGACGATGATCGGATCGGCGGCCTTCTCGCCGTGCTTGGAGCCGGCGAGCGCGCGGCCCTGCAGGCGGTCGCGGGCATAGGCGACGGCATTCTGGTAGGCGATCTCGGAGATCGCGAGCCCCTGCACGCCGACGCCGAGCCGCGCCTCGTTCATCATCGTGAACATGGCGCGCAGGCCCTTGTGCGCCTCGCCGACCAGCCAGCCCGTCGCCCCGTCGTAGTTCATGACGCAGGTCGCGTTGCCGTGGATGCCCATCTTTTCTTCCAGCGAGCCGCAGGAGACGCCGTTGCGCGCGCCCGGGTTGCCCGCCTCGTCCGGCAGGAACTTCGGCACGATGAAGAGCGAGATGCCCTTCACGCCCTCCGGCGCGCCCTCGATGCGGGCGAGAACGAGGTGGACGATGTTCTCCGACAGGTCGTGCTCGCCGGCCGAGATGAAGATCTTCTGGCCGGAGATCTTATAGGTGCCGTCGCCCTGCGGCACCGCGCGGGTGCGCAGGAGGCCGAGATCCGTGCCGCAATGCGGCTCGGTGAGGTTCATGGTGCCGGTCCAGATGCCGTCCACCATCTTGGGCAGGTAGAGCGCCTTCTGCTCGTCCGAGCCGTGGCTCTCGATCGCCGCGATCGCGCCGCGCGTCAGGCCCGGATACATGGCGAAGGCCATGTTGGCCGAAGACAGGAACTCGTTGACGGCGGCCGCCAGCGTGTGCGGCAGGCCCTGGCCGCCATATTCGGGGCTCGCCGACAGGCCGCCCCAGCCGGCCTCGCGGAACTGGTTGTAGGCTTCCTTGAAGCCCTTCGGCGTCGTCACCGAGGCATCGGTCGCGCGGTGGCAGCCCTCGCGGTCGCCGACCTGGTTGAGCGGCAGGAAGATGTCGGTCGCGAACTTGCCGGCCTCGCCGAGGATCGCTTCCACGACGTCGGGCGTCGCATCCGCAAAGCCCGGCAGGTTGCCGTGGCGTTCCCAGCCGAGGATGTCGTTGAGGACGAAGAGCGTATCGGCGACGGGGGCCTGATAGACCGGCATGACGGAACTCCCAGCGTCAAACTTTGACGTTTGCGTAAACGTCACTGGGCGATCTCTACTCCTGTTCGGGCCTCCGATCAAGCGGGCCACCCCGGCGCCGACCCGACCATTCCAGCCGATGGTGGATCGGGTCTTGAGATCGCCGGCCGAGACTGAAACAGAGAAAGGCGACAATGCAAAGAAGGGCCGGTTCCATGTTCCAGAGCTTCGACGAGGTGTCCGATTCCAGCCAGAGCGCCTCGCGCGTCGAGCGCCTGCGGGCGAGCCTGCGGGAGGCCGGTGTCGACGGGTTCGTGGTGCCGCGCGCCGACGAGCATCAGGGCGAGTACATTCCGGCCTCCGCCGACCGCCTGCGCTGGATCACCGGTTTCACGGGTTCGGCGGGCACCGCGCTGGTGCTGCCGGACGGCGCCGCGATCTTCGTCGACGGGCGCTACACGGTGCAGGTGCGCGCGCAAGTGGACGCTGCCGTGTTCGCCATCGAAAGCTCGGTCGACACACCGCTCGGGACCTATCTGCGCGAGCACGCCAAGGGGCTGCGGATCGGCATCGACCCGTGGCTCCACACGGTCGGGGAGGTGGCGGCCCTCCGCACCGCCATGGGCGAGGCCGGCGGCGAACTCGTCGCCCTTCGCCACAATCCGCTCGATCGTGTCTGGCAGGATCGGCCGGAGCCGCCGAAGGGCGCAGTCTCGGCCCACCCGCAGGCGCTCGCCGGCCGATCGGGCGAGGAGAAGCTCGGGCAGATCCGCGACGCGCTTCGGAAGGCCGATGCCGACGCCACCGTTCTCACCGACCCGTCGTCCGTCGCCTGGACCTTCAACATCCGCGGCTCCGACGTGCCGCACACGCCGCTGCCCCTGTCCTTCGCGCTGATCCCGCGCGAGGGGCGCGCAACGCTCTTTATCGACCGCGACAAGCTGGGGGCGGACGCGATGGAGGCTCTCGCCCCGCTCGCCGACATCGCCGCGCCCGAGGCGCTGGAGGCCGCACTGGGCGAGATCGCCGACGGTCGCCGCGTCATGCTGGATCCGGCGCTCACCGCCGACCGGCTGCGGGAGGTCGTGGAGGCCGCCGGCGGGACCGTGGTCTCCGGCACCGATCCCGCGCGCCTGCCGCGCGCGCGCAAGAACGCGGTGGAGATCGAGGGCTCGCGCCGTGCGCACCTGCGCGACGGTGCGGCGGTCTCGGCCTTTCTAGCCTGGCTCGACGCGCAGGCGCCCGGCAGCCTCGACGAGATCGGCGCGGCCAAGGCGCTGGAGGGCTTCCGCACGCGGCTCAGTGAAGCGGACGGGCAGCCCCTGCGGGATCTGTCCTTCGACACGATCTCGGCCGCCGGCCCCAACGCCGCGCTGCCGCACTACCGGGTGAACCGCCAGTCGAACCGCGTTCTGGCCGCCGGCGAGGTGTTTCTGATCGATTCCGGCGCGCAGTACCAAGACGGCACCACCGACATTACCCGAACGGTGGCGATCGGCGAGGTAAGCGAGGAGGCGCGGCACAAGTTCACGCTGGTCCTGAAGGGCATGATCGCGGTCAGCCGTGCGCGCTTTCCCGTCGGCACGCGCGGCGTCGATCTCGACCCCTTGGCGCGCGTCGCGCTCTGGCGTGCCGGCTGCGACTACGCCCACGGCACCGGCCACGGCATCGGCTCGTATCTCGCCGTCCACGAGGGGCCGCAGTCGATCTCCAAGCGCGGCATGGCCGTCCTGGAGGAGGGGATGATCGTCTCCAACGAGCCGGGCTACTACCGCGAGGGCGCCTTCGGCATCCGCATCGAGAACCTCATCCTGGTGCTGCCGGCCGAACGCATCGCCGGCGCCGATCTCGATACCCATGCGTTCGAGACGCTGACCTTCGCGCCGATCGACCGGCGGATGATCGCCGTCGAGCATCTGGATGCCGAGGAGCGCGCCTGGCTCGACGCGTATCACGGCGACGTGCGCGAAAAGATCGGCCCGCGCCTCGACGATGAGGCGCGTGCGTGGCTGGAGGTGGCGACGCGTCCGCTGGCGTAAGCGGGCGACCCGCTAGCGGCAGAGGCGGCGGGGGCCGGAGGACGGCTGGTAGGTCCCGCTCTCGGGATCGAACGAGCGATAGCGCGTCTCGCAATAGCGATACCAGGGACCGGTGAAGGGGGCGGGCGTCGCGCCGCGCCGGACCACGGTCACGCTGCGCGGGGCCTCGGCGTCCGCGAGCGCGGCGTCGAGATCGAAGGCGAGGATCGACCCGGCCGAAAGGGCCGGGTTGTCGCGATACAGGCCGGGGACCGGCGGTGCGGGATGGGCATAGTAGAGGGGGCCCGCGACCTGCGGCCCGCCGAAGGCCCCGGACTTACGCTGGTAGACCGGCGGCGAGACGGCCAGCGGAACCGTCGGGACCGGGCCGGACGGCGCGTAGACCGGGCGGTTGTAGGGATCGAGCCCGACATATTCCCAAGCGGATGCAGGCAGGGTTGCCGAGGCGAGGCTCGCGGCCGCCCCCAGCACCAGTATCGCCGCCTGACGCCAGCCCATCATGTCATCCTCCTCGAAACCCACCGACCCGTTGAGCCGGAAGGCGGAAAGAGGGGCGTTGGTTCCCGAACGCGAAACGGCCGCCCGATGATCGGACGGCCGCGAGATGTCTTGGACCTTGGACGGACCCGTCAGCGGCAGAACTGACGCGGGCCATTGTAGGGCTGGAAGGTGCCCGAGCGGGGGTCGAAGGACCGGTAGCGCTGCGAGCAGTAGCGATACCACTCGCGTGTCCAGGGCTCGGCGCGATAGGCGGGCGCCGCATAGTAGCGCGGGGCTCGTTCGACGTAGCGGGGCTGGGCCGCGCTGGCGATCGCCGCACCGACGCCGAGGCCGACGATCGCGCCGGCAAGCGCGCCCCCGCCGCCATGACGATAACCGCGATGACCGTAGCCGTAGCCGCGACCGCCGTAGTAGCGTGGACCACCGTAGTAGCCGCGGCCGCCATAGTAGCGCGGACCGCCCCAGCCGGCGCCGCGGAAGCCGCCGGGCCCGTAATGCGGGCCGTAGCGGTAGTAGGGGTCGGCCTTGGCGCTGGAAATGCCGATCAGCGGCGTGGTGGAGGGCAGGGCGGCGGGAACCATCGTCAGCGCTAGGGCGACGGCCAGGGTGCGTCCGGCCAGCCATTTCGGAATGCGCATGGAATTCCTCCGAAAATACATGGGGATCATGCGCATTAACTGGTTCGCGACTGAACGGTTCCTGAACGGGGCCGGACGGCGGAGGATGGCGTCGATGTCGCGGTGTGACCGGCCCGCACTCATCTGGAAAAATTGATTAATATTTCGTAAATCATGTTGCTTCGGATGCACGGGCCCGGCAAGACCTGCCGGTGATCGGATCGAAAGGGAGTCGATAGGGATGAGCTCACCGCTGTCGTTCTTCTTTCGGCGTGACGGCCAGCGCCCGAGCGAGAACGCCACCGAGCGCCCCGACTTCGGAAAGGTGATGGATCCCGTGGCCCCTCGCGCATCCGCACCCGCGTCCTCCAACACCCATGCCGGTTTCGTACCGCCGCTCGACAGCATCGGCCAGCGCAACGAGATGCTGAAGGTGCGCATCGGCGAGATGGCCGAGCGGCTCGGCGACCTGCGCTCTCTCACCGACGACTTCTCACAGCTCATCGGGCCGATCGAGACGATCGCCGAGGAACTGCCGCGGTCCAAGTCGCGCATCCTCGAGCTTGAAGCCTTGCTGCAGCAGGAGATGGAAAGCGGACAGGCGCTGCGGCGCGAGGTGGATTCGCTTCTCGGCCGCTATTCTACGGCGTCCAGCGAGCTCTCGACCGCGGTGGCGCGCGCGACGCGCCTCGAAAACCTCATGCGCGAGCAGGAGACCGCGTTCGACGAGCAGCGCCTGACGCTGCGCGAGAAGACGACGCATGCCAATGCGCTGGAGCGGCAGCTGCTCGCCGAGGTCGAGCAGAACCAGTCGCTGGCGCTGGAGGTGAAGACCCTGCGGGCCGAGGCGCAGGTGTCCGACCAGGCGCTCGCCGACGCCGAGCGCATGCTCGCCGAAGTGTCCGAGCGTCGCCAGATCCTGGAGCAAGAGAACCGCCGCTTCCAGAATCTCGCCGAAGAGCAGGCGGCCGAACTCGTCTCGGCCGGCTCGCGCATGGACGAGCTGTCGACACAGGTCGAGGCGCATCTCCAGACGATCGCCCTGCAGGAATCCCATATCGCGGCCGAGCAGGCCGGTCGCCAGCGCGCCGTGGCGCAGCTCGAGGCCGAGTTGGCGGCCATGAAGACCGAGCGCTCCAGCGCGGCGATGAAGATCGAGGCCCTCTCGGCCCGCCTGATGGCGACGGACCAGATCCTCGCGCAGGTGCGCGGCCAGTTGCGCGAGCGCGAGGAAGCGATGCGCGCCGCCGAGCGCGCCAACAAGGAGGCGATCGCCGAGCGCACGACCTTCGACCGGCGCCTGGAAGCCAGCAAGACGGAAGCTTCGCGTCTTCTGACGCAGCTCCAGGACGCGCAGAAGGGCCGGATGGAGCTCGAGGCGCGCGCCGACATGCTGGTGAAGGCGCTGGCGGCCAAGGACGCGGCGCTGGAGGGCGTGACGACCCGCGCCAACAACCTGTCGGACCGGGTCGAGGCGCTGACCTTGCGCTTCGAGCAGGAGCGCCAGACGCTCGAGGCCGCGAACCGCCGCCTCATCGAGGAACTGCAGACCGAGAAGGCCGAGCGCACGCTGGCGCAGGGCGCGCTCGACATCGCGCGCGAGAACCGCACGGCGCTGCAGCGGCAGAACGAGACGCTGAAGCGGGCGACGCGCTCGCGTTCGGGCGATGCCGGGCTGATGGGCGACGGGCTGCACGACGGGCACGGTGGCGAAACCTCCTCCAACGTGCGACCGTTCATGATGCCCGAGAAGGGCGACTGAAGGTCGGGCGGCCATGGGTCTCATCGAGCCGGGCGAGGACCCGTTTCGAGCGACCCGCGGCCTGCGGCCGGAAGGAAATGCACCGCAACCTATTGATGGGATGCGGCGAAATGGTCGAAGGTTCGGGGAGAGCCCTCGGCGGCGATGCGTGAGCGGCGGCAAAGGATCGGCATGATGGCCAACAGTGCAAGCGAAGAGATCGGAGTGAGCCTTCGTCAGAGCGTCTCGGAGCATGCGGGCTCCGGCCGCACGGACGGCGGTTTCGTCCTGGTCTCCAACAACGACCGGTCGGGCGCCGCGCGCGACTGGTCGGCGGCGCTCGATCTCGTGCGCGAGGCGAGCGAGGCGATCCGCATCCGCGACGAGCGGGCGACCGAGATGGAGATCGAGCACCGCCTCGATGCCGAGCGGGCGAGCGAGGAGATCCGCTCGCTGCAGGAGCAGCTCGACGAGGCCGAGGTGCGGCTGGCCGAGACCGAGGCGCGCGTGCGTCTCGCCGAAGCGCGGGCCGCCGAGGCGGAGACCTGGCTCGCCAAGATGCACGACACGATCGTCGGCAGCTTCGGGCAGGTGCTGTCGAGCGAAGACAGCGCCGAGGCAGAACTGCGCGCCGCGCTCGCCAGCGGGCGTCTTGGTATCGACGAATGAGCGCGGTTCGCGAGCCCGCCTCCTTCCCCGAGCTTGAGGCCGAGGTCATGGTGCAGTCGGACGGGGCGCGCGGGGCCGAGGTGACGACGCTCTACCCGGCGAACGAGACGGGGGCGCCCGAGGCGGCCCAGCCGGAGGCGAAGCCGACGGACGCCTCGCCGGCCCACGCCGTTGCGCTGGCCGTTGGTCACCTGACCATCGAGCCGTCGCCGACCGACTGGACGCGCACGCTCACCCTCGTGGAGCGCACGGCCGCGACGATCCGCGCCTACGAGAAGCGTTTCGTACAGCTGGAAAAGCAGTCCAAGGCGCTCGCCGACCGTTCGGCCGAGGACCAGCACCGCCTCCAGACGCATATTCAGTCGCTCGAGGAGCGGTTGCGCCAGTCCGAGGAGCGGGTCGTCACCGCCGAGACGGCGTTGCGCGATGCCGAGTACCACGAGTGGGAAGCCGACATGCGCGCCAAGCGTGCCGAGCAGCGCGCGCTGGAGGCCGAGGCCAAGTGCCGGCAGACGGAAGCCTATTTGCGACGGGTGCACGAGCTTCTGGCCGGCGTGTCCTGATCGACAGGCCTGAGGCGATCCAAGATTCAGACGGGAAGGGCGGGGCGCTGGCGTCTCGCCCTTCTTTGAATCCAAGCCCGATGATCGTCTCGGGCGGCAGGCGCGGAACCGTCGATCGCGCGTCCTGATGCGGTAAGCGCGCGGTTTCCCTCAAGCGCGATACTTGCCCGCGTGTCGAGGCAGCGACGACAGGGGTCGGCGCGCACGCTTCCCATGCTCGGGTCGCCGACGGTTTCGGCCATTCCGGAAGCGGAGCGAGGCGATCTGGGCGGAGGCGACCGCTGAGAAGTTAACTGCGCCGAATGCAGAGCGTCCGTTCTTCTCGATCGAACCGAAATCCCGGGGCGTGAACGCCTTGAGGCGGGTCGCGCTCAGGCCGGTTCCACGAACCCTTCGAGCACCCGCTTCTGGCCGGCCCGGTCGAAGTCCACCGTCAGCTTGTTGCCCTCGACGAGCGCCACCGTGCCCCCGCCGAACTTGATGTGGAACACGCGGTCGCCGACCGAGAACCGGCTCGGCTCGTCGGCCACCGACTTGGCGACGAGGGTGCCCTCGATCTCGCGCGGGCCGCCCGCACGCGCCGAGGAGTAGAGCCCGCCGCCCTTTCGTGGTGGCTGATTGGCGCCGCGCGAGCGGTTGGCGGAAAACGGGTCGGTGAGGCGCCCCGCAAAGCCCGACCGGTCGGGCCCGTTCGCCGGCGCCTCCTCGAACCCGCCGGACGACCGCCCGCCGGCGCCGTCGCGCGCGATGTACTTGTCGGCGGTCGCCGCCGCGCGCGAGCGCGCGTCCGAGCCCGACACGCCGCTCTCGCCGTATTCGATCGCGCGGCCGCGCCCGCCGGCATAGCCGCCCACCCCGCCCGACGCCTGCGCCCGACGCCAGCCGGGCGTGCCGTAGGATGAGGTCGAGAAGGCGTTGCCGTCCCAGCGCGAGGCGCCGTAGCCGCCCATGCCGCCGGCCCCGTACCCGCCATAGGAGGCGGAGGCTTCCATCACCTCGACATGCTCCTCGGGCAGTTCGTCGAGGAAGCGCGACGGGATCGTCGACTGCCACATGCCGTGGATGCGGCGGTTGGAGACGAACCAGATCTTCACCCGCCGCTTGCCGCGCGTGATGCCGACATAGGCGAGGCGCCGCTCCTCCTCCAGACCCGAGCGCCCGCCCTCGTCGAGCGAGCGCTGGTGCGGGAAGAGACCCTCCTCCCAGCCCGGCAGGAACACGGTCTCGAACTCCAGCCCCTTGGCTGAGTGCAGCGTCATGATCGAGACGGCGTCGGTCTCGGCGTTCTGCTCGGCGTCCATGACGAGGGCGATATGCTCCAGAAAGCCCGGCAGGCTCTCGTAGTCGTCCATGGAGCGGATGAGTTCCTTCAGGTTCTCCAGCCGGCCCGGCGCCTCGGCCGAGCGGTCGGCCTGCCACATCTCGGTATAGCCGGACTCGTCGAGGATCATCTCGCCGAGGTCGGTGTGGCGCATGGTGGACAGGAGGCCCGACCAGCGCTCGAAGTTGCGCACGACGTCGGCCAGCGCGGCGCGCGGGCGCGGCTTCAACTCGTCCCCTTGCACGATGTCGGCCGCCGCCGCGATGAGCGGCAGGCCCTTGGCGCGGGCATAGTCATGCAGGAGGCGGATCGCGGCATCGCCGAGGCCGCGCTTGGGCGTATTGACGATGCGCTCGAAGGCGAGGTCGTCGGCCGGCTGGCAGACGCAGCGGAAATAGGCCAGCGCGTCGCGGATCTCCTGCCGCTCGTAGAAGCGCGGGCCGCCGATGACGCGGTAGTTCAGGCCGAGCGTGACGAAGCGGTCCTCGAACTCGCGCATCTGGAACGACGCGCGCACCAGGATCGCCATGTCGTTGAGCTTGACGCCCTTGCGCTGGAGCTGCTCGATCTCCTCCCCGATCGCGCGCGCTTCCTCTTCCGAGTCCCAGCCGGCGTTGACCGTCACCTTCTCGTGCTCGGGATCGCGCAGGTCCGTGAAGAGCGTCTTGCCGAGGCGGTCCTCGTTGTTGGCGATGAGGCCGGCGGCCGCTCCGAGGATATGCTCGGTGGAGCGGTAGTTGCGCTCCAGCCGGATCACGGTCGCGCCGGGAAAGTCGCGCTCGAAGCGCAGGATGTTGTCGACCTCCGCGCCGCGCCAGCCGTAGATCGACTGGTCGTCGTCGCCGACGCAGCAGACGTTCACCTTGTCCTGCCCCGCCTCGGCGCGCACGGCGGAATGCTGGGCGAGAAGGCGCAGCCAGAGATACTGCGCGACGTTGGTGTCCTGATACTCGTCGACGAGGATGTAGCGGAAGCGCTTGTGGTAGTCGGCGAGCACGTCCGGATGGTTCTGGAAGATCGCGATCGGATGCATCAGGAGGTCGCCGAAATCGGCCGCGTTGAGGCTGACGAGGCGGTCTTGGTAGGCGCGGTAGAGCTCGCGCCCCTTGCCGTTGGCAAAGGCGCGCGCGTCGCCTTCCGGGATCTTGTCCGGCGTCAGGCCCTTGTTCTTCCAGCCGTCCATCAGGTTGGCGAAGGTGCGTGCCGGCCAGCGCTTGTCGTCGAGGTTCTCGGCCTGGATCAGCTGCTTAATCAGACGGATCTGGTCGTCGGTGTCGAGGATGGTGAAGTTCGACTTGAGCCCCACCAGCTCGGCATGGCGGCGCAGGATCTTGACGCCGATCGAGTGGAACGTGCCAAGCCACGGCATGCCCTCCACCTCGCCGCCGACGAGATGACCGATTCGCGTCTTCATCTCGCGCGCGGCCTTGTTGGTGAAGGTCACCGCGAGGATCTGCGACGGAAAGGCGCGGCGGGTCGCCAGGATATGGGCGATGCGGGTCGTCAGGACGCGCGTCTTGCCGGTGCCCGCGCCCGCCAGGACCAGCACCGGGCCCTCGGTCGTCTCGACCGCGGCCCGCTGCTCCGGGTTCAGCCCCGAAAGGTAGTCGGCCGCGTTCGGCGCGACCGGGCCGCCGCGTGCGGCCAGCGCGCGCGCGGCGATGCCGCCCTTCGGCCGGCCAGCGGGGGCGGCGTTCGGATCACGTGTCTCGTCCATCGCCCCTACTTAATCGATTTCGCGGGGAACACTAGGGGAACATGGTCGAGACGGAGGTCCCACCCCGCGCCGTTGCCTTTCCCCTTGTCTGTGGCGCCGGCCGCCTTGCTCTTTCCGCGACTTATGCCGCAAGAACGAGGACGGATGCCGCCGCTCGGGCGGCCGGACGCGCGCCTGCGGGAAGGAGGCATGACGCATGAAGCTCTTCATCGCGCTGGGCGGCCTTCTCGTGGTCGTCCTCCTCGCGCTTCTCGTCGGCCCCTCCTTCATCGACTGGACGAGCTACCGCGCGAGCTTCGAGGCCGAGGCGTCGCGCATTCTCGGGCAACGCGTCGAGGTGCGAGGCACGGCCTCGGCCCGGCTCCTGCCGTTCCCGTCCCTGTCATTCACCGACGTCGTGGTGGGCGACGATCCGGCCGACCCGGTGCTGACGGCGCGCGCCTTCCGCATGGACGCCGAACTGGCGCCCTACCTGTCGGGCGAGATCCGCATCTTCGACATGCAGATCGATGGCCCGGCGCTCAGCATCCCTGTCGAGGCCGACGGCACGATCCGCTGGCCGGTCGGACCCGGGGCCGCCCCGCCTGAGGAAACGGTGGTGCTGGAGCGGATCGTGGTGGCCGACGGTTCGGCGCTTCTCGCCGACCGCCGTTCGGGGCGCCGCATCGCGCTGACCGACGTCAACGGCATCCTCTCGGCGCAGTCGCTGCGTGGGCCCTTCGCCGGCAGCGCGACGCTGCTTGCCGACGGCGAGCCCCTGGCCGTTTCGCTTTCGACCGGCACGGGGGCAGGGGAGGGGCGGCTTGCTGCCCGCCTGACGATCGATTCGCAGCGCCTCGACACGCGCGCCGCCTTCGATGCGATCGTCTCCACGATCGACGGCGAGCCCCTGGCCGGCGGCACGCTCAGCGTTTCGAGCCCGATCGATCCGGCGGCGAGCCGTGACGGCAAGCCGCCGGCGATCCTGCCGCCCTCGCGCATGACCGCCCGGCTCGACGTCACGCCGACCTCGCTTCGGGCGACCGATTTGCGGGCCGAGGTCGGCGATCCGCAGCAGCCCTATGTCGCGACCGGCTCGGCGCTGATCGATGTCGGGTCGATCCCGCGCTTCGACCTGCAACTCGACGGTCAGGCGATCGACGTCGACCGCATCGCGCCGCCCGCCGCCCCCAGCGGCGAGGCGCCGGGACTGGCGGCCCGGATCGAGGCTCTGCGCGCGGCCCTCGCGCGGCTGCCGACGCCGCGAATGCCGGGGCGCGTGCGCCTCGCCCTGCCGCTGGTGACCGTCGGCGACACCACGATCCGCAACGTCTCGCTGGCCGGCTCGCCGGCCACCGAGGGCTGGTCTCTCCAGTCGCTCTCGGCCGAGCTTCCCGGCCGCACGCTGGTGCAGGCCTCGGGTGTCCTGCGCACCGACGACGAGCCCGGCTTCCGGGGCGACCTGCTCGTCGCTGCGCGCCAGCCGGCGGCCTTCCTCGGCTGGGCGGCCGGCGTTTCCGACCCGGCGCTCGCGCGCCTTCAGCGGGCGGGCTTTTCCGCCGACGTCGAGCTGACGCCGACCGACCAGCGCTTCGACAAGCTGGAGATCGATCTCGACGGCCAGAGCCTGAAGGGTTCGATCCGCCGCGCCGTCCGGCCGGAGGGCCGCAACACGGCGGTTGACTTGACGGGCGATGGCGTCGATCTCGAGCCTCTGGCTGCGCTCGCCCGGATGCTGGCCTTGAGGGACGGGGCATCAGGCGAGGGTGAGCGGTTCGAGGTGCAGTTCTCGTTGGGTGCCTCGCGCTTCGGCAACTTCCAGGCAGCCGGGCTCGATGCCGACTTCTCGCTCGATCGCGGGCTCGTGGACATCGCGGGCTTCGACGCGCGCGATTTCGCGGGCGCCGACATCCATCTCGAAGGCACGCTCCTCGATCCGTTCGGAACGCTGCGCCCCGATCTCAGCCTCGAGGTATCCGCCGAAGATCCGTCTCGCCTTGCCGAGTTCCTGCGCCGTCGTCTGCCGGACAGCCCGCTCGCCGAAACGCTGTCGCGCCGCGCGGCAACGCTCGGTCCGCTGTCGCTCGGCGGAACCGCGACCTCGCAAGGCACCAACCGCGACGATCTCGCGCTCGACCTGACGGGGAGCGCGGCCGGCACCGATGTCGCGTTGCGGCTGGCGATCGAGAACGGTCTGGCCGCGGCGGAGCGCAACGGGCGCTTCGGCCTCGACCTGTCGCTTGCCCAGGCGGATGCCGACGTTCTCCTCGCGCAGGCCGGCCTGTCGCCGCTGCCGATCGGCGGGACGGTGCCGCTCGAGGCGAAGCTCACGGCCTCCGGCATGCCCGGCGCCGCCGCCGACGTGTCGCTGACCCTCAGCTCGTCCGGCACCGAAACCTCGGCCGACGGCACCGCGACGATCGGCGCCGACGGCCTGCAGGCAGCCGATCTGTCGCTGCGTCTTGCGAGCGAGGATGCGGCCCCTTGGGCGACGCGACTCGGCCTGGCCTACGGCCAGCCGCTGGACGGCCTGCCGGCGTCCGGGACGGCGCGGCTGTCATGGGCCAACGGGAGCTGGACCCTCGACGGGCTCGACGGAACGATCGACGGGGCGGCGGTCGCCGGAACCTTCAGCGCCCCGATGGGTGCCCCCGTCACCGGCACGCTCGCCCTGTCGGCCCTCTCGCTCGACTGGCTCGGGACGCTCGTCACCGGCGTCGATCTGGCGGATGCCACGGAGCCCGGCGCCGGCACGCCCGTGACTTTCGCGGCGCCGCTTCTGCCGGCACGCGCCTTCCAGATCGCTCTCACCGCCAGTCGTGCGGATGGGCTCGGTCTGTCGCTCTCGCGCGTGGCCGCCGAGATCGCCGGCGACGGCGCGCGGCTGGCCGTCTCGGGACTTGCGGCCGAGACCGGTGCCGGCGGCCGGCTGACAGGGGCCGGCGAGGTCCGGAACGCCGCCGGTATCCTGTCCGCCCGGCTCGACATGCGGCTCGGCGACCAACCGATCGAAACCGCGAACGGCACCTTCTCCGGTCGGCTCGACGTGTCGGGTGAGGTTTCGGGCGGCGGCGAGACCTGGCCCTCGCTTCTCGCCTCGCTCGACGGGCGCGGTCGCCTCACGGTCGAGGAGGCGCGACTTGCCGGCGTGCGGCCGGACCTTCTGCCGCCCGTCCTCGAGGCGTCGGAGGCGGACGGGTTCGAGACCGGCGAGCCGGCGGTCGCCGCGCTGGTCGCCCGCTTGTCCGACGGGGCCGTCGCCCCGTTGGGAACGCTTGCCGCCGACTGGACCCTGGGGGCGGGAACGCTGCGCACCGCCCCGCTCCGCCGGGCCTTCGAGGGGGCCGCGCTGGATGGCACGGCGTCGTTCGAGATGCGCTCGGGTCAGGTCGACGCCGCTCTCGTGCTCAGCCTCGTTCCGCCCGCCGACGACGCGGTCGCGGACGCGTCGCCCAGCGTCGGCTATCGCATCGCCGGTTCGTGGCGCGAGCCGACCGTCGAGCTGAACGTCCGGCCGCTTGCGACTTATCTCTCGGCCCTCGGTGCGCGGCGCGAGGAGGAGCGGATCGAGGCGATCGAGGACGACCTGCGGGAGACGGTCCGGCTGCGGCGCGAGGCGCGGGTCTATCGCGAGCGCCAGGCGGTGCGGGAGACGTTGCGCCGGGAGCGCGAGGCGCGCGAGGCGGCCGCCCGCGAAGAGGCGGCGCGGCAGGAGGCGGAGCGAGCGGCGCGCGAGCGCGAGGAGACGGCGCGCCGGGAGGCCGAGGCTGAGGCGGCACGACGCGCGGAAGCGGCCCGTGAGGCCGCCGTCCGGGAGGAGGCCGCCCGGGCCGCCGCGGCGCAGGCCGCAAGGGAAACGCTTCCGACCGCTCCGTCCCGTCCCCCGCCATCCGACTTCGAACTGCAGCCGCTACCGACGCCCGCCGCACCGCCTGCTGCAGGTTTCGGCGGCCTACCGGGCGTCTCGAACCCGAACGGCTTTTAGTGCGTCCAACAGAGCCTCCGGGCGGAGGGTTGGCGAGGGATCTGGGTTCAGTGCGAGGCGGCCGAGCGCGGCCCATGCAGCGCATGGACGAGCATCGGCGACGACGCCATGAAACCGAAGATCCGGAAAGCCGACCTCCACGAGGTTTCATTGGAGGCTTGAGTCGCGGGCTATCGCGAGCCGCCTTCCAATCACGGGTCATCGAGAAGCGGCCAGCGGTCCACAGCATGCCACTCTCGTCAAGCGCAGGGTCAAACGCCGCATTCGGGGTGCTCTCGTTCAGGAGACTTGGAGACTGCGCACCCCTGCGGCCGTCGCCCGTGCCCCGAGTTGACCCATGAGTCTCTGTGGCGGGAGGATCGAGTGCCGCCTTCGATTGGGGTGGACCGATCGAAACACCTTCGAGCCCGTCCGAAACGTCGGCCGGATCGGCTCGGCGGTGCTTCCCTCCGCCCTTTCGTTGCCGATCCTCGCCGATGCCTCCGGCAACGACTTCATTCGGTGTTGAGAGCGGCGAAAACTCCCCGCCGATCGTCCGCCAGCGTCTTTGGACGGGCTCTTCGAGTTTTAGATGATGGTCGGCCGCCCTCGGAGCTTGGCAGCGGGGCCGTATCGAACCGCAGCTTGGTCGGACGGGTACCAACGGCTGCTTCCTCGCTCACGGCTGCCCGTTCGCTTGCAGAAGGCGATTCGAGGGCTCCAGGGGCACGGGCACTCTCTCGATGCGAAGACGGGATCGGGGAAGAGCAGCAGATCCGTCACGCAGAACTGACGTCTTGCCGGCAGATCGTTTCGAACACGGACAGAGGGGAAGCTCGAAGGGCGCGCCGTTACGGCGGCCAGTCAGGCATCGATTTTCGCGCGAGACAGCGCGTCCGCCAGCACCCGAAGGCGGATCGCGGAGGACAGGTTGGTGTCCGGGCCCCGCTCGGCGTCGATCTCGGCGATCAGGGCGGCGAGGCTGGTGTGGCGGCGGGCTGCGATGGCGCGAAGCTCCACCCAGAACGCGTCCTCGAGGCTGATCGATGTGCGGTGGCCCCGGATCGACAGCGAACGCTTCTCGGTCATGGCGCGGTCGGGTCGTCCGTCTCGCGACTGTGTTTGGCAGAGGGGTCGCGCCGGGCGGCGTCGAGCAGACGCTCGGCCCGTTCGGCCTCGCGGCGGGCCATCTCGCGCTCGGGCTTGGCGATCCCGTGGCGGGCGCGATTGCGCTCCGCCACCTCGGCATCCGCCGCGCGCGCGGCGCGCTTGCGGGCGAGGCGAAGGTTGATCACGTCGCCCAAGGTGTCAGGGCTTCTTGCGGAAGGCGTCCAGCGAGACGACATCGGCCGAGGCCTTCTCGGCCTGCGCCTTTTCGTCCGCAGCTGCGGCGTCGCCCGTCTCGGACTTCGCTTCCTTGGCCGGCTTGGTCGGAAGCTTGGCGGCAGGCGCGGCCTTGGTCGGCAGCGGCTTCACGGCGGTGGCGTTCGGCGACACTGGGGCGAGGGCGGTGGGCGCGGGAGCGCCGGCCTCGTCCTGCGAGTTGGCAGCGTCCATGTCGCGCACGTCGAACTCGAGTTCGAAATTGACCGCCGGATCGTAGAAGCCGCGGATCGCCGAGTAGGGGATCAGCAGGCGCTCGGGAATGTCGGAGAAGGACAGGCCGACCTCGAACGCATTGTCGTTGACCGTGAGGTCCCAGTACTGGTGCTGGATGACGATGGTCATCAGCTCCGGGTACTTCTCGCGCAGGCGCGAGGACAGGCGCACGCCGGGCGCCGAAGTCAGGAAGGTGATGAAGAAGTGGTGCTCGCCGGGCAGGCCGGTCTTGACGACCTCGCCCAGCACCTTGCGGATCACGCCGCGCAGGGCGTCCTGCGCCAGAACATCGTATCGGATAAGGTCCTGGCCCATCGGTGGTCCTGAATTCGCAACGCTCGACTGCGGGCGACGGGGCCCGAAAGGAAGTGGAGGTTTCTGTTGCCAGGCACCTCCGAGCCCCGCCTGAAAGTGCGAACCCTCAGGGCTTGATTTGAAGCTATCGCACCGCGTTAGGCGGCGAGACGGGCTTCCGCATAGTTGTCGTTGGCAACTACTTTTTTAGCCCGATAACGGTGGTACAATGCCGAGCGAAAGAACGATCTTTACACCCTCGTCGATCCTATTTCGCCCCCGCCTCAAACCAGCGCGAGGGCTGGGCTCAGGTGGAGGCGCCGGGTACCGCCCCCGGGTCCGAAAGGTTTATTCCATCGGCCGTTTATCGCCATAGCCGGAGCAAGCCCCAGCCCGGCGAATATAGGGTTTTGGCGCGCCGCTGAAAAGACGGGAAATCGGTTTTGATGGCCGATCGCGGCAAAGACGCGAAAGGGACTCGACTCCGCGCCGCAAAGGGTCGATCCATCGGGCCGTGATTGCGATGCCGGAGTGCCTATGCGCGCCTATCTCGACCTTCTCGCCCGCGCGCTGAACGAGGGCACGGACCGCGGCGACCGCACCGGCACGGGCACCCGCGGCGTCTTCGGCCACCAGATGCGCTTCGACCTGGCCGAGGGTTTTCCGCTGGTCACCACCAAGCGCCTGCATCTGCGCTCGATCATCCACGAACTTCTCTGGTTCCTGCGAGGCGAGACCAATATCGCCTATCTCAAGGACAACGGCGTGCGCATCTGGGACGAGTGGGCCGACGAGAACGGCGATCTCGGTCCGGTCTACGGCTCGCAGTGGCGCTCGTGGCCCGACGGGCGGGGCGGGCACATCGACCAGATCGCGAACGTGGTCGATCAGATCCGCAAGAATCCGAACTCGCGCCGCCTCATCGTCTCGGCCTGGAACCCGGCCATGGTGGACGAGATGGCGCTGCCGCCCTGCCACTGCCTATTCCAGTTCTATGTCTCGAACGGGCGCCTGTCCTGCCAGCTCTACCAGCGATCCGGCGACATCTTCCTCGGCGTCCCCTTCAACATCGCGTCCTACGCGCTCCTAACGCACATGGTGGCGCAGGTCACCGGGCTGGAGCCCGGCGACTTCGTCCATACGCTGGGCGACGCCCATCTCTACCACAACCACCTCGAGCAGGCCCGCCTGCAACTGACGCGCGCGCCGCTGCCGCTGCCGCGCCTTCGGCTGAACCCGGAGGTCACCGACCTCTTCGCCTTCCGCTTCGAGGACATCGCGATCGAGGGCTACGAGGCGCACGGCCACATCGCCGCGCCCGTCGCGGTTTGAGAGGGGCGGCATGAGTGCGCTTCCCCTCGTCGCGGTGGTCGCGACCGCCGCCAACGGCGTGATCGGCTTTCAAGGCGGCATGCCCTGGTCGGTGCCCTCCGACCTCCGGCGCTACCGCGCGCTCACCATGGGCAAGCCGATGATCATGGGGCGGCGGACGCTCGAATCGATCGGCCGCGTCCTCCCGGGGCGCGACACGATCGTCCTCACCCGCGCGTCCGAGCCGCCCTTCGAAGGCGCGATTCTTGCAAGGTCCCCGGACGAGGCGATCGCCCTGGCGGCCCGAGCGGCGGATCGCCGCGGCGCGAACGAAATCGTGATCGCGGGTGGCGGTGAGATCTACCGCGCGTTCCTGCCGCGGACGATCCGCGTCGAGCGGACGGTAATCGGGGCGGAGCCCACCGGAGACGCCTTCTTTCCCGACCTTGCCGCCGCCGGTTTCCGGCTCGTGGCAGAGGAGAACGGCGCTGCCGACCCGCGCGACAGCGCGCCGACGCGCTACGAGCGCTGGGAGCGGGCGTCCTCGCCGCGCTAACCATGGCAGGAGAGCTGCCGATCATTCGCCCGTGACGCGCGTTGAAACGCGATTTTGCGGTTCCTATAAGGAGTTGACGACGTGGCGTGCCGGGTTTGCGGGGCGCGCGCGAAAAGTTCGGACGGAAGGACATCCATGCCCTGGAGCAATCAGACGGGGAACGGCGGCTGGAAAGGCGGCGGTGGCGGCGGCCCTTGGGGGCAGGGACCGCAAGGACCGCGCCCCGGCGGCAACAACAACTCGCCTGATCTCGAGGACATCCTGCGCCGGGGTCAGGACCGCCTGCGCCGCGCGATGCCGGGCGGCGGCGGCGGTCGCGGCCAGGGCGCCGGCGGCGGCGCGGCGATCGCGGGTCTGGCGGTCGCCGGCCTTGCGGTCGTCTGGCTCCTGAACGCGGTCTACACGGTGCAGCCCGACGAGGTCGGCGTCGAGCTCCTGTTCGGCAAGCCGAACGAGCAGCTGTCCGAGCCCGGCCTCCATTTCGTCCTGTGGCCTTTCGAGACGGTCGAGACCGTGAAGACCTCCGAAAGCCAGATGGTGATCGGCTCCAACCAGGGTGGTGACGGTTCCGGCCTGATGCTCTCGGGCGACCAGAACATCGTCGACGTGCAGTTCACCGTGAACTACCAGGTCGCCAACCCCGACAACTTCCTGTTCAACGTGCAGGACCCGCCGGCCCTCCTGCGGCAGGTGGCCGAGAGCGCCATGCGCGAGGTCGTCGGCCGCCGTCCGGTCGAGGATATCTTCCGCGACGACCGGGCCGGCATCGCCGAGCAGGTCCGAGCGATCACGCAGGACACGCTGAACACCTACGGCGCCGGCCTTCAGGTCAACGCCATCACCATCCAGGACGCCGCGCCCCCGTCCGACGTCGCCGACGCCTTCGAGGAGGTGCAGCGCGCCGAGCAGAACGAGGCGCAGTTCGTCGACGAGGCACGCCGCTACCAGAACGAGCAGCTCGGCCGCTCGCAGGGCGAGGCGGTGCAGATCCGCGAGGACGCCGCCGCCTACAAGAACCGCGTCGTGCAGGAGGCGCAGGGCGAATCGCAGCGCTTCACCGCCATCCTCGGCGAATACGAGAAGGCGCCGGAGATCACCCGCCAGCGCCTCTACTTCGAGACGATGGAAGGCGTTCTCGGCAATTCGTCGAAGGTCATCATGGACCCGTCGGCCGGCGGCGGACAGGGCGTCGTGCCCTACCTGCCGCTGAACGAACTGCCGCGCCCCGGCGCCCAGAGCCCCAACGCCGTCGGCGGCACGCGCACCATCCAGCCGAGCAACACCAACACGCCCGATTCCAGCGTGCCGGTGCCGGGCCAGAACGGGAACGTGCAGGGCACCAACCTGTCCAGCATCCAGGGGACCGGCCGATGAGCAACCGCGTCTATGCTTCGCTCGCGGTCGTCCTCGCCGCACTGTTCGTTCTCTACAATTCCGTCTTCATCGTGCGCGAGGGCAACCAGGCCGTCGTCACGCGCTTCGGTCAGATCCAGCGCGTCGTTACCGAGCCGGGCCTCTACTTCAAGCTGCCGCTAAATTTTGCGGGCGCCGACAACATCCAGGTCCTGCCGAACCGGCTTCTGCGCCTCGACCTCGACAACATGCGCGTCCAGGTCTCGGGCGGCGCCTTCTACATCGTCGACGCCTTCCTCGTGTACCGCATCAACGATGCGGCGCGCTTCCGACAGGCCGTGTCGGGCTCGGTGGACCAGGCCGAGCAGCGCCTGCGCAACCGCTTCGATGCGGCCGTGCGCCGGGTCTACGGTCTGCGCAACTTCGAATCGGCACTGTCCGAGGAGCGGGCGCAGATGATGGTCGAGGTTCGCGACCAGATCCGCCCCGATGCCACGCAGCTCGGCATCGATCTCGTGGACGTGCGCATCCGTCGCACCGACCTCACCGACGACGTCTCGCAGCAGACCTTCGCGCGCATGCGCGCCGAGCGTCTGGCCGAAGCCGAGCGGGTTCGCGCCCGCGGCCGTGTGTCGGCCCGCGAGATCCGCGCCGCGACCGACCGCTCGGTCTCGGAGACCGTGGCGGGCGCCCGGCGCGATGCCGAGGTGCTGCAGGGTGAGGGCGAGGCCGAGCGCTCGTCGATCTTCGCCAATGCCTACCAGCGCGACCCGGAATTCTTCCAGTTCTACCGCGCGATGCAGGCCTATCGCACGGCGCTGGAGAACGGCGGCACCACCATGCTGCTGCGCCCGGACTCGGAGTTCTTCCGCTACTTCGACAACGCCGGTGGACCGGGGGTGGCACCGGGCAGCGCGCCGACGGCAAGCGTTTCCCCTGAGGCGCCGGCTGCAGCGCCCGCCGCAACGCCGGCGCCGCCTGCAGCGGCCGCAGCGCCGGTTCCTGCGGCGCCGGCTGCCACGCCTGCCGCGCCGGCGGCACCCGCCCTGGCCAACTGACCGGACCAAACCTCAGAGCCCGCCGCGTCCCCCGCGGCGGGCTTCTTGATTCCAACGCTTTTATCGGCTTGCCTCCTTCGGGCGGTCTGCCGCCGCCATGCCCCCGGCCGAGGAACTTCCGGATGTCGCTTCCCAACGCACGCCTCGCTTCATCGCTCGCCGGAGCGGCGCTTGCGCTTCTGGCCGTCGGCGCCGGCCCTGCGGGCGCGCAGGGTGTGATCGCCCCGCCGTCCGAGGGGCAGCCGATCGCGCCGCAGCCGCCGACTGCCGCGACGATCGATCCGGCCGCACCGGGCGTGCCGGCCCAGCCGGGCTCCGCGCAGCCGCGCATGATCGGCCCGGCATCGGTCGCCGATCTCGCGGACCGCCTGCTCGGCGCCGTCGTCAACATCTCGACCTCGCAGAAGGTCGAGGGCGGGCCGCCGCGCGATGCCACGCCCCCGCTGACGGCGCCCGACGGTTCGCCGCTGCAGGACTTCTTCAACGACCTTCTCAACGGCAAGGAAGGCGACGGCGAAAACCGCGTCCAGTCGCTCGGCTCGGGCTTCGTGCTCGACCCGTCCGGCATCGTGGTGACCAACAACCATGTCATCGCCGATGCCGACGAGATCACGGTGAACTTCGCGGACGGGCGACAGCTCGACGCCACGGTGGTCGGCGTCGATCCGAAGACCGACCTCGCCGTCCTGAAAGTGGAATCGCCGACGCCGCTCGCGGCCGTCCGGTTCGGCAACAGCGACGCGGTGCGCATCGGCGACTGGGTGATGGCGATCGGCAATCCGTTCGGCCTCGGCGGCTCGGTCACGGTCGGCATCGTGTCGGCGCGCGGGCGCAACATCCAGGCCGGCCCCTACGACAACTTCATCCAGACGGACGCGGCCATCAATCGCGGCAATTCCGGCGGCCCGCTGTTCGACATGTACGGCAATGTCATCGGCATCAACACGGCGATCATCTCGCCGACCGGCGGCTCGATCGGCATCGGCTTCGCGATCCCCGCGCTGCTCGCCCAGAACGTCGTCGACCAGCTGCGCGAATACGGCGAGACGCGGCGCGGCTGGCTCGGCATCCGCCTCCAGGAGGTGACGGACGAGATCGCCGAAGGCCTCGGCCTGCCCAACGCGCGCGGCGCCCTCGTCATGGGCATCATTCCCGAGGGGCCTGCCGACAACGGCCAGATCGAGATCGGCGACGTCGTCACCCGCTTCGACGGGCGCGAGATCGCGACCTCGCGCGACCTGCCGCGCATCGTCGCCGAGACGGAGATCGGAAAGACCGTGACGCTCGACATCCTGCGCAAGGAGAGCCTCGACGCGCCGGCGAAGCCGGTTTCGGTCCACGTGACGCTCGGCCGTCTCGAGGACGCCGACGAGACGGATGCCGGCGAGGACGATACGCCCGCCGACGCCGATGCCGCAGCGCCTGATGCGCCCGCAGCGCCCGCGCCGAACGCCACGCTCGGCCTTCAACTCTCCGACGCCAGCGACGAGTTAAAGAAGCGCTTCGATCTCGCCGACGACTTCACCGGTGTTCTCGTGACCGAGGTCGCGCCGAACTCGGCGGCCGGCGAGAAGGGCATCGAGCCCGGCACGGTGATCAAGGAGATCGGTCAGGAGGCGGTGAAGGATGCCGCCGACGCGCGCGAGAAGCTGACCAAGCTGAAGGCCGACGGCCGCCGCAACGCGCTCCTCCTTCTGGCCGATCGCGCCGGCGACCTGCGCTTCACCGTCGTGCCGATCGACTGACGCGTTGTCCGACAGGTTCGGAGCGAACGCGCCGCGGCGACCCTCCGTGGGGGGATGGCGACCGTTTAACCCGGTCGTGAAGCGCTCCCGTGCTGGGTCTCGCGCCAGTCTTCGGCCGTGAGCCCGTAGAGGCTGTGGCGGACGAGATGCGGATGGGTGGCGGTCGAGACCTTCGGATGGTCGAACGTGCCGCGAAGGGTCATGCCGAGCCGCAACATCACCTTCTCGGAGGAGCGGTTCTCGACGACGCACTGCGCGACGATGTCGGGCAGGCGCAGGACGTCGAAGCCATGGGCAAGGCAGGCCCTCGCGCCCTCCGAGGCGTAGCCCTGGCCCTCCGCGTCCGGGACGAGGCGCCAGCCGATCTGGACGGTCGGCGCAAAACGGTAGGCATCCTCCGTGATCGGCGCGAGGCCGATCGTGCCGATCACCGCTCCGTCCCGGCGGCGCTCGGCCGCGAGGAACGACACGCCGTTGTCGTCGAGGCCCGCGTTCCAGCGGTCCATCGTCGCGTCGGCTTCCTCGCGGCTCAGACGCTTGTCGAAGAAGCGCATGATCACGGGATCGCTGTTGAGGGCATGAAAGATCGGCCGATCCGCTTCGCGCCAGCGGCGCAGCGTGAGGCGTTCGGTCTGGAGCCCGTCCATCAGTCGACGAACTCGCTGGCGCGGTAGCCCTGGAGGAAGAGAAGGGCCGTCAGGTCGCCGTGGTCGATCCGAAGCGGGGCGCGCGCCGCGACCGCCGGCTTGGCATGGATCGCGACGCCGGTGCCGGCGGCCAGGATCATCGGCAGGTCGTTCGCCCCGTCGCCGACCGCGATCGCGTCCGCCGGCGTCGTGCCGAGCCGGGCCGCGATGTCCTGCAGCGCGGCAAGCTTGGCTTCGGCGCCGAGGATCGGCTCCGCCACGGTGCCGCTCAGCCTATCGCCGGAGACGTCGAGGATGTTGGCACGATTCTCGGCAAATCCAAGGCGCTCGGCGATGACCGAAGTGAACGCGGTGAAGCCGCCGGAGACAAGCGCCGTGTGGGCGCCGTTGCGGTTCATCGTACGCACCAGCGTCGCGCCGCCCTCGGCCAGCGTGACGTGGTTGGAGATGACGTCGGCGATGGTGGCGACGGGCAGGTCCTTCAGGAGTGCCACGCGCTCGCGCAGCGCCGGCTCGAACGCGATCTCGCCGTTCATCGCGCGCGCCGTGATGGCGGCGACCTGATCCTTGATCCCGATCGCGGCAGCCAACTCGTCGATGCATTCCTGGTTGATCATCGTGGAATCCATGTCGGCCAGGAGAATCCGCTTGCGGCGCCCCGCCTGCTCCTGCACCACGCAATCGACGCCCTCGTCGAGCGCGAGGCGCCGGAGCCGCTCCTGCGCAGTGGGGCTCAGCGGTTCGGCGGTGACGAGGTCGCAGGCGACGTCGGCCTCCAGCCAGTGGATGTCCGCCTCGCCGATCTCGCCGGCGGCGGTCTCTGCCAGTGTGCGCGACACGCGCGGATCCCGCCGCGCCGACAGGAGGGTGACGACAAACATGGAAGCGGCGACCTGACGCAAATGGAGAAACCGAAGGCGATCCTGATAGCGGGGCCCACCGCGAGCGGCAAGTCGGCGCTGGCGCTCCGGCTGGCGCGCGCTGTCGGCGGCGTCGTCGTCAACGCCGATTCGATGCAGGTCTATGACGGGCTGCGCATTCTGAGCGCCCGGCCGGGCGCAGCCGAGATGGAGGGCGTCGAGCACCGCCTCTACGGTCATGTCGATCCTGCCGCGCCCTATTCCGCCGGCCATTGGCTGCGCGAAATGACACCGCTCCTCAAGGAACTCGGCGTCCGCGGTCTCGTGCCCGTCATCTGCGGCGGCACCGGGCTCTACTTCAAGGCACTGCTCGGCGGCTTCGACGACCTGCCGCCCGTGCCGGACGTGATCCGGGACCACTGGCGCACGCGCGGCGCCAGCGAGGCCCCGGACGTTCTGCACCGCGAGCTCGCCGCGCGCGACCCGGAGGCTGCGCGCGCGATCCGCCCGAGCGACCCCACGCGCATCGTGCGCGCGCTCGAACTCAACGAGGCGACGGGCCAGCCGCTCGCAGCGCTCCGTCGCAATGCGGGGCAACCCCTTCTCGGCGCAGAGGGCTTGGTGAAGCTCGTCGTCGCACCCGACCGCGCGGTGCTGCGCGCCCGCATCGCCGATCGCTTCGACGCGATGCTGGAGGACGGCGCCATGGCCGAAGCGCTGGCGTTCCGGGCGCGGGGGCCGGACGCGGTGCAGGGTCTCGCCGCGCAGGCGATTGGCCTTCGCGAACTCCTCGATCACGCCGACGGGCGCCTGCCCGCCGCGCTCGCGCGCGAGCGCGCGGTCACCCGTACCCGGCAATATGCCAAGCGGCAGGAAACCTGGTTCCGCAACCAGTTTGGCCTGGACTGGCATCGGCTGGAGGACCCGCGCCGCTACAACCTGGGAGCCTGATGCGGGAACCGGCGGAGCACGAGGTCGTTACCAGCCCCACAAGGAGTGCAGCCATGTCGACCAGCCTTCCCATGCGCGACCATCGCGACGCCATCGAGAAGGGCGCGCGGCTCGGCTATCTCGCACGGGCAGCCGTGTTCATCGTGATCGGCACCTTCGCGTTCCGCACGGCCTTTGCGACCGGCGGCGGCACCTTGAGCGAGGAGGATGCGATCAGCCGCATCGTCGCCTCGCCGCTCGGCGGGGTCCTCCTGGTGCTCCTCGCCGTCGCGCTTCCCTGCTTCTCGCTCTGGCGCTTCGTTCAGGCCATCTTCGATGCCGACGGTTACGGAACGGGTGCGAAGGGCATCGCAACGCGCATCGGCCGTTTCGTCTCCGGCCTCACCTACCTCTTCCTGTCGTTCTATGCGGCCTCGCTCCTGTTCGGCCTGTCGACGGGTGGGGGCGAGGGCGGCGGGCTTCTCAACCAGTGGGCGCCGCTGTTCGGACCCTGGTTCACCGTCCCCGCCGGGATCGTGATGCTCGGCGTTGCCGGCAGCCAGGCGAAGAAGGCCTGGAGCGGGTCGTTCCTCCGGTTCCTCAGCCTGCCGCCGGCCCATGCCCGCTGGATGACGGCCTTGTGCCGCTTCGGCATCGCGGCGCGCTCTCTGGTGTTCGCGGCGCTCGCCTTCCTCTTCTTCACCGGCGCCTCGCGCTGGTCGCCCGACCACATGCCGGGGCTGGAGGATGCGCTCGTCGCCATCGGTTCGTGGCCCTACGGCTGGCTGCTCCTGTCGGGGACGGGGCTCGGTCTCGTCGCCTTCGGCGCCTATGCGCTGATCCTCTCGCGCTACGGCCACATCCGCTCCCCGGATCTCGATCCGACCGACGCCTTGAAGCGCATGGGCGCGTGAGGCGAAAAAGAGTTCCGCGGCGCTTGACGCTTGTGTGAACGCTCCTTAAGGTTCCGCCTCATGCAGACGATCACGCTCATTCTCGTAGCCATGCGCACACGCGAGGCGGTCTAACGACCGTCCGGCTCCTGCCACGTGTGCGCATCCCAAGGCCCCTCGAAGGGCCTTTTTTATTGCCTGGATTTTCCGAAAAACGCGCCGCAGCCCCGACAAGCCGGCACCCAACACAAGCAGGCCGAGCCATGAACCAGATGACGATCGAGACCACCGTCCGCCAGATGACCGGAGCCCAGATGGTGGTTCAGGCGATGAAGGACCACGGCGTCGAGCATCTCTTCGGCTATCCCGGCGGCGCGGTCCTTCCGATCTACGACGCGCTGTTCCAGCAGTCCGACGTCAAGCACATCCTGGTCCGCCACGAGCAGGGCGCCGGCCATGCGGCCGAGGGCTATGCCCGCTCCACCGGCAAGCCGGGCGTTATGCTGGTGACCTCGGGCCCCGGCGCGACCAACGCGGTGACGCCGCTGCAGGACGCGCTGATGGACTCCATCCCGCTCGTCTGCATCACCGGACAGGTCCCGACGACGCTGATCGGCTCCGACGCGTTCCAGGAATGCGACACGGTCGGCATCACGCGCCCCTGCACCAAGCACAACTGGCTGGTGAAGAGCGTCGAGGACCTCGCCGAGATCCTGCACGAGGCCTTCCACGTCGCGACGTCGGGCCGGCCTGGCCCGGTCGTCGTCGATATCCCGAAGGACGTCCAGTTCGCGACCGGCACCTACACGCCGCCCTCGCTCTCGCGCGCCACGCAGCGCTATCAGCCGAAGCTCGACGCCGATCTCGGCCGTATCCGCGCGGCCGTCGAGCTGATGAAGAGTGCCAAGCGCCCGATCCTCTACACCGGCGGCGGCGTCATCAATTCGGGGCCCGAGGCGTCGAAGCTCCTGCGCGAGCTCGTCGCGATGACCGGCTTCCCGATCACCTCGACCCTGATGGGCCTCGGCGCCTACCCGGCGAGCGGTGAGAACTGGCTCGGCATGCTCGGCATGCACGGCACCTACGAGGCCAATCTCGCCATGCACGGCTGCGACGTGATGGTGTGCATCGGCGCGCGCTTCGACGACCGGATCACCGGCCGCCTCGACGCCTTCTCGCCAGGATCGAAGAAGATCCACATCGACATCGACCCCTCGTCGATCAACAAGAACGTGCGCGTCGACCTGCCGATCATCGGCGACGTCGCCCATGTGCTGGAGGCGATGATCGGCGTCTGGCGCGAGACGGGCGACATGCTCGATCGCGAAGCGCTGTCCGAGTGGAAGGGCAAGATCGCCGGCTGGAAGGCGCGCAACTGCCTGAGCTACCGCCAGGAAGGCGACCTCATCCTGCCGCAGCACGCGGTCAAGCGTCTCTACGAGCTGACGAAGGACCGCAAGACCTTCATCACCACGGAGGTCGGCCAGCATCAGATGTGGGCCGCGCAATTCTACGGCTTCGAGGAACCCAACCGCTGGATGACCTCGGGGGGCCTCGGCACCATGGGCTACGGCCTGCCGGCGGCCGTCGGCGTCCAGATCGCGCACCCGGATGCGCTCGTCATCGACATCGCGGGCGACGCCTCGATCCAGATGATGACGCAGGAGCTCTCGACCGCCGTTCAGCATGGCGCGCCCGTCAAGGTGTTCATCCTGAACAACCAGTACATGGGCATGGTGCGCCAGTGGCAGCAGCTCTTGCACGGCAACCGCCTGTCGAACAGCTATTCCGAGGCGATGCCGGACTTCGTCAAGCTCGCCGAAGCCTATGGCGGCACGGGCATCCGCATCGAGAAGGCGGATGATCTCGACGCCGGCATCCGGGCGATGATCGACACCGACGGTCCGGTGATCGTCGACTGCTGCGTCGCCAACCTTACCAACTGCTTCCCGATGATCCCGTCCGGCAAGGCGCACAACGAGATCCTGCTGCCCGACGAAGCGAGCGACGACGCGGTGGCCAACGCGATCGACGCCAAGGGCAAGGCGCTGGTGTAAGCGCAACCGGCGGGGCATAAGCCCCGCCGATCCCATCACGACTGCCGCGCCGACTTCTCCGGGAAAGACCCATGAACCTTCCGCTTCAGCCGCCCGCCTCCGCCTACTTCATCACCGACGACAAGCCGCCGGTCGTCTCGCGCACCCTGTCGATCGTGGTGGACAACGAGCCGGGCGTGCTGGCGCGGGTGATCGGCCTGTTCTCGGGCCGCGGCTACAATATCGAGAGCCTGACGGTCTCCGAGACCGACCACAACAAGCACCTGTCGCGCATCACCGTGGTGACGCGCGGCGCGCCGGGGGTCATCGAGCAGGTGAAGAGCCAGCTCGACCGCATCGTGCCGGTGCACCGCGTCGTCGATCTCACCAAGACCGCGACGGGGCAGGGCGAGGACGGGCCGATCGAGCGCGAGCTCGCGCTGGTCAAGGTGGCGGGTGCGGGCGACGACCGCGTCGAGGCGCTGCGCCTTGCCGACGTGTTCCGCGCCAAGGTGGTGGACAGCACCACCGACCATTTCGTCTTCGAGATCACCGGCAAGACCTCGAAGATCGAGAAGTTCATCCAGATCATGGCGCCGCTCGGCCTCGTCGAGGTCTGCCGCACGGGCGTCGCCGCGATGAGCCGCGGCAAGGATCCGATCATCGAGGGCTGAGCGGCTTCGAGCCCGCCGGACCGTCCTTCCTGCGCCGCCCGGCCTGCCGCCGGGCGCGATCCCTTGCGCCCATCACCAACCGGATGCCCGACGATGTCGACCGATGTCCTTCTCGCGCTCACCACCTTTGCCGTGGTCTCCTCGCTGACGCCGGGACCCAACAACCTGATGCTGATGACGTCGGGCGTGAACTTCGGCTTCCGGCGCACGATCCCGCACATGCTGGGGATCGAGCTCGGCTTCGGGCTCCTGCTTCTGGCGGTGGGCGCGGGGCTCGGCGCGCTCCTTCATTCCGCGCCCGGCCTGCAGCTCGCCATGAAGATCGCGAGCGCGGCCTATCTCCTGTGGCTGTCCTGGAAGATCGCCTTCTCCAAGGCCTCGATGGGCTCGGGCGCCCGCGCGGAGAAGCCGATCACCTTCGGCCAGGCCGCTCTGTTCCAGGTCGTCAACCCGAAGGGCTGGGCGATGGCGCTGGTCGCCATGGGCGCCTATGTCAGCGCCGACGCGCCGATCCTCTCCATGCTGGTCGTGGTGGCGGCATTCCTTCTCGTCGGCATCCCGACCGCCGTGATCTGGACGGGGTTCGGCATGGCTTTGCGAAACTTCCTCGCCGATCCCCGGCGCCTGCGCGCCTTCAATCTCGTGATGGGCCTCGCGCTCGTGGCGACGCTCTGGCCGCTCCTGCGCTGACGGCTTGCCGCGAGGGCCGATTTCTGCGACGCCGAGCCCCATGAAGTTCTCACCCCAACAGGACGAGGCCCTGACGCGCGTCGCCGACTGGCTGAAGCGTGGCGACCAGCCGATCTTCCGCCTCTTTGGGTATGCAGGCACCGGCAAGACGACGCTCGCGCGCCACTTCGCCGAAGGCATCGAGGGCGGCGTCCAGTTCGCCGCCTTCACCGGCAAGGCCGCGCAGGTGCTGCGCTCGAAGGGGGCGAAGTCCGCCAAGACACTGCATTCGCTGATCTATCGCCCGCGCGGCGAAGAGGCAACCGACGACGAGACGACGGGCACGGCGCGCGTCTCGCCCACCTTCTCGCTCAATCGCCAAAGCCCCGTCGCCAAGGCCAAGCTCGTCGTCGTCGACGAGTGTTCGATGGTGGACGAGGCGCTGGGGCGCGATCTCCTGTCGTTCGGCACGCCGATCCTCGTGCTCGGCGATCCCGGCCAGTTGCCACCCGTGTCGGGCGGCGGCTTCTTCACCGAGGCCGAGCCGGATTTCCTGCTCACCGAAATCCACCGGCAGGCGCGCGACAACCCGATTCTCGCCTTGGCGCTCGAGGCGCGCGAGGGGCGCCCGCTCTCGTTCGGCGACCATGGCGCCGCCAAGGTCATCTCGAAACGCGAAGTGGACCGCGACGAGGTGCTGGCCGCCGATCAGGTGCTCGTCGGCACCAATCGTACGCGCCGCCTCTACAACAACCGGCTGCGCGAGCTGAAGGGCTTCACCGGCCCGCTGCCGCAGTCGGGCGACAAGCTGGTATGCCTGCGCAACGACCCGGCCAAGGGTCTGCTCAACGGCTCGCTCTGGCAGGTGATGACGGCCTCGCCCGAAAAGACCAAGCCCGGCACCAATCTCATCATCAAGCCGGACGACGACGACATCGACAAGGGCGCGGCCAAGATCAAGCTTCTGCGGGAAGCCTTCGAGAACCCGAGCGCCGAGGTGCCCTGGGCCACCAAGAAGCGCTACGACGACTTCGACTACGGCTACGCGCTGACCGTCCACAAGGCGCAAGGCTCGCAGTGGGATCATGTCATGCTGTTCGACGAGAGTTGGGCCTTTAAGGATTCGCGCGAGCGCTGGCTCTACACGGCCATCACCCGCGCGGCCGAGCGCCTGACCATCGTGAAGTGAGACCTTCGGCGCCCGCAACCTTGGTCCGGGCGCATCGTTCGACGGCAAACACCGCCTGTCCGCCGCGACGGACCCTGAGGAGGAGACGACCCGATGCCCTGCGAACTGTCGGTCAATCTCAATGCGGTCGCGATGCTGCGCAATCGGCGCGACCTGCCGTGGCCGAGCGTCGAGCGCTTCGGGCGCATCGCGCTGGAGGCGGGGGCGCACGGGCTGACCGTCCATCCGCGCCCCGATCAGCGCCACATCCGCTTTTCCGACCTTCCGGTCCTCCGCCGCCTGATCGACGAGGAATTTCCAGACGCCGAGTTCAATATCGAGGGATATCCGAGCGAGGACTTCCTCCAGCTCGTGCTGAGCAACCGGCCCGAGCAGGTCACGCTCGTGCCCGACGATCCGTCCCAGCCGACGTCCGACCACGGCTGGGACTTCGCCGCCCATGCCGCGCTCCTGAATGGCGTCGTCGAGCGGTTGAAGGGCGAGGGGATGCGGGTCTCACTCTTTGCCGACGCCGACCCCGCGATCATGAACGCCGCCGCCGACACCGGGTGCGACCGCGTCGAGCTCTACACGGGGCCCTACGGCGGCACCCATTCCGACCCGGTCGCGGCCGAAGCCTGGCTCGATCGGATGGGGCGCGCGGGCGATGCCGCCAGCGCGCTCGGCCTCGGCCTCAATGCCGGCCATGATCTCACCGTCGCCAATCTGCCCCCGCTGGTGCGGCGCCTGCCGCAACTCGCCGAGGTCTCGATCGGCCATGGGCTCACCGCCGACGCGCTGGAGTTCGGCATGGCCGGCTCGGTGCGCCGCTTCATCGACGCCTGCGCCGGCTGACGCCTCGTCGCAAAGCCGTATTCAGCGAACCGCCAACGCCGCGGACGAAACTTTTCCGGACGGATCACCTCCGCCCTTGCGAAGCGACGGGATCGCGGCTACACCGGCGTACCGTAACGTACGGTACGCATGTGGGCGATGCCCGCGACGGGGTGAGGCAGGAACGTTGGGCGGAACGGTCGAGATCGACGGAAAGGCGATGACGAAGCGTCAGGGCGAAGTGCTCGACGCGGCGCTGGCGCTGCTCGTGTCGGACGACGAGAGCCTGACGATGACCGCCGTCGCGCGGCGCGCCAGCTGCTCCAAGGAAACCCTCTACAAGTGGTTCGGCGGTCGTGACGGGCTGCTCACCGCGACGGTCCAGTGGCAGGCGGCCAAGGTGCGCGCCGTGCCGCTCGACCCGCAAACGCTCGACCGCGGGCGGCTGGAAGCCAGCCTCATCGGCTTTGCCACCGACTGGCTCACCGTCCTGTCGGGCGAGACCTCGATCGCGCTCAACAGGCTGGCGGTCGGTCATGCCGGTTCCGACCGGCGAGACCTCGGGGCGATCGTCCTTGAGAACGGACCGGCCGCGATGCGCCAGCGCCTCGGCTCGGTGCTGGAGGCCGGGCGGCGGGCCGGACTCCTGAGCTTTTCCGAAACCGGCGAGGCCTTTTCGACCTTCTTCGGGCTGACGGTGCGCGACACGCAGATCCGGCTCCTCCTCGGCGAGCGCCCGACGCTCGATGCGGCGGGGATCGAGCGGGCGGCGCGCACGGCCACCCAGCAATTCTTCGTCCTCTTCGGGACGAGCGAACAGGTGGGCCCGTGCGCTCGCCGAACACCCCCATCCGGCGCCTGACGTCGGTCAAACCAGGAAGGAAACGCCCCGATGCGCGTCTACTACGATCGCGATGCCGATCTGAATCTCGTCAAGTCCAAGAACGTCGCGATCGTCGGCTACGGCAGCCAGGGCCGCGCCCATGCGCTGAACCTCAAGGACTCGGGCGCCGGCAACGTCGTGATTGCGCTAAAGGCCGGCTCGCCGACGATCAAGAAGGCCGAGGCCGACGGCTTCAAGGTGATGACTGTCGCCGAGGCTGCCAAGTGGGCCGACCTCCTGATGATGGCGACGCCGGACGAGCTCCAGGCCGACATCTACAAGGCCGACATCGAGGGCAACATCCGCGACGGCGCGGCGATCGCCTTCGCCCACGGCCTCAATGTCCACTTCGGCCTGATCGAGCCGAAGAAGTCCGTCGACGTCGTCATGATCGCGCCCAAGGGCCCTGGCCACACCGTGCGCGGCGAGTACCAGAAGGGCGGCGGCGTGCCCTGCCTCGTGGCGGTCCACCAGGACGCCTCCGGCAATGCGCTCGACCTCGCCCTGTCCTACGCCTGCGGCGTCGGCGGCGGCCGTTCGGGCATCATCGAGACGAACTTCAAGGAAGAGTGCGAGACCGATCTCTTCGGCGAGCAGGTCGTCCTCTGCGGCGGTCTCGTCGAGCTGATCCGCGCCGGCTTCGAGACTCTCGTTGAGGGCGGCTACGCCCCGGAGATGGCCTATTTCGAGTGCCTGCACGAGGTGAAGCTGATCGTCGACCTCATCTACGAGGGCGGCATCGCCAACATGAACTACTCGATCTCGAACACCGCCGAGTGGGGCGAGTACGTCACCGGCCCGCGCATCATCACCGACGAGACCAAGGCGGAGATGAAGCGCGTCCTGAAGGACATCCAGACCGGCAAGTTCACCTCGGACTGGATGCAGGAGTACCGCTCAGGCGCCTCGCGCTTCAAGGGCATCCGCCGCGTCAACGACAGCCACCAGATCGAGGAAGTCGGCGCCCGGCTTCGCGGCATGATGCCGTGGATCGCCAAGAACCAGCTGGTCGACAAGGCCCGTAACTAAGCACGCCCGCCTGCGGGACCGGGGCTCCGTGCCCCGGTCCCGAACCTTCGGTTGTGACGCTGCGGCACAGGATTCAGCCGATGCTAACCTTTCGGAGCGATGGTTCGCCGATGCGAACGCCGAGAGGATCTCATGGTCGCCATGTCCCAAGCCGCCCAGAATGACGCCGAGCGCCGGATCGCGCCGCGCACCCGCATCTTGAAAAGCGGCAAGATCCTCTTTAACAACCGCTATTCGACCTTCGACTGCACGGTGCGCAACATCTCGGCCACCGGTGCGCTCCTGACGATCGACCCCGCCGTCCCGCTGCCCAAGGTCTTCGAGATCCGCATCGGCGAGGAGGAGGCCATCCGCCCCGCCAAGCTCGTCTATCGCCGCGACTCGCTCGCCGGCATTCACTTCATGGACGCCGCGGACGCCGAGGGGGAGGAGACCGCGGCGACCAGCCCATCTGCGAGCGAGGACCTGCGCATCCACCCGCGCCCCCTACCTTCCGCGATGGCCGCGAACCTGCCCTGGCTGCAGCCCTGAACCTTTCGAACGAAACCCCGAAGTTTCCTCTGGACATCACGGGGCGCTTCGCTTAGAAGCCTCCTCAGACGCGACGGGCCAGCGCCCACCGCGTTCCGGGTGATTAGCTCAGTTGGTAGAGCAGCTGACTCTTAATCAGCGGGTCGTAGGTTCGATCCCTACATCACCCACCATTTTATCAACGATTGCAGTGGTTTACGGGCGCCAATCTGGCGCTTCGTGTCCGCTGCATTTTCGTGTCCGCACAGTGTCCGTGTTTTCGCGCGGGTCTTTTCGGCGGTGAAGCGCCTGCCGATCGTGCCTCAAACTGCCGCCAGCAGATCCCGCAGGAGCGCCGCGACCATCCGCATGTCAGTCGTGCGACCGTCCACGGTGTCGTCGGTGGGGATCGGCTCTCCGCCGTGGCACCACGCGACCACGCGAGCCTTGACCTGCAGGCCGGCCAGCGTCGTGGCCGGAAGCGCTTCGATCCGTCCAGCCACGGCCAGCGCCGCGGCATAGGCCTCGTCGAAGCCAGCGCCACCGGTCTCCTCGATCGCGTCTTGTGAAGCCCATGCGGCGTCCAGGGCAACGCCGAGGCTCATCAGCTCGGCGTCCGGCTGCGGCGGCAGGGTCGGCGTGCTCCAGGGCGTCAGGAAGGTCAGGGCGCGCTCCAAGAGGCGTTTGTGGGAATCGCAGACGAACGCCTCGTCCTCGACGATGAAGGTGAGCGCTGCGACGAGGTCGGCCGCGCTGGTAACGAGAGGCGGGTTCGTCGTGAGGGTGTCGCCGGCCGCCGTGTCTGCGGACTTCAACCATTCGCGCTCGCCGGCCACCTCGTCGTTGCCGAAGTCGGCGACGGCGTAGGCGGTGCGGTAGCGCCGGTGGCGGAAGACCAGCGCGGCCATGGTGTTTTGGGACATGCCTTCGGCGTTCGCCCCGCGAGGGTCGTTCAGCATTACCTTGCTCCGCTCAGATCGTTCTGATAGATATTCTATTAAACGCACCTTCCGCCGGTTTCAATAGAAATTCTATCAAATGAGCGAAAGCCTGACGGTTAAGCAGCTGCGAGCTGCACGTGCTCTCCTGGGCTGGTCGCAGAGTGATCTTGCTCGTGCGACGTCTGTCTCCGAGCCAACGTTGGCGCGCCTGGAGGCGGCCGACGGTGAGCTTGGCGGGCGAGCGTCAACCGCGAACGTGATCCGTACTACGCTAGAAGCGGCCGGCATCGAGTTTCTGGACGACCCTCTCCAGGCGGGGGTGCGGATCAGGTTCGAATCCGCAGTCGAGAAGGCGTTCTATCGAGGCGCCACTACGCTGTTTCCTGGCAGCAAGGCGTGGAAGCGAACCACCGGCCCGGACTTGGGAGCGGACTTCATCGGCGTCGATGCGGACGGCGGCATGATCTTTGTCGAGGTGAAAGGGGCGCACGCTGACCGGCGACGAGTCGTCGACCAGCTCGCCCGTGTCCGAAGGAACCACCCAGAAGCTAGGGTCACGGCGATTCTTATGGGTGGTCCGCCATCCTCCGACATTGTCGATGGCGTCGAGATCTACCAGGTGCCATCCGTTGGGAAGTTGGACGCGCTGCCCCGCATATCCTCGGATGCCGGCGCCCACGAGTTCCGCAAAGGTGACAACGTCCGGCTTCGCCGAGGATCGGCGTTGTGGAAGAACCATGCCACTCTGCGGAAGGCCGTCGGCCGTGTGGCCGAGTTGATCGACGACGGGACATCGCTCCAACGCATCTCGGTTTCCTACCCGGATGGTGAGGCTCTGGAGGGCGAGGTGGCGGGCCTGTTCGAGTACGTGCCGCCGGATCAGGTTTAGGGAGGCTGTTCATGTCTCGACATAGCGCCAACCGGCGCGGCCCCAGCCAGGGGCGCCCGAAGCAGACGTCAAGCCCGGTTGCCGCACCACCCGCGCGCAGGCCACTGGAAGGAATCCAGCAGGAAACGCTGGACGCCATGGGGCTACCACTTACCGACGAAGAGCAAGGCCGGCGGCTTGCAGCGCTTGAACGTGCGAGGTCGGATCGCGATGGACCGGTCGAATGACAGAGCTGTCCGCTCACATTCAGGAGGCCATTCGGGCCACACCTATCGAACATCCGGAGCACGCCACGCTTGATGAGCTCGAGGCTATCGGCGCGAAGGTGGCCGACTGCCATGCGAACGCCGCCGCATGGGTGTCGGCGCATCCAGGATACCGCGTCGTGCCAGGATGGTTAATCGCGGCGCAGGGGCTCGTGGTCCCGCATTCCAACGTGGAGACTAGCGCCGGCCGCCTACTGGACGTGACGCCGCGCGAGGACGGGGACAGTGCCCGCATCTTCCAGTTCATCCGCTGGCATGGAAGCGACGAGGAGTTTCGCTCTCTGCCAACGCAAGGGCGCTATGTTCCAGCCGATGGGTTCTCGCTGGCCTTTGCCGATGGATCTCACCTCGGCGCGTGATAGTGCGCGTCGGGGCCAAGCTCTTCGCTGGCATGCCGGTTGGAGACGGGAATGGATATCACAACCAGCGATCTGGTTGCGGCCTATGCTGCAATCGTTGCAACCGGAGCTTTTGCCCTTGAGGTGCGGCGTTGGTTCGAGACCGGGCCGAAGCAGGCGATCCGAACGCAGACCGGCATGAAGCTCGTTTCGCCTGGCAATCCGGCTCAAGACGAGGACGGCCTGTGTGTCGTTAACGTGTCGAATCGAGGCAGCGCGCCGACGACGGTTACCGGGCTTGGACTGTTGGAATACCCCACGCTATCGAGCCGTCTGCGTCGAAAGCCAACGCGGCAGTTCATGGTGCTTCACCCACAGTTGCGAGGCCATCCGCCAGCCATCCCAAAGGAAGTCCCGCCAGGCACCCAGTGGACTGGCATTTCTCGGCCTGATCCCGACACGACAGGCAACATCGAGACGGGGAATTTCTTCGTGGCGATCTACACCACCGAACGGGACAAGCCCTTCCTCCGGCGCATTCCGAAGGTGAAGGATAAGAGCGCGGAAATCTCGATCTGAACCAGCGTCCAAGAGTTTCGGACGCAACCACGGCCTCGACGATCGACCGCGTCGCGCTGGGCGACGAGCGGGCCGAGGGCGTCATGCGCGTGTGGCCCGACTGCCCGTATCAAACGTTGCGCTAAGCACAAGGAGGGGTTCCCCGAGCCGATCACATTCGGAAGGCGCCTCAAACGCTGGCGGGCCGCCAACATCGAGCGTTACGTGCTTGGCCATGGGAACTGACCCTTCAGCCCCTCTCCAGCTTGTCGCGCGACGATCCCGCCATAACCCGACCGTCGCGATCCATAGAACTCTGACTGGCGAATCCAAAGAATGACGTGCATTGTCCGTTCATGGCCGGCGTAAACCCAAACATTCTGTCCTGGGCTCGCGAGACGGCAGGGCTCGACCGTGAGTCAGCCGCTCGTAAGATCGACCTGAAGGCGGCGCGCGGTCGCAGCGGAGCGGAGAGGCTTGCCGCGCTCGAAGCAGGCGAAGAGCAACCGTCGGCACCGCTTCTCCAGCGCATGGCGCATGGGTACCGACGCCCCCTTCTGACCTTTTACGCTGCCGAAGTGCCGGCCCCCGCTGAACTCGGCCAAGACTTTCGCACCTTGCCTGAAGAGGGAGACCCTTCCAACGTCCTTTTGGCAGCGCTCCTCCGTGACGTGAAGGCCCGCCAAGGTGTCGTTCGCGACCTGCTTGAAGACGATGAAGATGCGGAGCGGGTTGGCCTAGTAGGAGCCCAGCGCGGCAATAGAAACGCCAGCCAGATTGCGGACGCCCTTCAACGCGCCATCGGGTTCGAGCGGATGGTCTTCCGAGCCCGCCGCACCGCGGAAGAGGCGTTCGCCTACCTGCGCCGTTTGGTCGAGGCGAAAGGCGTGTTCGTGCTTCTGGCTGGAGACTGTGGGCACCATTCCACGGCGATCGACGTCCGCGTGTTTCGTGGCTTCGCGATTGCGGATCCTTTGGCGCCTTTCATCGTCATCAACGATCAGGACGCAAAATCGGCATGGTCGTTCACCCTTCTGCACGAGCTGGCGCATCTGCTGCTTGGCGAGAGCGGTATAAGCGGCGGCCCCCCGCAGGGCGCCGTCGAGCAGCTATGCAACGACACGGCGGCCGCGGTGCTTATCGTGCCAGCCGAGATACTTAACGTACCGATCGTCGGAACCGATGCAGACGTAGTCGAGATCGGCGTCCTCGCTGATCAGGCTCGCGTCAGCCGTGCGATGGTCGCTTACCAGCTACTACGTGCCGAGCGGATTCCCGCCGTGCGTTGGGAGGCCCTCCGCGATCGTTTCCAGGCAGAGCGGATTGCCAACCGAGCGAGAGAGCGTGACGAGAGGCAGGGAAGAACGGGACCCAACTGGTATACGGTGCGAAGGCACCGGTTGGGCGACGCGCTTCTATCCGTCGCCCGGAGGGGAATGACTGAAGGAACTTTGACGCCGACGCGCGCGGCTCGGATGCTCGGCGTAAAGCCAATGTCAGTGTACCCGCTGCTGGCTGAACCAAAGCGAGCGAACGCCTGATGTATCTGCTCGACGCCAGCGCTCTCATAAATGCACACCGAACTTGGTACGCCCTGAATCGCGTTCCTGAATTCTGGTTGTGGGTGCTGCACCACGCGGACGCCGGCCACCTGAAGATGCCGACGGAAATCTACAACGAGGTCGAGGACGGGAACGACGAGCTCGCCGTTTGGATGAGCGAGCCTGCTCACCGAGCCGCGCTTCGTCTCGGTGAAGCGAGTGATCCATCGAAGGTGCAGGCGGTGCTCGCGAGATACGGCACCGGATTGACCGAGGCCGAGCTTATCGAGATCGGGCAGGATCCCTTTCTCATAGCCGCAGCATTGGGGCACGCAGATCGCTTGGTGGTGACGGCCGAGGTGTCCAAGCCAGGGAAGCAAAGGGCCAGCCGGCGCATTCCTGATATCTGCGCCGATTGCGGTATCGGATGGCGGACGCCTGTTGCGCTGATCAACGAATTGGACTTCACGACCGGTTGGGATCAGTAGGCTTCCGCTGCCGGCCTACGTCGCGAACTTCATCACGCGTGCCAGCTCGAGGAGGTCAACGTCCAGGGTGTCCGACATTTGCCGGTCCGTGACATGGCCATTGTAGGACGCTGCGATTTCCTTCGGCGTGCGGTCCTCGACGCAGTAGGCGACCAGCCGGCGCTGCATCGGGCCGCCGATCTTTTTGCCGATCGCCTTCAACTGATCCATGGCAACGACTCGGCCGTCCATCAGGCCGCCGCGCGGCTGCGTGTCGCCGTTCGCAAGGCGAGGAATGCCGCTTCCTGTCGAGGCGATGCCGGCGCGCTCCCATAGGCGGGCGAAGGCGGAGCCGGCGTGATACTGGGCGTTGCCGAAGCGTCCATAGCGCCATTCGAACGTGCCGGCCCGGCATCGGACCTTGATTGCCGCGATGGCTTCCGTTCCGGTTTTTAAACGTCGAGATTGCGTGACCGTCCCGTCGGAGCCGGGCTTCTCGAACTTCAATTTGGTGCCGCCCAGCGACACCCCTTTCTTCTTCGGCATGGTTGGCCTTCCTTGTGGCGAGGAAAGGCCTGGGGCGGACGCAGGCAAGCGATAAGAGCCTATCATAGCTCGGGGTGTAGCTCGAAGGGAACTGTGCCAACATGGCACTGATACTCCGCCGGCGGCCGACCGGTTATATTCGGCTCCACGACATCACGGTATCAGCCGCCAAACGGGAGAATGCGAACGCGTCCGAGCAGGTCGAGCCTGTTGTCCGGCTGTGCGCCATGCCAGAAGGCGGTGAGATGGGTCGAGGACTGCGGCCACGTCTGCCTGAACCTCCGACAGCATCCGGTGTCTTTCGTCCGGGCTGCGCTCACTCGGCGGCGCCACATCACTTGTGCCGAGGCAATGTCGTCGAGCGACCTACGATTGTGCGAGGTCGTGGACTTGGTTTTCGTCCGGCAGCGGTAAGGCTCGGCGAAGGGTGTCATGTTCAGCACGATCGAGGACGAGACGGGCGTCGCGAACCCGGTCGTGTGAACCGAGGTCTCCGAGGCAAACCGTCGGACGGTGCTTGGCCCCGGGATGATAGGCGTGCGGGGGCGCATCAAGCGTGAAAGGGAGGTGTACACCTCGTTGTGCACTCGCTGATGGATCTAAGCCGCGAGTTTGCGAGCGTTGGGCGACGAGGACGCACGGAGGACGGTGCAACGGACTGGACGACCGTCGCCACGGTGGCGCCGCCGAGCATGACACCTGCAAAAGTCATGGAAGATCCGTATGGACACGTGATTCACGAAATACGGGTGAAAACGCGCGACTTCCTTTCAGGGGGGGAGCAGTCCGTCCGCTTTTCACCGGTGAGTCAAATTAGCTGACATTTCCATCCAGTTTCACTTGTGACTGTATGCAATCTGGTTACGTTTAGTGCCGGAGTAAACGCTCTAACGATCGTAAAGGCTGTGGCGGAAGTCGAGTGATAATCATCCATGATGATCAGCAGGGTAGAGCGTCGACCGCCAGCGAGGGTGTTAATTGTTAAGTTAATGAGTTCGGATTACTGGTCGGCGTCATCGCTTTTGGAGTTCTCTATGCTGAGTCGCCGACAAGTCGTCACAGTTCTTGCCGCGTTACCTGCGGTTCTCCTAACTCCCTTACGTGCTACGGCAGCAAGGGCCATGCTGCAAGTCAGGGGAGCGATCGGCGATATAGGCAGTGACGGTCAAGTCTCGTTCGACGCGGCAGCGTTCGATGCGCTTCCACAGACCCGCTTCGTCACCACGACCCCCTGGCACGACGTTCCCGTGGAGTTCTCCGGCGTCGCTGCCCGTGATCTCTTCGCGGCGGTCGGCGCACGTGGTGAGAACCTGCAACTTATCGCGCTCAACGACTATGTGGTGGAGGCGAAGGCCAGCGATATCGTGATGGGCGACGGCTTGTTCGCAACCCGCCAGAACGGGGTCCCCATGCCGGTTAGCGACAAGGGACCGGTGTTTCTGGTCTTCCCCTTCGATCAGCGACCGGACACGCAGCACCAGACTTATTACAGCCGTGCCGTCTGGCAACTCACCGAGATCGTCGTGGCGTCATGATCCACCAGGGGAAGTTGACGCTGCCGCGCAGCTTCCATCGGCTGCGGTTCGGCCTCATCGCGGTAACCGCGCTACTCGCCGTCACCGCCGTTGCGGTCTCCCTTCTGGCCGCCGCCTATCAGCATCGCATCGATGAGGCGTCGCGTTACAATCGAACCTTCGATGCAGCGCAGACGCTCTCGGAACTCCTTCGGCTGCAACTGGCCTTCGCCAGAGCCGACAGCGCGGACGATCTTGACGAACTGGAGTTGCGAGCCGCCATTTTGAAGAACCGCGCGACCCTTCTGGACAGCGTAACCTTCCCGATCGCCGAAATGCGAAGCGAGTTTATCCCGCGCCTTGCCGAAGCGATCCGGGAAATCGAGCCGCTGCTCGACCGGATGCCAGGTTCAGACGCTACAGAACACGCCCTCGCTACCCTCGATCCGCTCGTGCAGCCGCTGGCGCGCATGACGTCCCGCAGCCATGCCATGGCCGGTGACGAGGTGGCTCGGACACAGACCCATCTGCGCTTCGTCTTCGCCAGTCTGTGCGCAGTAACGCTCATGCTGGTCCTGTTCGGTGCTGCTCTAGTAATATTCGTTCTGAGGCAGAACCGTCGCCTCGACCGCACCGTACGCACCGATGCGCTGACGGGGTTGGCGAACCGCCTGGAGTTCGGCTTGCGTCTCGATCGCCTTGCGGCGGACCGCGGTTGCGCCGTGGTTCTCATCGACGTCGATCACTTCAAGACGTTGAACGATACGTATGGGCACGACGTCGGCGATGCGGTGCTGGGCCACGTCTCGCGTCGCCTGACCGGAGCCGCTCGCGATGCAGCGCTGTTGGCGCGCATCGGCGGCGACGAGTTCGCGGTCCTCTACGAGGGTGAGGACGCGCAACGACGGAGCCGGGCGGCCTGCGAGCGCATCCTAGACCGCATGCGGCACCCGATCGCCATGCAGGGGCGCGATGTCCCGGTCGGGGTTACGCTGGGTCTGCGTGCCTCCGGGGCAGGCGAGCCGGTACAGGCGCCGGACGCCCTGTTGAAGGATGCCGATCTCGCGCTCTATGCGGCAAAGGTCGCAGGTCGCGGACGGGCGACCGAATTCCAACCTGAGATGAAGCAGGCCTTTCTCGACCGTCACCGCCTGCAGAACGATCTGCGAGGTGCCGTGGAACGTGGCGAACATCGTCTCCAGTTCCAACCTATAGTCGACCTTCAGGCTGACAGGACCCTCGGCTTCGAGGCTCTCGTGCGCTGGGATCATCCGGAACTCGGCCCCGTGCCGCCATCCCGGTTTATCCCCCTGGCCGAGGAGAGTGGTCTGATCTTAGACTTGGGTCGCTGGGTTCTTCGAGAAGCGATCAGCACCGCACGCCTGTGGTCCGAGGACGTCTTCATCGCGGTGAATATATCGGCCCGCCAACTGACCGATGCCGACCTCGTTCCGTTCATCTCCGCCACGTTGGCAGACCTCGGCGTTCCGCCGCGACGCCTCGAGATTGAGATCACCGAAACGGCGCTGGTCGACAACGATGCGATCGCAATCCGGACACTGCGGGCACTCCGAGATCTTGGATGCCGGATCGCCCTTGACGACTTCGGAACCGGCTACGCGTCGCTCAGCTACCTCCAGCGCTTTCATTTCGACAAGCTCAAGATCGATCGCTCGTTCGTGGAGAGCTGCCGCGTCGACGAGAACAGCTCAGCCATCATCGCCGCAGTCTGCGCCCTAGCGCGTCGCCTTCGGCTGAGCGTGGTCGCGGAAGGGATCGAGACGGCGGACCATCGCGTCTTCGTGGCCGAGGTCGGCTGCGGACTGGGCCAAGGCTACCTGTTCGATCGCCCTCTCACGCAAGGGGAGGCGCTGGAACGCTTGGCGCGTGAGGCAAATCTGACGCAAGCCCCGACATCAGCTAACACCTCGGCCATTCCTGCAACCGTATTCTGCTAATCTGCATGTGTGCCTTCACGGTTCAGTCCTGAGACTGAACGAACACTCATCGCCATCGCACAGGCTTGCCGATTGGTGGTCATCTCCGTGTTGGTTTCCAGAAAATCTATGATCCCACTGGGGGGCATAACTAATTGGGGACCAGGTGGAAGTGCGTTCCCGGGCGGCGATACGAGGCCCGTCAAAGACTCGCGTGGGTCGGAAACGGATGGACCGCTTCCGTTGGTTGTCAGGGTTGGTTTCCGCATAGCTTACGTTCGCTCACGGGGATCGACCCGAGGTGACAGACGTTTAGCAGCACATCGAAAACCGTGCGGCAATTCGCCGTCCGAGATCGTCGGTCTGGGATTACGTAAAGAACCTCATGACGCGATAAATTATCGTTCGGTAAATGTGTCGCGGCTAACCCGTTCACGATGACGTTTGGTCATCGCGTTGGGAGCCTACGCACCGTGCTTCAGAACACCAGTATCTTCCGCAAATTCATTCTCGCGATCGCGACCGTCAGTCTGATCGGACTGGGTCTGTCGACCTACAGCGCGATCCAGATGAACCGTATCGGTGATGACTACGCTGCCATCGTGGATGTGAACGATCCCGCAGTGGTCAAACTCGCCCGAGCGGGTCGAAACGTCAGCGATGCGGCTTACTCAGCCTACAAGGTCCTGGCCTACGATGGCCGGAGCAACGAGGCCCAAGCCGCTTCCGCAAATTTCGACGTGAAAATGGAAGCCACTCGGAAGTTCCTAGAAGAGATCGGTGCGAGCGTTCCCGTTTATGGAGCTGCTCTTGCGGAGATGACAGCCGACGTCAATGAGATCGCCACCAAAGGCCGTGACGCCATCAACCTTGGGCTCCAAAATCGCGGTGACGAGGACAAAGCTGTCCTAGCTGCCATGGACGGGACCGCTTCTCAGTTCGCCACGCGCTACCAGGATCTTCGCGATCGGATGCTGAGTGACAACGCGGCGCACTCGGACGTGCTGACCGCGCAAACCTGGTCGACCATCTACACGACGATCGGACTGTCGCTGGCCGGGTTGCTTTTGGGCATGGTCGGGGCAGGTCTCATGGCATCGCGCGGCATCACCGATCCGCTGTCGCGGCTTCGCGGGCAGATGGACCGACTTGCCGCGGGGGATCTCGATGTGACGGTCAGCGGTGCGGAGCGCGGCGACGAAGTCGGAGCAATGGCCCGCACGGTCGAGGTGTTCAAGCAGGCGGGGTTGGAGAAGCTGCGTCTGTCCGCGGAAGCCGACGCAGGTCGCAGGGCGCAGGCAGAGCAGCGCGACCGCCAGTCGGCGATCGACAGCGCCAAGGCCGAAGACCTTCGCGCCTTCGTGCATCACGTGGAGGCGGGCTTCGCTCGCCTGTCGCGGGGCGACCTGACGGTGCGCATGGACCAGCCTGTGGCTGCGGAGTTCGAGCCAATCCGTACCCAGTTCAACCAGTCCGTCGTGCAACTCGAGGATACGATCGGCCAAGTGATCGGCGCCGTTGGGGCGATGCGTTCGGGCCTGTCGGAGATCACCATCGCGGCCGGCGACCTCTCCCAACGCACCGAACAGCAGGCAGCCAGCCTGGAAGAGACGGTAGCCGCGCTCGGCCAGGTGACGCGGGGCGTCGGCGAGACGGCCGCACAGGCAGACGCCGCTCGCCAGACGGCCGACATCGCGTGTCGCGAGGCGGAGAAGGGCGGCGAGGTGGTGTCTCGTGCCGTCGCAGCCATGAGCGAGATCGAGCAGTCCTCGCAGAAGATCGGTAACATCATCGGGGTGATCGACGAGATCGCCTTCCAGACCAACCTTCTGGCGCTGAACGCGGGCGTCGAGGCCGCGCGCGCCGGCGAGGCGGGCCGGGGCTTTGCGGTGGTGGCGCAGGAGGTGCGCGGTCTTGCCCAGCGCTCGGCGGAAGCAGCGAAGGAGATCAAGGGTCTGATCTCCGTGTCCGGCACCCAGGTCAGTTCGGGCGTCGAGCTGGTGACGGCTTCGGGCCGCAGCCTAGAGGCGATCGTCAGCCAGGTCGGCAGCGTCGCGCGGACGATCGCCGACATGGCGGGCGCGGCTCGTGATCAGGCCGTGGCGCTACGCGAAGTGTCCGTTGCGGCCGACCAGATGGACAAGGTGACCCAGCAGAACGCGGCGATGGTGGAAGAAACCACAGCGGCAGCTCAGGCGCTTTCAAGCGAGACCGAGCAGCTCGGCGGCCTCGTAGCAGAATTTGTCACCAGCGGGACGCAGGGCTCCACCGGCTGGACTGCGCAGGAATCCAGTTCGGCTACCTCCAGGCGCCCGGTCGTGCCGGCTCAAACGTCCGTGCGTCCGATGCCGCAAATTCGCAGGGCAGGCCTCGGAAGCGCTGCCGCCAAAGCCGCGCCCGCCAATGACGGCTGGGAAGAGTTCTGAAGATAAGGCAGCGAAGCGGATCGCCGTTCGTCGGTTGGTATGGGCAGCCATTCGCTGCCCATACGAACAATCTGAGGACGGACAGTTTTCAGCTGGATCCACCTCGATAAGTAGGAAAGCGGACGCACGCCTTCGCCGGGCAAATTCAAGTCATCGATCATGTCGTAGCACTTGTTCGATGGTCGGCAGCGGATGGTGTTGCGCAAGCTGGAGGTAAGGAGTGTAGAGCTAAGATAGCGCACGATTTAAACTCGTGGCCCTCGAGGCGTGCGTTGTAGAAGCCTAGGGTCGAATGCTGCACAGCTTTTTCGTTTGGAGTGTCGCGCTCAGCCTCTGTGTTGCAACCCAAGGTGCGGTGGCGGCCGATCCGTCGTTGCAAGACCTGCAGGTCATCGGCCGCGCGCTCTCGTTCAAGGAGGGCGCCAAACGCACCACTCTTTCTCTCGCGATGGTCTACGATGGGACAAGCGCTCGCTCTCAAGGCGAGATGCAGGCTACGCTTGCAGCGGTGCGCGGGGGCCTGCGGGTCGGCGACGCAGTTCTGAAGGTCGTAGCGGTAGAGCAAAATCAGTTTGCTTCGCCGTCAGGCTTTGACGGCATCCTTACCTTAAGCGACGTCGATCAGACACGCCTCGCCGGCACGCTGAACGGCCGGGGCGTGCCCTGCCTGACCTTGGATGCCCAACAGGTGAAGAACGGGGCCTGCACTGTTGCGATCCGCTCGCGGCCCAGCGTTACAATATCAATAAACTCCAAGAACGCTGCGGCCGCACATGTCCGGTTCGCTACGGCTTTCATCATGATGGTTCGTGAAATATGAGCGCCTCCCGGACCATCGTCCTTGCGATGTCGCTTCTGGCGCTCACCCCGGAGGGGACGCGGGCGCAGACCGTCGACTACTCGGCCGCCGAGGGAATGTTTGGCGAGCCCGTAACCGTATCAGCGACCGGCAAGCCGCAGCGTGCCAGCGAAGCGCCCACCAGTATCAAAATCTTGACCGCCGACGACATTCGCCGCTCGGGTGCGACCGATATCCCCTCTATTCTGCGCTTCGTGCCAGGTCTCGACGTGCGTCGCTACGGTCAGTTCGATTCCGCCGTCGGCATCCGAGGCTACAACACGGCGCTCAATCCGCGCGTGCTCGTGCTCGTCGACGGGCGGCAAGTCTACCAGGACGACTACGGCTACACACTCTGGTCGCTGATTCCCGTCACCCTCTCGGAGATCCGGCAGATCGAGATCATCCGTGGCCCCAACGCGGCACTTTACGGCTTCAACGCTGTGTCGGGCGTCATCAACATCGTGACCTACGACCCCTTGCGTGACCGCAAAAACGCAGTGAGCGTCCAGGGCGGCACGCAGAACCAAATTTACGGCGAGGGCGTCGCCACGCTTCAGAGCGCCGACCGCTTCGGCATCCGCATCTCGGGTAAGGCGACCCGCGCTGACGAGTTCGGGGGCTACCGAGCCATCGACACGATCGAGCGCCCGGACGTCGAAACGGGCGCAGCCGACATGCGCTATCGTCTAAACGACAAGACAGAGCTTGGAGTGTCCGCATCGATCGGCCAGATTCGCACGGATTTCTACCCGGATCTGGGCTCCTACCTACCGCTCGACGTGGAGTCCGACAGCCTTCGCGGCACGCTATCGAGCGATACCGCAATCGGTCTCATTCAGTTCGACGCCTACCGGAATGCGAACAATCTTCGTTCTACCGGAACCAAGATCGACCTTGGCTGGCAGCAGGACACGACCGTCGTCAAGGCGAGCGATCTCGTAAGGATCGGCAGTGACCATACGGTTCGGATCGGAGCAGAGTATCGGAACAACACGATTGCGTCGGACACGTATTTCAGCGGTGAGATGACGAGCGAGGTTCTGTCCGGTTCGGCGATGTGGAACTGGCAAATGCGCCCGAACCTCTCGTTGACCAACGCCGTCCGGGTCGACGCCATGTCGGTCCGGCGAGACGGTTCGGATGTCTCGATTCCAGGCATCGGGAGGCGGTTCGAAGATCGCCGGATCGTGGAGCCAAGCTTCAACAGCGCCCTTCTCTATGCGCCAACCGAGGTCGACACGTTCCGGCTGTCAGCCGCGCGCGCGCTCCAGCTTCCGAGCCTCCTGTCGCTCGGGCTCTTCTATTCACAAGGTCCATTCCTAGGAGCGGGAACGACCGATCTCGATCCGAGCGCGGTGATGAACTACGAGATCGGCTACGAGCGGAAGCTGCCCACGCTTGGCTCGCAACTTAGCGCCTCGGTCTTCGTGCAGGAAACCGACAAGACGATCGGGTCGCCCTTCGCTGCACCTTTCGAATTCACGCCCGATGGACAGATCCTGACGCTCGCCGACAATTTCGATGGGAGCAGCGCGGTCGGTGGCGAGATTGGCATCGACGGGCACAGTGAAACGGGCTGGCGTTGGAATCTCAGCTATAGCCTTGCCAGCATCCGAGATCGCTCGCCAGACGCCGTTCTCTTCGACTCCCCTTCCATCAACTACGCCGCCCAGAACCCAGTTCACTCCGTGATCGCCGGGCTAGGCGTTACCTGGGACCGCTTGGAGATCGATGGACAGGCCCGCTGGCAATCGGAGTTCACGGATTTCCGGTTCGACGACATGCGCGCCCAGAACGTTGCGATCGAGGTCCCCGACTACGTCACTTTGAACGTCCGGGCAGGTTATAAGCTGAACGATAAGGCGACCGCATCGGTAACCGCCGAACAGTTGAATGCGGCACGCATCCTTACCTCGGCGGGCCGCCCGAGCGAGCGTCGGCTGATGGCTGGCTTGAAGTTCGAGTTCTGACGCATGTCTCTGTTGCATGAGTGGAAACGCAAGGCATGACCCACCTTCTGGCCGATCTTGTCGGGGCGCGTGATCCTTGGTGGAGCTTACTCGCGCTGTTGATGTCGGGTGCTGGCGTCACGTTGATGCTCCATCTTACCACACAGGCGACCCAAGCGACCGGATGGAGCCGGACTGCACGGATAGGGGGTGCTGCACTCGTTTCCTCGGGCGTGGGCTGCGCTGTGTTCCTAGCCGCCTTTAAAAGCGCCTACCCATTGATCCCGATCGCCATTCCGCCCGCCTATGCGGCCGGTGGCGGCCTGATCATCCTGATCTGCAGCCTTGCGGCCGTCCAACTCGCGGTAAACAGCCACCGGTCCGGCCGCAACGTGTTCCTCGCCGGCTCGCTCATGGCGTTCGGGTTCTCTTGCCTCGTCTTCACCGGCGTTTCGGGAATGGTCGCGCCGTTCGCCTTGTCCTACGATCTCACGGCGGTTCTCGCCGTCATGATCCTCGGGTCCATCCTCGGCAGCTTCGCGATCTGGGAAAACGGCAACGCGGCACGGCACAGACCCCTCCTGATCGCCATTCCGCTCGGCGTAGGTTCGATCGCTGCGATGGCTTTCGGCTCAGTGGCCGCCATTCTATCCTTCGGCGACTGGATGAACGCAGTCGCCCAGCCCGACGATCTGACATCGTCGCCCATAGTTGTGATCGCGGCGGCCGAGGGCATAACCGTGCTCGTCCTGAGCCTCCTGGGATCGCTCGTCGATAACCGTGTGGCCGCGCGCGACAAGCTCGAGGCCGACCGCCTCCATCAGCTGGCGGACGGCACGTTCGAGGCCATCCTGATCCATCGGGACGCCACCATTCTGGACGGCAACCGCAACTTGGCGGTGCTTCTCGGCTTGTCGGACGAGCCCGTCGCCGGTTGCCGTCTCGAACGCTTCGTGCCGGAAGCTAGCTGGCCGCTTTGGGCCGCCAGCGCTTCCTCGCAACGAACCGAGGGTGAGATCGCCACCGCGGACGGACGCAGCCTGCCTGTTGAGATGCTGTCGCGACCCATCGAGTATCGCGGCAGAACCGCCACAGTGACGGCTCTGCGCGATATCACCGAGCGGCGCGCTTCGGAGGCGCGGATCCGCTTCCTCGCCCATCACGATGCTCTGACCGAGCTCCCGAACCGGGCGTTGCTCGGCGAGGAACTGGCGGCGCGCATTCGTGCAGCCACGGTAGGAAGTCGCTCGCTTGCGGTCCTGTGTCTCGACCTCGACGGGTTTAAGCTCGTCAACGACACGTTCGGCCATGCTGCGGGCGACGACCTACTGCAGCAGGTCGCGGGACGGCTTCGCGCCTGCCTCAGAACAGGCGAGCTGGTGGCCCGACTCGGCGGCGACGAATTCGTCGTGCTGCAAGCCATCGACGACCAGTCGGAGCAGGCCAGCGACCTTGCGCAACGTATCATCCAGAGCTTGACCGAGGTCTTCGATCTGGAGGGGCGCCGAGCCCATATCGGAACCAGCATCGGCATCGCGATCTGCCCCGCAAACGGCGTCACGCCCCAGCAGCTCCTGACGCGCGCCGATATTGCGCTCTACAGGGCGAAACATAGCGGACGCGGATGCCTACGGTTCTTCGATCCGTCGATCGACCACGAGGTAGACGACCGCCCGCAGCTCGAACAGGAACTGCGCAACGCTCTTGTCAAGGACGAGCTGACGCTCCTTTACCAGCCGATCTTCGACGCGGACGGGCTGGTCGTCTGCTTCGAGGCGCTGATGCGCTGGACGCATCCCATCCTGGGCGAGATCCCTCCATCCCGCTTCATCCCCATAGCCGAGAAGCGCAAGTTCATCGTGCCAATGGGCGAATGGGCGATCGAGACGGCCTGCGCCACTGCCGCGTCATGGGCATCCGGCTGCCGCGTGGCAGTCAACTTGTCGCCGGTGCAAATCTTTCAGCCCGACCTCGCGCACAAGGTTGAAACAATCCTTCGCCGGACGGGTCTGGCTGCGGACCGTTTGGAACTGGAGATTACGGAAGGTGTCCTGCTTCAGGACGCCGAGACCGCTCTGACTGTTCTCGGCAAGCTGAACGCGCTCGGCGTGCGGATTGTCCTGGACGATTTCGGGACGGGATATTCGAGCCTTTCCTACCTCCACCGCTTCCGCTTCCAGAAGCTCAAGATCGACCGTCTGTTCGTTGGTCGGCTGAGCGAGGACCAAAGCGCCCGTTCGATCGTCAAGGCGATCCTATCGATGAGTCAGGAGCTTGGCATTGAGGTGACGGCGGAGGGCGTAGAAACGACGCAGCAGGCATCTATGCTCCGTGCACAGGGCTGCAACGAGTTCCAGGGCTTCCTTCTGGGTCACCCATCGACGGCCGAGACTGCTAGAGAGTTGGCCGGGCAATTGAGCACCCACGATATGGTCGAACAGCTTCGCACCGTTTCCCGGGAGCTCCATGCTGGCGATGGCTACGCCAAACAGGCATCGTAACGTCCCCGACCCAACTACGTCAGCTTACAAGACGTAGCGAAACCAGCATCGAAAGGCCGTAATGGGTCGAAACCCGTCCGACCGCTTCGGGGCCGTTAGATCCTAGCTTAGTTCAGGATACAGTCTGTCCTGCTCACGAACGAACTAAGGTCCACCGGTGACGGGCCCACAGGGCAAGGGTGCCAACGAGCAGAAGCGCCCCGACGATGAAAACGAGAAGGCGGTGATGCGAACGCAAATGTCCGAAGATCGTCTCGATGCCATGCCCGAACCAGAAGCCTGCGGAGACAAAGACGAGTGCCCAGGTCGTAGCCGCGGCGACGTTGATGAGTACGAAGCGCAGGGTCGGGAGTTGTGTGGTTCCGATCGCAATCGGACTTACGGTCCGGAAGCCGTAGACAAACCGAAAGCCGAAGGTGAAGAGCAGGGGGCGTTTCTCGAAGGCGTTCAGCGCCTTGGCGAAAAAGGGCCGCGCACTGATCCGTCGGACGAATTGTGCATGACGAAAGAAGCGCCCGCAGACGAAAAAGATCTGATCGGCCGTGAACGAACCAAGGCCCGCCACAAGGACTGTCGGCCAGTATCCGAGCGTTCCTGCATGGGCGGCGACACCCGCTAGAATCGCGACGGTCTCCCCCTCGAAACCAGCACCGAGAAAGATGGCCGGAAGACCGTACTGCGCGACGAGACTTTCGATCGTCATGCGACCTCTTAAATGGAACGGGTCAGTCCGCGACGGGAGTGGTTCGAGGCGCTGACGAGACCGCTACAGACAATTTCACGCAGAACATTCGACAGGCCATGTATTCGTTCGCAGGACGAACTATCCGGTATGGGTAAGGCGTTGTCAGTGTCAACGTTCCGGCGGTGCTTCCCGCCGTCCAAACAGCGGTGTCACGAGCATATGGGGGACGGTGAGCGCCGCAAGGCCGATGAACACGGCGCTGAGTGCGAGCGCTTGATCGTTGGCGAACAGCACCGCGAGTGACGCGAACAAGATGGCGGCACCGAGCAGCGTCGGCGCGCAGGCCAGGAGATACGCGCGAAGGGTCGGCAAGTGGAGCTCCGCCATGCGTTCGTGCGTCTGGCCTCGGCTGTGGACGAGCGCGAACACCAGCGCAAAGCCTACGAGAGGCGTGAAGGCCAGGAGAGCGCTTGCGCTAAGCGCCAGTTCCAGCGCCGATGCGCGGTCCCCGTCCCGTAGGCGCAGGACGATAGCGAGCAGGACCAGTGCCAATACGAGCGGTGACAGAACCAAGGCGGCTTGTGTAAGCCCCTGGCCGCTGGCCGGTGTCGAGAGTGCCGCAAAGAGGTGGGTCAGCGCCTCGGTATGGAACAGCGCCGGAAGCGTCATGGGCATGAGGCCACGCGCCACGCGCTCGGCCAGGCGCAGTTCATCCCGCACATCATCGATCGCGAAGTGAACGGCGGACAAGGTAAGGAAGGCTGCGAGCGTCGCGCCGGGCGCTGCATGCCAGAGAAGGAGCGTGGCGGCGACGGCGCCGAGATAGAGTGCGAGGAAGCTCAAGAGGCGACCCGGAGCATCCCGCATCCTTCGTCCCGCCATCGCTGCCAGATGGTCGCTGGCCCCGTGAGGAAGGCCGAGGGCGAGGATTAGGATCGCTGCGAACGCGAGAGGCATGGGACCGGCGGCAAGATCTGCCGCCAGTCCCAGGATGGCAAATGCGGCCGCCCACAGGAGGCGGCTGGAGGGCCGCCGTACCGATGCAATGCCCCCGGCCGGATGCGTCGCGGAGGTGATGTGGGCGAGCGTCATCGTGGATCGTGTCCTAGCCCTAGGCGAGGCGACGCTCTTCGCGTTTCGAGAGCTCGGGCTCGGCCTTCTTCAGGCGCTCACCGGCGGTGAAGCCGTAGACGACCTTGGCGATGATATCGAGGATCAGGATCGCCCAGACGCTGGCGGCGCCGGAGATGATCCCGAGGCCCTCAGGGCCGACCGCGAACACGACCGGGTAGATCAGCCAGACCACGGAAAGCTGCGTGGCGTTCTTGCGATAGACCTCGCTGAGCGCGCCGCCGTAGCTGGCCGAGCGCTCGCGGAGCGGTCCCCAGAGCATGAAGTAGACGCCCGCGAACGCCGCGCAGGACCACAGGAACCAGACGAGGCGGGTCGAGCCGTCGAGGCTCATGGCCGACAGAAGGCCGGTCAGGATCATGAGGGCATCGAGACCGACGATGGCAACGACGTAGCCACCCTGACGCGGATGCTCATGAAGCGCGAGCGCAACGAGGCTGGAGAGGAGGAGCGGCGTCGTGAAGATCCAGTCGCCGTAGCGCGGAACGTAGAGGGTGACACCGTCGCCACGGTCCATGACGAAGGTACCGAGGTACATCGCGAGATAGGCGGTGGCGGCGATGAACGGGACCAACGCGTGGATCTGCGTGTGGTGCCGGATTGAACTGGCCTTGGGGCCGGTGACGTAGATTCCGATGGATGCGATCGACATGACAATGAAGCCGATCAGGAGGGGTGTGCTTTCCATGAGGTCCCGACCTTACGAGATTGTAATGTCCAACGAGGTGTGCCTGACGGAATGATCAGCAAGATGAACGTGCAGAATTTAATGTTGCACGATGTGTAGCTGGCGATGGGAAAATCTCACGCTGCGTCGCGTGTCCAGTCTGACGAGTCCTCGCGCGAAGAAAGCGAATGGCTGGACTTGCCCAAACTCGCGCCAGACGCTGCAAAAATACCCACGATTGAAGCCAGCATTAAATTTTACAATGAACCATTGTCACGTTCCGTTGGGTGGCAAATTAGCCGTCCATATTGATTGGCAGGACGGAACCATTGAATAAGATCGTTGTCATAACGGGCGCAGGAGCTGGGGTTGGTCGTGCGACTGCGGACGAGTTTGCTCGCGCCGGATACGACGTTGCGCTTCTGTCGCGCGACCCCGAGCGCTTGGAACGCGCGGCGGGTTACGCCCGGCAACAGGGAGTCCGCGCTATCGCGATTCCGACCGACGTCGCCGATGCGGCTGCCGTTGAAGCGGCAGCCGATAGGGTCGAGACCGAGCTCGGGCCGATCGACGTGTGGGTCAACGTCGCCATGGCGACTGTCTTTTCGCCGGTCGCCAAGCTGACGCCGGAAGAGGTCGAGCGAGGGACGCGCGTGACCTATCTCGGTCAGGTCCACGGCATGATGTCGGCGCTCAAGCGCATGCGCACCCGCGACCGCGGCGTCATCGTGAACGTCGGGTCGGCACTGGCCTACCGGTCCGTTCCCCTCCAGTCGGTTTACTGCGGCGCCAAAGCCGCCATCCGGGGCTTCACGGACTCGCTGCGGTCCGAGATCATCCACGACAAGCTGAATGTCCGCCTGACCATGGTGGACCTGCCCGCCGTGAACACTCCGCAGTTCGATTGGGCGCTGAACAAGATGGGTCGTCGTCCCCAGCCCGTTCCACCGATCTTCGAGCCCGAGGTTCCCGCGCGGGCCATCCGCTTCGCCGCCGAGCACGATCGGCGCAATGTCTGGGTCGGTTACCCCACGGTGCAAGCGATCCTGGGCAACCGGATCGCGCCGGGGCTGCTGGACCGCTACCTTGCCAGGAGCGGCTATTCCGGTCAGCTCACGCAGGAGCCGAAACCCGATGACGCGCCCAGCAACCTGTTCGAGCCCGTGAAGGGCGACTACGGCTCGCATGGGCGCTTCGACAGCCGCTCCAAGCCCCGTAGCGTCCAGATGTTCACGGATCGCCACCGCACGGTCTTCTGGGGGCTCGCCGGCCTTCTTGCCCTTTTCGGGCTGCATCGCCTCGCGCGTCGCTTCGACGTGTGACGGGCGAAACCGTTGACCGTTCCGCTCGAAGACTACGCCATGATCGGCGACGGCGAGACCGTCGCGCTCGTTTCGAAGCACGGATCCGTGGACTGGCTCTGCCTGCCGCGGTTCGACTCGCCCGCTTGCTGCGCCGCACTGCTCGGTGACGACCGGCATGGCTTCTGGAGCTTGGCACCGGACGGCGAGGTGCTGGAAACCCGCCAGGGCTACCGTCCCGACACGATGGTCCTCGACACCGAGTTCCGGTGCGAGGGCGGCACGCTCGTCGTCACGGACTTCATGCCCGTGCGGGACGGTCGCCCGCTCCTGATCCGCATCGCCCAGGTCGTGAAGGGACGGGTCGAACTCGTCTCTCGCGCAGCCTTCCGCTTCGACTACGGCAACATGCCGCCTTGGATCGTGCCGGAAGGCAAGGGGTTGGCCATGCATGTCGGTCCCGACAAGCTCGCTCTCCACACCGAAGCGCCGATGTCGGTCGAGAACGACGCCGTCGTTTCACGCATCACTCTTCTCGAGGGCGAAAGCTGTGACTTCGTTCTCGCCTATGGACGGTCCAACGAGATCGTCGGCGACGGGATCGACGCCGAGGCCGCGCTGCGCGAGGCCGAGCGCGAGGGTCGCGACTGGATCGCACGCCTCGCGACCGACGGCCTCGCCTATCCCGAGGCCGTGCGCCGTTCCCTGCTGACGCTGAAGACCCTCATCCACCGCCCGACGGGCGGCCTCGTCGCGGCGCCCACGACCTCGCTGCCCGAGCAGCCCGGCGGCACCATGAACTGGGACTACCGCTACTGCTGGCTGCGCGACGCCGCCTTTACGCTGGACGCGTTCGTCGAATGCGGTTTCGTCGACGAGGCGCTCAACTGGCGCGACTGGATCCTGCGCGCGGTCGCGGGCGCCCCGGAGAAGATGCAGATCATGTACCGCGTCGATGGCTCGCGCCGCCTCGACGAGGCCGAGCTGTCGTGGTTGCCGGGCTATCGCTTCGCCAAGCCTGTGCGCGTCGGCAATGCGGCTGCGGGACAGCTCCAGCTCGACGTCTGGGGTGAACTGATGTCCGCGCTCCACATCGCCGAGCGTGCCGGCATGGAGCGGACGACCCAGGGCCGGCATCTGGAGCATGCCGTGGTGGACCACGTCGCCAAGGTCTGGACGCAGCCCGACCAGGGTCTTTGGGAAAGCCGGGGCGAGCCCCGGCACTACGTCTACTCCAAGGCCATGGCCTGGGTCGTGCTGGACCGCTTCCTGAACGGTCGCGGCGCGCGGGAGCTGACGAGCGAGCGCCGCTCGGAACTGGCGGGCCTGCGCGACCGCATGCACGCGACGATCTGCGCGGAAGGCTTCGACGCGGGCCTGAACAGCTTCACGTCCTTCTACGGTGGTTCGGAGGTCGATGCTTCGCTGCTTCTCCTTCCCAAGATCGGCTTCCTGCCGATGAGCGACGGGCGCATGGCGGGCACGCTCCGGGCCATCGAGGCACAACTCGTCGAGGGTGGTTTCGTACGACGCCACCGCATGGAGGCCCTCGTTCCGGAGGGCGCGTTCCTCGCCTGTTCGTTCTGGCTGGCCGAGTGTCTTCTGGGTGCCGGGCGCCGCGCGGACGCGGTGAAGACGATCGAGGCCGTGATGGCGGTCGCCGGGCGCACCGGGCTCCTGTCGGAGGAATACGACACCCGGTCCCGTCGCCTCACGGGCAACCACCCGCAGGCCCTCAGCCATCTCGCGCTGATTCAGGCCGTTCTTGCGCTCAAGCGGTTCGATGATGGGGAGCGAGGCGACGATGCCGACCTGTAGGCGTGGGTCCAGCCGATCCATCTGGCGTTGCGCAAGGCACCTGGCGGCGCTCACCCCGCTCACCCCGCTCACCCCGCTCGCCCTCCTGGCGGGATGCGGTTCGGGCATCAGCTTCCTCGATCCCCATGGCCCCGTCGCCGCGACGCAGCGCGACCTCTTCTTCGAAGTCACCGCCTGGATGATGGTCGTCGTCCTGCCGGCGATCCTCCTCGTGCCGTTCGTCGCCTGGCGCTTCCGGCGCACGGCCAGGAACAGGGCCTTCCATCCGAACTGGCAGTTCTCATGGCCCTTGGAGATCCTCGTCTGGGGCGTCCCGGTGGTCCTGGTCTGCATCCTGGCGACGCTGATCGTCGGCAAGGCGCGCTCGCTCGATCCGTACGCCGCCATCCCCTCCGACAAGCCGCCGCTCGAGGTCGAGGTCATCGGGCTCGACTACAAATGGCTGTTCGTCTACCCGGAACAGAACGTCGCCAGCATCGGGGTCCTGGCGCTTCCCGTCGACCGTCCCGTGCGCTTCCGGCTGACGAGCGACACGGTGATGCAGTCCTTCATGATCCCCGCGCTCGGCAGCCAGATCTACGCCATGGCCGGCATGGTGACGGAACTCAACCTCCTGGCCGACCGGCCTGCGGTCCTGATGGGCCAGAACACGCAGTTCAACGGCTTCGGCTTCCAGAACCAGAAGTTCGACGCCCTGGCGATGCCGGTGGCGGACTTCGACCGCTGGATCGCGAGCGCGAAGGGCGTCGGCCGCCCGCTCGACGAGGGCGCCTACGCGATCGTCTCCCAGAAGGGAAAGCTGGCGGACCTGCGTTCGCGCTTCGACTTCGATCCGGCCAAGGGCCTCATTTTCTCGAGCGTGGATCCAGCACTCTTCACGACCGTCGTCGCTCGTTACCGGCCCGATGCCGCCCACCGGCACGAGAGCGACGAAGCCGCCAACCATTCGAACGGGGGACACGACCATGCCAACCACTGAGGGCTGGTGGCCGCTCGTCTTCGGTCGGCTGTCCTACGACGCGCTGCCCTTCTACAGCGCGATCGCCACGGGCGCCGCTTCGCTGGTCGTCGTAGGCGCGATCGCGGTCGTGACCCTGCTCACGTGGCTCGGGCGTTGGGGCTGGCTGTGGCGGGAATGGCTGACCAGCCTCGATCACAAGAAGATCGGGATCATGTACGTCGTGATCGCGATGGTGATGCTCTCGCGGGCCGTCGTGGAAGGCTCGCTGATGCGGGCCCAGCAGGCGGTCGCGTTCGACAATCCCGGATACCTGGAGCCGGAGCACTTCGCCCAGCTCTTCTCGACCCACGGCTCGATCATGGTCTTCTTCATGGCCATGCCGTTCCTGACGGGCATCATCAACTTTGCCCTGCCGCTGCAGCTCGGCGCGCGCGACGTCTCGTTTCCGCTTCTGAACTCGATCTCGCTCTGGCTGACCGCCGGGGGCGCCGGCCTGATGATGGTGTCGCTCGTCATCGGCAAGTTCTCGACCGGCGGATGGAGCGGCTACCCGCCCTACACGGACGCGACCTTCAATCCGGGCGTCGGGCCGGACTACTGGATCTTCGCGGTGACGCTCGGATCGCTTGCCTCGACCATGACCGGCATCAACGTCGCGGTGACGATCTACAAGAAGCGGTGCGGCGGCATGAACCCGTTCCGCATGCCGCTCTTCTGCTGGACGTCGCTGTGCACCGCCATCCTGATGATCTTCGCCCTGCCGCCGCTGACCGTGGCGACCGGGCTCCTCGCCCTCGACCGCTACATCGGCACCCACTTCTTCACGAACGACGGGGGCGGCAACATGATGAACTTCGCCAACCTGTTCTGGCTGTTCGGGCACCCGGAGGTCTACATTCTGATCCTGCCGGCCTTCGGCGTCTACTCGCAAGTGATCTCCAACTTCTCGTCCAAGATCCTCTACGGCTACGATTCCCTGATCATCGCCACCATGTGCATCGCCGTCCTCTCGTTCACGGTCTGGGTGCACCACTTCTTC
>NZ_FOOA01000030.1 GCF_900113065.1 Aureimonas phyllosphaerae
GTCGGAGCTGGCGCGCGGCCTCAAGCCCTCGCCGCGCGGCGAGCTCGAGATCACCGACCTCAACCGGATCTATCTCGAAGAGGGCTCGCTCAGCGTCCAGTGCATGGGGCGGGGCTTTGCCTGGCTCGACACCGGCACACCGGACTCGCTTCTGGAGGCGGCCGAGTTCGTGCGCACGCTGGAGCACCGCCAGGGCTTCAAGATCGCCTGCCCCGAGGAGATCGCCTTCAACCTCGGCTTCATCGACGCCGACCAGCTGGAGCGCCTCGGCCGGGAACTCGGCAAGAGCACCTACGGCATCTACCTCCAGAAGATCGCCCGGCAGTCCCGCGACTGACCGACACCACCCGGCTTGTGCGCTGGCACGCCCGCAAGGTATCAGGACCGGCCGCAAGACAGGGCCGGGTATTGCTTGAGAACGCGCGCGCGGGCTGGCCCCTCTCGCTTGGATGAACCGTAGAGCGGCGCAACGGCCGCCGAGCGCCACCCCAACCGCTTCGGGCTGAACCGACGGGAATGAACCCGAATCCGGTCCCTGCGCCACGACAGGTCATGCCGCTCTTGCGGCCTCCGCCACTTCGCCGGCCGTGGTCGGAAGCCCGTAGAGCGCTTCCACGTCCGGGTCGATTTCGCCAGCGATCCACTGCGCATCCTCCGGGGAGAGCGCGTCGTAGCGAGTCGGCTCGAAGACCCGGTTGCCGTTGCCCTTATAGGACCAGACCGGATTGAAGTCCGGCGAGGTCGGCAGACCGGTCGCGGCGGCAAGCACCTCGACGACGCGCCGCGCGTCGCTCTGCAGAAGGTCGTGCGAGAGAAGGGCGAGGTTCGGCGCCCGCGAATGCAACTCCGCCCAATGGCGCAGTTTGGCGGTCCGCTTGGCGATCGGGCTGGAAAAGCGCAGGCCGGTTGCGGGATCGCGCTCGTGCATCATCTCCTGCCCACGAAGCGGATGGCGTTCCGTGATGCCCCAGAACTCGTCGTCCCAGTAGGAATGCCAGGGCGAGCGCACGAAGTCCGAGAAGGCGAGCGACTTCATGTCGGGATGCGCGTGCCATGGCTGCCGGTGCAGGCTGCGGACCCAATCAAAGGCGTTGCGGGCGATGACAAGCACCAGGACATCGTCCCTGAACAGGACCTGATCCGGCACGAACCAGTGCTTGAACCCGTAGGCTTCGGTTCGCGCCTCGATGCCGAAGTTCGCCTCGATCGTCCGGACGATCGCGTGCGTTCCGGAGCAGCGCTGGCCGAAGATCTGGATGTGGCGGATCGCACCTGCCGTGCGTTTGAGGAGCCGCAGGCCCGGCGCCGGTTGCATCCAGTCCGGCGAGACGATCGACATGGCTCTTCCCCTTGGATTCGGGATGTCGCCAGACGAACCCCGACCGCCCCGGTAGCAGACGCCGCGCGCCTTCGCTCCTGCCACCGTGCGTCCAGCGGCATTCGGCCTCAGGGGCGACGCGAAGCCCGGCTTGTGAACGGTAAGCGCCGAACGATCCACGCCTTGCGTTGGGCGGGGCGGTGCGGCGCCGGTCGTCAGCCGGCTGATGAAAGAACGACCGCCGACAGCCTTTCGATCGGTCGGTTTCTGCGGGTCGCGCGTTCGGGGATCAAGATTCACGGCCGGCGATCCGGCCTCGACCCCGAGATCCCCATGCCAGCTTCCCTGTCGCGTCTTGCAGCTTCCGCGCTGTCCGCCTCCGTCCTGCTCCTTGTCCCGGCGATATCGCTTGCGCAGGACGCGAAAGCGCGAATCGAAAAGGTCGCCGACTTTCCCCACCAGGTGACCGGGGTCACCGTCGCGCAGGATGGGCGCATCTTCGTCAACTTCCCGCGCTGGACGGAGGACTCGCCGGTTTCCGTCGCCGAGGTCGGCAAGGACGGCTCGATCAGGCCCTATCCGAACGACGAGTGGAATGCTTGGCGCAACGCGCGCAAGGACGATCTGTCCGCCGGGGACCACTTCGTCTGCGTCCAGAGCGTCGTCGCCGACGGGCGCGGCGCGATCTGGGCGCTGGATGCCGGTGCCCCGGCGCAGAGCCTCCTTGTGCCCGGCGCGCCCAAGCTCGTGCGCCTCGACCTCGCCTCCGATACCGCGACGAGGACCATCGCCTTCGACGAGAGCGTCGCCCCTCAGGGCTCCTATCTCAACGACGTCCGCTTCTCGTCCGACGGACGCCACGCCTTCATCACCGATAGCGGCGCGAAGGGCGCGCTCGTCGTGGTCGACCTCGAAAGCGGGAAGGCGGTGCGCGTCCTCGACGGCGATCCCTCGACACAGGTCAAGAAGGGCCTTGTCGTGGAAGCGGACGGCAGGCCGCTGCGTCGACCCGACGGGCGCGGCGTCGAGTTCTCGGCCGACGGCATCGCTCTTTCGAAGGATGGTCGGCACCTCTATTGGCAGGCCATCAAGGGCGACACGCTGTACCGGATCGAAACGGCGGCGCTGGTGGCGGCCTTGGATGGGACCGTCGACCTTTCAGAGAAGGTCGAGGCTTTCGGCCGGAACGGCGTTGCCGACGGCCTCCTTATCGGGCGCGACAGCGGCGACATGTATGTCACCGCCCCGCAGGACGATGCGGTCAAGATCCGCGATCTTTCGGCCGGAGCGTCTGGCGAGCCCCGCATCCTCGTGGAGGACGAGCGCCTGCGTTGGCCGGATACCTTGTCCGAGGGACCGGACGGCACGGTCTATGTCACGACCTCTCGGATCCAGGACAGCGCCTTCTTCAAGCCGGACGCGCCGGCCGCGCTGCCGACGCAGCTCTGGCGCATCGTGCGCTGAGACGACGCATCACGTGCGTGTGCGGATCGGTCTCGCGCAAGCCCCGTTCTTCTCCCGCAATCCGAACCGAGAGACGTCCCGCATGAACGATGATCCGCGCACCAGCCAGCCGACGAGCTTTCCCGGCGAGAAACCCCAGCCGAAGCCCGGCTTCGAGACCGAGATGCGCACCAAGCCGGATCACGGCGAGGAGACCTATATCGGTAAGGGGCTGCTCGAGGGGAAAGTCGCCCTGATCACCGGCGGGGACTCCGGTATCGGCAAGGCGGTCGCGATCGCCTATGCCCGCGAGGGCGCGAACGTTGCCGTGTCCTATCTTGCGGACGAGCAGGCCGACGCCGACGATACCAGGTCTCTCGTCGAGAAGGCAGGCCGACGCTGCCTGCTGCTGCCGGGCGACATCCGCGATCGCGATCTCTGCGCGTCGCTTGTCGGACGGACCGTCGAAGAGTTTGGCGGCATCGACATCCTCGTCAACAACGCGGCGGCCCAGACCACCAACGAGGACCTTGCCGACATCGACGACGACGAGATGCAAGCGGCCTTCCAGGCCAATGTGTTCGCGATGATCCGCCTCGCCAAGGCGGCCGTTCCGCACATGAAGCCCGGCTCGTCCATCGTGAACACGACGAGCGTGCAGGCAAAGGTCGCGACCGAAAAGATGATCGTCTACGCGGCGACCAAAGGCGCGATCTCCAGCTTGACGATCGGGCTCTCCAATCTCCTCGCGCCCCAGGGCATCCGCGTGAACGCGGTCGCACCCGGTCCGGTCTGGACGCCCATCCAGCCGATCGCCAAGGATGCGGAGACGCTGGAGACGCTCGGCCAGAACACGCCGCTCGGTCGCGCCGGGCAGCCCGGGGAACTGGCTGCCGCCTATGTCCTCCTCGCCTCGCGCGAAGGCAGCTACATGTCCGGTGCGGTGATCCCGATCACCGGCGGGATGCCGATGTACTGACACGACGTAACGATGCATCACGGGGGAGCTTCGGTCGCTCCGCCGTGATGCTCCTGCGATCGAAGAGCGCCACGAGGCTCGATCGCATCGCCGAGGGAGACGGCAGGGCGCAAGCGTCTCTACGGTCATCGGATCGAACGGGCCTTTGCGTGCCGCATCGGCAAGCGATTTGCGTCATCGAATCGCAGCGGATGGCGCGTCGGCCGACCCGCATTCCCGATAGATTCGGGCGTAGGGGACGCAATAGGGGCAGAAACCCGGCGGGGAGGGCACGACAAGCCCATTGCCCATCTCGAAAATCCGCAATCACCGGAACCCAACCGCAGGCTGGAGGAGTTGGAGAAAGACCTGCTTACCGCTTTCGAGGTCCCTATGCTCGCCCCTCTTCTCATCGGCCTCGTGGCCGGACAGCGCGCCATGACGCCCCTTGCCGTTCTCGCCGCGGCGGCGCGACGCGGGGCTCTTCCGACGTCGGTTCCCGGCGTCCGGCTTCTCTCCGTACCGCTGGTCGCGACCGGCGCGATGGCGCTGGCCGGCGGTGAGATGGCGGGCGACAAGATGCGGACCGCACCGGACCGCACCGTCGCCGCCGGCCTCCTCGCCCGCAGCATGACGGCAGCATTTGCCGGCGCAGTCCTTGCAGAACCCGGCCGCCGCGCGGAAGGTGCCGCGATCGCCGTCGCCGCTGCGATCGGCGGCTCGTTCCTCGGCCTCGCGATTCGAAAGCGAGCCATCGCCCGCTTCGGCCAGACGCGCACGGGGCTTGTCGAAGACGCCGCCGTCGCCGCGCTCGCGCGGGCGATCGTCTCCCGCAAGACGTGAAGATCATCGCGGACGATCCAATCCCGGACGTTTCGGCTCGTCCATTGCAGCAGAAACGTCGCGCAGAAATCGGACGTAGGTCACCATCATCGATCCGTGCCGGAGACGGCTCGTCGCTTCAGAGGCTTCGAAGGAGTGGTGTCGCCCGACCCGGCCGTCGGCCCAGGAAAATGGTGCTGCGAGAGAGGATTGAACTCTCGACCTCTCCATTACCAAGTTTATCGGGCCGGGGTTACAGGGGGTTATAGAGAGGTACGGAACGGACAATTTGTCAGTTACAAATCATGCACTTGCGGAGTATGAGGGGTTACAGGTAGGTTATTGCGGATACGCAAACGGTGCTGCCCATGTGCTGCCCACAGGAAGAACCTACGTTGCTTAAACTCCGCCTCACGGATGCTGTCATCCGCAATTTCGAGCTGCCGAAGGACAAGGCAGACGTCGTCCTCTGGGATACCATCGTGACCGGCTTCGGGCTCCGCGTTCGACCCAACGGGAGGTCTTGGATCATCGCCTATCGCCCGGCCGGGTCCGGTCGCGGGGGCGTTTTCAAGCGAATGAAGATCGGGACGCCAGCCACCCTGAAGACGGCCAGCGATGCACGCAATCTGGCGCGGGCGACGCTTGGCAAGATCGCGCACGGTGGCGATCCGCTGGCCGAGCGCAAGGCCGCCCGGGAAGCGGACAAGGCCAAGCTCTCGGACCTGATCGATCGCTACGAGGCCGACCTGCAGCGCCGGAAGTACGTGGGTGCGGAACTGCACTGCCGGAACCTCCGCACGAAGATGGCCCATCTTTTGGCGCGCGACATCCGCGGCATCTCAGGTGCCGAGTTCGCACGGGTGATCGAGAAGCTTGAGGCGGCCGGCAAGCCTGGTGCAGCGAGAGACTACCGGGCGCGCTGCCGAGCCTTCCTGACGTGGTGTGTCGCGAAGGCACAGGCGATCCCGACCAACCCGCTGGCCGGCCATCGCAAGGAGCGTGCGACGCGCGCTGACCGCGTGGCGAAGGCGGAGCACGGCCGGGCCCTATCCGATGCCGAGGTCGCGCGGCTCTGGCTGGCGAGTGATCCCTCAACGGTCAACGGCCGCCTGTGGCGGTTCTGGATCCTGACCGGATGCCGTCGTGGCGAGGGCGCGGGTCTGACGCGAGCGATGATCGACAAGAAGGAGAAGGTGATCCGGTTGCCGGCCGCCTTCACGAAGCAGGGCAGGGGGCATGACGTCCCCATCACGAAAGCGCTGGCCGAGCTGCTGGTGGCGTGCCCGGTGGATTCGCGGTCCGATCTCGTGTTCGCGTCGCCGCGGACCGGCGGCCTCATATCCGGGTGGACGCAGATCACGGGCGCGGCGAACACGGCGGTCGGGTCGGAGTTCTTGATCCACGACATCAGGCGGACGTTCCGCACGGGCTTGTCCCGCCTCGGGTTCGACACGGAGCTCGCGGAACGGGCCATCGGCCATGCCAGGGCCGAGCTCTTGGTGATCTACGATCGCGACGGCGCCGAGGATAAGCTGCGCGCGGCGTTCGAAGCGTGGGCCGCGCACGTCGCGAAGATCGTAGCCGAAGAGCAGCGCCGGCGGACAGTCGAAGCGGGAGAGGGGGTGTTCGGCTGAAAAAAGTTTTGGGCGCATTTTGCGCGCAAACGTCGATTCAGACTAAGCAGCGCAGAGTGTGTAACTCCATTCGGAATGGAGTGATATAGGCAAATACTGCCTCTAGAATTTGAGGTATATTGCGTTACCGCCGTGCATTCGTATGTTTGTTCACAACAGTGACAGACAAACGATACGGATGAAGCGAGGCGCACATGTCCGCAGTGCTGGAATCGATACTTGGAACCGAGGCTCGAAAACGTGTTGCGCGCGTTCCGGACCTCTCCGACCTGCCCGACAACGCTTTGCTGACTGATAAGCAGAAGTCGCTACACAGCGGCTTCTCGGTCGAGGCGTTCAAAAAGTGGCGCCGCGAGGGGCGAGGCCCCGAAACCATCTACATCGAGGGCCGGCCGCGCTCGACGGTGGCCGCTTACCGCGCGTGGCTCGCCACTGCGCAGCGCGCTTGAGGCGGTCTGATGTTGACGCCCCATCCGCGTAGTTTCCTGTTCTTCTTCACAGAGTGTCTCCGGGTAGAACAGGAGGAAGAAGACGCCATCCCGACTTGGGGAAGGCTACATGCAGTTCCAATATCCGACCTGACAGAGCACGAGGCCGGCGTTCTCACACGGCACGCGCAACGCTCCCAATCGCAAACCGAGTTCGCCCGGCAACTCGCCGAGACCGAGTTGGTTGATCTGCTCGGCGGAATGGACGTCGATCGGATCCCAGGCCGCCTTATAGATCGCTTCGCCAGTCTCATGGACCACTGCCTACGGCAGGACGCCCGTGTTGCCAGCATACGGCGGCAATCGAAGGAAACAGAGAAGCGACGCGGCGAAGAGACCTCTGCGCGGCTCGCCCTTCGCTCCCGCGTAGTGCTCGGCCTCGTTGGCATTTACGTCGGCCCGGGCCGAGGTGATCTTGAGGCAACAGCCACACTTGCGCGAGGAGGCGTTCCAACTGCTGTCGAGGACGGGAAAGCGCAACCGTGGCACGTCCGAGACGCCCTAAAGGCGTATCTTCGGCCGATCGGCTCAACGAACTCCAGCGTCACGGACGTCAGGGTGAGGGCGCTCGCCGTCCAGGCATTCCTGCAACTCCGGATCGTGTCGAAAGCTTGGGCTCGCTTGAAGGCCGAACCGGGATACAAACCCTCTCGCCATGTCGACCTTGTCGCTGTTGCCGCATCTTCTGGCGCGCTGGCTCAATGGGTGTTGGAGGCCGGGCAAGAGGCCTCCGCAATCGACGACCGAGAAGCCGTACGCCACCTTTGTATCGCTCTCATCAAACAGCAACACGATGCTTTGCGTCAGGAAGCAAGCCGTCGCGGTCTTTACGTTCCGCCGCTCAAAAAGCCACGTCGAAACGCAGCTGCGAAAACCGCATCGTGATCGCCTCACCTCTAGGAGCGCGACATGAGCCAAACCACGATCCGCGACGAACACGACGCCCACCTGACGATCGGCGAGGCCGCGCGTTGGGCTGATCGTTCAGAGGGATGGGTGCGTTGCTACCGGACATCCGGCCCTCTCGTGGCCGTGGAGGTCAATGGTCGGCAAGGCGTTACGCTCTCGAGCCTGCGCGATTTCTGCAATCGCAGACCGAAGCCTCGCCGCTGGCCGAAGCTCCGCCTCGTCGTCGACAACACCAAGAACAAGCCCTGAAACAGAAACGGCGCCGACGGGTCCGATCCGTCAGCGCCGCAATAAGGCATGTGCCATGAGGAACTTAGCGCAAGACGACGAGTCTGGAAAGGCTCTTGGTGACCCGGACGATCCGTTTCATCGGCTCTGGCGGCTCGGCTATCGCACCGTCTTGCCGATCGTGCCACCCGACGCGGAGATCTCTCCGAAGTCCATGCTTGCGCGCAGGCTTGGCACGCCGCAGGACAGCCGAGGCAAAACGCCTGGCACCCGCGGCGCTGATGGCTTCTGGCGTGGTCTCGTCTGGCAGAACCGGACGACCGTTGAGAGTGATCTAGATGCTTGGGCAGCGAGCGGGGCCGGCGTCGGCATTCGAACCGGCGATCTAGGCAACGGTCTGACGCTGGCCGCGATCGACTCCGATGCCCGCGATCCCGATCACGCCCGTTTAATCTTCCTGGAGATACTGCGACGCTTCGGCCTTCTGCCTCTACGCATTGGGCGCGAGCCGAAGGGCCTGTTCCCGGTGCGCGTCCGGGGCGAGTTCCGTTACGCCCGCGTCGAGTTCGGCGAGCGCGATGCGGGCGGTCGGTTGCTGGATCGCGTCGAGATCCTGACCGACGGCCGCCAATTTGTCGCCGAGGGTATCCATCCCGGCACGCGTCGGCCGTATCGGTGGGAACGGCCACTGCCCCCACTCGACGAACTCCCGATCGTGAACGCCGAGGATCTCGTCGCGCTGCTGGATGCTCTGCGTGGCATGTTGCCGGCGGCTGGCGAGATCGCTCGTGAGGGAGGCAACGGCACCGCCCCCGCGAATCAGAACGTCCTGCGCGGCGAGCTAAAGTTCGTGCGTCAGGCCGTCGAAGCGATGGCGAACCCGGCCGATCTCGGGCGCGGCGCCTACATCGACATCGCCTACGCGATCAAAGCGGCATTGGGCCCTGAGCACGAAGCGGAGGGCCGCGCGATCTTCGCGGAATGGGCGGAACGTTGGGAGGGCGCTGGTGAGGATGTCCTGCCGGGTGCACTAGCCGAAACCGCCGAATCCGATTTTGACCGGTGCAAGCCGCCGTTCCGGCGTGGCGCGACATGGTTGTGGGAGCAAGCAGAGCGGCTTTCCGACGGGGCGTTTCCGAGGTGGACACCTTGGTTCGATGCCGAGGCTGCGGCGAAGGAACCTCTGTTCCCGGAGGTGCCGGTAAAGTCCCTCGCGCTGTCCGATACGTCGATCGCATGGACCGACCCTGAAGCGTGGGTCGACAAGCCGATCCCAGCCCGGGAATGGGAGGTTCGCGACTGGATCCCACGCCACGAGGTCACGCTGCTCTACGGCGACGGCGGCATCGGCAAGACGTTGCTCATGCACCAGTATGCCGTGGCCGCGGCCGCTGGCGTCCCTTGGCTCGGCCAAGAGACGCGGCAAGCGCGGGTCATGTGCTTCTTCTGCGAAGACGGCGAGGACGAGCTGCAGCGTCGGCACGCCGACATCCTCCGCGCGCTCGGCCTCACCCATGCTGATACGGCCGGCCGTCTGCGCATCGCCTCGCGGCGGAACACCGATAACCTGATGGCACTATGGGATCGTCATTCGGGCGCGATGAAGCGCCAAGCGGTGTGGGAGCAGTTGCGGTCCGATGCGCTGGCCTTCCGCGCCGATGTCGTGATCATGGACACGATTGCCGACATCTTCGCCGGTGAGGAACAGAACCGAGCCCAAGTCACGTCCTTCGTGAAGGGCGTGCTCGGCCGTTTGGCTGCGGAGATCGGTGGATCCGTCATCGCGCTCGGCCATCCATCTCAGGCCGGCAAAGCCTCGAAGGAAGGAACGTCCGGGTCGACTGGCTGATCCAACGCCGTGCGATCGCGCCTCTATCTCTCGTACCCGAGCGGCACGACGAGCGGGAACGTCCGGGAACTGGAGGGCAAGAAGCTGAACTACGGCGCCAAGGGCGCCAAACTGAAGATGCGCTGGAACCGCGGCGCCTTCGATCTCATCGCCTCATCCACGCCGGTCCACGCTGAGGCAGCCGGCGCGTTTACAGCGGGGATCGTGTCGGTCGAGGCCGGGGTGGAACGCGATATCCTAGACGCCGTCGCGCTTCATCCCGACGTGCGCATGGTGCTGGCGGGGAAGACGAGCCCCTACTATGCGCCGACCGTCCTGAAGAAGCGCGAGCCTGACCTGCTGGTCGCCTGGACGCCCGACGAGGTCGTGGCGGCTGTGGAGCGGCTGGAGGCTGCGGGCGTGATCCGAAGCGTCCCGATCGGGAAGGATGCGTCGCGCCGGACGACCTATGGGCTGCGGATCGATGCGGACAGATTGTCCGCTAGGGACGCTGGGAATGCAGGAGTTTTCGATTGAGATCGGCCCTTCTGGCTGCAGCAAACTACCCCGCCGGGTGCAGCAAACTACCCAGCCCCTGCAGCAAGACTCCCCGTAACCCATTGAAATCATTGCAGCAAGCTTGCTCTGCTGCAAACAGCGCGCAGGCCTGCGCAAACTGCCGCAAACTCCCTGCGCTCCAAGGGTTTGCGGGTGCGCAGGGTAAGTGCAGCAAACTACTCCCCCTACGGGGGCACGGCCTTGCGCGCCGCCGCGAGCGCCGCCGGCCGTTCACCCTTGGGTATGGGGGCCAGATCAACGAACGAGAAGCGATGCGGACAGCGCGTCCACGGCGGTCTTCATCAGTCGCGTCGGTTCGATCTTCCACCTGCAATTGGTCGATACCTCAAAGGCACGCATCTACGCAGCATCGCGGAGGGATACCGGCGTGCGGAAACTGAGCCCGAAATTCCTCGCATGGTGCCAGTCGGAGCGGTTCAAGCAGATGGGGCGGCGTCAGTGCGCCCGCCTGAAGATTCTGAACGCCCGCGCGCCGCGATGCTCTGCCACGGCCAAGCACACGGGTCAGCCGTGCCGAAACCGAGCGATGGTAAACGGAAAATGTTGGGCGCATGGCGGAAAGACCCCTCGCGGGGACGGGCGCTGGCATCGGCCTGTTTGGCCGAAGGGCAATGCGCCTGACGCTGCCGAGAAGCTGAACCGCAAGCTTCAGACGCTGGAGCAGCGCGCCAAGAAGCGCGAGCACCGCATCGCCCGCATGTCGTCGAAGGACAGGGCGGGCTACGACCGGTGGAAGGCTACGCATGCCCCCACGTCGAAGGCGAAGCGGGCCGCGGCACGGGAGCACGAGCGCCAAGCCAGGCAGGCGCTGGCCGATTTGCTGTCGCTGGCGCCAACGCGGAGCAGCGGGGTCCAGGCCCTCTACGACGAGCTGGCCGCCGCACAAGCCCATCTGCGTGCGCTTGATCGGCAGGACGAACTCGCCGAGGCGTGGACCGACGGAATTGGAGTGTTCGGGTAATGGACGATGAACTCGACAACCTGCGACGTGAGGCCGAGCGCGAAGCCCTGACGGTGGCTCTGCAGATGCTCCGCAGTCCCGCGACGCCCGCAACGGCTCGCGCCAGCGTCGTGAGGGGTGTTTTGGGCGACGCTGCCACGCGCCGGCATGACGAGCCGCTGGCCGATAAGGACTACGGGTCCATGACTGCCGCCGAGCTCGCATCGGCCCGGCGTGCGCTGGAGATGCAGATCGCCCGGTCCAACGCGGCACCGCTCGAGCTTGAGGTCGTCGCGGATGCGCCGGCCGGTGGCGACGTCTTCGGCTAAGCCGACGCTCCACTCATGACGCGGTAGACGCTGGCACGGCCGATCCCGAGCGCCTTGGCGATCTCTGTGGCGCCCTTGCCGGCCGCCTGCAGCTCTCGGACCTTCACGACGTCGATGGAAGGCTTCCGACCCTTGTAGACGCCTTCGGACTTGGCCTTGGCGATGCCCTCCATCTGACGCTCACGCCGAATGGCGGTCTCGAACTCGGCGAACACACCAAGCATCTGAAGGAAGGCTCGGCCGGCCGCGGTCGATGTGTCGATCGGCTGCTCCGTCGCTTTCAGAGCGATGCCCTTCGCCTCAAGGTCGCGAACGATCGAGGCGAGATCAGCGATCGAGCGAGCCAGGCGGTCGATGCGGGTGACGACGATCGTGTCGCCCTCATGCGCGAACTCGATCAGTGTCTGGAGCGCGTCGCGGCCCTTCGTCGTCGTGCCGGTCTTCTTCTCGGAGCGAATGACGGTGCAGCCTGCAGCCTGAAGGGCGGCTTCTTGGATCGACAGATCCTGATCGGTCGTGCTGACCCGAGCGTAGCCGTATAGGTGGCCGGTCTTCGTTGCGTTCGTCATGTTCCGGCGCTCCGTTGTGTCTCGTTTGCTTCTAGACCCTTCCTTCGTATCGTCTCGAATATCGAAATACAACCCATATGAGACGCTAATGCCGTCTCGCCGCGCTGTCTCGCACGCGTATACCCAAACGGGGCGATAACGCACGTGTTGGTTACGTCGGTAGTGCGACTCGCCTAGGCGGTGTGGCGTTCAGCATGAGTAGGAGTTGCAGGAATGTTTTTCACGAGCGTCGGTCGAGTGCTCGCGTTCATCACAGTCACGTTCGGCGGCATGCGGCTCGTGTCAGGTGTGGGCGTGGCGATTAACGGCACCCCTGAAGCCGCCGCTAGATACTTGGGGTCGGCAACGTCAGGTGCAGCGATTGATCAAGGTATCATGACGATCGGTATCGGGATCGCGCTCGGCATCCTCACCGATATCAGCCGATCACTGCGGCGCTAGATTGGCCCGCGGGCGACGCGCCAACCACACCCTCCCCGACCCTGGACCCACCCCGTGGGGGATGTCCGAACGCTGCAGCCGGAACGGTCGCTCGGGTCCGGAGAAAGTTTCGGCCGCTGAGGACTTTGGGCCCGGGAGTGAACTGCCAGACACGGCGTGGGTGATGTACGATCATGTGAACGTGGGAATTGGGAGACAGCATGGCCCGCATCACGACTGCATCCTTGGCCGCTGCGTTTCTTGTCGCCCATCCCGGCCGGCAATTCCATCCGCGTGAAGTCGCTGAGAGCATCCTCACCGCTAACTCCGCTCATTTCGCGCAGAAGAAACGCGACTATGAGGCCAAGAACCCCGGACGGTCGGTGCTCTACCAGCTTGAGCGCGAGATCTACGCGCTCCGAGACAGCATCGAGCGACAGGACCCCCGGGTCATCGTAGAGTCCGAAGACGGTATCCGCTTTTCCGCCCTATATTCGGAAGACGTTGGCAGCGCCGCAACGCCGACCGCGCCCTCCAACACCGTCAAGGAGCTTAAGGAGGCAGCGGCCAACGAGATTGGCTCGGCTGAAGACCTTTTGGAGCGTGACCTCTACCCGAACCTTCAGGAGTTCCTTCTGGACGTCGAGGCCGTCGTCAGCATGCGGATCAGCGAGTCGAAGAGTTCGAACCGCCGCGGCCGGCACGGCAACATGTGGCTGCATCCTGATGTCGTCGGGATGTATGTGCCGGACCTCAACTGGGTCGACACGGTCCGCGAATGCGCGAATCTCTTTCCGACGCGCAAGGCGCGGCTGATTTCCGTGGAGGTCAAACTGCGCTTGAGCGCGAATGACATCCGGGAGTCCTTCTTCCAGACTGTATCCAACTCGCAGTGGGCCAATCGATCGTACCTTGCCGCAACCGAGGTCATTGGAAACGAGACCTGGCGCGAGCTCGAAATGTTGTGCGCCCTGCATGGTGTCGGCTACATCAAGCTCGACCCGGAGGATCCACGATCCGGACGTATCCTCATTCCGGCCCGAGAGCGCGATGAAGTGGATTGGGCCAGTGTCAATCGGATCGCCGCTGAGAACGCGGACTTCCGGAACTTCCTCAAGGCCGTTCTCAACTACCTGAAGACCGGAGAGGTCACGGACGCCCGCTGGGAACGGCACTAAAGGGGAGTTTCGCTCGACGTTTCACTGCACATTTCGTGCCGTTGGAACGTAATGACGACCGCGCGAGGATGCCTGAACAAGGAGGCGTCCGATGCCGAACCTGCAGACCCGAATTCCACGCGAGCTGCGTGCACCCGAGAAGACCGACCGCGACTCCCACGGGAACCGCGTCTTTGAGATCGTCAAGGAAGCACGGCTTGCTGCCGATCCCAACCGGACGGCACACTCGCTTGCCCAGATCGCGATGTGGCTCGAGAGCGGCTCGATGTCGAATGTCGCCCTCGCGCCAGCGGATTTGTCCGACGTCGAGGACGCACTCAATATCGTTGAGCGTCACGCTTACACCTTCCTGCCGAAGAACTTCGACCGGAACGACATCGCTTTGATGTTCCAGACCTGGCAGGCGCTGGTGCTTCGCTGGTCACAACTTCCTGCAGAGCGACCACAGGATGCTGGCGCACAGAACCTGCGTGACCTCGCCCGGGTCTGGCGCAACCAGCTTCATTCGACGGTCCTGATTCAGGACGTGCGAGCGCGGCTAGGCCGTTCCCGCCGGTTCGCGGCAACGATCCACGATCTTTTGCATCTGCCAGCCAACTTCGGGTCGAACGACCGAGGACTGACGCCATGACCGCCAACGACAATTCCATCGCAAGCGACCAGGCCGCCGACTTTGTCGCGCTGACAGCCGATCTTGGGTTCGGCCCCGCGTTGGGCGTCGAAGTGATGCCCGAAGTGCCGCTACTCTACGCAACGCATCTGATGCGCGCGGTAGCCAGCGGCGCCGATCCGGTCGCGCAGACGGTCCAGGCGTTGCGGACCATCCTAGCGGCGATCCCGCGCAAGGATCTCGCGACGGCCGCTCCCCAGACGCTCCGCGCGTTGCGCGAGGCCGTGCACCCCGCATGGATGCGCCTTACGGAAGCTAGCCCCCGCGGCGTCATTCCGGACGATCTCGCACTTGGCATGGCCAGCGTCTCGGCTGTCGTCCAGATGCTCGAACAGCCGCCCGCCGTGGCTGATGTCGAGCGGGCCAACCGCCTCTTCTGCGAACGCCTCGACATCATCGCGCTCTTGGCGGACCAGCTCGATGCCGCCGAGCGTCGCCGGCGAATTACCGAGAACGGTGGCTTGGTTGCTCGCCTCGTCGCCATTCAGGCGGCCGAGCGGCGCCAGCGCCGACTCGGCGAACACGTCCAGTAGGAGATCGCGTCATGGGGAGCATCAAGTCGTCGAAATTCTACAACAACCCGCAGATCGGGCAGGCCTTCGAGAACCTCGCCGCAGCCTTCGCGCCGCCGTCCGGCGCAGACGCTGCGGGATGGGCTCGGGCGAGCGCAGAACGCGAGCAGGCAGCGCGCTTGGCCGAGCTCTTCGACTACAGCAAATCCGAGGGCTACGATCAGGCCACGGCTGATCGCATGGGCGTGCTCGGCGGGCTCTACACGCCCGACAAGAGCTTCTATTCGATCAACCAGGCCGACGCGACGACGCGGCGCGGTCAGGACGTGTCGGCCGCCGCGTCGCGTTACGGCTCCGACCGCAGCTATGCGGCCTCGCGCGAGAACAACACGGCTGACAACGTCCGCGCCTTGGCGACCAATGAGGCTGATAACGCCCGCGCGCTGCAGGACCGCAGCATGCAGGAGGCCGGCGCGCTCCAGCGCCTCTACGCCGAGCCCGTGACCGTCGCGCAGGGCGCGCGAACGTTCCTGCCGGCGCAGACGGCCGCGGCAACCGGCCTTCCCTCGCAGCTCGACGGCAGCGCGGCGCCGCTCACGGAGAGCCAGCAGCTCGCGCAGATCATCGCGGCCATGCCGGTCGAGCAGCAGCAGCAGTTCGTCGTCGATAAGATGGCCCCGACTGACAGCCAAGTGCAGGGCCAAGAGCGACGGGGTCTGCGTGAGGGCGGTCTGCTGACCGATCAGAACCTCGTCGACGCGATCATGGGCGACAAGACGCCTGTCGAGGCGCTCGGGCCCGAAGGCAAGCTGGTCTTCATGTCGCCCGGAGAAGCCGTCCGTACCGGCGCGCAGCCGGTCCAGAACAAGGGTTCCGATCCGGCGCCGAAGGTGGAGAACTGGATCGGGCCGGACGGCACCGGCGGCATCGCTGTGTTCGATCGGGCGACGAACCAGTACCTCGACACGTCGACGAAGCAGCCGCTCCCGCAGGGCTCCCGCACCTACACCGGCCAGCTCACTGGCGGCACGGAGGCGACCGGGTTTGGCAAGACGACCGAAGCGCAGGACCGCAACGCCTATGCGGCCACGATGGCCGAAGCGCCGACCGATCGCCTGCTAAAGGCGTTCGACACCGGGCAGCTTCCGACGACGCAAGACTACGTCCTATTCAACCTCATGGCGAAGGCGCCGGTGGCGGCCGCGCCGATGCTTGTCGGCCAGATGACCGAGAGCGGCCAGACCTTCTACCAGGATCTGCGGACCACGCTGCCCTTCCAGCTCATGACGCAGTCGGGCGCGGCCGTCACGGAACAGGAATATGAACGCAAGCTGCTCGAGCTGATCCCGGTGCCTGGAGAGGCCGCGACGGTCACGCAGTCGAAGCGGAACCAGTTCGCAACCTACCTGAAGGCCGTGCGCGGCGTCTCGGGCGCTGCCTACGACAAGATCCACGCGGGCGGCGATATTAAGAAGCCGGCGCTCCCGCAGATCATTGACGGCTACTCCATTCAGGCGATCGACTGATGCCGACTTTCGAGATCACAGGCCCCGACGGCAAGCGATACCGTGTCACCGGCGCGAATGCCGAAGGTGCGCTTGCCGCGCTACGATCGTCGCAGGGCGCACAGCCCACGCCTGCCGCTGACGTGTCGGCTGAACCCGCGCCAGAAGCAGCGCCGGCGAAGGCCGCCGCTCCGACTGCGGTCTACGAGGGTGCGCTGCTTCCTTTGACGAAGATGAGCGACGGAACGCGGCAGTGGTCCGTCCCGACGATCATCTCCGACACGTTCGACGCTCTTCGGCTCCCCGAGAAGGTTGCTCGCGGCGAGGTCGATCCCATGTCGGACGAAGGGATGCGGGATGTGCTCGGCCTTGCCGGCATCGTCACCGGCAGCGCCTTCCCGCGCGCTGGATCGACCGTTCTGGACGGGGCCGGTCGAGCGGTTCCAAAAGCTGTTCGATCTGCTCTGAAGGCGGACGGTGTTCCGATCGGCGAGGTCGCAAGCCGCGTCCAGGAACTCGGCCCCGCCGGAACAGTGGCGGATCTCGGCCCGAACCTTCGCAACAAGACGGCCGCGCTGGCGACGACACCCGGCCGCGCGCAGGACACCGTCGTCGATGCGCTTCGCGCGCGTCAGAAGGAAGCGCCTGCTCGGCTAACGGGAGCCCTCGACGAGACTCTCGGCCCCGCGCCCGTCCCGTCCTACGTGGAGCGGGAGGTGAAGGGAAACATGCGGACCCTCGGGCCGGAATACGACAAGGCGCTTGAAGGGGCCGGTCCGGTCGACACGAAGCCCGTTGCCGACGCGATGGACGCCGATATCGGCCGGCTCCGTGGGGATGCGCAGACGAAGCTGAAGTCCGTTCGGTCGATGCTTGACGAGGTGCCGGACCCCGACGCGCCGCCGCCCGTCGCCGGCGCACCGACCGGCCCCGTCCTCGACCGGAACGCTGCCACGCTTCACCAGACGCGGCAGGCGATCGACGGCATGCTCGACGGCGAACAGGACGGCAACGTGCGTCGCGTCCTTGGCGCTGTTCGAACGCAACTGGACGAGATTCTCGGCGAGGCGGTTCCGGACATCAAACGGATAGACTCGCAGTACTCGGAACTTGGCCGCCAACGCGACGCCATCGAGCGCGGGCAGACCGTTCTCGACAACGGGCGAACGGCGCCGCGCCCGGCCGAGCTGCGCGACGAGGTCGCCGCCAGCGCGAACCCGAGCGGTTCTGTCGTTGGCCCGTCCGGCGTTGCGTTCCGTCTCAGTCAAGGCGCTCGAGCCGAGATCGACCGTCTTGTCGGGACGAAGCTGAACGACCGGGCCGCGTTGAACAGCGTCCTGAAGGGCGAGAGCGACTGGAACTACGATCGGCTGTCGACGCTGTTCGGACGCGACAAGGTCGACCAGCTTTATAAGATCCTCGATAACGAACGCGCGATGGCCGAGACGGAGAACATGGCGCTCGCCAACTCCAAGACGGCCGCCGTGCAGGCCGCGCAAAAGGAAATCAACGGGCCCGGCACCAAGGGCGCCGGCGCGCTTCGCTCGGTTGGCAATCTGAACTTCGGCGATGCCGCTGCGAACGTGCTGGACAAGGTGACGGGTGGGATCAGCACGGCGCGCCGGAACGCCGCACACGAAGACATCGCGCAGGCGCTGCTTGGCCGCGGCGAGTTCACCGAGACGAGCGCGCCAGCGGGGCTGTCGAAGACAGGTTTCTCGCTCGGCGCGCTGATCGACACGATCATGCAGAGCGCGCAGCCCGAGCAGAAGCCGAAGAAGGCGCCTATGACCGATCAGGAGTTCATGGACGCCGTGATGCGCGACTACGGGACGTGAGGACGAAGCGATGGGAAGCATTTGGATCCGCGAGTTCACCGGCGGTCTCGACACGCGACGCCGTCCCGAGACGACCCAAGGCGGCACACTCATCGAGGCGACCGATGGCCATGTGAACCGTGGCGGCGAGTTCGAGCAACGCGCGGCGTTCGTCCTCTCGCATACCCTGCCGACCGGAACGACCGGTCTGGCCTACGACAAGACCGGGCTTGTGGTTTTCGGCGACGCCGAGGCCTCGCCTGCCATGCCTGCCGGCGTCCGCTATCAGCGCCTGCAGCATGTTGACGACGTGCAGCTCGAGCAGGTCCTGTCTGCCGACTTGTATGCCGGCAAGCTCTATGTCGTCGGTGAGTTTTCGGACGGCAGCCGGGTTCACTTCTACGACGGCGTGCGGGTCGATGATTGGTACGACGGTCGGGCGCGCGTCTCTTTCACACTGACCCGGGTGATCGAACCGGCGGCGATCGAATTCATCACGATCAACGGCGTCCGGATCATTCCGCCCGGCCCGATCACGCTTTCGGCCGACTTCAGTACGTCGGCTGAGCGGATCGCCGACGCGATCAACGGCTTCGTATCGGAGCCGAACTACACCGCCGCTTCCAGGGGCGCGACCGTCATCATCGTTGCTGACACCGCCGGCACGACCGCCAACGGTTACGGCCTGTCGGTCTCGGGTGACAGCGACAACGTTCAGATCACCACCGTTTTTGCCGCAATGGCCGGTGGCGCGGATCCGTCAACGGTCTTCGTGCCCGGCTCCTTCGTGAAGACGGTCGGTTCGAAGGTCTATTCGCTGTCCGACAGCAACCTCCACTTCTCCGGCATCCAGCGCCCGACGGAATGGCAGACGGACGCGACCGGGGCTGGCTTCATTGACCTTTCGACGGAGAGTTCGGGCGCCGAGGACCTCGTGGCGCTCGCCAAGTACCAGGGGTTCATTGCGATCTTCGCCGAGCGAACGATCCAGGTCTGGTACGTCGACCCGGATCCCGCCCTGAACAAGCAGGTGCAGGTCTTGAACAACACCGGCACCGGCTGCGCTCGATCGATGACGCAGTTCGGCGACAACGACCTTTTCTACCTCGCCGAGAGCGGGTTGCGCTCGCTCCGGGCCCGCGACAGCTCGAACGCCGCGGCCACAACCGACATCGGCGTGCCCATTGACGATCTTGTCACTGACGCCCTCAGTGAGCTCGGCGAGAATGGCATGAAGCGCGTGATCGGACTGATCGAACCGCGCGATAGCCGCTTCTGGCTTGTGATCGGCGACCGGATCTTCGTGTTCTCGTACTTCCCCGGCTCATCGGTCAGCGCGTGGTCGGTCTACCGTCCCGGCTTCGTGGTCGATGACGCGGTCGTCTTCCGCCAGCGTGTCTACGTGCGCTCGGGGGATCGCATTTTGGCCTACGGCGGGACCGGCCCGAAGCGGGAGTACGACGACACGCCGGCTCGTGCTCGGTTGCCGTTCCTCGATGGGGACGCTCCAGCTCGCCAGAAGCGGTTGACCGGCGTCGACGCCTCACTGGACGGCGTCTGGCGCCTGTCCGTATCGACCGATCCGAACGCACCCGAAGCGATGGACGTCGTCGGCATCCTCAATCAGACGACGTTCGGCCTCGGACAGGTCCCCGTCATGGGCGGCGGGACGCACGTCAGCCTGTTGCTCGAGAGCGAAGGACCCGGTCCGCACCGGCTCGCCTCGCTCGTCATCCACTACGATAGCGACGAGGAAGCGACCTGACGGTCGAGACCAAACCGCTTTCCCACCCCGAACCGCAGCACCGCACCCCGCGAGGAACAGGAGAAACTTTAAGAAGGCGGCCTTCATGGCAAACCCAACTCGCTACCAGCCGTCCTACTCGTTCACCGGGTGGCAGGCTTACAATCCAAGCAGGCCGTTGCCGGCGACGAACATCGACGTCGAGTTCCAGAACCTGCAGCTCACGACGAACCAGATCATCGATGCCTTCTCGGACCTGCGCAGGTCCGACGGCAAGCTGGTGAGCGGCATCGTCGATCTGGCGTCCCTGTCGGACGAGGTGCTGTCGAAGCTTGGCGGCGGTGCGGGCGGCGGCGTGGTCTTCGCCACGCAGGTGCAGGCGGAGGCCGGCACATCGAGTGCGGTCGTCATGTCGCCGCTGCGGGTGAAGCAGGCGATTGACAAGTTCGGTGGCGGCGCGGGCGGGGGCAGCAACGATACCGCGGCCGAGATCCTCGAGAAGCTGAAGACGGTGGGTGGAACCGGCTCCGGGTTGGATGCCGGTCTCCTGGAAGGTCAGCGTGCTTCGTTCTTCCAGAACGCTGGCAACCTGAACGCCGGGACCGTGCCCCCGGCTCGCCTGCCGGCCCCGAGCGGCACCAACCGCGGCGCCGTCACGCTCAGCGACACCTCGGGTACGAGCGGCGCAGCCAGCGGCATCGCCGCCACGCCTGTCGCAGTGAAGGCGGTGGCCGACGCTCTCGGTAACAAGCAGGACAAGGTCACGAAGCTCGCCGGCACCGGCATTACGGACGTATACACGAAGGCCGAGACCAACGCCGCCATCCAGGACGCCGTCGACAGCGGTGGGGGTGGCTCGGGCGGCGGGTCCGACAGCGCGATCCAGATCCTCGACAAGTTGAAGACCGTCGATGGCGGCGGCTCCGGCCTGGATGCCGATCTCCTCGACGGGCAGTCCGGAGAGTTCTACCTCGACGCCAGCAACCTGACGGGTGTCGTGTCGCGCGATCATCTGCCGGACATCGAGAAGGACCCGGTCTTCTTCGGCAAGACCGACGGTCGGACCGACAGCAAGCTTTTCTATCGGGATGGCGACGCCCGCGGAGATGACGTCCACGCTTACGGGCTGACGTCGGTCGCAAGCCCATACAATCCTGACTACGCAGCCGGGAACTATATCGCTTCGCACGTCCGCCATGTCGCAGAGGGAACGGAAAAGAACGGACCGCGCGGCGCTGCGGTCGGTCTGGGTGTTTCCATGCAGAAGGAAGGTTTCGGCACGGGAACGGCCAAAGGCGGGGAGATCGACGCTCTCTACGTGGTGTTGCGGCAGGACAGCCCTCGCAACGGCGCAGCGGGTTCGGTCGGCGGATCCGGCGACATCATTCCCGACCGTGGCGACGGCTGCGGCATCCTGATCGATGCAGCCGTCTATGAGAACGTCGGCTTCGTCGGCGGGATCGAGGGCGCCACCACCGTCCTGAAGAACGACGGCAGCGGCCAAGCGCAGCGCATCAGCTACCAGATCGGGTGCACTGACACGACGCGGGGCAACAACTCGTTCGGCTACTTCGCCAGCGCGACCGTCGGCAAGGTTACGGGCGGCCTGCTGCTGACATCGATGGAAGGGGCCGGCGGGTTTTTCGAGAACTTCATCCAGTGCAACACGGACGTCGGGACGCTCTTCCAGGTCGACCGCCGCGGGCTCGTGTCATTCGGAAAGCTGACGAACGCCGGCCAGACCATCAACCCGGCCATGCATATGACGCTGCAGGCGGACTATTCGCTCGGTTGGATCAACGCCGACAAGTCCGTTCAGCTCATGAACCTGAACCAGAACGGCGATCTCGGCGTCTACGGCAATCTGGCGGCGGCCGCCTTGAACGTGACCGGCGGCGTCGCGCGCATCATCCCGAGCAACGCGGCGGGCGCCCCGAGCACCTGGACGGTCGGCTCCCTCTTCGTCGATGGCAGCGGCCGACTGCTCTACTGCGATGTGACCGGATCCGCTCCGAAGGCGATCCCGCTTGGCGGCGGATCAGGCGGCGGAAGCTCGGCCGTCATGCGCTTCGACAAGTCGTCGACGCGCATCGACAGCCGGATCTTCTCACGCGAGAACCAGGCCGTTGATGCCGGCACGTACCAGCTCACAGAGGTCGTGAGTCCTTTGAACCAGGCGACGACGGCCAACATCGTCGGCCATCATGTTCGCCACGTCGCGCAAGGATCGTCCCAGAACGGCCACCGCTCGGCAACGATCGCGTCCGGCGTTTCCCTCACGAAGGAAGGGTTCGGTAGCGGCAATGCAGGTCCGGGTGAGCTCGACGGCATCTACGTCGTCACGCGGCAGGACGGACCACGGAACAACGGTCAGAACAACGCCTGGGGCGTCACGATCGACACCGCAGGCCATCAGAACGTCGGGTGGATGGGCGGCATTGCCGGATCCACATCGATCCTTTCGAACACGACGCAAGGGCCTAACGGGGGCGGCGAGGTCATCCAGCAGCTCGGTTATCACATCGGCTCGATCGAGGATGGCGTCAGCCGTGCGATCGGTCTCGATGTCTACGCCGGGAAGGGCGCACTGAGCGCCGGCATTCAGGTCGTCAACCAGGAAGCGAACGGCGGCTTCTTCGCGAACTTCATCGAGTGCCTCGTCGACACGACTAAAGTCTTCGAAATCGATCGCAGCGGCCTCGTAAGCCTCGGCGGTCGCTACAACGACGGGACCGTGGCCCCGCCGCAGGTGCACCTGCGCGCGCAGAAGAACGGCGACCTCACGGTCGTGAACGCCAGCAAGACTGTGGCGAACGTCACCATATCGCAGGACGGCAATCTCTACGCCCGGACAGGCGTTTATGCGGCTGTCATCCAGTCGTCCGGCACGATCGCGGCAGCAGGCAACATATCTGCCGGGACCATCACCGTGACCGGCAATCTCGTATCCGGCGGAAAGGTCAGCGCAAACCTCCTGCGTCTGACGCCGGGAAGTCTCGGATCGTCGAGTTCCGAATACATCGCTGGCACCTTCTCCGTCGGCCAAAGCGGCCGGCCCCGCTTCTGCATGGCGAACGGCCAGGCGCCCGTTTTCCTCGCAACCACCACGACATGAGGCACGACCATGCGGATCGACTTTACGCGGACCCTTCAGTCCATCAACGGCGTGCCGCTGGCGCTTGAGGTCAACGAAGACGGCACGGTCAAGACACCGGCCACGCTTGGGAGCGTCGCGACCACTGCCGTCATGGCGCCGAGGGTTGTGAACGGCGAAACGCAGGCGGCGTCCGGACCGGAAGCGTTGCGAGCGCTCAGCCTGTCCCTTCGCATCTACGAGGCGACCGAACCGCTCGAGATCACCGCCGAGGACGTCGTCTATCTCAAGGAGCGAATTGCCGAGCACTGGACGCTTCCGATCGTCGTCGGTCGCGCCTGGCAGATGCTGGAAGGCGCATGAGCGATCCCGCCGTTACGACCCTCCGCCAGGCGACGGCGATCGTCATCGCGTACCTAGCTCGGCACGACGTCCCGCCTGCTAAGCTCCCAGCCCTCGTTGCCGAGGTGCGCGCTGCAGTCGAGCGAGAGCTGACGCCAGCCAACGAGCCGGTGCCGGGGCGTAAACTTCGTCCGCTGCGCGCGACAAGCGACCCTGCCGTTCCGATCGCCGAGTCCGTCACGCCCGACTACCTCGTCTCGCTCGAGACAGGGCAACAGCTGAAGGTGCTCGAGAAGCATCTGAAGTCGTTCGGCCTCACGCCCGCTGCTTATCGTGCTCGCTGGGGGCTGCCGGCCGACTATCCGATGGTTGCGCCACGCTTCGGGGCTTGGCGGTCGGATTACGACCGGTTGCTGGGCCTTGGAAAGGTGCCGAGGTTATCGACTGAGGCGTAGGGCCCGACGCCGGTTTGACTGAATCCTCAGTTGGACTCTGCGCCGTCGAAGCCGGCGCGCCAGGACAAACCGTCGGCGCTCTGCGACCGGTACGGGTTATCGTGCCGGCAATAGCCGCAATGCGCAGCGTGCGCGCCTTCCATACGGACCATCTCGTCACGGGTCAGACCGTGGCCCCGACGACCAATATTGAACGACCTCGTTTCCTCATTGAACAGGACAGCCTGCATCGGGCTCATGACGTTCTCCACACGTTGCAGCCCAAGTTTCGGAGGCGAAGCTGACGCCAAGCTTGGATCGGCGGTGTTGCTGGGCTGGTCGAATGATTGCCGCGACCTAGACGGGTGATCGACCTCGTCCAGTTCCGCATTCCTTCAAAGCGTCGAGCCGGCTCAATGCTGTAGCGTGCGCCGAACGGACTGATCCGAGCCGATTGCTTGCAACACTGCTTCTAGGCTCCGCTCCGCGCGATAGCGCAGGTAGACGTTTGGGCCGTCAGCCTCCTGCCGAGGCACGGCCAACTTCCCCGCTTTGGCAGCAACCAGTGCGATCTGGTCCGTCCATCCCCTCGTCCCGTCGCTCATAATCCACCCCGCCGTAAAGGAATGGGTAAGGATTACCCGAACGCGAGCAAAGGTTGGAGTTAATGGCTCCAACCCTTGGGAATATGGTGAAAGCGGATAAGCTGAAGCATCGGCGCGCGATGGTCGGGCTCAGTGTCCCTGCCGCTCGCACTCATCGAGAACCATCGCGATCTCGGCCGGATCGGCTGCGATCTCGCTATCCAGTCCGGCTTCCAGCCGCTGATCTGCCTGGCGGTATTCTTCGCATCGACCGGTCCGCGCAAGATCGGCCGCGCTGTCCGGCGTGAACCAGCGATAGGCATAGACGGCAACCGCCACCAGCAGAACGACGGAAAGAACGAGCTTCAGGGTGCGACGGGACAAGGGAAGGCCTCACAGCAGCAAAAGCCGTCAGGAACAACAGCGGGCTTTCGCAAGTCAACGCTGAAACGCCCGATGCGGGCGCCCGGCCTCATATGAAACGGATGGTTAAGCATGCTGGGGCAATCTGTGCCCTGGCAGTCGGACGTGTTGCGTAGGTTCGGCCATCAGAAGGCGTCGGGTATCCAAGCACCTGGCGCCTTCTTCGGTTTTGTACCCATCAACGAGCAACGTTGACTTCGAGCTCGGCTGACTATCTCTCACGCTCGACGCGTGGCTGCTGAGCTTCCACGCGCGGGCCCGCTCGGCAATTCGACCCAACATCGTGTCCGAGCGGGTCGCAATTCCTATGACGTATGGGTGAGACTGCAATTGTCTGTCGACCGATACGCGATACGTCGCCTCGGCAGTGGCCTATGGGACGTCGTCGACCATCACAGCACCGAGCAGCCCGACAAGTTCTTTGACCTATCGCATCGTATGAGCCGCACAGAAGGCGAGCGCATTGTTCATCTGCTGAACGAACTTGAGCGCCGTCTTCAAGCCAGAGCCGGACGCAACACGTGATGGTGGGGCGCCGTAATCGTCAGCTTGACGAACAACGGCTCGAACGCGCCCTAGTCGTCCCATGTCCAGCATGACGCGGGGCGTAAGGACCCGGCATAGTGGCCGGACCTAACGGCCATGCCCTGGCAAGATTCGCGGCAGAGAAGCCTCAGCTCCGCCAGTAGCCATCGCGTCAGCTTTTCCATGGAGCTGATGCGTAGACCCGCTCGAGAACCCACGCCGCTCGAGCGGGTCGCATCGGTGCAGAGGCTTGGGTTCGGCTCCTACTTCAAAGCTCCTGCGTCCGTATGCCGCTTCCGCCCATTTGCCTCCGAGCGGCATCGGCAGCGACCTGTAGCTGGCAACCTGATAGCATCGTGACTGTCGAAGGTCAGGCTATCGCCCCTCGGTGGGTTCGGCCCCAAGAGCGAAGGTTGAGATGCTGGAAGCCACAGACCCTCTCCTCGAAAGCGAGCCGGACCGCCTATCGCAGGTGCCGCTCACCGCCTTGCTCTTCTCGATCTCCAAGAAAACGCGAGCCATCATGGGCCTGAAGCTGGTCGAGCTTGGGCTTCACAATGGTCAGGATGAACTGCTCTTGGCTATCAGGGGCGGGCAGCCGCTGCATGTCTCGGTGATCGCAAAGCAGCTCAACGTTCGCCCTTCCACGGTCAGCAAGATGCTGGATCGCCTGATCGAGAAGGGGTTGGTCGCACGCATCTCGGATAAGAACGACGGGCGGCGAACGTTCGTCCAGATCACGGCATCAGGCCAAGCGCTGTGCAATGAAGTCCTCGCTCTGCACGAGAGCTTCGGACACATCCTCACGGAAAAGCTCGTCGGCGATCCTGCCGTGCTGACCCACGCGTTGTCCGAAACAGAGGAACTCCTTCGAAACCGACTTCAGCGCCTTCGCTGAGAAGCCGAGCGTCAGTGACGCCGGTTGTCGTTCGCTGAGACCCGACATCCGGCCCAGGTCAGTATGACGCGGAGATCCTCCTCCGTCTGGTAGATGTCGAGCAGCGTCACGCAGCCGGAGAGTTCCAGGGCTTCGTCTGCGGACATCTCACCCGCTTCGTAAGCCTCGATGATCTCGCGCAACCACACGGAATGTTACCTCGGCCCCAGCATGTCTCCGGGCCGCAATGCTGCGGGAGCGTGTGGGTTGCGCGGAGGCAATAAACTCGTCGGATTGCGCAAGGCCGGGTTGACGGGCTGTCATTGCGGCACAAGTGCATCGTACCGCGTTGATCCGTGCCCGGAAGAAGCGCGCAGGCCCGCTTACGGTGACGACATCACTGTGAGCGGGCTTTTTGCATGATTGACACCGTTCCTTCTGAAAAGGCACCAAGTCATATCGCCTCGGCAACTTGGGCGGCCGCCGCGAAGACCCGCACGGTCGTCGATACTTTCGGGCGGGTCGCCCATGGTGCTAGATGCTGGTTAAGCCGCCAGACAGCCGCATCGTCCGCGAATTAATCGTAATCGTCCGCAAATTAATCGTAGATCAAGGAAGGGTTGGGTGCTGGCGGGAGCGTGCCCTATACTCATCGGAGTAGGCTGCGATGACGTGGTTCGGTTTCTGTCGACAGTGGTCCGCAACCATGCTGATGAGGACGTCCGTACGCTTGCTGTTCGCTTGGGAACTTTGGTTCGCTTGGCGTCCGGTTGTCGCGTTCACGGGCAGACCGGACGTCCGGTTCCAGCGCGTATGGCTGAAGCGATGCTATCGCCGGCGTCATCATCGAGGTCGTTGGCAGTACAAGACGCTGGAGTGCGTAACCTCAGCGGCCGAAATGGAGCCAGGCCACCAGCGCAATGAGCCAGAGAATGGTCGATAGGGTCAAACCCACCGCCAGTCCGCGCGCCGGGCTTTGCGCGGACTGATACTGTCGCCGTGCGAGCGTCTTACGACTTATGTTTGCGTGCTGGACTGCGTGTGCCATGGCTCAATCCCTTCATCGCATAAACGATGATGGGCCCAATGGGTTCTCCGAACCTTACCTTCTTGCACGCGGTCCGTTTGACGTTCTGGTGATCTCCACGGCTATGGAGCTCGCAGCCCCTTTTCTGGCGTCGAGCTCACCCGTAACGCTGCCGCTTGGCGCCGTACATGGCAGCGTCGGCAGCCGATCGCAGATCGTCCCCGGTCATACCCGGCTCCCAGAGCGCGGCGCCAAGGCTGACCCCGATCGGAACGCGAACCTGTCCGAGATCGATCGGTTCGACGAACTGACGGCGGATCCGATCGAGGGCCACCGCGACGGCGCCGTCTGTTGCGGACGACAGGATCGCGGCGAACTCGTCGCCGCCCACACGGGCGATGCGATCCTTCTCGCGCAGCCCTGACCGCAGACGCTTTGCGGTATGGCGTAGAACGTCGTCGCCGACGCCATGTCCGTAGGTATCGTTGATCGCCTTGAAGCGATCGAGATCCGCAAGGATCAGTGTAAATGGAACGCTGCGATCCACCGATTGCGCCATGGCTGCGGCGAGATCGAGTTCGAAGCGGCGGCGGTTCGCAATACCTGTCACCGAGTCGACGAAGACAGCGGTCTGAAGCTCGGTCTCGGCCCGCTTCCGGTCGTTGATGTCGGCGGCCAGTCCGAGAAGCTGGACAATCTTGCCCGTCTCGTCGACGACCGGAGACAGGATCGTACGCCACCAGCGAAGTCCCGAGGGTGTTTCCGCCAGTTCCTCGTACTCGTCCATGACACCGGAGGCGAGGCAACGCCGATAGTTCGCCTCCCAGGCCTCAGCCCCTTCGAACGACATGAACTCGCCCGCCGTCTTGCCGATGAACATCTCCTTCGTCAGGCCCGAGATCTGACACAGGATGTCGTTGATGCCATCGTAGCGCAGAATGCCGTCGTCGGTGATGGCCACCGAGAATGCCGGAACGGC
>NZ_FOOA01000049.1 GCF_900113065.1 Aureimonas phyllosphaerae
CGGTCTCGGCCCGCTTCCGGTCGTTGATGTCGGCGGCCAGTCCGAGAAGCTGGACAATCTTGCCCGTCTCGTCGACGACCGGAGACAGGATCGTACGCCACCAGCGAAGTCCCGAGGGTGTTTCCGCCAGTTCCTCGTACTCGTCCATGACACCGGAGGCGAGGCAACGCCGATAGTTCGCCTCCCAGGCCTCAGCCCCTTCGAACGACATGAACTCGTCCGCCGTCTTGCCGATGAACATCTCCTTCGTCAGGCCCGAGATCTGACACAGGATGTCGTTGATGCCATCGTAGCGCAGAATGCCGTCGTCGGTGATGGCCACCGAGAATGCCGGAACGGCGAGCGAATCCACGTTGATCTTCGACACCGAGCCCAGCCCTATTCCGCAACGTCAGATTGACGAGAATGGGTAAAGATCAACTGAAGATTACAGTCGCGGTTGCCTCGAAGACTAAGTCGAGCGTCGACGTGGATCGAAAGCGAGCGCGCTACAGCGGGAACGAAATGTTGCACTAGGCATGAGAGAGCCCGCCGCGGCGAACCGGACGGGCCCTTTCCTACGATGGGCCCTGACCGTCAGGCGATCAGGAAGTCTCCGAGGCTTGCCGGGCTGACGCCTTGCAGCACGATCGTGCCGCCGCCCGACAGGTCAAATACCGTCGAGCCGTTAACCTCCGAGACCGTGAAGGTCTGACTCTGGAAGTCGAGCCGGTCGCCTTCCGCCTGTTCGAAATCCACGATGATGTCGTTGCCGGAGTTCGCCGCGAAACGGAACGTGTCCGCACCACCGCCGCCCGACAAGGTGTCGTTGCCAAGATCGCCCCAGATCTGGTCGTTGCCAAGATCCCCGAACACGAAGTCGTCGCCCTGACCGCCGCGGACCTCGTCGTCGTCTTGCCCACCATGAACGGTGTCATCGCCCTTGCCGCCGTTGACGGTATCGGCACCTTTGTTGCCGTTCACCCAATCCCAACCGTTGTCGCCGAAGACTTGATCGTTGTCGCGACCACCTTGGACGACGTCGTCGCCTCGACCACCTCGCACCAGATCATCACCCTGATTGCCATTCAGGTCGTCGGCACCTTGGTTGCCATTGATGCTATCGACGCCTTCACCACCGGCAATGGTGTCGCTACCGCCAGCGGCAACTGCCCGACTACTTGCCACCCCGGGTGCCGCGGACATTCCTGCACTGGATGGCGGCGGCGCGTCACCTGCTAGGATGTTGCTGCCGGCGTTGCCAGTAATGGCGTTGGCACCATTGTTGCCGGTCGCGTTTATGTTGCTATTGCCCGTGAGGGTCACGTTTTCGATCCCATCTGGCAGAGTAACCGAGAAGGGCGATGAGACGTTATCGACGCCTGGCGTCGCAAATTGCGCGAGCTGCTCGGGTGTCTGCGGCTGGGTCAGCGAGATGTTCGTTGAACCGTCCGGGTTTGGCGTTGATGTGACCGGATTGTCCACCGGAGGTGAGGGCGGAACCGGCGTGTTGTTGGCCACGCTCAAGGCCGCAAACGGCAGCGCGTCGTTGCCAGCAATGTCCTGAATAGCGCTAGTGTCGTCGCCGTTGGTCGGATCGGTATAGGCCACCGTCACAGCCTGACCGTTTGCGACCGCACTTCCCAACGTCAGACTGACCGTTTTGGCCATTGCATCGACGACAACGGATGAAACTGACACCGCGCCGCCAGCAACATCCACCGCGAAGGCGGAGGGCGTGGGCACATTCGTCGCGTCCAGGGTCTCGCCATAGGTCAAGACCAAAGTCGCGCCGCTTACGGCTGCCGATGCGAATATCGGCTTGGTTGCATCGACCGTAATGGCACCAGAGGAGCTGGAGGTGCTGGTGTTGCCAGCTGCGTCCTGCTGGCGGACCACGACAGATCCCGCGATGTAGGTGCCGGACGCAAGGGTAAAGCTCGTGCCGGTGCCCGCGGTGTAGGTCAGACCGCTATCGGTGGAGTAGCTCCACGTTGCGCCGGGCTCGATCTGACTGACGTTGATCGTTCCGTTTTGGGTAATCCCATCTGAAGCGCTGGCGCCCGTGTCGCTAGCCAGCGCGAAGGCGGCAGGTGGCGGCGGGATCTCATCAGCGTCCAGTACGGTCAGGACGAAGGGGCTGGACGTGAGTTCGACGGCCGATCCAATGGTAGGGTCATCCACCGTGACCGAAACGCTGTAGGTCGATTTCGTCTCGAAGTCCGGAGATGCGCCGACGAAGAAGAGTTCGGTGCCGCGGATTTCAAATGACGCCGCATCCGAACCAGTCAGGGCCAACGTGTTGGTGCCAAGCTGATCGTCCGTCACATCGATATCGGCAACTTTTTGGCCACCGCCGACAGGGATATTCTCCGCAATCGTCCCACCCGACGACGCCGTGAGTAGGACGGCAGTAGGGGCTTCGTTCACATCGGTGACGCTGACCGAAACTGCTTGGCTCGTCGACAAGCTCCCGTCCGTCGCCGTCACGGTCAAGCCGATCGAGGGCTCAGCCTCGAAGTCGATAGTTTGGCCGGCTTTCAGATAGAGGCTCCCGCCGTCGATTTCGAAGCGGCTGTCGTTAACCGACAGGACGTTGTTATTGCCCGACGTATCCGGATCGACCACTGTCAGATCGGCAACCTTGGTACGAGCCACGGTGTTCTCCGCCAGGGTCACTTGATTGGTGACATTGATGGCCGTTGGGGCGTCGTTCACGCCGGTCACGGTGATGGTGACCGTTCCGGTATCCGACAGGCTGGTCGAGTCCGTGACGGTGTATTCGAAGCTCGTTGTACGCGTCTGACCGGCGTTCAGGTCTTTGAAGTCGCCGTCGTCACGGAACTGCAAGGTTCCATTCGCCCCCAACTGAGCCTGCCCACCTCCTGCGAGGTCGACCCAGTTTCCGATGCTGGACGACGACCCGTTGATGGCGGTGACTGTGTTGGCGTCTACGACGCCGAGCGGCCCACCATTGTCGAGATCAATGTCGTTGGCTAGGACGTTTTTCGACGTCCACGCTCCGCCCGCCGTCACAGCGTAGGCGTCGTCCACTGCCTGCGGTGCATCATCGAGTTGGTTATCGTAGAAGACGGTTTGCGTGACGATGGTGCCGGGTTGGAACCCGTTGAAAAACCAGTCTAGTGTCAGCTCTTTGGTCGTAGCATTGTAGACCGGATTGTTGATCGTGTTGACGCCGGACATCTCGCCGTTCTCAACGATCGTGCCTGGCGCTACTCCCTCAGGGGAGAGACCGGCAATCTTGATCTTGAAACCGGCAGGCTGCGCAGTTCCCTCAAACTGCGCAAAGATCTGATTACCAGAGATGTCGACAGTTACGGTCCCCTGAAGAAGCCCATTGTCCCCCTGAACCGGCTCCAAGTCGCCGTCGCCGTCCGTGTCGGAGAGGATGCGGTATGAGATCGGGACGCTGAGCTCATTCCCCGGGCCTACAACAACGGAGTTGTAGGCGATGGGGACGGTACTTTCGAAGAAGCCTTGAATCTCAAACGTCACATTGACGGAGATCCCCTCCAAACTGCCTGCCATGCTTCTCTCCCCAACCCGAGCGTGCTGTGCGCTCGTCTGACGTGTATCCGAGATTGGTGATGGCCGGTAGCGCACACTCATGGGATGGATAGATCGTGTAGGAATAATTTTGTAGGTGTAATCCGCCTGCTACGGGACAGGGACGATGTCTCGCTTTCGTCGCGCCAAGCTCCTTGGGCCGCTCGCCCTCTTCGGGCGGGTCTAATGGGAACGGCCACGTGAACCGAATCTGAATGGACCGGTTCAGCGTGCCGAGGGCTGCGTGGGCCTAGAACCGTCATCGCCGAAACAGGAGCGGTGATGACGATGACCGACGACTTCAACGAAACGCCCACCCCGAAGCCTGCTGCCGCTGCACCCCACGCAGCAGGGACGACCACAGGCCGCCAGCGCCTGACCTCGCGCAACGCGATCCTGGGTGCCGGTGCCCTTGGTGTCCTGGCGCTCGGCTTTGTCGGCGGCGCGGCCGCTTGGAGCGCGACGCAGCATCCCGAGGCCACGTTCGACACCAGCCTTGCCGTTACGCCCATCTCCGATCTCGAATCCTCGTCAGAGGTCGGCATCGCCGGCCAGGTGGCCGAGATCTACGGCAACAAGTTCGTGGTGAGTGACGGCGCCGCCAAGGCGCTGGTCGAGACCGGCCGGGCCGGCGAGGGAGGCAAGCTGGTAACGGCTGGCGAGACCGTGACGGTGCAGGGCCGCTTCCGCGTCGGCTTCCTCCATGCTAGCGCCATCCAGCACGCCGACCGGCGTATCGACGAACTCGATCCGCCGCCCCCGCCCCATCACGGGCCGAAGCATGGTCCGCTCGACGCGGGACCTGCCGATCCGGACGCGCCGGATAAGGCGAACTGATCGCCTTCGCGCGCTGACCTATCAGGGTCGGATTAATCCCTTTCACAAACTGCCCGGCAAAACCGCCGGGCAGACTCCGGCCCCTTTGGCGTCCGCACTGGGTCGGCGCCGTGGCCCAAGGCCCGATCCGAAAGGCACCGGATCGAAGCATCTTGCTCAAGGATCGACATCTCATGATCAAATCAGCGTTGCTCGCAACGGCTTTTGCCGTCGGGCTCACCTCGTTCGCGGCGGCGCAGAGTGCGCCGTCGCCCGATGCTCCGCCCCCACAGCCGGCCGCTGCGGCCATGCCCGGACCGGACGGCAACGCCCGTCCCGCACCGGCCGACTTGCCGCCTCCGCCCCCTCCGGGCGAGGCGCCGCGTCCCGGCGATCACCGCGGACCGCCACCCCCGCCGCCGATGGGCAAGGGCGTGGAAATCCGGCTCGGCCGCGATGCGGGTATCCGGATCAACTGCGGCGATGAGCCTATGGACGCCTGCATCGCAGCGGCCAAGCCGCTGACCGATCGCATTCCCGATCTCACGCTGCCGCCGGCGCCGCCCGCGGCGAACGGGGCGCCGATGCCCTCGGCGAACTAAGGTCTACAGGCCGGACGGCGGGAAACTGCCGCCCGGTTTTCACGCTCGGCAACACGATCGTCAGCCTCAGCTC
>NZ_FOOA01000008.1 GCF_900113065.1 Aureimonas phyllosphaerae
CCCCTGCGCCTCGTGCGCGCGAAGGTTCGTGTTCGGATGCAAAGTGTGCGCCATGTCGGCCGCAGCCAGCGAGTTCGAAAGCGTGTCCATGGGGGATCCCCGTTCTGAAGGCTCCGCGCGGGCCGATCGGCATCGCCGGATGGTTTCACGTGTGACAACAGCGCTGATGCGCCAAATCGGTCAAGCCGCCGCGGTGCGCTTGCGGCGGTTCATCAGGGCGGCGAGCGCGGCGAGGAGCAGCGTGCCGACGATCAGCACGAAGGCGGCGGCCGCGATCGCCGGCGAGATGTTCTCGCGGATCGAGGAGAACATCTGGCGGGCGAGCGTGCGCTGGTTGGGACCGGCGACAAAGAGGGTGAGCACCACCTCGTCGAGCGAGGTGGCGAAGGCGAAGACCGCGCCGGTGACGACGCCCGGAAGCGCCAGCGGCAGCGTCACGCGCCGGAACACGGTGGCGGGCGAGGCGCCCAGACTCGCGGCCGCGCGCTCGACCCGCCGGTCGATGCCCTGCAGCGCCGTCGAGACGCTGATCACGACGAAGGGCACGCAGAGGACCGCGTGCGACAGGATCACCCCGATATAGGTCGAGGTGAGGCCGAGGCCGCCGAGCGAGATCTGCAGCCCGACGCCGAGCACCACCGCCGGCACCACCATCGGCAGGAGGAAGAAGGTGCGCAGGACATTGGGGAAGGGGATCAGCCCGTTGCGAAGCCCGAGCGCCGCCAGCGTGCCGAGCACCACCGACAGGACCGTCGCGCCGAGGCCGATGATCAGGCTGTTGACGATCGACAGGCGCCAGGCATCGGCGGTCGCGAGCTCGGTGAACCAGCGCGTCGAGAAGGACGGGATCGGGTAGTTCAGGAAGATGCCGCCGGTGAAGGCGAGCGGCAGGATGGCGACGAGGGGCGCCAGCAGAAACACGACCGCGAGTGCGCCGAAGAGGCTTTGAGCGGGCTTCAGCATGGTCAGGCCCCCAACGGCGTGCCGGAGCGCGAAAGCCGGCCGTAGACAAGGTAGAGGATCGTGGTGACGACGAGGAGGATGAGGCCGAGCGCGCCGGCCATGCCCCAGTTCGCGGTTTGGAGGGCGTAGAAGGCGATGATCGAGGAGATCATCTGGTCGTTCGGGCCGCCGACGAGGGCTGGCGTGATGTAGTAGCCGATCGCCACCATGAAGACGAGGAGGCACCCCGACAGGATGCCGGGCATGGCGAGCGGCAGGAGGATGCGGCGGAAGGCGGCAAACGGCGTCGCGCCCATCGAGGCGGCGGCCGGCATCAGCGTCTTCGGGATGCCGTTCACCACCGAGTAGATCGGCAGCACCATGAAGGGCAGGAGGACGTGCGTCATGGCGACGACGACGCCGGTGCGGTTGAAGATGAGGGGGAGGGGGCCGCTCGTGAGACCCAGCGCCTGCAGCGCGCCGTTGATGACGCCCTGGTCCTGGAGAAGGATGAACCAGGCGGCGGTGCGCACCAGGAGCGAGGTCCAGAGCGGCAGGAGGACGGCCATCATCAGGACGTTGCGCTTCCAGCCGGTGGTCGCCGCCATCAGCATGGCGTAGGGCAGGCCGATCGCAAGGCAGCACAGGGTGATCGTCGCGGCGATCAGGAAGGTACGGGTGATGATCAGCCGGTTGGCCGAGGCCCCGGCGGGCAGGCTCTCGACCGCGCCGGCCTCGTTGCGGGTGAGATCGACGGCGGCGAGAAGATTGCGGTCGGTATAGGCGGAGGAGGCGGTCTGGATCGCGCCCCAGAAGGCGGGGTCTGCCCAGCGCTTGTCGAGGGCGACGAGATCGACGGCGCCGCCGTTTGCGTCCTTGGCGGCGCGCTGCGTCTTCGGGATCAGGGTGCGGAAGCCTGACACGTCGCTATTGAGGCGGCGCACGGCGGCGCCGAGCCCGATCGCGTCGGCCTCTGCGAGGTCGGCGACGAGCGCCCCTTGCGTCGCGGCATCCGGCACGCCCTCACCGCTCCAAGACGAGATCGCGGCGCTCGTGCGCGGCAGGACGGCACCGACCGCCGGGTCGCGCACCGACACGGACACCATGGTCCAGAGCGGCCAGAGGAAGAACACGCCGAGAAACAGGAAGAGCGGCGCGACGAGGCCGAGGGCGCGAAGGGTGGAGCCGGCCCGCGTCATGCCGGGAACACCGCGATGTCGGCCGGGTCGATCACGACATGGGCGGGCCCGCCAACCGCGGGCGCACCGAGGCGGCGCTCTGCGCGCGCGATCAGGCGCAAGGGCCCGCGCGACAGGTGAAGGCGCAGGTGGTCGCCCTGGTAGACGACGTCGTCGACGCGCGTCTCGATCGCGTCGGGGCGCGCATCAGTGTGAAGATGCAGCCGCTCCGGGCGCACCGAGACCATGACGGCGGTGCCCGGCCGGAAGGTCGGCCCGGGCGCGGCCTTGAGGCTGGTGCCGCCCTCCAGCGCAAGGCGCGTCCCCTCGGTGTCGGAAGCGTCGACCGTGGCGCCGAGGAGGTTGGTCTCGCCGATGAACTGGGCGACGAATGCGTTCTGCGGATGGTCGTAGACCTCCGTCGCCGTGCCGACCTGCGAAATCTTGCCCTTGTCGAAGATCGCGATGCGGTTCGACATGGTCAGCGCCTCGCCTTGGTCGTGGGTGACGAAGACGACGGTGAGGCCGAGGCGGCGGTGAAGCTCGCGGATCTCGAGCTGCATCTCCTCGCGCAGCTGCTTGTCGAGCGCACCGAGCGGCTCGTCCATCAGGACGACCTTGGGCTCGAAGACGAGCGCGCGGGTCAGCGCCACGCGCTGCTGCTGGCCGCCGGACAGCTGGTCCGGGCGCCGGTCGCCGAGATGGCCGAGGCGGACGCGGTCGAGACCGGTCTTCACGCGGGTCGCGATCTCGGCCTTGGACATGCCCCGCATCTGCAAGGGGAAGGCGACGTTCTCGGCGATCGTCATATGCGGAAAGAGCGCGTAGTTCTGGAAGACGACGCCGATGCCGCGCTTATGCGGCGGCAGGTCCTCGATGCGCTCGCCGTCCATCAGGATCGTGCCGGATGAGGCGTTCTCGAAGCCCGCCAGCATCATCAGGATCGTGGTCTTGCCCGAGCCCGACGGCCCGAGCAGCGACAGGAATTCGCCCTTCTCCACGGCAAGGTCGAGGTTCTCGACGACCCGTGTCTGGCCGAACGACTTCGACACGTCCTGAAAGTGGATGAAGGTCATCGAGCCTCGTCGCGGTGGTTCGGGGAGACGGAAGACGACGGGTCCGGCGACGGAGGCCGCCGGACCCTTCAAAGGGGTGTTTACTGCGCCACCCAGGCGTTGAAGCGCGTGTTCAGCGCCTCGATGTTGTCGACCCAGAAGTCGGTATCGAGCGGGATCGCGACGTCGAGATTGGCCGGGGCCGTCGGCAGCTGCGCGGAGACCTCGGGCTTCAGCATCTCGCCGGCCGCCTTGTTGGGCAGGCCGTAGGCGATGTAGTCCGGCAGCTTCGACTGGTTCTCCGGGGCGCTGGCAAACGCGATGAAATCGAACGCCGCGTCCTTGTTGGGCGAGCCCTTGAGGACGACCCAGCTGTCGACCGCGTAGATCGAGCCCGGCCAGACGATCTGGAAGTTCTTGCCTTCCGACTTGTTGATGCCGGCGAGACGCCCGTTATAGGCCGAGGTCATCACCACTTCGCCGGACGCCAGAAGCTGGATCGGCTGCGCGCCGGCCTCCCACCAGACGAGGTCCCGCTTGATCGTGTCGAGCTTCTTGAAGGCGCGGTCGACGCCCTCCGGGGTCGCCAGAACCGTGTAGACCTCCTTCGGGTCGACGCCGTCGGCGATCAGAGCGAACTCGAGCGCGTATTTCGGACCCTTGCGCAGCGCGCGCTTGCCGGGGAACTTCGCGGTGTCGAAGAAGTCGGCCCAGCTTTTCGGCGCTTCCTTCAGCTTGTCGGCATCGTAGCCGAGGCCGGTCGTCCAGACGATCGCGCCGACGCCGCATTCGTTGACGGCGGAGGGGATGAACTTGTCCTCGCCGCCGAGCTTCGACCAGTCCACCGGCTCGTAGATGCCGTCGGCGCAGCCGAGCGCCAGCTCCTCGGCCTCGACCTGGACGGCGTCCCAGTTCGGCGTGCCGCCCTGCATCTTGGCCGACAGGACGCCGTAGCCGCCGTCCCACGATTCCTCCAGCACCGGCTTGCCGGTCTTCTCCGCGAAGGGCTTGAAGTAGATCTCGCGCTGGGCGTCCTGGTAGTTGCCGCCCCAGGAGACGACGGTGAGGTCGCGCGCGGCGGCCGGCACCGCCGCCAGGAGCGAGGCGGCCAGAAGGCTGCCGACGAGAGTGCGAATGGTGGACCGTGACATGGCGTTGTTTCCCCCGGCTTGTTGAACCGTTCGAAAATCAAGCACGAAAGGGGAAAAGCGCAAAACCCTTCGCGCGGGCGCTCGAAATAGTTTCCACCATCTCAATAGGTCGGCGGGGTGATCGCGCTGATCAGCTCCGCGGGTTCGGGACCGGGATTGCGGAAGCGGTGGGGCGTCTCGCTGTCGAAGTAGTAGGCGTCGCCCGGCTCCAGTATGCGCGTCCGCTCGCCGACGCTGACCTCGACGCGGCCCGCGGTGACGATGCCCGCCTCCTGCGCCTTATGCGAGAAGGCCTCGCCCGTGTCGGCGCCCGGCTGGTAGGTCTCGCGCAGCATCAGGAGCTTGCGGCCGGGATGGTTGATGCCGACCATGCGATAGGAAATGCTCGTCGTGCGGCCGATCTCGGGCAGGTCGCCGCCGCGATAGAAGGGCGAGGAGGGCGCCGCCTCGCCGAGTTCGGAGAAGAAGCCGGTCAGCGTCGAGCCCATCGCCTCAAGGATGGCCTGGAGCGTGTCCACCGACGGGCTCATCCGGTCGCGCTCGAGAAGCGAGATGGTGGAATGGGCGATGCCGGAGCGCACCGCGAGCTCGCGGGTCGACAGCTGGCGGCGGCGGCGCATCTCGCGGATCGCGGCTCCGATGGCGGGCATGACATCTCCTCTGGCGGGCGGCCGGGCGGCGTTGACTGCTCATCATACTGAACGGGGCGCGCCGTGTCCTTGCCGCCCGGTGGCGCTTCTGCGAGCGTCCTGCGTGCAAAACCAGCACGGAAAACGCCCGATGCCCCACGAAATCGACAGCCTTCGCTCCCGCCTCCGCTTCGTGAAGGCTCCCAAGCCGCAGGGCGAGACGCATGCGAGCGTCGCCGGGACGGTGTCGGAGATCCTCGCCGCGGTGCGCAGCGAGGGCGATTCGGCGGTGAAGCGCTACTCCGCCGCCTTCGACAAGGTGGAGCCGGCGGCGGTCGAGGTCAGCCGCGAGGAGCGCGAGGCGGCGGTCGCCCGGCTCGACCCGCAGACGCGCGCCGACACCGAGTTCGCCATCGCCAACGTGCGCGCGTTTGCCGAAGCGCAGCTCGAGACCATCCTGCCGCTGGAGATCGAGCTTCGGCCCGGCCTCCATCTCGGCCACCGCGTCATTCCCGTCCAGCGCGTCGGCGCCTATGTGCCGGGCGGGCGCTACCCGCTCCTGTCGGCGCCGATCATGACCATCGTGCCGGCCAAGGTCGCCGGGTGCCCCGAGGTGATCGCCTGCCTGCCGCCGACGGCGGCGGAGGCCATGGTCGCGGGCTGCCACCTGTCGGGCGCGGACCGCATCTTCCGCATCGGCGGGGCGCAGGCGATCGCCGCGATGGCCTTCGGGACGCAGACCATTCCGGCCGTGCACAAGATCGTCGGGCCGGGCAATGCCTACGTGAACGAGGCCAAGCGGCAGGTCTTCGGGCCGGTCGGCATCGACCAGCTGGCGGGCCCGAGCGAGATCTACACGCTCGCCGACGAGACCGGCAACGCCGAGGTGATCGCAACCGACCTCCTCGCCCAGGCCGAGCACGACATTCACACCCGCGTCGGCCTGATCACGACCCACGCGCCGCTGGCGGAGGCGGTGATCGCGGAAGTGGAGCGCCAGCTGGAGACGCTGTCGACCGCCAACGTCGCCCGCGTCTCGTGGGAGGCGCAGGGCGAGGTGACGGTCTGTGCTTCCGAGGACGACATGGTCGCCTATTCCGACTGGATCGCGGCCGAGCACCTGCAGGTGCATACGCGCGACCCGAAAGCCTTCGCGGCAAGGCTGACGGGCTACGGCTCGCTGTTCATCGGCACGAAGGCGAGCGTCGTCTATTCCGACAAGTGCTGCGGCACCAACCACACGCTGCCCACGATGGGCGCCGGACGCTATACCGGCGGGCTCTGGGTCGGCTCCTACGTCAAGATCGCGACGCACCAGTGGCTGGACGACGAGGGCGTCGCCGCGGTCGCGCCGCCCGCCTCGCGCCAGAGCGCCTCGGAGGGGCTCGAGGGCCATCGCCGCGCGGCCGCCCTGCGACTGGAGAAGCCCGACCTCTTCCGCTGATCGGGGCGGGCACCCCGTGCCGCCGGCGAGCGGGCGGCGGGCGGGGCGTTGGTGCGCGCGACGTATATGATATGCTGGCGGGGCTCTCGGAGACCCGCCTCGTGACGAAGATCGAATACCGGACCCTCAACGACCTCGCCTACGATCGCATCCGCGAGGGTCTGATGGCCGGCAGCTTCCATCCCGGCCAGGTCCTTGTGATCCGCACGCTGGCCGAAAGCTACGGCATCTCGACGACGCCGGTGCGCGAGGCGCTGCAGCGGCTGGTCGCCGAGCGGCTGCTCACGCTCCTGCCGAACCGCTCCATCGCGGTGCCGGCGCTGGAAGCCGGCAAGTATGCCGAACTCGCGCGCATCCGCTGCGAGCTGGAGGGGCTGGCGGCGGAACTTGCCGCCGCGCGCGTTCGCAAGGCGACCCTGCGCAAGCTGGCCCGGCTCGCCGACGACATGGACGAGAGCCTCGCCGCGCGCGACCACGACGCCTATCGACGCCAGAACCAGGCCTTTCACTTCGCGGTCTACGGCGAGGCGGCCTCGCCGCGCCTGTTCGAGATGATCCAGGACCTGTGGAGCCAGACGGGGCCCTACATGAAGGAGCTGTTCGGGGCGCCGGCCTACGAGCCGAAGGCCAACGAGGCGCATCGCAGCGTGCTGGCGGCGCTGGAGGCGGGCGACGGCGTGCGGGCGCGCGCCGGCATCGTCGCCGATCTCACCGTCGCCGGCACCTTCCTCGTGCCCCATCTCGAGGCGGTGGAAGGGGCGCGGCGGCGCGAGGCGGAGCCGGCCTGACCCTTCGCACCCCGCGCCCGCTCAGGCCGTCGCCTGGAGCGAGGCTTCAAGCACCTCGGCGAAGAGGTCGGCGTTGCCGCGGTCGAAGACCAGCGGCGGGCGAATCTTCAGGCTGTTGTGATGCTTGCCCGAGACCGAGATCAGGACGCCGCGCTCGCGCATGGCGTTGACGACGCGCGAGGCGCGCGCCCGGTCGGGGGCCCGCGTCCTGCGGTCGGCGACGAACTCCACCGCCATGAACAGGCCGACGCCGCGCACGTCGCCGACGCCGGGATCGTCGGCCGAGACCGCCTGCACGCGCTCCAGGAGATGGCGGCCTGTCCGGAGCGCGTTCTCCTGCAGCCCCTCCGCCTCGATCGCGTCGAGGACGGCGGCGGCGGCCGCGCACGACACCGCGTTGCCGCCGAACGTGTTGAAGTAGCGGGCGTTGCGGCCGAAATCGGCGACGATCTCGGGGCGCATGACGACCGCCGAGATCGGCTGGCCGTTGCCCATCGGCTTGCCGAGCGTCACCATGTCGGGCACGACGCCGTGGCGCTCGAAGCCCCACATCGCTTCGCCGGTGCGCCCGAAGCCGGGCTGCACCTCGTCGGCGATGAAGAGGCCGCCCGCCGCGCGGATCGCCTCGGCCGCGCCCCGGAGGAAGCCGGTCGGCCCGGCCAGCACGCCGTCGCTGGTGAAGAGGCTGTCGACGATCAGCACCGCCGGCCGGATGCCGTGGCGCCGGAGATCGGCGATCGCGGCCTCGACTGAGGCCTGGAACGCCACGCCGACATCCGCGTCGCCCATGTGGTAGCGGTCGGGCGCGGGCACCGTGCGCACATGGGGCCCGAGATCGACGGAGGGCCCGAGCGAGGGCGAAAAGGCGGCGACGCTCTCGGTGATCCCGTGATAGGCGTTCTCGGTGACGATGATGCCGGTGCCGCCCGTGCGGGCTTTCGCGATGCGCAGGGCAAGGTCGTTCGCCTCGCTGCCCGTGCAGGCGAACATGACCTGGGACAGGTCCGCCGGGAAGGTCGCGACCAGCCGCTCGGCATAGTCGAGGATCGCCGTGTGGAGGTAGCGCGTGTTGGTGGCGAGCACGCCGACCTGCGCGCGGATCGCCTCGACGACGCGCGGGTGGCAATGGCCGATCGAGGTGACGTTGTTGTAGGCGTCGAGAAAGGCGCGGCCCGTATCGTCGTAGAGCCAGACGCCGTCCCCGCGCACGAGATGCAGCGGCGTCTCGTACATCAGCCGATAGGCCGGCCCGAGGACGCGCGCGCGCCGCTCGACCAGCGCCTCGTTGTCGGGGCTCAGGTTGCCGCGCCCCGGCACGAAGGCGTTGGGCATGGAGAGATCGGCGGTGGCGCTCATGCGTTGGGGCTCCGGCGGGTCGGTCGACCGGGATCGGTCGCGGCAACCAGCCATTGGCCGCCGATTGCGATACATGATATACCAGAATTCTGAAGCGGAAAAGGCGACGCGGAGGGCTTCGAGGCTGGATGCCGGCCGCACGAACCGTCGCCGGTCCACACCGCTCCGGCTTGCCGCATCATCGTATATGGTATATCAAAAACGGGCGGAGGGCCTGTCGGCTTTCCGTTTCACGAAGCCATCTGGCGAAAGGCCGGCCATGTCCCAGTCCGAGATCGCCGAACCGCGTTCGGCCTTCACCACGGCAGCGCCCGCCTTCGGCCTCGACGAGATCGAGCGGATGGTGCGCGAGCGCTACGGGATCGCGGCCCACGCCTCGATGCTGACCAGCGAGCGCGATCTTACGGTGCGCCTCGACGCCGAGGACGGCGCGCGCTTCGTCCTCAAGATCGCCAACGCCGCCGAGGATCCCGGCGTTTCGGAGTTCCAGAACCGGGCGCTCGAGCATCTCGCCCGCGCCGTGCCGGACGTGCCCGCCTCGCGCCTTGTGCCCACGCTGGACGGCGCGCCGGAATTCTTCGCGCCACGCGACGGTGAGCACCATTTCACGCGGCTCCTCACCTGGCTGCCCGGCCGCCCGCTGTTCGGAGCCCCGCGCACGCCCGCCCAGATGCGCGGCCTCGGCACGGCGCTTGGGCGCCTCGCCAAGGGGCTGTCGGACTTCACGCACCCCGCCGCCGAGCACGAGATCGTCTGGGACATCCGGCGCTCGCCCGGGCTTCTCCAGCACACGCGCCATGTCGCCGATCCCGCGCTGAGCGCGCGCGTCGCCCGGATCTTCGAAACCTTCCGCGACGAGATCGCGCCTCGCGAGGACGCGTTGCGGATGCAGGTCGTCCACAACGACTTCAACCCGTTCAACCTTCTCGTGGACGAGGTCGACACCGATCGCCTCACCGGCATCCTCGACTTCGGCGATCTTGTCCGCACGCCCGCGATCTACGATCTGGCGATCGCCAGCGCCTATCAGGTGGCCGACGAGGGGCATCCGTTCGAGCCGGTGGCGGCGCTGGTGTCGGCCTATCACGCGGTGCATCCCGTGCCGGAGGCCGAGCTCGATCTCCTGCCGCAGCTCGTCGGCGTGCGACAGGCGATGACGATCACGATCGGCGAATGGCGCGCCAGCCGCTATCCCGAGAACGCCCCCTACATCCTGCGCAACCACGCCAAAGCCCGCTCGGCCATGGCGCGCTGCGAGGCGGTGCCGACGGAGGAGGCGCGCGAGATGCTGCGCCGCGCCTGCGGGGTCTAGCCAGTCCCGAAGCCCGCGGTCCCACCGCTGCCGAGGCGCGGCGAGGGCGTATCGAGGCTGAGCGCGGCGTCGCGGAAGCGGATCGGCGTGCGCAGACCCGGCACCCCGTCCGGCTCGATCCGCATGCCGCGGTGGAGGACCTGAGGGTCGGCGAAGACGTCGGCGAGCGTGTTGATCGGGCCGGCCGGCACGCCCTCGCGCTCCAAGTCGGCGAGCAGCGCGTCGCGCGCCATGAGGAGAAGCCGCCCCTCCATGATCGCGACCAGCGCCGCGCGGTGGGCGACGCGGGCCTCGTTGGTGGCAAAGCGCGGGTCGGTGGCGAGGTCGGGCTCGCCGATCACGGCGGCAAGCTTGGCGAACTGCCGGTCGTTGCCGCAGGCGATGACCACATGCCCGTCGGCGACCGCAAAGCCTTGGTAGGGCACGATGTTGGGATGGGCGTTGCCGAGGCGCCTGGGCGCCGTGCCGCTGGCGAAGTAGTTCAGCGCCTGGTTGGCGAGCACGCCGGTCATGCAGTCCATCAGCGCTATGTCGACATGGTCGCCGCGCCCCGTTCGCTCGCGCCGGGCCAGCGCCGCCTGGATCGCGATCACGCCGTAGAGACCGGTAAAGATGTCGGCGAACGCGACGCCGATCTTCTGCGGCGTGCCGTCCGGCTCGCCGGTGAGGTCCATGATCCCGCCCATCGCCTGAATCATGAAGTCGTAGCCGGCCCGTTGCGCATAGGGGCCGTCCTGCCCGAAACCGGTGACCGAGCAGTAGACGAGGCGCGGGTTCGCGGCCGCGAGCGTCTCGTAGTCGAGGCCGTATTTTGCAAGGCCCCCGACCTTGAAGTTCTCGACGAGGACGTCGGCCTCATCAGCCAGCCGGCGCACCAGCGCGCGACCGTCCTCGGTCGCGAAGTCGGCGACGACCGACCGCTTGCCCCGGTTGGCGGCGTGGAAATAGGCGGCCGTCCTTTCGCCGTCGTGGGTGACGAAGGGCGGGCCCCATCGGCGGGTGTCGTCGCCGTCCGGCGCCTCGACCTTGATCACCTCGGCGCCGAGATCGGCCAGCGTCTGGCCGATCCAGGGCCCGGCGAGGATGCGGGCGAGTTCGAGGACCTTGAGGCCCTTCAGCGGCGCATCCGCCATCAGAAGAAGGCCTGGAGCCCGGTCTGCGCGCGGCCGAGGATCAGCGCGTGGACGTCGTGCGTGCCCTCGTAGGTGTTCACCGTCTCGAGGTTCTGCGCGTGGCGCATCACGTGATACTCGCCCATGATGCCGTTGCCGCCGTGCATGTCGCGGGCCTCGCGGGCGATGGCAAGCGCCTTGCCGCAGTTGTTGCGCTTGACGATCGAGATCATCTCTGGCGCCATGCGCCCCTCGTCGAACAGGCGCCCGACCCGGAGCGAGGCCTGGAGCCCGAGCGCGATCTCGGTCTGCATGTCGGCGAGCTTGCGCTGGACGAGCTGCGTCTGCGCCAGCGGACGGCCGAACTGCGCGCGCTCCAGCGTATAGCTGCGCGCGCGGTGCCAGCAGTCCTCGGCAGCGCCCAGCGCTCCCCAGGAAATGCCGTAGCGCGCCCGGTTGAGGCAGCCGAACGGACCCTTCAGGCCGGAGACGTTCGGCAGCAGCGCGTCCTCGCCGACCTCGACGCCGTCCATTACGATCTCGCCGGTGATCGAGGCGCGAAGCGAGAGCTTGCCCTCGATCTTCGGGGCCGTCAGGCCCTTCATGCCCTTGTCGAGCACGAAGCCGCGGATCGCCCCGTCATGGGCGTCCGACTTCGCCCAGACCACGAACACGTCGGCGATCGGCGCGTTGGAGATCCACATCTTGGCGCCCGACAGGCGGTAGCCGCCGTCGATCTTCTCGGCCCGCGTGCGCATGCCGGCGGGGTCGGAGCCGGCGTCGGGTTCGGTGAGGCCGAAGCAGCCGATCCATTCGCCGCTGGCGAGCTTGGGCAGGTATTTGCGGCGCTGTTCCTCCGACCCGTAGGCGTAGATCGGATACATCACCAGCGAGGACTGGACCGACATCATCGAGCGATAGCCCGAATCGACCCGCTCCACCGCGCGCGCCACCAGCCCGTAGGACACGTAGGAGGCGCCGGCACAGCCGTACTCCTCCGGCAGCGTCACGCCGAGGAGGCCGAGTTCGCCCATCTCGCGGAAGATCTCGGGGTCGGTCGTCTCCTTCAGATAGGCCTCGACGACGCGCGGGCGCAGGCGCTCCTCGGCAAAGCCCGCCGCCGTCTCGGAGATCAGCCGCTCGTCCTCGCTCAGCTGGTCGGCGAGGAGGAACGGGTCGGCCCAGTCGAAGCTCGCCTTGGCGGGTGCGGGGGCGGCGGCGGACGGGACGGCGCTGGCGGGAAGGGCGGACATGGTCGCTTCTCCTGTCTGGTGCCGGCGATCCTGCGCCCGCTCGCGCGCTCGCGCAAACGATGATATCGGATCGAAACATTCATGCATTCGATGAAGTCGGCCGATGCGACCCGCCTACCACCCGACGATCGCCGAACTGCGCGCCTTCGTCGCCTGCATGGACAAGGGGTCGGTGACGGAGGCCGCGGCCAGCCTCAACCTCACGCAGAGCACGGTCAGCCGTTCGCTCGCGCTTCTCGAAGACAAGCTCGGCGTGCCGCTCTTCCACCGCGTGCGCAAGCGCCTCGTGCCCTCCGATGCCGGGCGGCTCTTTGCGGTGGACGCGGCGGCCGTCCTCGCGCGGCTCGACGAGGCGAGCGTCAAGACCATGGCCTTCGGCGGGCGGCGCGAGATCCTGAACCTTGCCGTCCTGCCGACCTTTGCCGCGCGCTGGCTCGCCCCGCGCCTCGTCGCCTTCTCGCGCGCCGAGCCCGGCATCAGCCTCAACGTCAGCGCGCGGCTCGGCGCGGTGGACTTCGAGCACGACGGGTTCGACGCGGCGATCCGGCGCGCGGGCGCAGCGGCGGGGAGCGAGGGCGGCCTCGTCCTCCTCGCCGACCGGCTCTGCGCGGTGGCGAGCCCCGCGCTTCTCGACGGGCGCGAGACGGCGGGGGAGGGGGCGCTCACCGGCCTTCCGCTCCTGCAGCAGGCGACGCGCCCGACGCTCTGGCTCGAATGGTTCCGCGAGGCCGGGCTCGACGCGCGCGACATCCTGCGCGGCCATCGGTTCGAGCAGTTCGCGATGGTGGTGGAGGGCGCGGTCGCGGGCCTCGGCGTCGCGCTGGTGCCCGATTTCGCGGTGGAACGGGAGCTTCGCGCCGGCCTCCTGACGCTCGCCTCGCCGCGCCGCCTCGCGCTGTCCGACCCCTACATGCTCGTGCACCCCCCGCGCAGCCTGGAGCGGCCGGCCTTTGCCCGTTTTCGCCGTTGGCTCGAGGCGACGGTGAAACAGGAGGCGACGTCCGCGCCGTGATCCGTCGCCCGGCAACGCCGAGCGGTCGAATCAACCGGGGCGCGTAAGTCTCCCGCGCAAGCCGCCCGAGGGGCGCAAATCCCCCGGCGTTCCACGCGCGTTCGGCACGTGGAAAACCCAGCGTCGTCAGAGGCTTGAGGCGTCAGCCGGCGAAGCTGGCCCCGAGTAACGAAAAGTTTTTGCACAATTGATTCAAATCCTATCCTTTAACTCTTGACGGGTAACTTTCGGACGTCAAGCAACGCAAGGATCGGACCGACGTTGATGACGCCCTTCTCGCTCGGGCCCGCCTGCACCCTGTCGCAGGCCGAGGCCATTCATGCCGCCTTGAGCGAGCATCTTCTCGACCATGCCGGTGAGGGGCTTCTCGTCGACGCCTCCGCCGTCGAGGAGGCCGACATCAGCCTCGTCCAGATCCTGGTCTCGGCCGGGCGCACCGCCGCCTCGCGCCATCTCGCCATGACGCTCGAACCCTCGCCCGCGGTCACCGCGCTTCTCGCGCGTGCGGGCCTCGACGACTGGGCCGCAAGCCTTCGCGCCTGAGCATTCCGAAAAAAGGTCAGTTCCCATGGGCAAGCCCGTTCTCTGCGTCGACGACAGCGCGAGCGTCCGTCAGATGGTGTCGTTCACGCTGGAATCGGCCGGCTACGCGCCGACCACGGCCGAGGACGGCGTCGACGCGCTCTCCAAGCTGTCGGGCCACCGCTTCGCGCTGGTGATCACCGATCTCAACATGCCCAACATGGACGGCATCACGATGATCTCGAGGATCCGTGCCATGCCCGAGCATGCCGGCATGCCGATCGTCATGCTGACCACCGAATCCGACGACGCCAAGAAGGCCGCCGGCAAGGCCGCCGGCGCCACGGGCTGGATCGTCAAGCCGTTCGACCAGACGCGTCTCCTGGCCGTCGTTAACAAGCTGATCGGGGCCTGATGCCATGAACAGCGGGAACGCCGTCGAGATCTTCCTGAACGAGGCCCGCGACCTTCTGGAGCAGCTGGAAGCGGCGCTCCTCGATCTCGAGGCGCGTCCCGATGATGCCGAGCTCATCAACACGACCTTTCGCGCGCTCCACACGCTGAAGGGCTCGGGCGGCATGTTCGGCCCGCCCGACATGGCCGCCTTCGCCCACAAGCTGGAGGACGCGTTCGAGCGGGTGCGCCGCGGCGAGGCGCCGCTGACGCCCGCCCTCGTCGGCGTGCTCCTGGCCGCGACCGACCAGATCCGCCGCCTCCTGTTCGAGCCGGCGCCGGCGCTCGCCGCGCGCAGCGCCGAGCTCGTCGAGGCGCTGCAGGCCGCGGTCGGCGGCGCGGCCTCCGTCGCGCCGGCCGCCGCGCCCGCCGCCAGCCGCTTCGTCATCACGCTGCGCCTGCCCGCCAACGCGCTCCTCTTCGGCACCAACCCGCTGGCGCTCCTCGACGAGCTGCGCGCGCTGGGCGAGGCCGAGGTCGAGGCGCTCACCGACGCGGTGCCCGAACTCGCCCTCCTCGCGCCGACCGAGCTGCATCTCGCCTGGCGCATCACCCTTTCCACCGATAAGGGCCTCGGCGCGATCGAGGACGTCTTCATCTTCGTCGACGAGCCGGGCGCCGTCACGATCGAGGCGCTCGGCACGGCCGAGGCCGCGCCCGCCGCCGCATCGGCGAGCGCCGAGCCGGTCGTCGCCGCAGCGCCTGCCGCCGCCGCCAAGGTCGAGCCGGCAAGGGCCGAGGCGAAGAGCCAGGCGCAGCCGGAGGCGAGCGTTCGCGTATCGGCCTCGCGCCTCGACACGCTGCTCGACCAGGTCGGCGAGCTGGTGATCGCGCAGGCGCGCCTGACGGCTCTCACCCACCAGCGCCACGACCCCGTCCTCACCGCCGTGGTCGAGGAGATCGAGCGCATCTCGGCGGACCTGCGCGACAGCGCCATGGACATGCGCATGCTGCCGATCGACTCGCTCTTCTCGCGCTACCGCCGCGTGGTGCGCGACCTGTCGAGCGATCTCGGCAAGGAGATCGACCTCGTCCTGTCGGGCGAGGATACCGAGCTCGACAAGACCGTGCTCGACCGCCTCGGCGATCCGCTCGTCCACATCATCCGCAACTCGATCGACCACGGCATCGAGATGCAGGACCGCCGGCTCGCCGCCGGCAAGTCGAAGCGCGGCACGCTGCGCCTTTCGGCCCGCCAGTCCGGCACCGAGGTCATCATCACGATCGAGGACGACGGCGCCGGCCTCAATCGCGAGCGCATCCTCGTAAAGGCGCGCGCCGCCGGGATCGTCGCCGACGGCGTGACGCCGCCGAACCGCGAGATCGACGAGCTGATCTTCCACCCCGGCCTGTCGACGGCCGCCGCCGTGTCGAACCTGTCGGGCCGTGGCGTCGGCATGGACGTCGTGCGCCGCACGATCGGCGAGCTGCACGGCTCGATCGAGATCGCGACCGAACCCGGCCAGGGCACGCGCTTCACGCTGCGCCTGCCGCTGACGCTCGCCATCATCGACGGGCTTTTGGTGCGCGTCGGCGAGACGAAGTGCATCCTGCCGCTCGCCAATGTCGAGGAATGCGTCGAGCTCTCGGCGATCGAGTGCCGCACGTCGAGCGGACGCAACTTCGTCGACATCCGCAACACGATCGTGCCGATCTTCCACATGGACGCGATCTTAGGCGCCGCCTCGGCCGAGGACGGCATCGTGGTGGTCGCCGACACCGACACGGGCCGCGTCGGCGTGGTGGTCGACCAGGTGGTCGTCCAGCACCAGACCGTGATCAAGCCGCTCTCGCCGCTGCACCGCGCGACGCCGGGCCTGGCCGGCGCGACGATCCTCGGCGACGGCTCGGTGGCGCTGATCCTCGACATCAACACCCTGGTCCGGCAGGCGGGCGCCGTGCGCGCCGACCGCCTCGCCGCCTGAGCCGGAGCGCGAACCGATGACGCAAGCCCCCGCCGCCGCGCCCGACCTCGCCACCGCTGCGCCGCCCGTCGACTTCCTCACCGTCTCGCTCGGACAGGACGTCTTCGCGCTCGCCGTCGAGGCGGTGCACGAGGTGCTCGACCCGCCGCCCGTCACCACCGTGCCGAACGCGCCGGCCTTTGCGCCCGGCCTCGTCAACGTGCGCGGCAACATCATGCCGCTGATCGATCTCCGCCGCCGTTTCGCCATGCCCGCGGTCGCCGACACCGAAAGCTCGCGCGTCATCGTCTCGCGCGTCGAGACGGGCGGCGAGGGCTTCTTCGTCGCGATCAAGGCCGACGCCGTGCACGAGGTCGTCTCACTCGACCGCGCCGCCGTCGAGCCGGTCCCCGAGAACGGCACGCGCTGGCCGCTGCGCTTCCTGCGCGGCGTCGTGCGCCACGGCGGCGGCTTCGTGGTCCTTCTCGACCTCGAGACCGTGCTGCAGCCCGACCCCGCATCCCTGCCGAACTGAACCCGTCCTCCCATTCCGCCCCGCATTCCGAACCCCTCGGCTCCCTTCCGACCCCGGACCCCCTTCCGATGCGTATCACCATCAAGACCAAGCTGATCTGTTCGTTCGGTGCGGTTCTCGCCCTTCTGGGAACCGCCGGCTATTTCGGCGTCTCCAGCCTCGGCCAGACCAACCAGTCGATGGCCGACTTCGCCTCCGGACCCTTCCGCCAGATGGGCAGCGGCATGGAGATGAAGACGGCGATGATGGACACGCGCCGTGCGCTGGTCGACATCCTCCTCTCCACGGACGCCGCCAAGATCGCGACCCTGAAGGACGGGGTGCAGAAGAACTGGCAGGACATCGAGCACCAGAGCGCCGAGATGCTCGGCGCGATGGACAACGAGGGCCGCAGGGCCGCGGCCGATCTGGCGCCGGCCTTGGCGAAGGCCCGCTCCGTCGTCGACGAGACCCTCGCCCATCTCGAGCGTGCCGACAACGGCGCGGGCGACAAGGCGATCCGCGCGGTGGGCGCCGCGGTCGATCCGCTGCTGGCCGATCTTTCGAGCCTCCGGTCGGGTCTCGAGGCATCGGGCGCGCGCGGCGAGGCCGCGGCCGCGAACGACATGGCCCTCGGTCTTGAACGGGCGCGCTTTGCCGCCGTCTCGACGGTCGTGCTCGGCGATCCGCAGGCGATCCAGGCGGCCTCCGACCGCGTCGACGCGCTGACGAGCGAGTTCGGCGCGAAGCTCGAGACCGTCGCGGCGAGCCCGGCGGCCGGCCCGCAGGCCGTTCTCGTCCAGAAGCTGCGCGCCGAATGGAACGCGACCGACACGGTCCTGTCGCAGACGGCGGCCTATGGCGTGCGCAACGATTTCGCCAATGCGCAGACGACCCTCGATACCAAGGTGGCGCCCACCCTCGGCGCCCTCAGCGACCGCCTCGACGAACTTGCCCGCCAGGCGTCCGAGAGCGCGCAGTCCTCGGTAGCGACGGCCCAGGCGAACTACGAGACCACCCGAACCATGCTGATCGCGATCGTGGTCGGGGCGCTGGCCATCGGCGCGGCGGCGGCGGCCTGGATGGCGCTGACGATCTCGCGTGGCCTCCAGCGCTCGGTGAAGCTTGCCGAGGACATCGGCGCCGGCGACCTGACGCAGACCGTCGCGGTGCGCGCCGACGACGAGATCGGCGACCTGACCCGCGCCATGAACACGATGACCGAGAACCTGCGCGGCATCGTCTCCGAGGTCACGGGTTCCGCCAGCCAGGTCGCGGCCGGCTCGCAGCAGTCCTCGGCGACCGCCGAGCAGTTGAGCCAGGGCTCGACCGAGCAGGCGGCGGCGACGGAGCAGGCGTCGTCGGCGATGGAGGAGATGGCGGCTAACATCCGCCAGAACTCGGAGAACGCCTCGACGACGGAGAAGATCGCGGCGCAGGCCTCGACCAGCGCCGAGCGGAGCGGCCAGGCGGTGGCGAACTCGGTGGAGGCGATGCGCACCATCGCCGACAAGATTCGGATCGTCCAGGAGATCGCCCGCCAGACCGACCTTCTGGCGCTGAACGCGGCGATCGAGGCGGCGCGCGCCGGCCAGCACGGCAAGGGCTTTGCGGTGGTGGCGTCCGAGGTGCGCAAGCTCGCCGAGCGCAGCCAAATCGCGGCGACCGAGATCGGGGCTCTGTCGGGCACGACGCTCAAGATCGCCGAGGAAGCCGGCGGCATGCTGCAGCAGCTGGTGCCCGACATCCAGCGCACCTCGGAGCTGGTGGCCGAGATCTCGGCGGCCTGCCGCGAGCAGAACGCCGGCGCCGAGCAGATCAACCAGGCCATCCAGCAGCTCGATCAGGTGACGCAGCAGAACGCGGCCGCCGCCAACGAGATGTCGGCCACCGCCGAGCAGCTGTCCGCTGAGGCCGGCCGCCTCAACGATCGCGCCGGCTACTTCCGGCTGGACGACGCGCACCCGGCCGCCCGCTCGGCGGCGTCCGCCGGCGACGCCCGCGCCCTGCAGGCCAAGGTCGGACGCTTCGCCGCCACCAAGGCCGCGCCGAAGGCCAAGGCGCCCGTGCGACCCGTCGCCAAGGGCGGCTTCGACCTCGACCTCGGCGGCGACGGTCAGGATGCCGGTTTCGAGAGGATCAGCGCATGAGCTTTGCTGCCGGCTACGACCACGATGCGTCCGGCAGCGATGGGCCGGACGAGGAGATCGCGCGCGAGATCCTCACTTTCCGCCTCGGCTCGGAGACGTTCGGCATCCGCGTCGCCCACGTGCGCGAGGTGCTGGACTACAAGCCGGTCGCGCGCATCTCGAACGCCCCGTCGATGCTGATTGGCATGATCGACGTGCGCGGCACCGGCGTGCCGGTGGTGGATCTGAAGTCGGAGCTGCGCATGCGTGGCTTCGACGACGGTGAGCCAACGGGCGACAGCCGGATCATCGTCCTCGACTTCGAGGCGGGCGGCGTCCGGCGCGCGGTGGCGGTGATCGCCGACACGGTGCACGAGGTGACCGAGTTCGCCGAGGAGGACGTCGAGCCGGCGCCCGAGTTCGGCGAGACGTGGAACTCGTCCTTCATGACCGGGCTCGGCCGGCGCGGCGAGACGTTCCTGACGCTGCTCGACCTTCCCAGGCTCTTCGAGGCGGAGCGCTTCGAGTTCGCCTGAGGCGAGGCGATGCCGTCCACCGGATGGCCCTCAGCATGGGGGCCGTCCCTCTTCTTCCAGCACCGGACCCGACCATGGCGCGCGCCGCGACCCTTCCCAAATCCGCCCCCGTGTCCGCCGGCGCCCATGCGGCGACGCTGGACATGGCGACCTTCCGCGACCTGGCGGTGCTGGTGGACGAGAGCTGCGGCATCATGATGAGCGACGCCAAGCGGGTGATGCTGGAAACGCGGCTGCGCCGGCGCCTCGCCGCGCGAGGCCTCGACGACTTCCGCGCCTATGTCGCGCTCCTGCGCACGCCCGAGGGGCGGGCGGCCGAGTTCCAGGCCTTCACCGACTGCGTGGTCACCAACGAGACCTCGTTCTTCCGCGAGCCGCCGCATTTCGAGCACCTGACGCCGGAAGAGCTGCGGCGCCTTGCCGAGGGTGGGCGCGAGCGGTCGCTGCGCATCTGGTCGGCTGCCTCCTCGAGCGGGCAGGAGGCCTACAGCCTCGCGATGATCGCCGACGACGCCTCGAACGGCGGCCAGCTCTTCCCCTGGACGGTGACCGCGACCGACATCTCGGTGCGCATGCTGAACGCGGTGCGCGAGGGCGTCTACCATGCCGACGCCGTGCGCAGCGTGCCGGCGCGCCTGCGCCAGAAGTACCTGGAGCCGGTCGGCACCGGCGCGGACCAGGCGATGAGCGTGCGACCCGAGCTTCGGCGCAACGTCCGCCTCGGCCAGATCAACCTGATGCACGGCGAGTACCGGCCGGGTCAGGCGATGGACATCGTCTTCTGCCGCAACGTCCTCATCTACTTCCAGCCGGACGCCCAGCTCGAGGTGGTCGGCAAGCTCCTGCGCCACCTGCGCCCGGGCGGTCTCCTGTTCCTCGGCCATGCCGAATCGATCCGTTCGACCCGGCTCCCGCTCCGGCTGATCCGCAGCAACATCTACGAGCGGACGGAGTGAGCGCGATGCGGTCCATCAAGGTCCTGATCGTCGACGATTCGGCGAGCGTTCGCACGATCCTCACCGAGATCCTCAACGCCGAGGCCGACATCGAGGTGATCGCCACCGCGTCGAACCCGTATTTCGCGGCCGAGCGAATGCGCGAGGCGGTGCCGGACGTTATCGTCTGCGACATCGAGATGCCGCGCATGGACGGCATCACCTTCGTCCAGAAGCTGATGAGCCAGCGACCGATCCCGGTCGTGATCTGCTCCTCGCTCGCCGAGGCCGGCTCCAAGATTGCGCTGCAGGCGCTGGAGGCGGGTGCGGTCGAGATCATCACCAAGCCGCGCGTCGGAACGCTTCAGTTCCTGATGGAGGCGAAGACCCGCATCTGCGACGCGGTGCGCGCGGCGTCGAAGGCGCGCGTCGTCGCCCGCACCGCCACGATCGACGTCCAGAAGAAGCTGACCGCCGACGCCGTGCTGCCGCCGGTCTCGGGCCGCCCGATCGACCGCACCACCGACAAGGTCGTGGTGATCGGCGCCTCGACGGGCGGGACGGAGGCGCTGCGCCGGCTGCTCGAGGCGCTGCCGGAGAACTCGCCCGGCATCGTCATCGTCCAGCACATGCCGGCAGGCTTCACCAGCGCCTTCGGGCGCCGCCTCGACGGCCTCTGCCGCATGGAGGTGCGCGAGGCCGAGACCGGCGACCGCGTCGTGCCGGGCCTCGCGCTGATCGCGCCCGGCAACCACCATCTCCTGCTCCAGCGCTCGGGCGCCCAGTACCATGTCGAGGTGCGCGACGGGCCGCTGGTGACACGCCACCGCCCGTCCGTCGACGTGCTGTTCCGCTCGGCGGCGCGCGCGGCCGGCGCCAACGCGCTCGGCGTGATCCTGACGGGCATGGGCGACGACGGCGCCAAGGGCATGCTGGAGCTGCGCCAGACCGGCGCCCACACGATCGGCCAGGACGAGGGAACTTGCGTCGTCTACGGCATGCCCAAGGAAGCCATGAAGGTTGGTGCGGTGGAAGCCGAACTGCCGCTCGACAAGATCCCGGCCGAAATCCTCCGGTTTGCGGCCGACCCCTCCATCAAGCCAGCGGCGGCCAAGCGATGACGACACGCGCGAACACCCTGTCCGGCGCAGCTCCCGCCGCCGCACTCGCATCCGGCCCCGGCGACTTCGAGCGGCTCGCCACCGCGCTCGTCCGCTGGACGGCGGCGAGCGAGAGCGTCTTCCTCGACGCCGGCGAACGGCTGCGCACGACGCACGGCCGAATCGCGGGCGTGCGCGAGGGCATCGCGCGCGCGACCGAGATCTTCACCCAGCCCGTGATGGCTGAGGCGCGCGCCTCCCTCGTCGAGGCGGCGGCCAGCGTCGAGACGGCGTGGCAACTGACCGCCGAGCGGCAGGAGCGGATCGGCGAACTGAACGCGGCGGTCGAGAGCGCCCGCAACGCCTCTGCCTCGCTGAAGACCGTGTTCCGCGTCCTCGACTACATCGTCGTGATCGCAAGGGCCCAGGTCGAGAGCATGGCGGGCGCCGAGGTGGACCTCGTGTCCTTCTCGCGCACCGTCGACGATCTCGTCACGTCGGGCACCTCCGTCGCCCAGTCGATCGACGAGCGGATGGGTCTGCTCCGCACCGCGCTCCAGGAAAGCCGCACCATCGCCGCGCGCGCCACCACCGCCGGCGACGAGCGCGAGCTCGCGGGCGGCTTCCAGGCGCTGATCGACCGGATCGCCGAGCAACAGAGCGTGGCGGCGAAAAGCCGGGACGAGGCGCAGCGCGCCTTCACCGCCGTCTGGCAGGCGGTGGCCGGCGCCGTGATGGGCCTTCAGGCCCACGACATGGCCCGCCAGCGGCTGGAGCACACCGTCCAGAATCTTGAGCTGATCGGGCCGCTGCGGCGCGACGGCCGGCTCGTCGAGGGCGAGACGCCGCTCGAGCCCGCCCACCGGGAGGCCGCGGTGCGCCGCATCGCGCGGCTCGAGACGGCCCAGCTCGACGATCTCGCCGCGACCTACGGCGCGCTGATGGACAAGCTCGGCCTCGACCTCGTCGCCATCGCCGACCGACTCGACGACTGCGGCGACATCCTGGAGGGCCTTCGCGCGCCGGGGACCGGCACCGAGGGCATGGCGGCACTGGAGGCAGGCGCCTCGCGCCTGCGGGCCGCGATGGAATCGGGCGCCGAGGCGCGCCGGACGCTCGCCGCCAGCCTGTCGCGCAGTGTCGAGCGCACCGCGCATCTCATCGAGATGACCGACCAGATGACGGGGCTCGAGTTCCACCTCAACCTCGCCGGCCTCAACGCCGCGATCCAGGCCGCCCATGTCGAGGGCGGCGACGAAACGATCGGCTACATCGCTCGCGTGATCCGCGAGCAGTCCTCGCAGGCGCGCGAGGAGGTCGATGTGATCCGCGTCGGTACCGAGCGCGCGGCCGCCGCCACGCAGGACCTCGCCGGCCGCCTCCTCCCCGCAATCGCCGAGGCGGAAACATCGGTGGACCGCAATCTCACCACGGCCTGCACCGGCCTTGCCAGCGCCGAGGCCGAAAGCGCGCGCGCGCTCGCCGCCAGCGCCGAGGCGGCCGGCGGCATGGGCGACGAGATCCGTGCCGTCCTCAAGATGATGTCGCTGCACGAGGAGGGCACGGCGATGATGCGGGCGCTATCGGCCGCGATCGCCTCGCTCGCCGCCGCACCCATCGCCGCCGAACTCCCGGCCGCGGAGGCCGCGCGTCTCGATGCGCTCCTGTGCGCCGGCTACACGATGAAGGAGGAGCGCAGCGTCTTCGCCGCCGCGCTCGGGGGCTCGGGCGGCAAGACCAGCGCTGCCGCTGCCCCTGCCTCTGCTCCCCCGGCCGACGACGACTTCGACGACATCCTCTTCTGACGGCGGGCCGCGCCGTTACCAGCCGGGCGCCACCGCGCGCGGCGGGGGAACGAGCCCCGAGCGCGGCGCGAGGTCGCCCGGCGGCCAGGCGAGGCCGTCGAACCCGTCGCCGCCGCGCCTCAGGAGCGGGCTCATGAACGGATCGGCGGCCGCGACATCGGCCCAGCGCACCGAGAGCGTGTCGATCTCGCGCTGCAGTGCGGGCGCGGCCAGCCCGCCGGCGGCCTCGTCCGCCGGGGTGTCGCAGACGAGACGCGCATCCGGCGCGACCACGACGCGGCGCCCGAGCGCCTGAAGCTTCAGCGCGTAGTCGGCCGAAAAGAGATGGCGCGGGAAGAGAACGGAATCGAATCCGCCGAGCGCCAGGAAGTCCGCCCGCCGCGTCGCGAACACGCGGCCGCTGACGGCCGACACCTGATGGGCGACGAGAAGGCCGTCGCCGTGACCGGGATCCTCAGCGCCTCGGCCGCGATAGCGCGGGCGCGGCGCGGCGCCGAGGGCGAGCGCGAGGCCCGCATCGACGATATCACCCGCGCGGCCGACGAGAAGCGGCGCCGCGAGACCGGTCGCGGGATCGGCGAGGCGGCCGAGAAGCTCGTCCAGCCAGCGGTCGTCGATTGGCGTGACGCCGACCGGCAGGAGGCAGAGCGCCTCGCCGGCCAAACGCGCCGCGGCATCGCTTAAGCGGCGAGCCGGCGAGCGGCCGGGCGCGGCGCCCTCCGCCTCGACCCCGCCGAGGCGAAGGCGCGCGAGCGCCGCACTGTCGAGGCGCGGCGAGGACACGAGGACGGTCGCCGCGCGGCGTCGGCGTGTCGGCTCCAGCGCCTCCACAGCGGCGGCGATCGCCGCCTCGTCGTGCCAGCCGGCGTCGAGAAGGATCGAGCAGGCACCGGGCAGCGGCTCGCGCCGGACCCGCACGGCCGGAAGGCTCGCTGGCGGGCGCGGCTCGATCGTTGCGGCGAGCCCGCGCCGCGCCAGATGCGCGCGCACCGCCGCGGCCAGGCGATCCGTCGCGCCGGGAACAGTGGGCGGGACGGTGAAGCCGAAACCCGGCACGTGAAGATGGCGCGCGGTGCCCGACAGGGCCCGGTCGAGCGGATGCAGGAACAGGCGATCGGCGTCGCCGGCGCCGGCCTCGAGGGCGGCGAGCGCCGCTTGGCGACGGATCGCGAAGGGCGCGCCCGCGCAGCCCTGCTCCAGCGCGCGCTCGTGGTCGAAGGCGGTGGCGGCGAGCGGCGCGGATTCACCCCCATCCAGCATCAGAAGGCGGTCGCCGAAGGCGATCGCAGCGCCGGGCTCCGAGAGCAGCGCCTCCACCAGACGCTCCGGCCCGCCGGGGCGGGCGAGCGTTCCGGCCGGCATCACCAGCACCGCCTCGCAGTCGGCCGCCTCGCCCTCGAGGAACCCCCGGAGGTCGGCGGGCTCGAAGCCGCCGTCGCGCTCCGGCAGGACGACGCCGATCCATTCGCCGAGCGCATCGAGCGCGGGCGCGGCAAGGCTCGCCTCCGCGCCGTCCTCGCCGATCAAGGCGACCGCGACGGGCGGGGTGCCGAGACGCGGCAGGGAGGGAAGCGGAAACCGCGCCTCCCACCGCGCGAAATCGGCGAACGGCACCCCTTGCGGAAACCAGCGGTCGAAGCGCTCGCCACGCAAGCGCTCACCTTCGGTCTCGGCCCGTTCATCGAGATGGGCACCGAGCGTATCGGCAAAGGCGAGGACCGCGACGGGGCCGCCCGGCAGCGGCTGGCCGTCGGCATGGACCTCGACCTCGTGCAGCCGACCGTCGGCGAACTCGTCCGGCAGCCGCAGGCGAAAGGCGGGCTCGGCGCGCAGGTGCCCGCCGCGCCGCACCTCGCGCCAGCGGTCGGCGGAGGCGAGCGCGACGATGGCGTCGTCGATGCGCGCCTCGATGCGCGGCGGCGGGCCGTCCGCAGACGGGCGATGCACCCAGCCCTCGAGATCGAGGCCTCCCGGCCAGCGCACCGCGCCGGTCGGGCCGGGGGACGCCGCGAAGGGTTCGCCCTCGTGCAAGGGGATCGGTGCCCCCACGGGCTCGCCGCCGTTGGCGAGGCGCACCGCGGCCGTTGCCGCATGGGGCAGCACCGCGGGGTCGAGCGCGAACGCGAAGCCGTGGCACCCGTCGCCCACCGCCGCACCGCCCTCGATTGCCGCCCCGAGCCGCAGGTCGGCACGCGCCAGCGCAACCGGCACGCCGTCGAGAAGGAGCTCCACGACGAAGCGTTGCTCGGGATCGGCGGGATCGGCGGCCCAGCCCTCGATCAGGGTCTCGCCCGTGCGTCGGGCGAAAAGGCGCAGCGCGCCGTCGTCGGCGACGCGGGCCGGTGCGTCGGTCGATCCGGCGGACAGGCGCCTACGCCGCGAGGCGACCAGCGAACCAATCGACGATGGCCTGGACGGTGTCTCGCTCATCGTGGCTCCGATCGAGAAGAAGGGACGGGGGCATCGGATCGAGCGCGCCGTCGCTCCAGTCGACCTGCGCGCCGGGGCGGCCGGTCTCGGCGATGATCCGCTCGAAGAGGGCGAGCGACGGATCGGCGGGCGGCAGCACCAGCGCCGCGACGCCGGATGCGGCGGCGGCGAACTCGTCGGGGCGGAGCCGTCCCGTGGCCGCGATGCCGCGCCCGATCAGGGCGAGGTCGTCGGCACTCGCGCCGACGACCGCGAGCCGCGCGCCGGGCAAGCGGGCGCGGAGCGCGGCGCCGAGGCGCTGCGCGAAGGCGAGCGAGGCCGGGGCGGGGACCCCCATGACCACGGCAAGCTTATTGTCCGCCTCGGCGGGCGGGAGGCGCGATGCCGTTTCCGGCGGTCCCCGGAGCCATGCCGCCGCCGGATCCCCATGCAGCGCGCGGCGCAGTGCCGCCTCCGTGGCACGGTCGAGGGCGAGGATCGAGACCGCGCGGTCGCCGAGTTCCGCGCGCCAGGCGAGCGCGTCGGCCGCCAGCGGATGGGCTCCGCCCGGCTGCGGCGTGCCGGCGAGGATCGTCACAGCGCCGCCGAGCGGCCGGATCGCGTCGAGCAGGCCCGGCGGCGGGGGCGCGCCGACGAGATCGATCTCGCCCGGCGCCAGCGCGGCGAGCCAGGCCGCCAGCGCGCCGCCGTCCGCGGCCAAGTCGTACCCGAGCGACTGCGGCGCGCCGCCGCCGACGCTTGCGAGGTCCGCCCGGAGCCCGGCGCCCGACCGGCGCCAGGTCAGCACCACCGCGCCGGCAGCCGCCTCGCCGAGGCGATGGAGATGTTCCACAAGCACCGCGCTGCCCGCTGGTGCCAGGAGGAGGCGTGGGCGGCCGGTCGGCGGGCAGGCCTCCTCCAGCCGCGCCCGTGCCGCCCGCAGCGGATCGGCGCGGCGAAAGGCGGCGCTTTCCGCGCGGATGCCGGGACAGCGGCGACGGAGACGCCGCAGGTTGCGCGCCACGAGCATCGCCTTGTCCGGCCCGAACGAGCGCGAGCCGTGATGGGGCACGAAGAGGCCGGGGGCCGAGACGTTGCGGAACCCCGCCTGCCGCGCCGCGAGCGTCCATTCGAGGTCCTCGAAATAGCCGCGCTCGTAGATTTCCGACGGCGGACCCACGGCGGCGAGGCAGTCGTGTCGCAGGTACAGCGCGAAGCCGATGCCGTTCGGCAGCGCGACGGGCGCGGTGTCGAGGCGGCGCGCGGCGGCATCGATCCGGGCGGCTTCGGTCTCAAGCGGCAGCGGCGCCGCCTGTCCGAGGCGCGGCCAGCTCGTCCACTCGCCGTTGTTGGACAGGGGCGTCGCGGTGCCGATGTCGGGCGCGGCATAGGCCGCGTCCGCGAGGCGCTGGAGCGCGCCGGCCGGCAGGATCGCGTCGGCGTTCAGCACCAGCGCGTCCGAGCCTTCGCCGCCCTCGAGGCCGAGCGCCACCGCGCCGGGAAAGCCGCGGTTCACCGCCGTGCGGCGAAGCTCGAGGAGGCCGCGTGCGGCAAAGGTCTCGAGAAGCGCCGTGATGGCGGGAAAGGGCGAGCAGTCGTCGACCGCGACGAGGCGGGCGCCGGGGTGGCGGGCGACCTCGAGGACGGCGGCGCGCAGCGCGCTGCGCGTCGCGTCGGGATCGCCGAAGACGGGCATCACCACCCGCACCGGACGGCGCGGCGGACTAGCCGTAGGCGGCGCCGCCGGTCGGGCGGCACGGGGCCCGCGATGGCGCGAGCGGGCATGCAGCGGGCCTTGCGCGACGATGCGACCGTCGCGCTCCAGCCGCCAGCCCTCGACCGCCCCGGCCACCGAGCCGTCGAGCCGCGCGCCCGAAGCGCCCGGCGGCAGGAAGCCGAGATGGGGCAGGGGCCGGAGGGCGAAGCGCTGCTCGCCTCCCGAACCGGGCAGCACGAGGCTGGGTGCGGGATCGCCGCGCCAGATCGCCCAGCCCGTCAGCCGGCCGTCCGCGAGATCGGCGATAAGCGCCGCGTCCTCGCCCGCGCGAAAGAGCGCGGCGAGCGCCTGAGCCAGCGCGTCGTCGGCGGCCACGGGGTTCGACAGAATGCGCCGGGAGGCGAGGCGCACGCTGTCGCGGTCGGCGGCAAGACGCAGCGCGATCAGCGCGGCGGCGGGGTCGAGCGGGTCGGCGAGGAGGGCGTGCGCGAGCTCGGCGTCGGCCGCCTCGCGCTCGCCCGCCGCCGAGAGGGCGAGCGCCAGAAGCGCGCGCTCGGCCGCGGTCGCGGGCTCGTCCAGCCGCACGCGCCGGCGCAGGAGCGCCACCGCCTCCTGCGGGGCGCCGTCGCGAAAGCGCCGGGCCGCCAGACGCGTCAGCGCCTCGGCGTGACGCTCCGGCAGCGCCAGCGCCGCGTCGCATGCAAGGAGGTCGGTCCAGTCCATCGCGCCTTCGAGCACCGTGATCGATCGCCCTTCCTTGGCAGAACTGGCTGGCGGCGGCCTGACCGGCGGCGCGGCCGGCCGTCGTCTTCACCCTTTGCTTGCCCTGTCCGCAGGTCCCGCTTGCGGCGTCGGCCGGTCGTGGCAAGCTGCAGGCTGACGCAGTGCGCCAGCCGGGACCCCGAGCCATGAGCCAGACCGACGACACGAAGGACACGGGCGACGCGCGCGACCGCTCGGGCGGCTCGTCCTCCTCGTCCGGCTCGAACGCCTCGGCAGCGGCGACGGTCGCCATGTCCGGCAGCATCGCGACCGCCGCCACGACGACGTCCGCCGCTGCCGGTCCGTCCGCCGGCTCGGGCGGGGCACGCGGCGGCGACGAGGGCGCGGCGATCGCCGGCGCCGGTGGCAGCGGCGCGGCGGCGGCGGAGACCGGCGGTGCGGCGGGCGCGACCGACGGGTCGGCCGGCGCCGGTCCGCAGGCGGGCGGCGGCATGACCGGAGGACTGGGCGGCGCGCGGCAGGCGGGCCCGCATGCCGGGCCGGGCGGCGTATCCGCCGGCATCGGCGGGGCGAGCCTTGGTGGATCGACGGGCGGCGCGGCCGCAGGATCAGCCAGCAATGGCGGTGGCGGCGCGGCGGCCGGCGGCGGCTCGGCGGCGGCCGTGCGCGATGCGGGACCCGAGCGCGGCGATGCAGCCAGCGGCGGCGGGGGCGCGGAGAGCGGTGGATCGGGCGATGGCGGCGGTGCAGCCAGTTCCGCCGAGAGTGGGGGCGAGGGAGGTGCATCGGGCGGCGAGGGCGGCGAGTCCGGTGGCGGGAGCAGCGCGGGCGGCGGCGGCGGAACGGCGGCGAGCGAGGCGGCGGCCGCTGCCGCCGGCGGCTCGTCGGGTTCGAGCGGCGGTGGTTCGGGGGTGGCGGGCAACGGCGGGTCGTTCGGCTCCGGCGTGTCCGGCACCGCGGGCGCATCCGGGACCTCTTCCGGTTCGGACACGGCAGCAGGCACCACGCTCGGTGGAACCACCGCCGCGCTCACGCCCACCGTTTCGATCGACATCGCGCCCGTCTGCTTCCGGCCCGGTACGCGCATCGAGACGCCGGCCGGCGCGTCGGCGATCGAGGACCTCAGGCCCGGCGATCTTGTCCTGACCGTGGACGGTGCGGCGGAACCGGTGCGCTGGATCGGACGCCAGACGGTGGCGGTTCGCGGAAGCGACCCGCTGCGCGTCCTGCCGATCCGTATCCGGGCCGGTGCGATCTCGGAGGCCGTGCCGAGCCGCGACCTGTTCCTGTCGCCCGACCACGCGGTCGGAATTGGCGGCATCCTCGTCCATGCCTCGGCGCTGGTCGACGGGGTCGCTGTCACACGTGAAACGCCGGTCGAGGAGACGATCCTCTATCTCCATGTCGAGCTCGCGCGCCACGCGCTGATCCTCGCCGAGGGGCTGGCGGCCGAGAGCTTCGTCGACAATCTCGAGCAACTCGGTTTCGACAACTGGGACGAGCGCGAGGCGCTGGTGCCGGACGCCGCGCCGGTGGCCGAGATGGACCTGCCGCGGGCCAAATCGCGCCGGCAGGTGCCCGCAGCCCTCCGCCGGGCGCTGGAGGCGCGAGCGTCCGCGCTGCTTTCGGATCCAAATCCGCTCGCCGCCTGAGGGTCGGGGCTCGGCCCCGTTTCAGCTCCGGGACGTGCCGCGACCGGCCCGCCGCCCCCGCCCGAAGGCGGTGCGGCTCCAGTGCCGCTCGCTCGCCTTGTAGGCGGCGAGGCAATGGATGGCGACATGGGCGAGGCACTCCGCCCGGTCGAGGAGGAGGGCGTCGTCCGCCTCGCCCGATGACGGCCGCGCGAGGGCGCCGGCCCAGACCCGCGTCAGCAGGCCGGGACCCGTCGCCAGCCACAGGATGTCGCCGTCGCCGCGATTGACCGCCTCGCTCGCCTGGGCAAGCGCCCTGAGGACGAAGGGATGGCCGGGGCGTGCGGCGAGCACGTTGTTGCCGACCGAGCCGAGGTCCTCCTGATAGGCGAGGAGACCGGCGCCGCGGGCGATGAGCGGAGCGATCGATCGGAGGCATCGGTCGTCGGCATCGACCCAGACGCCGCCCTCGCGGGCGAGGAGCGCGAGGCGAAAGAGGTCCGCCTTCATCGCCGGCTCGCGGGCCCGCGCGAAGGCCGCGGCGGTGGCCGGCGGCCCGTACGCCGCTAGCCAGCCTGCCGCCTCGCGCTCGCTCCAGACGCGGTGCGTGAAACCGGGGTTGAGGTCGCGCCAGGTCGCCATGTAGGCGGCGACGTCGGGGGGCACCGCGTCATCGGTCCAGAACTGGTGGATCGCTTGCGGCACGCCGCCGTCGCCGTCACCGACGCGGGTCGTGAGCGCGCCCTGCCGACGCGCCTCGATCAGATAGAGGACCGCCGAGGCCGTGTGGTCGGGAGAGGCGCGCAGACACGCCGCGATCGCGGCAAGGCGCGCGGCCGGCGGCTCAGCCAGCGCCGCCTGCAGCGCCGCCAGCGTCTCGGCGTCGAGGCGGAATTCGTCGAGAAGCTGGCCGTAATGGCTCTGCGAGGGATTGGCGGACTTGCCGCGCAGCGCGTTGGCGCCGGCCTCCAGCGCCGCACCCTCCTGGAGCGCGCGGGCGGCGCGCGGCAGGTCGAGCGCAAGGAGCGCGGCATGGGCGAGGCGGTTGCGATACCAGCCGTCCGCCGGCTGCAGGCGCACGGCCGCCTCGCCTTCCGCAATGGCACGGTCGAAGTCCCAGCCGGCGGCGGCGAGTTGGGCGCGGGCGAAATGCAGCCGCGCCGCGTCGGCCCGCGTCGCGGTGGCCAATCCCGACAGAAGTGCCTCGGCGCGCGGCAGCCGTGCGCCCTCGATCGCGGCAAGGGCGGCAGCGATCGCAACGGCGGGAACCCGCGCCCGCGCGAGGCTCTCGTCGAAGCAGCGCTCGGCCTCTGCGATCCGGCCGAGCTGGCGCAGCGTCTCGGCGCGCGCGAGGGTCAGCTCGGGCCGCTCGCCGAAGCGCCGCGCGGCCGCCTCGAAGCGTTCGAGCGCCGACGCCGGATCGCCGCGCATCGCGGCAAGGCGCGCCAGCATCAGGGGAGGGCCGAGCCGGCCGGGATCGGCGGTCGCAGCCTCGTCGAAGAGGGCGGTGGCGGCCTCGAGATCGTCGCGCGACAGGGCGAGCCGGGCCCGCGCCTCGAGAAGGCCGGGATGGCCGGGGTGACGCGCCTCGCCGAACGACAGCCAGGCCAGCGCCGCCTCGGGCCACCCCTGCCGCAGCGCTTCTTCGGCGGTCTCGACCGCAAGGTCCGGCCGGTCCGGCCAGCGCCGCGCGGCGTCTTCGAGCACCGCCAGCGCGCCTGCGCCGTCGCCGTCCAGGCGCCGGATGCGGGCCAGCGCGAGCGCGGCTTCCGCAGCGCGGGGATCGCCGGGCGGGAGGCCGGCAAGGAGCGCGCGGGCGTCGTCGCCGTCGCCGCGCTCGGCGAGCCGCAGCGCGAGGAGGATGCGCGGATGGCTTTCGCCGGGGTCGGCCGCGATCGCGGCACGGAGCGCCGAGACCGCCTCGTCCGGCTCGCCCCGTGCCTCGGCGAGAAGGGCGAGGCCGACATGGGCCCAGCCGAGGCCGGGCCGGCTCCGGAGGGCGGCGTGGTAGGCGGCCGCCGCCGCCGTGAAGCTTCCGAGCTCGCGCTCGATGTCGCCGAGGCAGAGGAGCGCGCGCGGATGCCCGGGCGAAAGGCGCAGCGCCTCGCCCAGCCGCGCGCGTGCGCCGGCGATGCCGTCGAGACGGCGGGCGAGGAGGGCAAGCTCGACGAGAGCCTCCGGCGCGGCGTCCGGACGTTCGGCGAGGCGCTCGTAGACGGTTGCGGCGTCCGTGAAGGAGCCGCCCGCGCGAAGGTCGGCGCCAAGATCGAAGCCGGCCTGCGACGGTCCCGCACCGTCCGCCCAGAGCGCGCGCATCCGATTGAGCGCGTCCGCCCCGCGTCCCTCGGCGCGCGCGACGAGGGCGAGGATGCGGTGGGCGCGCGGGGCGGCGGGGTCGATCGCGAGCGCGGCCTCGGCGTCGGCCCCCGCCTGCGCGATGCGGCCGAGCGCGAGGGCCTCGCCAGCACATTCCGCGCGCAGGGCGGCATCTGCGGGAAGGAGGCGAGCGGCGGCGCGAAGATGGGCGAGCGCCCGCTCCGCGTCGCCGGCCTGGCGGGCGCCCCGCGCGAGCTGCCGCAGCGGTCGGGGGGTCGCACCGCGCCGCACGAGATGGCGGACGCAGACCGTCTCGGCCTCCGCGCGCTCGCCGCGTTCGAGGAGCACGTCGGCAAGATCCAGCGCGCCGGCATCCGGGTCGAGGGCGGCGAGCGCGCGGGCCTCATCGAGCCGCATCGCCGCATCGCCGCGACGGGCGGCGAGCCGCATCAGGGCGCGGCGCGCGCCGGCAAAGCGGGGGTGGCGCTGCACGAGCGCGCGCAGCGCGACGTCCGCCTCGTCCAGACGCTCGAGCGCCGCGAGCGCTTCGGCATGGTCGAGCAGGAACCAGGGGTCGGCGGGCAGGAGATCGGCCGCGACGCGAAGGGCGGCCAGCGCCTCCTCCGCGTTGCCGCGCGCGCGCGCGGCCGCGCCGAGCGCGCGCAGGGCGTGGGGCAGGGGCGTTCCGCCGGCAAGCGCGCGCAGCGCCGCCTCGGCTTCCCGGTCGCGGCCAAGTGCGCGCAGGGTTTCGGCGGCGTCGTAGGCGCTCCAGAGGTCGGCGCGGTCGCGCGCGGCGGCGGCGCGGAAATGGAGAAGCGCGGCATCGAGATCGCCCGCGGCGCGCGCGACGAGCCCGAGTGTCCGGCGGGCGGGCGCGAAATCCGGACGCTCCCCGGCGAGAGCCTCTGCCGTCCGTCGGGCGTCCTCGACCTCACCGAGCGCGAGAAGTTCGAGCGCTGCGTCGTTGCGGCTCCACGGGTCGCTCGCCTCGCGGAACAGCGCCAGCGCGCGCGTCCGCTCGCCGGCCGCGCGGGCGGCGAGCGCGAGGTCACGCAAGCTGGGGGTCGGGAGGGCGGACATCGGCGGGCGGCTCGTCGGGCGGAAGGGCACGGAGGCGCCGACCTTGCACCGCGAACCCTGAACGGGCCCTTACGCCGGAAACGCCTCCGCGTCGCGCGGCCTCAAGGCGGTCAGCCCGCCATCACGGTGTCCTTGAACTCCAACTGGTCGGCGCCGGAATAACCGGGGTCGTAGCCGTCGTGGTAGGAGACGGTGGTGCCGGTGTCGGAATGGGTCACGTGCCCGTCGGCGAGGTAGGGATCGTGATGCGCCGTGCCCGTGTCGGTATGCCCGCTGTCGTAGCCGTCGGACCCGCCGGAATAGCCGAGAAGCGCGAACGGGTCGGACCCGTCGCCGCCGACCACGCTGTCGGGCGATCCGTAGGCGTAGACGCCGGCGTCGTGCGCCGCGTAGGGATCGTGGGACGAATAGGGGTCGTGGGTGCCGTAGGCGCCGGCCGTGTGGGCATCGTCGCCACCCGCGGGCGGCATCGTGCCGGCGCCGTCGTGCAGGACGATCGTGTCGCTGCCCGAGCCGCCCGGCAGGTCGGCGAAGGCGGACGAGCCGTCGGTGTGGACGGCCTGCGCGGAGGCCGACCCGTCCATCGTCGCCCCCTCGCTGCCGGCATGGACGGTGTCGGTGTGAAGCGTCGCGGAATGGCCGGACGCGTAGATCGTGGCGTTGCCGCCGTAGATCGTCTCCATGCCGCCCGAGGAGCGAATCGTGTCGCTGCCCGCGGGCGCGGGCGGCAGGGTGGAGAGCCCGTGCGTGCCCCCGTCGCTGCCCCAGAGCGTGTCGGTACCCAAGCCCCCGAACGTCTCTGCACCGGTGCCGGCATGGCCGCCGGGCACGCTGTCGGCGCCGGGCGGCGGCGCGTAGGCCGTCGCGACTTGGGTCTCGACGGGCGGCGCATGGAAGGCCGGGGCGCCGTCGGCAACGGGGCCCCTCGCGGGGGCCGCAGGGTCCTGCGGGACCGCGGTGTCGGAACCGCCGGCGAGGATCGAGGCGGTGTGGTCGGGCTCGATCCCCGCGCCGTCGACTTGGCCGGGGGGCGTCGCGGCCTCGGCATGGGACGCGGTCGGCGAGGGGGCCGAGGCCTCGCTCGTCACCGGTTCGGCGCTCGTGCGCGAGACGTCGGCCGAATCCGCAGACGTGCCGCCCAACCCGAGGTCGGACAACACGCTGTTGATATGGTTCGACGTGTCCGGGGACATGTGTCCCTGGTTCGCGTTCGCCGAATAGGTGTAGATCTCAGCCATTCAGGGCCTTCAGGATCCGGCGCCGCCGAGACGCGGTGCCGGGGCGGATGGGTCAGGCGGCCGCGTCCACCGGTCCGGCCGCTCGGCGGAAGACCCGCAGGCGGCTCGGCTGGCGGACGGGGGTGGGCGGGGACAGGTGCGCGGAGACCTTTGCGGCCGCCACGAAGTCGAGGCGCACGCCGACGAGCGGGTCGAGCGGCGTCGGGCCGACGAGCTCGATCTCGCGGCCCTGGCGGGTCGAGACCGACGAGCCGAGGAAGACGCCGTCGGCCTTGAGCGCGAGGCCGGGCGCGGTGTCCGGCAGCAGCCGCACGCGCAGGCCGATCAGCGGCAGCGCCCGGCCGCGCGTGCCGGCATAGGCGCCGGCGGGCGTCCAGGGCGACCAGCCCGCGCCGCGCCCGCCCGACGCCACCTGATATTCGACCGGCAGCTCGGCGGCGACGCCGCGCATCTCCAGCCCCTCGATCCGGCCCGGCGTTTCCGGACCGCAGATCCAGTGGCCGCGCGGGGCGGCGATGTCGCCGCGCAGCGACACGTGGGCGCGCAGGAGGAACTCGACGCCGCCATCGGGGAGGTCGGGCCGCAGACGCAGCGCCGGCTCCGGCGCCGCTTCGGCCTCCGCGCCCATGCGCTTCAGCTCGAGGCCCGCCGGCAGGACGTTGCCGGGTCCCTTCGCGCGCATCACGACGTCGATCGCGCCGGCCGCCTCGGCGGTCACCACAAGCACCTGGCCCGGCCGCGACAGGAAGCCCGGCCGCTCGCCGGGCGCGGTCAGGAGCGAGATGCCGGGCGACACGGCGACGATCTCGACCTCGGGCGCCTCGCCGGTCAGCAAGGCGTCCGCCCGGTACGAGAACGCCGAGAGTCCTCGTTCCACCCGCAATGTCGCGCGTCGCTCGGATCCGTGCACAGCCCGCTCCATCCATTTCGTCCCATGCAGAAGACGACGAGGTCGGGCGATATTCAAGTTAATGAATACTGTTCCTGATGGTGAGGAAAACAACAGATGAACCGGAATGGCGTCGTTGAATGCTTTGCTTAAAGATCAACGCAAAATTACCGAAGGTTTCCGCAGTGGTCACCATCTTGGCCGGACGGGCGGGGCGGATACCGCCGCCTCACGGCGCAACCGCACGTTACAGATGCGTAAGGAATATCATTCATAGTCTCAACGAATTGTCCGAGTGGGAGCCGTCCGCAGATGATCCGGGGAAGCATCGAGTTCGCCAGCGCCGACCAGATTCAGGGCTGGATCCATACGTCCGACGGCCGGGTGCGCGACTACACGCTGCTGGCCTTCCATGGCGACCAGTGCGTAGGCGCCGGCAAGGTCAACACCTTCCGCGGTGACCTTGCGGACGCAGGCCTCGGCGACGGCCATCTCGGCTTCAGCTTTCCGATCTCGGTCGCGCCCGATCGCGTGGGTTCCGTGGTGCTGCGCCTCGAGGGCGGCGACGCGGTGATCCTGCAGAACGGCGCGCATGTCGCGGGCGGTTCGAAGGCGCGCGCGGGCCTCCAGCGCGACGAGGTGCGCGAGCGCCTCGCCGCCCTGAAATGGGCGCTGAAGCACGGGCGCATCTCGCAGGCCGACTTCGACTTCCTGCGCATCCTCTGGTCCTTCGGCGTCTACGAGCGCGGCCTCCTGCGCCGCTCGGCGGGTGACGAGGCGGTGGTGGCGGAGAAGCCGGCCACGGTCGCCGCGGCGCTACTGGAATCCTACGCCGGCACCGACGTGCGCACGAGCGCGGAAACGGTCCGCACCCCGGCCGAGTTCGCGGCCGCGCTCGCCCGCACGCTCGCCGCCCCGGCCGCGCCGCCGGTCGTTGCCCTCCATGCCACCGGCCGCGCCAGCGTGCGCGTCGCCGAAGGCACCCACGTCTCCGACACCGAAGGCGCGCAGGCGGTGCCCTTCACCGACTATGCGCTGACCGGCGAGCAGCTCCTGATCCTTGACGCGCGGGCGCGCTCGGAAATCCAGATCGGCGAGGGAGCCTCGGTCGAGATCGTCCGCGCCGAACCCGTCGCCTGACGCGGCGGCCGACCGGAATTAGACGCCCGCGAACCAGCGTCCCCTGCCCATGCTGCACGTCCTTCCCCTGTCCGCCTATGCGGCGAGCGATCTCGTGGATCACGAGGCCGGGCGCTGGTGCGGGCGCATCGAGCGCCTCGAGGCGGGACACGGCGTGTCGGGCTGGGTGCTGTCGGTGGACGCGCCGGAGGCGGCGACCGACCTCGAACTGACCGTCGGCGAGGACGCCTTCGCGCTCGGTGCGACCGGCCTTGCTCATCCGCCGAGCGACCTTCGCCTCGGCCGCACGACCCAGGCTGCCTTCCGCTTCGGACCCGACGTCTTCGCGCGGCTCGCCCGCCTGTCGCCGCGCCGCGCCGCGCTTCGCGTCGGCGTGCGCGTGGCGGGCACCGATGTGCGACTGATGCCGCCGGGCGGGCGCGACCCGACGGTCGGCGAACTCGTCGCCGCCTGGCGCACCAGGCTGGTGGCCGGCCTCGCTGCCGGGGCCGCCGGCGAGACGCGCGGCGACCGGATGCTGCGCCGGCTGGCCGGACTGCGCGCCGAGGCCGTCGCGCTGCGCGACCGGCCGCTGCGACCGATCTCCGACAACGACGTCGGCCAGATCGACGCGCTGCATGTGGGTACCGACAGTCAGGTCTGGTTCGTCGGCTGGATGAAGCGCGGCGCCGACATTGACTTTCCCGCCGTCGTCGCCGACCGCGACAAGCTGCCGGCGGGCGGCGCGGTGTTCCGCTACGAGCGGCCCGACCTCAACTCCACCTGCGTCGGCGTCGTCGGCCTCCTCGACACCGGATGGCAGCCGCCGCCGACGCTGCGCGACGGCTTCGTCTACCTCGGGGCGGGCGCGCAATTTCACCTGCGCTACGGCGCCTACACGCGCGTCCTGAAGGCCGACGCCTTCGCGGCCGCGTTCGCGCAGGCGCAAGCGCTGTCGATCGGCGGCCATGCCGAGGCGCTCGCCGCTGTCCTCCATGCGGGCGGAAACTGGATGGCGGGCAATGCCACCGCTGCCGGCATGGCGGCGGAGGGCGTGATCGACAAGCTCCTCATGGTGCCGGGCTTCGGCTGCTTTGCGGACGGCTGGGCGGTCAGCCCCGCCAAGCGTATCGAGACGTTCCAGATGCGCATCGGCGACTGCGTGCTGGCCGCCGACGAGGCCTCGACGGGCTTTCGCCCCCGCCCCGACCTCGCGTCGGTCTTCGGCGGCGGCGGCACCACGGCGCGCGCCGGCTTCTCGACCGTTCTGCGGGGTGCGCTGCCGCAGGACGCCGCCGGGGCGCCGCTCCTGCGCATCGTCCACGACGACGGCACGGGCGCGGTGCTGCGCATCGAGCCGAAGCTCCTGCGCCGCCTCGATCCCGTGGCCGATGGCGAGGAGCTCCTGGCACTCTTCCCCGCGATCCGCTTCGAACCCTTCTGGGACGCGTTCCTGGCCGCCCAGCGCCGCAACCTCCGCCAGACTGTTCGTGAGCCGGCAAAGCTTCGCGCGGCCTCGTGCGAGCGGCTCGTCGTCGTCCGCCTCCCCGGCGAGGCGGGCAATCTCAATCTCGTCTTCGACCGGCTGGCACGGCATCTGCCCGAACTTGGCCCCGGCGCGGGCGTCTGCATCGTCGCCGACCAGGGGCGCGGCCGGGCCGAGGCGCTGATGCGCTTCGAGGAGCTTCGAGCCGCCACCGACGCGCCGCTTTCGATGGTCGCCGTCGCGCACGGCCACGACGCGCTGTCGGAACTCCCCTTCATGCTCCAGGCGCTGTCGCCGGAGCGCTTTGTCCATGTCGGGCGCGGGCTCGTCCTCAACGCGGCCGGCTGGCGGGCCGCGGCCGCAAGCCTTCTTCGTCGCGGCCACGGTCTCGACCGGTTCGAGGTGCTGGACGATGCCGGGCGCCCGGACCGCGTCGACGGCGCCTACGGGGCCGGCTGCTTCGGCTGGAGCACGGCGGCCTTCCTCGCCCATGCGGCTGATGCGCCGGCGCTGACGCGCGGCGTCTACGGCGACAGCGGCCTGCCGGTCTCGCCGGCGCGCGACCGCGCCCACCGGGCTTGCGCCCTGCGCATCGAGCGCGCCGCCGTCTCGCGCCTTGCCGACATGATCGACGCCGACCTTCTCGCCGGTCGGGGAAGCGAGGCCGCATGATCCCCGCGAACGCCAACGTCTCCCACCCCAGCTCGGCCGCCGCGCGGCCGCGCGTCGCCGTCGTCTCCCACAGCCACCCGTCGTTGTCGAAGGGCGGGGCCGAGATCTCGGCCTATGCGCTGTTCCGAGGCCTGCGGCAGATCGGAGTGGATGCGATCTATATCGGCGCCTGCGCCACCTCGACGCGCCACCGCCTCGCGTTTGCCGACGAGAACGAGTTCGCCGTCTTCCACGACGCCGAGCGCTACGACCATTTCTACCATCTGGCCCCCGGCTCGGTGACCGACCAACTCGTCGAGATCCTGGCGCGCGAGGGTGTGGGGCTCGTCAACTTCCACCATTTCTACCACCTCGGCCTCGGGGCGCTGCGCGCCGTCAAGGCGATGCCGGGCATGCGCACCTATCTGACAATCCATGAGTTCCTGGCGATCTGCCAAAACCACGGCCAGATGATCACGCGCCAGGCGCGCATCCTGTGCGAGAGCGCGTCCAACGAAGCCTGCGCGACCTGCTTTCCGGAGCACCTGCGCTCGCAGTTCGCGATGCGCCGCGACACGATGCTCGACAGCTTCGGCGACTTCGACGGCTTCGTCTCGCCGAGCCGCTTCCTTGCCGACCGCTTCACCGACTGGGGTCTCGATGCCGCGCGCATGAGCGTGATCGAGAACGGCCTGCTGGCGCCGGCCGAGCCGATGCGCGGTCCCAAGCGCGACAAAAGCTGGACCTTCGGCTTCTTCGGCCAGATCAACCCGTTCAAGGGCGTCGACGTACTCCTCGACGCTGCGGACCTCATCGCCGCCGACAAGGCGCTGGCCGGCACCATGCGCCTTCGCATCCACGGCAACCTGATCGGCCAGGGCCCCGAGTTCACCGATCGCTTCGAGAAGAGCCTCAAGGCCCATCCGTTCCTCACCTATGCCGGCGCCTACGACAACCGCTCGGTGCACCGGCTGATGAGCGAGTGCGACTATGTCGTGATCCCGTCGAAATGGTGGGAGAACTCGCCCGTCGTGATCCAGGAGGCCTTCGGCGCCGGCGCGCCGGTGATCTGCACTGGCATCGGCGGCATGGCCGAGAAGGTGCCGGACGGGGTGGCCGGCCTCCACTTCCGGCTCGGCGACGCGGCCGACCTCCTGCGCGCGCTGCGGCTCGCGGCCGACCCGAACAACGCGGCGGTGCTGCGCGCCGGCCTGCCGCCGGTGATCTCGGCAGCCGAGATGGCGCGGCGCTACTGCGAGGCCTTCGGCTGGCGCGAGGAGCGCGCGCTGCCGCCGCTCGAGGCGGCCGAGTGATCCGCGGGCATATCGACCTCGCCACGCGCTCGCGCGTCGAGGGCTGGATCCATTGCGACCGGCTCGCGCTGCGGGGCGCGACGGTGCTCGCCTTCCACGACGACCAGTGCGTCGGCGGCGGGCGGGTCGATCTGTTCCGCCAGGACCTCGCCGATGCCGGACTCGGCGACGGTTTCGTCGGCTTCGGCTTTCCGGTGGCGCTGGCGCCCGGCCAGGATCCGCGCGTCCTCGACGTGCGCCTCGACGGCGGCACGCTCCTCCTGAAGCAGGGCTCCAGCGCGCTCGCCCCGCGCGAGGCGCTGACCGAGGACCGGCGCCGGCAGGGGCGCGACCCCGCCGCCCTGTCCTGGATGCTCGGGCGCGGCTGGCTGGCGCAGGCGCAGCACGACGCGCTGCGCGGCCTTGCGCGCTTCGGCGCCCATCCCCTGACCCTCGCGGTCGAGCGGCGCGGGCGCGACGCGCGGGGCGTCTGCGACGAGGTGGCTCTCCACGCCGCCGAGCTTCTCGAACTCTATCTCCAGACGGCGATCGACTGCGAGATCCGCGATGAGGTGCGGGGGCACGAGCTTCCCGCGATCCGAAGCGCGGTGCGCGAGGCCTTCCCCCATGCGCCGCCGGTGATCGGCCTCTGGGCGACCGGCGATCGCCGGATCGATCTTGTGGAGGGCTCCCATCTCGGCGGCGAGGCGGCGGGTGCGGGCGCCGGGCTCGAATACGCGTTCGGCGGGCGCACGCTCCTTCTTCTCGACCTCGACGCGACGATCGGCTTTCGCGCCGGCGACGCGGCCCTGCCCTTCACCGCCTTCGTGCCGTGCCGGCCGGAGGAGCGCCGATGATCTCCGAGCGCGCCGAGCCGCTGACCGGCGAGCGCATGGTCGCGCGCATCTATTCGCCCTTCTCCTATCCGCTGCCGCGCCAGGCGGGCCTCGTGCCGATTGTGGCGGCCGAGGCCGAGCGCCTCGCCTCCGCCTTTCCGGTGGTCTGGCAGCGGGGCGAGGAGGGGCCGCGCCTCGTGGTCCTGCGCTCGCTCCAGGAGGACGGCTCGGGCTTTGCGCCGGGCACCGCCGACGCGCTGCCGCTCCTGCCGCTGCTTCTCCAGGCCTACCCGTTCGTGTTCCCCTCCGGCCCGCCGCGCGCGAGCGACAACCCGCGCCTTCTCGACGTCGCCGGGGCCGACCTGCCGACGGATGCCGGCGCCCCCATCACCACGGCGGACGGGCGGCTCACCAAGGGCGCCGAGCTGCGCCTGCGCGCCCTGTCGCTCTTCGAGCGCGATTTCCCGCGCACCTCCGCCATCGGCCGGATGCTCGGCGAGCTGGGCCTGCTCGAGCCCTGGCCGCTGCGCTTCGACCTCGGCCACGGGCGCGCCTGCGACATCGAGGGCCTCGCCGTGGTTCAGGCCGGCGCCTTCGACACGCCGCGCCTCGAGCCCGTGGTCGCCAGGTTCGGCATGGCGGCGGCCCGGCTCCTGTCGCTGCACCGCCTGTCGTTGTTTCGCGCCGCAGCCCTCCTCACCGCCGCGCGCGCCAGCGCCGGCACAAGCGCGCCGCGATGACGCTGACGCTCACCCCCCTGTCCGCGATGGCGGGCGCGAGCTTCCGCCCGCCGGAGCATTTCGGCTTCGCCGCGGCGCTCGCCTGGGTGCCCGTCAACGACACCGAGTTCCATCTCACCGCCCATCACCTGCCGCTCGCCGTGCGCATGCTCGGCGGCATGCCGCGCCTCGGCGCCCTCGTCCACCCCGCCTTCCTGCGTCGTCCGGCGGTGGACGGGCAGGGCCAATGGCAGGCCGGCTACCGGCCGCTGGCGCTGCGCACTCATCCCTTCGTGCTGTCGAACCGCCGCGGCGGGCGCCCGATCGACGAGATCGACGTCGTCGCCGATGCGGGGCTCGTCGGCCCCTGGGGCATGCCGGTCTGCTCGGACCCGGCGGCCGGCACCCTGTCCGGCGAGATGGCGGCGATCCGCAACGCCCTGATCGCGATGCGCAACGGGGCGGTGAAGCTGTCGGCGGCGCTGGAACTCCTGCGCATTGCGGGCGTCCTCGTGCCGCTGCGCGATCCCGCCGGGCAGCCGGCCGCCGACCTGACGGTGGATGCCGCGCGGCTCGCCGCCCTCGACGACGGCGCGGCGGCCGCGCTCGCCACGCGCTCCTTCCTGCCGCTCGATCTTGCGGGCGCCCTCGTCTTCTCGCGCCGCCACTTCCGGCCCGAGCGGCTGCCGCAGGCGCCCGAGCGCGCCGCACCCGGCACATTCAGGGCCGAGGCGGGACCGCGCCTTGCCGAGCCCGCCGACGTCGTTCTCGCCAGCCTCGAGGCGATGAATTTCGCGCTCGACTGCAGCGATCTCTTCGACATCCTGGCGATCGGCGACCTGTCGGACTTCGCGGCGCCCCCGCCGGTGCCGGCCGAGGCGGAGCGGGCTGGGGAGGGGCGGGCCGCCGGGCGCCCGTCGGCGGCCGCGGCATGAAGTACCTCTTCGTCCACAACAACTTCCCGGCCCAGTTCCGGCATCTCGCCCTGCATCTCGGCGCCGACCCGAAGAACGAGGTGCGCGCGATCGGCGCCGAGGGCTCGCGCCCGCTGCCGGGCGTCACGCTGCACCGCTACACGCTGCCCGCCGGCTCGCTCGCCGCGACGCACCCCTTCGCGCGGCGCTTCGACGGCGAGGCGCGCCGCGCCGAGCAGGCGCTCTACGTCGCCACCATGCTGCGCGCCTCGGGCTTCACGCCCGATATCGTCGTCGCCCATTCCGGCTGGGGCGAGGCCATGCCGCTGCGCGCCGTGTTTCCCGACGCGCGCCTCGTAGTCTATTGCGAATACTTCTACCGCCCGCGCGAGTCCGACGTGAACTTCGACCCGGAGTTTCCCGAACTCGGCCTCGACGGGCTGGTCGGCCTCCACGCGCGCAACGCAGCGAGCCTTCTGGCGCTCGCCGACTGCGACATCGCCCTGTCGCCGACGCTCTGGCAGCGCTCGACCTTCCCGGCCGAGTTCCGGCCGAAGATCCGCACCGTGCACGAAGGCGTCGACACGCGCCTCGTCGCGCCCGACCCCGCGGCGACGCTCCGGCTCGACGACGGCACGACCCTGCGCGCCGGCGAGGAGACCGTGACCTTCGTCGCGCGCAACCTCGAACCCTTGCGCGGCTACCACGTCTTCTGCCGCGCGCTGCCGGAGATCCTGAAGCGCCGGCCGGAGGCGCGCGTGCTCGTCGTCGGCGGCTTCGACGTCAGCTACGGGCAGCGCCCGCCGTCCGGCGACAGCTGGCACCGCATCTTCCTCAACGAGGTGGCCGGCGAGATCGACCTCAATCGCGTCCACTTCCTCGGGCATCTGCCCTTCGCGCGCTATCTCGACGTCCTCAAGGTCTCGCGCGCCCACGTCTATCTCACCTATCCCTTCGTCCTGTCTTGGTCGTGCCTGGAAGCGATGGCGACGGGCTGCGCGATGATCGCCTCGGACACGCCGCCGGTGCGCGAGGTGATCGACGGGCAGAACGGCCTGCTCGTGCCCTTCCACGATCCGAAGGCGCTGGCGGGGGCCGTGACGACGGTGCTGGCCGAGCCCGAACGTTACGGGGCGATGCGGGCGGCCGCCCGCCGCACCGTGGTGGAGCGCTACGACATGGCCGGCGTCTGCGTCCCGCAGGCCATGCGCCTCATCCACGCGCCGACCGTCGTTCCCCGCCGCGCCGCGCCCGCCTTCGAGCCGGGCCTTTTCGGTGCGGCGTGAGCGACCCATCGAGTTTTAAGATTTTGGGACGATGCTGTCCGCCGACTTGCCTCCTCCGCACGACCCCGAACGAAGGTTGAACCCCATGCGCGCAGCCCTGGTGAAGTATTCCGGTCGGCGGCTCAACAACCACGAGGCCGTGTGGTTCGACGTCCCCTTCCGCAACACGCTGGAGGACTACTACAACACCGGCGACATCTGCGTGTACGACTCGACGCTGCGTCTCGTCGACTACACCGAGGGCCACTCGCTCAACATCGACGAGCCGGTGACCGAGGAGGGTGTGCGCCGGATCAAGGAGCGCTGCGACTTCATCCTCCTGCGCGGCTCCAACTACATCCACGAGGCGATGGACTGGGGCCATTTCCCGCAATGGCTGGAGGCGCTCGACCTGCCGGTCCTGTGCATCGGCGTCGGCGCGCAGGCCGAGACCGAGCGTCCCGTCGTGCTGCCGCCCGAAGGGCGCCGCCTGTGGCAGATGATCGCTGAGCGCGCGACGATCGGGGTGCGCGGCGCCTTCTCGGCCGAGACGCTTCACCGCAACGGCATCCACAATCTCGAGATCATCGGCTGCCCGTCCCTGTTCCGGGCCCGCGACCGCGCCATGGCGCTTCGCCACCGCGAGGATGGCCCGAAGCGCGTGACCTTCTCGCTTCGCCGCGAGGTCGGCTCGACCTACGCGGTCGACCCGGCCGAGTTCCAGGCGACGCAGAAGCGCATCATCGCCAAGCTCGACCTTGCCGCCGACCTCTACCTCTCCTGCCACGGCGAGCCGGAGGAGAAGGCCTTCTTCTTCCGCGCGCCGCTCCACAAGGACCGCGCCACCGCCAAGCTCGTGGCGGAAGGCTGGTTCGACGAGATGACCGGCGCCCGTCTCAAGGCGCTCTACGAAGAGCGCCTCTACTATGTCGGCGCGCCGGGCGACTACGACGTCTACGCGCCGCAGTTCGACGCCGCGCTCGGCTACCGCGTCCACGCCGTGCTGCCGGCCGTCGCGATGGGCGTGCCGGGCGTCCTCTTCTCCTACGACACGCGCTCGCGCGAGCTCGCCGAGACCTTCGACCTGCCGATCTACACGCCCGCCGAGTTCGAGCGCCAGACGCTCGCCGACGCCCTCGCGCCCGCCCGCTTCTCCCGCTTCTCCCAGCTTTTCCCCGAGCGCTACGACCGGATGAAGGCCTTCATCGAGAAGAACGGCGTGAAGACGCGGATGTGAGGGGTCATCCGATCGCTTCCAGTACCATCTCGGGATGGCGCTCGATGACGCGCACATAGGCCAGCGCGAAATCCGGCGGCGCGGTGCGGGCCTGTTCCCAATCGCGCAAGGTGCCGACCGGAACACGAAAGCGCCTCGCAAACTCGGGCTGCGATAGCCCGAGCCGGTTGCGGACCCGGCGGATCACCCGTGCCTTCTGACCTCGGTCCAATCCGTCGGTCGAGACGTCGAAATCTTCAGGGTCCCGCGGGTCAGCCTGGAGAGCGATAGGCTCGTTCTTCACCGATATTGCTCCTTCGAACGGAAATGAAACGGGGACTGTCGCCACGCCATGTGAAGACGGCCGTGTAGAGCTTTCCCGCCACCGCTCCGATCGCCTTGAACCGCTTCTCGCCGTCCTCGGAGCGAATGGACGGCAGGATCAGATGGTCGGGGTCGGCCATCACGGCGTCGCCGAACAGCAAGGGCAGCCCGTGCCGCTCCCGGTTCAGGGCATCCTTGGCGGGATCGAAGCGGTCCGACATGGCGTCAGTGTACGGAAATTCCGTACTAACGGCAAGGGACCTATCGCACTCCGATCTCCACCGGCACGGCGATGATGTCGCGGTCGGGGCCGACCGCGCAGCCGTCGAGCCGGGCGCGCACGAAGGTGAGCAGCGGGCGGTCGCCGACGCCGGTGAAGTTGCGATCGGGGCTCGCCGGGTCGATCAGGGCGGGATAGCCGATCGGACGCTCGGGCGCACATGGTGTGCCGCTGCCCATCAGCGGCGCTTCGAGGAGGAGCGCCGGGCCCTGCCAGTGGATGAGGTCGGGGCTCGTTGAAAAGAACACGCCGGTGCGCTCGGTGCCGGCCTTGTCGGCGCGGCGGCCCTTCATCGTGGCGATCCAGAGACCGGAGCCCTCGTGGCGCGTCAGGCTCGTCACCGGCCAGGGCAGGGCGGCCGGGTCGATCGGCTCGCAGAGGTGCGCTCCGGGGTCGAGGTCGGCACGGTAGGGGTCCTCGAAGCGGACGCGGTAGGCGCCGTCCGCCCAGCCCCGCCAGCGCGCGGCGTCGGCGAGGTCGTCGGTGCGCAGGAGGCAGTTGCCCGATGGCCAGGGTGCGGGCGCCACGACGTTCGCCATCATCGCGAAGCCCCCGGTAACCGCCACGATGTTGGTCGGCTCGAAGAGGCCGGCGCGCAGGCCCCGCGTGCGCTCCGCCCGCAGCGGCAAAGCGGCAAGGAGGCGCGGCTCGGCCGGCCGGAAGGTCTCGCCGCCGTCGTGCGAGATCGCGGCGGTCAGCGTGTTGTACCAGCAGGCGTCGGCCTCGTCGGGTGCGCAGGCGCCGGTCTCGTGCCCCCGGTATTCGTCGTGGACGACGGCGTGCACCGTGCGCCCGTCCGGCGTGAAGGTGCTGGCGATCCAGCTGCGGTTGTCGAAGGAAGCGGGGTCGTCCCGCCCGGCGCCCTCGAAGGCGACGCGGCAGGAGTGGCGCAGCGAGGCGAAGTCCGGCCCCGCGAGCGCCCGCGCCCGGTGATGGCTCTGGAAGACGTGGATCGTGCCCGACGCGTCGCGAAAGGCGCGCGTCGGCGTGTCCGGGATGTCCCAGGTCTCGCAGGCGTCGCGCCCGTGGTCGAAGAGAAGGCGCTCCTGGCCCGGCGAAGCGGTGATGCGAAGGCCCGGCAACCCGTCCGCACCGGCGGGCAGGGCGCCGGCGACGAGGCCGGCCGCCAGCGTGCCGCGAATGGCCCTCATCGGTCGGCGCCGGGTCGTGGCTGCCTTTTTAAACAGAGCTTTACTCCCCTCGTGCCATTTTTCGTCGAATGTCCGGCGTCGCGGTTCGTCCGCGCTCGCCGGGAGGCAACGGGCGGCGGGGGGGCTTTGATCCGCCTGCGACGCGCCCGATCGTCATGCCACGGCGGCAGGCCGGAAAGGAACGGGCCATGCGCGATCCCCGGAGGACCGGGAAGCGCCAGGGGGCGGAAGGTGTCGGCGCGACGCATGCGCCGGGGGCCTTGCCGCGCCTTGCGGGCGGGAAGGGGGCGGGATGAAGCCCGTCCTGTCCTCGCCGCTCGTCGCGATCGTCCGCTCCCTGTCCTTCGGCTACGTCAACCTCTTCGCCTTCGGCTTCTTCCTGCCCTTCCTGTTCATGGCCATGTCGGTCGTGCCGATGAGCATCGTGGAGCGCGTCGGGACGAGCCGCAACGCCTCGACCCTCGTCACGCTTCTCCTGATCGCCGCCGTGGTCGCGGCGACCTACACAGTGATGGAGCAGATCCGCGGCCAGGTGCTGGAGCGGATGGGCCTCGTCATCGACGAGCGTCTGACGCGCGTCTGCTTCGACGCGGTGAACCGGGCGCAGGGGCGCGCCGGCGCGCCGGCGGGCCAGGCGCTCGCCGACCTCCAGACCGTGCGCCGCTTCCTGTGCGGGCCGTCGCTGTCGGCGATGATCGACGCGTTCTGGTCGCCGCTCTTCGTCATCGCGATGTTCTTCATCAACGCCGCCTTCGGCTTCCTGATGCTCGGGCTCCTCGCCTTCTCGGCGGCGGCCTCGGTGGCGACGCACTACTGGGTGTCGGCGCATCTCGCCTCGGCGCAAAGGCTCGACCTCGAGGCCAACGAGTTCGGCCTCGCCGTCTCGCGCAACGCCGAGGCGCTGCGCGTCATGGGCATGCTGCCGGCGCTCGCCGAGCGCTGGTATGCGCTGCACCGCGACGGGCTCGGCTGGCGGGGCCTCGCCCAGGCGCGCGCCGCCCAGATCGGCCTCGTGCCGCGCATGGTGCAGAACGCCCAGATGATCGTGGTCTACGGGCTCGGCGGCTTCCTGTTCCTGTCGGACCGGATCCAGCTCTCGGTCCTGTTCGTGGTCCTGATGGTGATGATGCGCGCGCAGGGGCCGCTCCAGCACATCATCAACAACTGGAGCCAGATCCAGTCCTTCGCCTCGGCCGCCCGCCGCCTCGACGCGCTCCTGCGCGGCATCGAGGCGAGCCCGCATCCGCTCTCGCTGCCGCGCCCGTCCGGCGCACTGAAGGTCTCGCGCCTCGTCGGCGGTCCGCCGTCGATGAACCGGCCGGTGATCAACGACGTGTCGTTCACGCTGGAGCCCGGGCGGATTCTGGGCGTCGTCGGCCCGAGCGGGGCGGGCAAGTCCTGCCTGTCGCGCCTCGTCACCGGCATCTGGAAGCCGGCGCGCGGCACGATCGTGTTCGGCGAACAGGACCTGTCGCACTGGGACCCGGACGAGCTCGGCCGGCATATCGGCTACGTGCCGCAGGACGTCGAGTTCCTGCCCGGCACGATCGCCGAGAACATCGCGCGCTTCGACCCGCATGCCACCAGCGAGGCGATCCTCCAGGCGGTGGATCTGGCCGGCATCCACGACATCCTGCGCGGTCTGCCGGACGGCTACGCGACGCGGCTCGGCGGCCCCGGCGGACACGTCCTGTCCGGCGGCCAGCGCCAGCGCGTGGCGTTGGCGCGCGCAGTCTACGGCAACCCCCGCCTCGTGGTGCTGGACGAGCCGAACTCCAACCTCGACGCCGGCGCCGAGCAGGTGCTGGGGCGCACGATGCAGCGCCTGCGCGACGACGGGGCGGCGGTGATCGTGGTTTCCCACCGCATCAGCCTTCTCGGCTTCTGCGACGACCTTCTCGTCCTCAACGAGGGCGTCGTGCAGGCGATCGGCGCGCGCGAGCGCATCTTCAACCGCCTGCCGCGCTTTCGCGATGCGCCCACGCCGCCCGTCCTCGACCTGCCGCGCACCGGGACCGGCGGATGAGCGCGCTCGGCCCGGTCCTCGATTCCGCAACGACCCACGCCGCCGCCGCGCCGCTCGTCGCGGCCCCCGCGCCCGACACCAACTGGCGCGGTTCCCTGCGCACCGGCTGGATCGTCCTCAGCCTGTCGGTGGGCCTTGCCGGCGGTTGGGCGGCCTTCGCGCACGTGAACTCGGCCGTCGTCACGGCCGGCACCTTCGCGGTGGAATCGCACCGCCAGAGCGTCCAGCATCTGGAGGGCGGCATCGTCGAGGAGATCCTGGCGCGTGACGGCGACCGGGTGGAGGCGGGGCAGGTCCTTCTCCGGCTCGACACGACGCGCTCGCAGGCGGCGGCCGCCGCGGCCGCGCAGGCACTCGCGGGCGCCCTCGCGACGGAAGCCCGCCTCGTCGCCCAGCGCGACATGGCCGACTACATGGTCCTGCCCGAGGAGGCCGCGAGCCTGATGCGCGGGCTCGACGGCGGCGAGCTGCAGGACAACCACCGCGAGTTCGAGGAGCGCCGGCAGGTGCTCGCCGGCTCGCTCGAGCTTCTGGATACGCAAGGCAGGCAGGCGCGCAACGACATCGCCCAGACCAAGCTCGACGCGCAAGGAGCCTCCGACCAGATCGCCAGCATCGGGCGCGAACTGAAGAGCGTGAAGCCGCTCTTCGACAAGGGCCTCGTCGCGCTGAGCCGTCTCACCACGCTGGAGCGCCAGAAGGCGCAGTTCGAAGGCACGATCCGCAAGAGCCGCAACGACGAGCAGAAGGGGCTCGACAAGCTGGCCGAGATCGACCTGAAGCGCGAGGCACTGCGCAAGGACTACCGGCAGGAGGCCTCGGCCAAGCTGATCGAGACGGGGCGCCAGATCGCGTCCCTGCGCCAGGAGCGGCAGGTCGCGCTCGACATGCTGGCCCGCTCCACCATCCGCTCGCCCGTCGCCGGCACGGTGCAGGCTTCGCGCCAGTTCACCGTCGGCGGCATCGTGCGGCCGGGCGAGACGATCCTCGAGGTCGTGCCGGAGGGCGAGGAGATGCGGGTGCGTGTGCGCATTCCGCCGAGCGAGATCGACCGCGTGCACGAGGGCATGGCGGTCGAGGTGCATCCGGGCTCGCTCATGAAGTTCCGGCGCGAGAAGGTCTCGGGACGGCTCGTCGCCCTGTCGCGCGACACGGTCGCCGCGAGCGATCCAGGCCAGCCGCCGGCCTATGCCGCCGAGGTCGAGATCGACGACGCGACGCTTCCCGCCGACGTGCGCGCCCGGCTGGTGGCGGGCATGGACGCCTCCGTGGTGATCCCGACGGAGGGGCGCACCGTGCTCGAATACCTGGTCGAGCCGGTCCTGAAGAACGTCGAGCAGTCGCTGCGCGAGCGCTGAAGGTCTCAGGCCTGCGGCCCGGCGCCGCGCCAGCGGGCGGCGAAGAACGGCTCGCTCGACAGACCCTCGCCCGACAGGAAGGCGTGCGGCACGACCGCCTCGAGTCCCGCCGCGTCGAGCCGCTCGATGCGGCCGAAAAGCTGACGTTCGAGGCAGAGGCGCACCAACCTGAGACCGAAGCCGGGCAGGCCGAGGCGGTCACCCGGTGCCCCTTGCGCGATCCAGGCGAGGCGCACGCCGTCCGGCTCGACCGCGGTACGGAACACCACCTGCCGGCCGCCCGCGCCCCCGTGGCGGCGCTGGTTCACCGTCAGCTCGTGCAGCACCTGCGCGACCGGCGCGACCGCCTCGGCCCGAAGCCGGATGTCCGGTCCCTCGAAGGCGATCCGAAGACCCTCCTCCTCGCTGGTGCGCCGCACGAGATCGGAGAGGCTGACCGGCGACCATTCGGCGTGGCTGAGGAGATCATGGGCGCGCGACAGGGCCATGATGCGGCCCGAGGTCTTCTCGGCCATCGCGTCGTCGCCGCCGGAGCGGATCGTGTGGTTCACCACCGAGAGAAGGACGCTCAGCGTGTTGCGGACGCGGTGGTTCAGCTCCGAGAGGAGAAGGTCGCGCGTCCGGTTGCGCTCGACCAAGGATGCGTCGGACGCGCGCAGGGCTTCGGCGATGTCTTCCAGTTCGCTGACGCGGCCGGGACGGCGCTCGATCATCGCGCCGCTGCCGGTGGCAGACGCCATCGCCCGGAGCGAGGTGATCTCGCGCACGAGGCGCATCGAATAGAGCCGCGCGAGCACCACCGAGCTGCCGAGCGCGAGCAGCGTGATCGCTGCGAGCGTGCCGACGAGGATGCGGAACGGCGCGTTGAGGGCGGCCGCCGGCACGCCCACCGCGACGCGCCAGTCGCAGAGGTCGAGCGTGTTGAAGGCGATGAACTGCCGCGTTCCGTCGTGCCCCGTCGCGCTCTGGATCACGCCGGCGCGCCGGCCGGAGAACTCCTGCAGGAGGGCCGCGGGGGGACGCTGGCCGAGGAAGCGGGTCTGCTCGCGCGAGCGGGCGACCACGCGGTCATTGGTGTCGAGCACCGTGATGACCCAGTCCTTCGGCAGTCGGGTGCGCACGAGGATGTCGAGGATTGCGTTCGGCCGGAGCGCCATGCTCATCGCGTAACGCGTCTCGCCGTTCGTGGCGAGCGGCACGATGACGGCGGTGAAGAGCCCGTCGGAGAGCGGGCTTCTGAAGAGGTCGGAGACGCCCGGCCGGCCGGTGGCGAAGACCCGATCGTCCGAGGCGACGAGCACGGGGTCGAGGTTCTGCGGCAGCGGCTGCCCGTCCGGCGCCAGCGTGTTGAGAAGATGCCGGTGATCGCGGTCGCGCACCGCCAGCATCGCCTTGCGCGGCGTCAGGAGGGTTTCGGCCTGCGCGCGAAGGGCAGGAAAATCGGCGGCCACGGCGTTGGGGGAGGTCGCGAGCGCGAGCAGCGCCGCCTTCATCGATTCGAGCTCGCGGTCGAGCTGGTCGCTCACCGCCGCCGCCGCCGCCACGGCGCCCTGCTCGAGGCGCTTGTGCTCAGCCTGGCTGTACCACCAGCCAAGACAGAGCCCAAGCGCCACCTGGGGCACCAGCACCAGCGCCACGAAAAGCACGAGATGCCACCGGATCGGCAGGGTGAGGGGGCGCTTCCCGGCAGCCGGTGCCGGCACGGTCGGCGTATCGTCCGTACCCGGCGTCATGGCGCACCGCCCCGGCCGGCGTTGCGCGGCAGCGCCCTGCGTTCGTTGCGGCGCGCCGCCTCGTTCGAGGCGGCATTGCCTGCGGGCGCTCGGGCGAGCTCGCATCGGACGGGACCGGGCATGCGCATCGTCTACGGTCTGCCTTCGATCAATCGTCGCAAGACCGGGATCGGCGTCGACGTCGGCCCCGGAGGTGGAAGCCGCGCGGTTAGATAGCCGTCACCCGATCGTTGGCGAGGGCGCGCGACACGATGGACGCAAGCTCCGCGCGGGTCTTGAGCGGATCGCAGTCAACCAATCGTCAAGCCGTGCGTTGGAACGCCATCGAAGGAGAAGCCGATGACCGAAGACACCGCCGTCGAGGCCCGCCGCCGCGAGATCGCGGTCGAGCACGTGCTGTTCAAGCTGATCGAATATGTCGAGGACCGCCATCCCGGCCTCCTCGACTTCGTGGAGAACAGCCTCGACCACCTCGGCGATCCCGCCCGCGACGGGACCAAGGACGACGAGGCGGTGCGCGAGATCGCCCGACGGATGCTGAAGGGCGCGCGTCGGCAGGGCGTGGACTGACGAAGACCGTCAGGCCGCGAGGAGTTCGCGCACGCGCGGCGCCACCTCGCGGCCGTAAAGCTCAATGCAGCGCATCAGCCGCGCGTGCGGCAGAGGGCCAGCGCTGTATTTCAGGTCGAAACGGGTAAGGCCGAGCGCCGAGGCGGTGGCGGCGATCTTGCGCGCCACGGTCTCGGGCGATCCGACGTAGAGCGAGCCGTGCTCGATCTCGCGCTCGAAAGCCGCGCGCTCCAGGGGCGGCCAGCCGCGCTCCGCGCCGATCCTCGCGTGCATGGCGCGATAGTCGTTGAAGAACTCGGCGCGCGCGGCCGCATCGGTCTCGGCGACATAGCCCGGCGAATGGACGCCGAGCGGCAGCGCGTCGCGGCCCATCTCGGCCAGCGCCCGGGCGTAGAGATCGGCATAGGGGCGGAAGCGGCCGGGGGCCCCGCCGATGATCGCCAGCATCATCGGCAGCCCGTAGCGCGCCGCCCGCACCACCGATTCCGGGCTGCCGCCGACGCCGATCCAGGTCCTGAACCCCTCGCCTTCCACCGACGGATAGATACCGGGGGCATCGAGAGGCGGGCGCACCGACCCTTGCCACGTCACCGGTCCCCCCTTGAGGAGCGCGGCGAAGAGGTCGAGCTTTTCGCCGAACAGGCGCTCGTAGTCGGCGAGGGGCAGGCCGAAGAGGGGAAAGGATTCGGTGAAGGAGCCGCGCCCGAGGATCACCTCGGCGCGCCCGTTCGACAGGGCGTCGAGGGTCGAGAAGCGCTGGAACACGCGGACCGGATCGTCCGAGGAGAGGACGGTGACGGCCGAGCCGAGGCGGATGCGGCGGGTGCGCGCGGCGAGCGCCGCCAGCACCGTCTCGGGCGCCGAGACGGCGAAGTCGGCGCGGTGGTGTTCGCCGATGCCGAAGAAGTCGAGGCCGACCTCCTCCGCAAGGACCCCTTCCTCGACCACGTCGCGGATCACGGCGGCGTGGGACTTCTCCGCCCCGTCGTCGCCGCGCGTGACGTCGCCGAACGTGTCGAGGCCGAGTTCGAGGGATGCGCTCATGGGGTCCTGCTTTGCGTGAAACGGGCGTCGGCGACGCGTCGCACCGCTTCTAGACCGGACGGCGGCCAAGCGACAGCGCCCCGCGGGGACCCGCCCCGGACGCACCGTTCACCCCCCGAGGGCTCAGGCCTCGATGGCGACGATTTCGGCGGTGTCGGGCCCGATCCTGACGCTTTCGCCCTCTTCCTTGCCGACCAGCTGCCGGGCCAGCGGCGACAGGTAGGACACGAGCCCTTGCGCCGGATCGGCCTCGTCGATGCCGACGATGCGATAGGTCTCGACCCTTCCCTTTCGCCGGATGCCGACCGCGTGGCCGAACTGCACGGTGTCGCTGTCGGCATCGGGCTCGACGACCTGCGCCGTCGAGCGACGCGCGCGCCAGTAGCGAAGGTCCCGGTGCAGCATGGCGACGGCGATCTTGTCGCCCGCGGCGCGAGCGCGCTCGACGGCCTCGGCGTTCATCGCGATCTCCCGGTCGAGCAGCGAGAGGCCGCGCGGCGTCACGAAGTTCGGATCGGTCCCGAGGTCGCGCTCGGGCAGGGCCTCGACCTGGTCCTCGTTCGGCTCCTTCACGAAGGCGACGCTCACGGTAACGGTTCTCCCGACTGGATGGGGCTAGGCGCGGCCGCCCGGCTCTTGCCCATCATATGGGATGCCCAATCGCCTTTGTCGCCCGTCAGGCGCTCCAGGCGACCCGGTTCCGGCCGTTGCGCTTGGCCTGGTAGAGGTGGGCGTCGGCGACGCGGTGGAACGCGTCCCAGTCGAGCCGGCCGCCGGCGGGCACCCAATGGACGCCGAAGCTCGCGGTGACCGACAGGCTCGGCTCGTCGAGAAGCACCGTGCCGGCGAGCCGCAGCCGCAGCCCCTCGATGCGCGCATAGAGTTCGTCGCGGGCCATGTCGGCGAGCGCCAGCACGAACTCCTCGCCGCCGAAGCGCGCCACGCGGCTGCCCGTCGGAGCGGCCCGGAGGAGGAAGCGCCCGAACTCCTTGAGGATCGCGTCGCCGACCGCATGGCCGAAGCGGTCGTTGATCGACTTGAAGTGGTCGATGTCGATCATGACGATGCCGAGACCCGCCCCCCAGGCGGCCGGTTCGGCGAAGAGCCCGGCGACCTCGGTCTCGAAGGCGCGGCGGTTCATCAGGCCGGTGAGCGGATCGGTGGTGGCAAGGCGCCGGAGTTCGCGCGCCATGACCTCGCGCTCGTCCTCCAGCCGCTTCAGCTCGATCTGCTGGCGGCGCAGCTTCTCGATGTCGCGTTCCAGGTCGGTCATCTCGCGGAACGGCGCGGAGATTCTTCCCGCTGCCGCGTCGAGGTCGCCCGCAAGGATGCGGGCCATGCGGGCACGGGCCTGGAGGAGCGGGCGGAACACGCCGCGGTCGAAGACGACGAGCGAGGTCACGCCGACCACCGTGCCGATCACGGCAGACAGGAGGCTGGCGACGGCAAAGCGCAGGCTCCGGTCGCGCTCGGAGGCGAGGCGATCGCGCGCGACCTCGAGGATCGCATCGCGTAGCGCTTCCGTCGTGCGAACCGCCGGACTGTAACGCCTGTTGAAGGACTCGACGCTGATGGCTGGATCGACGACCGGCGCTGCGAAGACGGTTTCTGCGTAGGCGCGCGCGCCGGCGAAGTAGCTGAAGGTCACCGCGGTCATGGCGCGGTCGATGACGGGATCGGCGATGAAGGGCGTTGCGTAGTGCTCGATCTGCTGCTGCAGGAGGTCGGTGAGCGCGAGCATCGAGGCGAACTCCGCAGCGGCGGCCGTGCTCGGCGTGCCGCCGGCGTTCAACCGGATCGCGACCAGCGAGCGGATGCGCCCGGCATATTCGCGAAGATCGCTGGCGGCCATGGCGGCGGTCATGAACGGGGTCAGGTCGGGCGTCAGGCCGATCAGGATCTCGCCGAGATCGTCTCGCAGCGTCCGGGCCTGATTCGCGGCGGCATAGATCGTCCGGATGGACCGCTCGACCTCGGCAGGCGGCCTCTTCTCCGGCGGCAGGCTGAGGAGATCGTCGACGCGCGCGCGGCCGTCGGCCAAAATCTTCCGGAAGGCGTCGACGTCGTCCTGGAGGATGGGGCTGCGTTCGCGCTCCTCCTCTGTCACCGCGAGAAGTTCGCTCCAGAGAATCTCCATCCTCGACCGCGTGGCGGCGAGTTCGCCCAGCAGGCGCTCGTCGTCACCCTGCAGCGTCATCGCCAGCACGGACTGGCCGCGCTCCGACGAGGTCGCGCCCATGAGTTCGATCGAGGTCGAGAAATGGCCGAACTGCGCCAGCGCCTCCTCGCGCTGGGTGTAGACCCGAAGCTGCCACGCGCACACGAGCGCGGCTGTCGCCACGCACGCGATCAGCGCGGTGGCGACGCCGACACCCATGAGGCGCTGGAGTCTGGGCTTCGTCACGAGGAACCCCGAATTCGTTCGGATGCAACCCTACGTCACATTCCTCGCCGATCCGTTTCCATCGCGATCGATCTTTTCAGGATCGGCCGACCGTCAGGACACCGCGTCGAGGCCGCCCGCCTCCAGCCGGTCGAGAAGCGCCACCTCGTCGGGCGTGAGCGCGATCCCCTCCGCCGCCGCGCGGGCGCGCGCCGCAAAGCGCCGCTGCGAGGGCAGGCGCGCGCCCTGGTCGAGGATCGCGCCGAACAGTGCCTCGCCGGCCGCGAACGGATCGCCCGGCCGTCCCGCGGCGAAGCGCTCGGGGCTGAAGGCGAGGATCAGTTCGCCGTGGCGGGGCGCGAGCGTCGTCGTGCCGAGCGCGTCGAGCGCGCCGCGGCTCGTCAGATCGCCGATCATCGCGCCGGCCAGAAGCTCGATCATCGTGGCGATCGCCGAACCCTTGTGGCCGCCGAACGGCAGCATGGCGCCGGCGAGCGCGGCCGCCGGATCGTTGGTCGGCGCGCCCTGCGAATCGATCGCCCAGGCGTCCGGCAGCGGCTTGCCGGCGCGGCGGTGCAATTCGATCTCGCCGCGCGCGGCGACCGAGGTCGCGAAATCGAAGACGTAAGGGGTCTCCGCGCCGGGCCTCGGCCAGGCGAAGGCGAGCGGGTTGGTGCCGAGGAGCGGCCGCGTGCCGCCTGCGGGCGCGACGGTCGCATAGCTCGGGCAGAGCGCCAGCGCGGCGACGCCATGCCCGGCGAGCGCCTCGACCTCCGGCCACAGCGCCGAGAAGTGGACGCAGTCGTTGATCGCGAGCGCGGCAAGACCGAGCGCGCGCGCGCGCTCGACAAGTCGCGGCACGCCGCATTCGAAGGCGGCCGGCGAGAAGGCGCCGCCGGCCGCAACGCGGATGACGCCGGACCCGTCGTCGAGGAGTTCGGGCTCGGCGTCTGCCGAGACCTTGCCGGCCTTCAGCGTGCGCAGGCACCCCTCGATCCGGTAGATCCCGTGCGACTTCGCGCCGTCCCGCTCGCCGGCCGCGATGACGCGCGCGAGCGCCTCGGCATGGAGCGGCGCGAGGCCGCCGCGCCGGAGGATCGCCGCGATGCGCCGGCGCAGCGTGTCGAAGTCGAGGTGGATGGGCGCGTTCACCGTGGCGTCTCCGGGCTCCGTGTCGTTTCCCAGCGCATACGCGAGCCCAGGGGCCACCGGAAGGCTCCGGCAACGCTTGGCCCTTGAAGAACCGGTTGAAACGCCTCAGTTTCCTTCTCGAGAGCCCGGTTCGTGGGAGGCGGTCGTGACGACGCTGAAGGAGTTCGAGGACGCGCTGAAGGCGCATGGTCTGCGCTCGGCGCTCGATGTCCTGGAATTGCTACGCAAGCGCGACAAGGCGAAGCGCTCGCTCAATCCCGCCCGCCGGGTCACAGGACGCAAGATGACGCCCGAACTCGCGCGCCAGATCCTGCATCTGCACGAGACCACTGGGCAGACCCAGCAGGAGATCGCCTTCCAGCTCGGCGTCAACCAGGGCCGGGTGAACGAGGTCATCAAGCGCGGCAAGTGGCTGACCGAAAACCCGGAGGCGCCGGAAGCCAAGGCGCGCGACGCCGCGCTCCAGCGCATGCGCCGCCCGGCGCCTCCGGCCAAGGCATCGGCGAAACCCCCGATCAAGCCGGCGACGGCAAGGCGCCGGGCCCCGCCGTCGCCGCAGCTCAGCCTCGGCGACTTCTAGGCGGCTCTCAAAGCCCGGCCGAAACGTCCGCCGGGTCGGCGCGGCGGTGCTGTCCGCCGCTCCTTTCGTTGCCGATCCTCGACAATGCCACCGGCATCGACCGCGTTCGGCGCCTCGTGGGCGACGAACATCCCTTGCCGATCCTTCGCCGGAGACGTTCCGGACGGGCTCTCAAGCCGCCAGCGCCTTTTCGAGCTCGGCCCTGGTCATCTTGGAACGGCCGTCGATGCCGCGCTTCTTCGCTTCGGCGTAGAGTTCGGCCTTCGTCGCCTCGTGGCCGTGCTTGCGGAACGGAGCGGCCTTCTTGGCCACATCCTTCGGCTGGGCGGAGAACTGCTCGCCCTTCTTCGTGTCGCGGCGCTTCTTGGCGGTGGTGCGCTCGTATTCCTCTTTGGTCAGGTGTTCGCGCGCCTTCTTGGGCAGGTAGCGCTCGCCGGTCTTGCCGCTCTCCTTGCCGGACTTCGTGCCCCAGTCCTCTTCCGACCACTGGTGCAGGCTGTTGTCCTCGGACTTCTCGCCCTTGTAGTCGCCGCCTTCCTCCTTGTACTCGTGGACGGCAAGCTGCGCCTTGCGGGCGGACCACTGGCCCGGCTTCCCGCCCTTGGCGCCCTTGGTCACCTTCTTCTTCACGCTTTCCCAAAGCTTCGGATCGGTCTTCTCGGCGGTCTCGCTCATGGCTCTGGCCTCGGATGGGTTGATTGCTTGGCCGTGCAACGAAGAAGCCGGGGAATCGATGCGCGGCTGCGGCAACGCGGCAGGCTCGCTCAGCCGCCCCCCGCCAGCGAGGAGACGATCGGGCAGGGGCCATCCGTCCCCCCGCGGCAGGCGGCGGCCAGATGCTGCAACCGGTCGCGCGCGGCGGTCAGCTCGCCGATGCGCTCGTCCAGCGCCCGCACCCGCGCCTCGGCGAGTTCGCGCGCGCGGGGCCGGTCCCGGACCGCGTCGAGCCGGAGAAGCTCGGCGATCTCGCCCAGCGTGAAGCCGGCGACCTTGGCGGCGCGGATGAAGCGCAGGCGCTCGGCATCCCGCTCGTCGTAGCGGCGGTGCCCGCCCGCCGATCCGGCGCCCGCGGGGCGCTCGGGCTCGTCGAGAAGGCCGCGCCGCTGGTAGAAGCGCACCGTCTCGACCCCGACGCCGGCCTCCGCCGCAAGGCCCCCGATCGTCCATCCCGTCATCGCTTGACTCCGTACCATGGTACGGACCCTATATCGGGTGCGGCCCTCCTTCCTGCCATCCCTTGCGAAAGCCGCCCCGATGTCCGCCGCCATCTCCCCCACCGCCAGCCACCGCCGCGCCGCGATCCATCGCATGGTGATGGCGAAACACACTTGCCCCTATGGGCTGAAGGCGCTCGATCTCCTGAAGCGACAGGGCTTCGAGGTGGAGGACCATCCCCTGCGCACGCGCGAGGAAACGGACGCGTTCAAGGCCGAGCACGGCGTGAAGACGACGCCGCAGATCTTCATCGACGGGGAGCGGATCGGCGGCTACGACGACACGCGCCGCTACTTCGGCAAGCCCGTCGCCGATCCCAAGGCGACGACCTACAAGCCGGTGATCGCGATCTTCGCCATGAGCGCGCTGATGGCGCTCGCAATCAGCTACGCTGCCCTCGGCACGCCGTTCACCGCGCGCACGGTGGAATGGTTCATCGCGGTCGCCATGTGCCTACTCGCCGTCCAGAAGCTGCAGAACGTCGAGACCTTCGCGACGATGTTCCTGAACTACGATCTCCTGGCCAAGCGCTGGGTGCCCTATTCCTATATCTACCCCTTCGCCGAAGGGCTCGCGGGCGTCCTGATGCTGGCGGGCGCCCTGACGTTCGTGTCCGTGCCGGTCGCCCTCTTCATTGGCACGGTGGGCGCGGTCTCGGTGTTCAAGGCGGTCTATATCGACCGGCGCGAGCTGAAATGCGCCTGCGTCGGCGGCTCGTCCAACGTGCCGCTTGGGCCGGTCTCGCTTACCGAGAACGTGATGATGGTCGCGATGGCGCTGTGGATGGGGGCGCACGCGTTCCTGTGATCAGGCGGCCTCGCCCCGCCAGAGCGAGGCGACCGGCTCGCCCGCAAGGTCGGGTTTGGACTGGCCGATGAAGATCACGACGGGGCCGGGCCGCTCCGTCGCGGGATCGTAGAAGTCGAGAAGGCCGGGATGGCGCGCCTGCAGGAAGGGCGGCACCCGGTCCTCGCGCCGCAGGAGATGATCCACCACGACCTGGTCGCCATGGACGCTGTTGGGCACGGCGCCGCAGGAGCCCGGCTGCATCCAGCGCTCCGGCTCGGCCGCGAAGGTCTCGTAGAGGCGCCTGAGTTCGTCGCCCTCCCAGCGCAGGAGCGCGGTGGAGACGCGGCCTTTCAGGAAATAGTCCTCCATCGCGCAAAGGCCCGGCTCGGCGAGCGCCGAGGCATCGCCCGCAAACACCGTGTCGAGGTCGCAGAGCACCGTGGTGCCGGTGGCGAGGCCCGGCCGGAACGCTTCCATCTTGGACCACCAGACGGGCCAGTCGTGCCGAAGTGGCACGGCTTCCACGCCCTCGACGCGGAGATCCATGTCGGTGAGGCAGAGGATGCGGGTGAAGGCGGGGGCGAAGCGCCGCGTGCCGCGCGCCAGCCGCTCGACCCAAAGCGCGTCGTAGCGGCCACCGCCGCGAAGCACCGTCAGAAGCGTCGCCATGCTGGGGTCAGCCGACGACCTTGAGGGCGGGGGCCGCCTCGTCCCGGCTTTTCGCGCCCTCCCAGAGCTCGTCCGTCAGCCCTTCCAGCCAGCCGGCGGCGCGCTGGGCGGCCTCCGGCTCGTGGAGCGTGCGGATCGCCTCGCCGTCGAGCGCGCGGGCCTCGGCCAGAAGCGCCTGCCAGCCGGCGAGATCGCCCGGCCAGATCGGGCCGGTCACCGCCGCGCCGAGCTTCACCAGCGCCTCGGCTTTGCGCGTCTGCTCGCCGAAATAGCGCCATTCCGGCATGACGATCAGCCGGGCGCCGACGCGCGCGACCTCGTGGATCGTGTTGTCGCCGGCCGACGCGATCACGATGTCGGCGGCGGCGAGATAATCGGTCACGCCGGGCACCCAGCCGAGTTCGGACAGGTTGGCGAAATCCGTCTCGTGCCCCTCGCGGTGGGTGGGCCCGAGCGTCAGCCAGAGCGCATCCGGCGCGGCGCGGGCCGCCACGGTCAGGGGCGCGTAAGGGGTGCCGCTGCCGCCGCCGCCCGTCACGGTCACGATGATCTCGCGGGTCGGGTCGAGCCCGAGGCGGCGACGCGCCTCGGCCTTCTCCGGCACCGCGTCGAGCGTCGTGCACAGGCCACCGGAATAGAAGGTCTTGGCGCGCAGATGCACGGGATAGTCGTCCTGCTCCAGCCGCTCGTCGAAGGGCGCGAGCATGCCGACCGAGGCCTCGTAGGAGCCGATGTGGCCGATGTCGGAGCGGTCGCCGTGCATGCGGATCTGGACGGCGGGAACGCTCGCGATGCGCGACAGGAGCGCGATCTCGGACGAGACGTCCACCACGAAGAGCCCGACCTCGCGCTCGTCGAGGTGGTCGAGGATGGTGCGCATCGTGCGCCGCATCTCGGCAAGGCCGAGCGGCACGCAGTGCATCACCTGCGGCGTCGGCTCGGCGTAGAGGCGCGGCGTCGGCACCGCCGCGCCGATCATGTTGGGCAGGGGCACGATCTCGATGTCGCGCCGGAAGCCGTCGAAGAGGTGCGGCCCCGCCGTCATCACCGAGACCGGCCGGTCGCGCGAGAACTCGGACACCAGCGCCATGGTGCGGTTGGCATGGCCACGCCCCTGGTGATGGACGAAGAAGGTGATCGGCTTCGGCACGGCTGAGCGTTCCCCTTGGGTCTCCCGCGCCGAACCCCCGTCCGGCGGAATGCGAGGTGGGAGAATCTATGGCTCCCTTCGCTTTTGTCACCGTGCTCCGCGCGAAGTGACGCAGGTTCGCCCTTTCCTTCGGGCGGCACGGGGGCATGTAGCGGGACTGGCGGACGGAAACGAGGACGGGCTGATGTCGGATACACCGCGTGGCGGGCCCTCGCCCCTGCGCCGAACCCCGCGTCGCATCGCGATCGTCGGCAACGCGCCGGAACTCGGCGACTGCGGCGCGGCGATCGACGCCGCCGACTGGGTGGTGCGCTTCAATAACGCCGCCGGCTTCGGGACCCGTGCGGGGCGCCGCGTGACCCATCTCGCCCTCGTCAACCACGGCGGGCAGATGCGCGAATGGCTGGACGATCCGGGTTTTCTCGATCGTCCCGTGGTGCGGGCCGCCGAGACCTTCCTGTTTCCCTTTCCCCGTAAGCCGCCTTCTCCGACGCCGATGAGCAAGGACGGGCGCGACTGGACCGACGAGGCGGAGGCGCTGCTGCGCCCGCTCGGCCGGCCGATCACGCTGCTGCCCGCCACCGTCCATCGCGAGGCGGCGGCGCTGATCCACACGCCCGGCAGCCCGCCGCCGCCGCCGAGCACCGGCTTCCTCGTGTCGCTCCATCTCCTGCGCCGCTATGGCGGCATGGTGGAGATCGACGTCCATGGCTTCGGCTTCGAGGGCTGGGAGGGGCACGACTGGGCGCGCGAGCGACGCTGGTTCGAGGCGATGGCGGCGGGCGGCCTCCTGCGCCTCCATCCGCTCGCCAACTCGCTCGCCGCATGAGCGCACCCACGCCGCGCTGCTTCCTGTGCGGCGGCCGGGCGCTTGCGCCGAGCAACCGGCACCTGTCCTGGCCGGACGGCGCCACGCGGCGCTTCGCGCTGGCCTGCAGCTTCTGCGGCGTCCTGACCGACCGGGCGGAGGGGCCCGACGCGCTGGAGCATCTCGGCGCGGCAATGGCCGCCGAGCGGTTCCGCCTCGACCGGGACGCCCCGTACGGCCTCGACATCTTCACGCTGCGCGCCGCCGCCACGCGCTGGCGCCGCGGCGCGACCCCCGCGGATGCCGCGCAGCGCGCGGCGCTGGCCCATCCGCATGCCGATCTTGCTGCCGAGGCCGACCTCGCGTATCTCGATGAAAATTGCGCCGACCCCATCGCGATGGGACTAATGTGCCGGGCCGCGGAATGGGACGCGGCACGGGAGATGCTCCGCCTGCACCTGGCGATGGGGGCGACCATTGTGATCCTCGTCGACGGCGAAGGACCGGCCTTTACGGCGGAGCCCGGTATCCTCGTTGCGCGCCGCCCGATGGCGGGCGATTTCGCTGCCCAGCGCAACGCGCTGCAGGATCTCTCGCCCGCCCCGTGGATGCTGCAGCTCGACACCGACGAGACGCTGGAGCCGGCCGCGGCCGCGCTTCTGCCGGCGCTCGCAAGGCTGGCCGAGGCGGGCGGCGCCGTGTCGGTCGGCCTGCCGCGGCGCAATCTCGTCGACGGCCGCCTCGCCGACCTCTTTCCCGACACGCAGTACCGGCTCAACCGACGCGAGGTCCGCTATGCCGGCCGCGTCCACGAGCGGCCGGACCGGCCGTGGCAGCGCAGCCTCCTCGCGCTGCATGGGGCGATCGACCACCATCTGTCCCGCGCGCGGGTCGAGACCCGCTCGCGCGCCTACGAGGCGATGGCGCCCGGCGCGGGGCGGCTCGAGGAGGAGGACGCCCTGCTTCAGCCCTTTTGTGACTGAAAGCGCGCGATCGCCTCCTCGTAGAGCGCCAGCGTCTCTCGCCCCAGCGTCTCGCGGGTGAAGCGGCCGGCCGCCGTCAGCGCGCGCTGGCGCAGGGTCTCGCGCACACCGGCCTCGGCGATCACCGGGCGCAGCGCCTCGGCGAGCGCGGGCCCCGTCGTCTCGCGCGCCATGGCGCCGGCCCCCGTCGCGCCCACGAACTCGCGGGCGCTGGCATCCTCCATCGAGGCCACCATCGGCCGGCCGTAGGCCATGCCCTCCTGGTAGACGAGGCCGAAGCTCTCGTAGCGCGACGGGGCGAGGACCGCGTGCGCCGCCTCGTATTCGCGCGCGAGATCGTCCTCGTGCAGGCGGCCGAGCGGTTCGAGGCGCGCGCTAGGCCCTGCCGCCACGCCGTCGAGCGCTGACCCGTCGACGCCCGCCAGCCGGACCTGGAACGGGGGCAGGGTGCCCGCGTCCGCCTCGCGGCCGAGGATCTCCGCCGCCCCGAGGATCGCGTCGAAGCCCTTGCGGTGCTCCGGCCGGCCGACGAAGAGAAGGCGGATCGGCTCGCCGTCGGCGGCGCCGGGATAGCCCGCCGCTCGCGCGCGGGCCAGCATGGCGGGCGGCAGGCTGAGACCGATCACGGCATGCGGCCGGTCGCCCTCGACCAGCCCGTATTCGGCCGCGATGCGCCGCCCGTGGTCGGCGGTGTTGGAGATGAGCCCATGGCTGCCGCGCGCCTGCCGCGCCTCCAGCCGGTCGGCCGCCCAGCCGTCGAGCCGGTCGCGCAAGGTGTCCGCCGGCTCGCGCGAGAAGGCGGCCGGCGTCGAATTGCGCGTGACGAGAGCCATCGGTGGGCGGCGGGCGAGAAGGCAGGCGGGCGCATACCAGTTCGTCGCCTCGACGACGTCGAAGGGGCGTCGGGCGTGCTCGGCGAGGATCGCGCGGCGGACGGCGAGCGGCGCGGCCAGATGCCCGACCGCGCCGTAGAGGCGCAGCCGCGCGATGCCGCCGCCTGCGGCGGGTTCGGCGCCGACGATCCGCACGCCGCCCGCCTTCGACACGCCGCGCCGGTCGAGCGTCAGCACGGTCACGTCGGCGCCGCTTGCGACGAGGCTTTCGGCGATCTCGCGCGCGGCGGTCGAGAGGCCGCTCGGGGCGGGCGGGTAGTCCCAGGCGATGAGGGCGGTGCGCATCAGCGGTCCAGAAGCTTGCGGTAGAGGGCGAGGTAGTCGGCGGCCATGCGACGGGCGGTGAACCGCTCCTCGAAGCGGCGACGCACGCCCGCGCGGTCGAGGGCCCGGGCCCTTGCGATCGCCTCGACGGCCTCCGCCTCGCTCGACACGACGAAGCCCGTGACGCCCTCGTCGACGATCTCGCGGACCGAGCCCCGGTCCCAGGCGACGACCGGCGTGCCGCAGGCCATCGCCTCGATCATCACGAGGCCGAAGGGCTCCGGCCAGTCGATCGGAAAGAGCAGCGCCTCGGCACCACCGAGCAACTCGCCCTTCGCAGCATCTCCGAGCGGGCCGACATAGGTCGCCGTGTCCGACAGGAGCGGGCGCACCTCGCGCTCGAAATAGGTAGGATTGCCGACATCCACCGTGCCGGCGAGGCGGATCGGGCGGCCCGCGGCGTCGGCGACCCGGATCGCCCGGTCGGGCCGCTTCTGGTCGGTCATCCGGCCGACGAAGGCGAGATAGCCGCCCGCGCCGTCCGCCAGCGCATAGCGGTCCTCTGCGATGCCGTGATGGACGACGCCGGCCCGGTTGGCGGCCGGAAGCATCGCCTCCTGCGCGCCCGAGATCGCGGCGACGGGAAGGTCCGGGAAGGTCTGGAAGAAGATTTCCCGGTCGAGCTCGTCCACCCGCCAGTGGATGGTGGTGAGGCTGTGCCGGCGGCGCTCGCCGAGCAGCGCCGCATGGAAGAACTCGCCGTGGCAATGGACGATGTCGAAGGCGTCGAGACGCGTGCGCAGGTCCTCCATCCGCGCCGCTTCCAGGACGGCGGGGATGGAGGGCGGCACAGCCCCGTATTTCGCTTCCAAGCTAAACAAACTCGGCCAGATTCCGACCCTTGGTACATCGGTCGCACTGTCCGCCGGGGCCAATAGCGTTACCTCGACTCCGAGGTCTTGGAGCGCAATGGAGAGATCGTGGATGACTCTCTCCGTCCCGCCGTGATCTTTGGGTGGCACCGGAAATATTGTCGGAGCAACTTGGGCGACCCGGATATTTTTACCGGGCTTCGCCGTTGGATTTACCTGCATGAGCCGTTGCTCTGATCTGTTCGAGTGGTTTTGCGTCAAGGGTTGGAGAGAGCCATGTTCATTCTTCATGTCGCACTTCAAGGGTGCCTGCGCGCAAAGGACGTGGAATACGGGCTGACGGCCGATACCGGCGGGCATATCCGCTACCTCCTGGACCTCGTGGCGGCATCCTCGGCGGACCCCGCCGTCTCCCGCATCGTGATCGCCACGCGCCGCTTCGAGGACATGCGTCTCGGCGCCGACTACGCGCAAGGCTTCGAGCGGATCGACGGGAAGACCGAGATTGTCCGCTTCTGGACCGAGGACCCGGCCTATCTCGAAAAGGAAGCGCTCCATACCGAGGTTGGCAGCTTCGCCGACGCGCTCGTCGCCTTCATCGAGGCCGGGGACCGGCGCCCCGACGTCCTCCACGCCCACTATGCCGACGCCGCGAGCGTTGCCGCGATCGTGGAGGCGCGGCTCGGCATCCCCTTCGTCTTCACCGCCCACTCGCTGGGGCGTGTGAAGCGCGAGACGCTCGGCCTCCGGCCCGGCGACGACGCGGCGCTCGACCGGCGCATCGGGGCCGAGAACGCGGCGCTCGCCGACGCCTCGCTGGTGATCGCCTCCTCGCGCGACGAGGCCGAGGTGCAGTGGATGGGCTACGAGGCGTACGAGCCCGGGCGGATCCGCATCCTCGCGCCGGGCAGCGATCTCCAGCGCTTTGCCGGCGCGCCGACCTGCGCACGCGTCGACGCTTCCATCGCCCGCTTCCTGCGCGAGCCGGACAAGCCGGTGATCCTGGCTCTCGCCCGGCCGGTCGCCAAGAAGAACCTCGCCGCCCTGGTGCGGGCCTTCGGCGAAAGCCCGGCGCTGCAGGAGCGCGCCAATCTCGTCCTGTTCGCCGGCGCGCGCGAGGACTACGCGACGCTCGACGGCGACATGGCCGAGACCGTCGCCGAGCTTCTCGCCCTGATCGACCGCTACGACCTCTACGGGCGCGTCGCCTATCCGAAGCACCACCGGCCCGAGGACGTGCCAGCGATCTACGCCCACGCCAAGGCGCGCGGCGGCCTCTTCGTCAACCCGGCGCTGAACGAGCCCTTCGGCCTGACGCTGCTCGAAGCCTCGGCTGCCGGCCTGCCGCTGGTCGCGACCGATTCCGGCGGGCCCAACGACATCGTCGAGATGTGCGGCAACGGCATCCTCGTGAACCCGCGTCTCGACGCGGCGATCGCCGAGGCCGCGCTGACGATCCTGTCGGACGAGGCCGTCTATGTGCGCTTCGCGGCCGCGGGCGACAAGGTTGCGGCGGCCTACGACTGGACGCGCCACGCCGCGCGCTACCATGCGCTACTCGGCTCCCTCACGACCCTCAGCGACGCCGCGACGCGGCCTGAGCAGCTTCTCATCTGCGATATCGACAACACGCTCGTCGGCTGCGCCGACGGCGTGCGCACCTTCGGCACCTGGCGCGAGCGCCAGCCGGGGCTCGCCTTCGGTGTCGCGACCGGGCGCTCGTTCCACTCGGCGCTCGCGATCCTCGAACAGCAGGACGCGCCGCGCCCGCAGGTCGTGATCTCCTCGGTCGGCTCGGAGATCCATCACCTCGACCCGAACGGCACCACCTACACGCAGGACGCCGAGTGGCGCGCCATCGTCTCGCGCGCCTGGGACCGGGACGAGGCGCGCCGGGCGCTGGCACGGGTGCCGGGCCTCCTGCCGCAGGCGCCGCTCGAGCAGCGCGCCCACAAGCTCAGCTACTTCACCGAGGGGCAGCCCGGCATCGTCGGGCGGGTGCGCGCGGCGCTGGAGCGGGCCGGGCTGAAATGCTCGGTGATCCACAGCCACGGACGCTATCTCGACATCCTGCCGATCCGCGCTTCCAAGGGCACCGCGGTCGACTTCGTGCGCACGCGGCTCGGCCTGTCGCAGGACGCCGTCTTCGTCGCCGGCGACTCGGGCAACGACATCGAGATGCTGCGCACCATTCCGCAGGCGATCATCGTCGGCAACTTCTCCGACGGCCTCGCCGCCATGCCGGCGCTTCGCCACTCCTATGTCGCGCGCAACACCCATGCGCGCGGCGTGATCGAGGGCGTCCTCCACTTCCGCGACAAGGCGAGGGCCGCATGCAAGCCAGCGTCCTGACGCTGGTACGCGGGCGGCGGGATCACCTCGCCCGCCTGATGCAGGGGCTCGCCCTCCAGACGCAGCGCCCGTCGGAACTCGTGATCGCCTGGATGCAGGACGCGGTTTTCGCCGATCTGCCCGATCCCGGCTGCCCTGTGCGCCACGTCATGGTGCCGGGCGAGCCGATGCCGCTCGCCGCGGCCCGCAACCGGGCGGCCGAAACGGCGGCGTCGGACCTCCTGATCTTCCTCGACGTCGACTGCATCCCCTCACCGACCGTGGTCGAGGCCTATCGCGCGGCCGCTGAGAGGCAGGACGGCCTGTTTCTCGGTGAGGTCCTCTATCTTCCGGCCGGCGCGGCGGAGGCCGGGCTCGACTTCGCGCGGCTCGACGCGCTCGGCCGCGTCCACCCGTCCAAGCCCGCCGTGCCGATCCGGGGCGTGCGCCGCGAGCCGGATGCGGGCGAGCTCTGGGGCCTCTCCTTCGCGCTGCCCGCCGCGCGCTGGCACACGGTGGGCGGCATGGACGAGCGCTTCGTCGGCTATGGCGGCGAGGAGACGGACTTTGCCGTGCGCATGGCCGCCTCCGGCCTGCCGTTCTTCTGGACGGCGGGGGCGCGGTGCTATCATCAGCATCACCCGGTCCGGGTGCCCCCGCTCCACCACTTCGACCACATCCTGCGCAACGCCGCGCTGTTTCGCGAGCGGCATGGGCGCTGGTGCATGGACTACTGGCTCGGCCAGTTCCGCGACGCCGGGCTGATCGATTGGGGGGACGAGGCGATCCGTCTCCTGCGCGCTCCCTCGCCGGCCGAGATCGAGGCGTCCGGCGCGGGCGCGGCGGAGCGCCTCTTCTCCTGATCCGTCAGCGCCGGTGATCGAGCCGGGCGACGAGCCGGTCGCCCGCCCACTGCAGGAGGCAGACGAGGACGACGAGGACGGCGACCACGGCCACCATGACCTCGGTCTGGAAGCGCTGGTAGCCGTAGCGGATGGCAAGGTCGCCGAGCCCGCCGGCGCCGATCGCGCCGGCCACCGCCGTTGCGCCGACCAGCGTGATCAGCGTCACGATGAAGCCCGCGACGAGGCCCGGCATCGCCTCCGACAGGAGGACGTGCCGCACGATCGTCCAGCGCCCGGCGCCCATGGCGCGCGCCGTCTCGACGAGGTTCGGATCGACCTCGCGAAGGCTCACCTCGGCGATCCGGGCATAATAGGGGATCGCGGCAATCGAGAGCGGCACGATCGCGGCATAGGTGCCGATCGAGGTGCCGACGATGAGGCGCGTCAGCGGGATCAGCGCGACCAGGAGGATGATGAAGGGCACCGAGCGGAAGGCGTTGACGAAGCTGCCGAGGATGCGGTTCGTCCAGGGCTCCTCCAAGATGCCGCCCTTGGCGGTCACTGTGAGGAGGAGGCCGATCGGCAGGCCGACGAGGAGCGAGACGAGGCCGGAGGCCAGCGTCATCAGGATCGTCTCCCACGTCGCGCGGATGAGGAGGTCAGTCAGCGCGGACGACATGGCCGAGAAGCTCCGTGCGGATGGTGGACGAGGCGAGATGGGCGAGGATCGGCTCGAGATCGTCCGGCCGGGCCGGGGTCACGCCGACGAAGAGGCGCCCGACCGGAACGCCGCCGACCGGCTCGACACCGCCCGACAGGATGCGGGCCGAGGCGCCGAACCGCGCGCCGAGGTCCGACAGGAGCGGGGCGCCGGCATCAGGCCCGCCGAGGTCGATGCGGATCAATGCCTCGCCGGAGCCACCCGGTGCCAGCACGAGGCCCGGCGGCAGCGCGGCGGCGTCATGCCCGAGAAGGCTCTTCGTGACGGCCGCCTGCGGGTCGGCGAAGACGCGCCACGTCTCGCCGGCTTCGGCGATCCGGCCGTTCTCCAGCACCACGACGCGGCCCGCGATGCGGCGCACGACGTCCATCTCGTGGGTGATGAGAAGGATGGTGAGGCCGAGGCGGCGGTTGATGTCGGCAAGAAGCGCCAAAATCTGCTCGGTGGTTTCCGGGTCGAGCGCCGAGGTCGCCTCGTCGGACAGGAGCATCGCCGGCTCCGGCGCCAGCGCTCTGGCAATACCGACGCGCTGCTTCTGGCCGCCCGAGAGCTGCGCGGGATAGCGGTCCTCGCGGCCCTCGAGGCCGACGAGCTGCAGGAGGTCGCGCACGCGGGCCTGCCGCGGGCCCCGCGCCATGCCCGCGATGATGAGCGGCAGCTCGATATTCTCGGCCGCCGTTCGGTTGGCGAGGAGATTGAAGTGCTGGAACACCATGCCGATGCGCCGCCGCACGGGCTTCAGCGCGCTTTCCCCCAGAGCCTGGATCTCGCGTCCTTCAATCGCGACCGTGCCGGCGTCCGGGCGCTCCAGCCCGTTGATGCAGCGGATCAGGGTCGACTTGCCGGCGCCGCTGCGGCCGATGATGCCGAGGATTTCACCCGAGCCGACGGTGAGGTCGATGTCCGAGAGGGCGGTGTGGTCGCCGAAGCGCTTGCGCACGCCGGCGAGGCTGAGGATGGGGGCGGGAGAGGTCATGGGTGGGACATGCCGAAGGCCGACGCGGAAGGAAAGGCCTGCCGGCCGGATGAAAACGCATCCGGGCCCGCCTTCGGTGAAGGCGGGCCCTCTGGGCGAAACGAAGGGGACGGGCGGCGGGCGCTTACCAGGCGGGCAGCGTCGTGCCCTTGTAGGCGTCGTTCAGCGCGGCCTTCACCGCATCGGTCTGGTAGGCCGCGACCAGCGTCTTCACCCAGGGCGCGTCCTTGTCGGCAGCGCGCACCGCGATGAAGTTGCGATAGGGATTGTTCTCCAGCGGCTCCTGCGCGATCCGCTCCCGAGCCGGATCGATGCCGCTCTTCAGCGCCCAGTCGGTGTTGACGACGCCCGCGTCGAGATCGTCGATCGAGCGGCCGACGATGCCGGCGTCGAGCTCGCGGATCTCGAGGTTCTTCGGGTTCTCCTCGACGTCGATCGCGGTGGCGAGGATGCCGGCCCCGTCGCGGAGCTTGAGGAGACCCTGCGCGGCGAGAAGGTTCAGCGCGCGACCGGCGTTCGACGGATCGTTCGGGATGCCGATCGAGCCGCCCTCCGGGATCTCGGCGACGCTCTTGTGCTTGCGCGAGTAGAGGCCGATCGGCTGGACCAGCGTGTAGCCGACCGGCACGATGTCGTAGCCGTGCTGCTGCACCTGCGCGTCGAGATAGGGCTGGTGCTGGAAGGCGTTGGCCTGAAGCTCGCCGTTCGCCAGCGCCTCGTTGGGCTGGACGTAGTCGGAAAAGGCGACGGTCTCGACGGTGAGCCCGGCCTTCGCCGCCTCCTGCGTAACGACCTGCCAGACCGCCTCGTCCTCGCCCGACATAATGCCGACCTTCACCGTCTCGGCCGCGGCGCCCGCGGCCGTGGCGGCCAGCATCGCGCCGGACATCAGGCCGAGGACCGTGCGGCGCGACAGGGCGGACAGGAAGGACGAGGGGCGACGCATCGGCGTATCTCCGGTTGGAATGGCGCGGATCGCACTTGGGGGCGATCCGACGGAAGGACCCTAGCGTTTCGCATTGCAGCACGAAAAGGATCGACTGCCTAAAAATCCGGCTCGGCGCGACAAATTCGACCATTCCGGTGGATTGAAGCGCCGCGCCGGCAGCGTCGCGGCCCCTCGACCGCCGTCAGCCCGGCAGGACGCGGTAGCGCAGATGCACCGCACCGCCCTCGATCGTTTCCGCCGACTGGAGCGACAACTGGGCCTTGCCCTTCAGTCCCTCCTTGCCGAAGGCGACGATGCCCTCGACCTCGGTGCCACCGTCGAGCGCGGGCGCCAGCACGACGCTGAACTCGTCGACGAGCCCCGCGGCGAAGAACGAGCCGTTGATCGCGGCTCCCCCCTCGACGAGGAGGCGCTGGACGCCGAACGCGTTCGACAGGACCTCGAGCGCCTTCTCCAGATCGACCTCAGGCCCGTCCGAGACGACGTAGCTGACGCCATCGGCGACGAGTTCGGCAAGATGGGCGTCGGACACGCCGTTGCCGAGAAGCACGACCACCGGATCGCCGCCGACGTCGGGGCCGCGGAAATGCAGCTTGCCCGCGGTGTCTGGCGCGATCGCCAGCGGGCGCTCATCCGCGCGGGGCGCACGGTGGATCGGGCGGGCCGGCTTGTCGAACGTCTCGGGCCGGTGCGGCTCACCCTTGGCCATCTCGGCCATCGTGGTGCGCCCGACGAGCCAGGCGTCGCCCTTCAGGGTCTCATGGATCGCCTCGTAGGCGCCGCTCCAGTCCTTCACCGCGCCGTCGGGGCTCTGCGTGTAGCGGCTCGGGTGCAGACGGCCGTCGATCGAGGACGTCATATGACAGACGACATGGGGGCGTTGGCTCATGGGACAGGCTCCTTCTTAAAAAAAAGAGCCCCGCGTCGTCGGCCCGTCCCCGTTGCGCGCCGTCGTCAGGCGACGGCGGCGACCACGATCAGGGGAAGGGCGAAGGCCAAAAGGCCGAAGGCGATGCCGAGGCGGGGCGAGGGGGATGAACGGCGCATGGGGCGTCTCCGGTCCGTTGCGGGAAGGGAGCAGCCTCGGCGCGCGAGGTTAACGAAAGGTTACGACGGGATTTCCGGCCGGAAGCCGAGGACGAAGCGGGCCACCACCTCCGCCGGCATCTCGCAGGGGCGCAGGAGCGCCTCGCCGTCCGCCAGACGGTAGAGGTTGGCGCTGACGATGCCGCCGCCGCCCCGCTCCTCGCCGTAGAGCCAGATCCGGCGACCGTCGCCGGACCGATGCAGCGTGACGCCGAAGCGCCGCCCCTCGAACGAGCCTTCGCAATGGCCTTCCGGCCAGCCGTCGAGGCGCTCGGCGAGGATGCGGGGTTCGAGACACCCGGTCGCCATCGCTGGGGAGCCCGTCAGTGGCCGGCGTGCGCGTCGCCGCCGCTGCCGTCCGAGGCGGAGGACTGCTGGCTCTGCGTCAGGGTCTGCGTCGCGGCCGAGCCGGCGCCGGGCTGGGTTTCCACCGTGCCGTTGTCCTTGCAGGCACCAAGGCCGAGAACGGCGAGAAGCGCGGCGGCGGTGAGGGTCGGGCGAAGCGTCATCGATCGAAGTCTCCTTGCATTCGGACGCAACGCGCGAAAGCCGCGCCGGTTCGACAACGCGGCCCTTTCGCTGCCGGTCGATCAGGACGGCTCGTGATAGGGGCAGCCGTTGAACCGGGCGCGGAAGTCGGCCGAATGGCGGTAGGGCTCGCGGCGGGCCCGGTTGATGTTGCCGAGCGGCTGGTGATCCGCAATGCCGGTCCAGACCGAGAAGCGCATCTCCTCGTTGACCTTCTGCACGCGGGCGTCGTCCCAGCTGTCCTGCGCCTTGGCGCGGATGGTGCCGACGCGCTGGAAAGGCGCCTCGGTCTCGTCCCAGGCGACCGTCGCATCCTCGACCGGCTGCCGATCGAGATTGCGGCAGAGCTGGACGCGGAACTCCCATTCGGCGTCGAGACCGGCCATCTCTCGCCGCACCGCCTCGCGCACCGCATTGTCGCGGCCTTCGACCTCGATCTCGTGGCCGGTCAGCGCCGTCATCGCCGGGGCGACGGGCTTCAGGCTGAACTTGGCGATATGGTCGCCGTAGCGGAAGGGCGTCGTGGAATAGTAGGTCTCGCCGAGCGGCTCGACGTTCGGCGCGCCGCCGAGCGTGTTGACGGTCGGGCTCTCGATGCCGACCGTCTCCAGCGCCGTGCGCACGCCGCGCAGCACCTTCGAGGCGACCTTCTTGGTGTCTTCGATCCGGTCGGTCGTGGCGGCGAGGAGCTTGAGGCTGCCGAGGAACTGCTTGGAGCTCTCAGCCTGGAACACCGGCGCGTTGACCATCACGAAGTCCTGCGCCGACCCTTCCGAGCCGGGCAGCCGCTCGCCGGCAACGTCGAGCACCTTGATCGCGAGACCGCGCGGCAGGCTGATCGCGTCGGGCAGGATGTCGCCCGCATTGGTCGACATGCGCAGGAACACCTTGTGGGTGCCGGGCTTTGCGAAGAGACCCTGCGCCAGCTCGGGCGGCAAACCCTCGTCGATCTGCAGCTCGCCCTCCAGGATGCCGTGGGACTTCGCGTGCACGGAGCGAACGGCATGGCCGTAGTCTTCCGCGGTGCGCTCCAGGATCGTGTCGAACGTCTCCTTCAGGCCCTCGACGGTTTCGCTCTCGCCGGGATCGACGAACTCGACCTCCGGTCGGTAGAGTACAGCTTGCGCGATCATATCCTGCTCCATCTAGGTAGAACCGTTCAACATCGGGCGGACGGGAAAGGTTGCCGGCTGCGGACGCCGCTCGCCCTTGTGACCCCCTCGGCTTTCCGGCAAGGAGGAGCGATTGTTCCTCCGGTTCCGGTTTCCATGGCGCAGCATCCCTTTCCCGACCGTCGCTTCGGCGCCTTCCTGTTCGACATGGACGGCACGATCCTGAATTCGATCGTGGCGGCCGAACGGGTGTGGGGGGCCTGGGCGCGCCGTCAGGGCATCGACGTCGACAGCTTCCTGCCGACGATCCATGGCATGCGGGCGATCGAGACGATGCGCCGCGTCGGCATTCCGGAGGCGGTACTGGAGGCGGAGATCGCCGGGCTGGTGCAGGCCGAGATCGACGACGTCGAGGGGATCGTCGAGATCGCGGGCGCGGCGATCTTTCTCAAATCGCTGCCGCCGGAGCGCTGGACGATCGTCACCTCGGCGCCGCGCGCGCTCGCCGAGAAGCGGCTCGCCATCGCCGGCCTGCCGGTTCCCCCGCTGATGGTGACCGGCGAGGACGTGGCGAACGGCAAGCCGGCGCCCGACTGCTTCCTCCTCGGCGCCCGGAAGCTCGGCGTGCCGATTGAGGAGTGCCTCGTGTTCGAGGACGCCCCCGCCGGGATCCGGGCGGGCGAGGCGGCGGGTGCGACGGTGCTCGTGATCGACGCCACCCACAGCCACCGGCTCGATACGCCCCATCCGAGCGTATCCGGCTACGATGCGCTCGCCGTCTCGCAAGCCTCCGACGGGACGCTGGAGATCATCGCGAAGGGGTAGTTTCGCCCGCGCGGCGCTCATCCACGCGTTCGCCCCGCCCGTGAACCGGCCCGGACGGCCGGTTCACGGGCGGGGCGGCATGCGGCCTACCAGCAGGTGAAGCCAGCGTCGGCCTGCACCGTCGTGCCGGTCATCAGGCTGGAGGCGTCCGAGGCGAGGAAGTGGACCACGGAGGCGATCTCGTGCGGCTGGCCCATGCGGTGCATCGGCGTGTCGCGCAGCCAGACGTCGATCATGCCCTCGTTGCCCTCGCTGTAGCGCGTCATCTCCGTCTCGATATAGGTCGGGGCGACCGCGTTGACGCGCACGCCCCGGTCGGCCCATTCGGCCGCGAGCGACGACGTCAACTGGTGCACGGCGGCCTTGGAGGCGTTGTAGTAGGTCTGCTTCTGCGGCCGGTTGGAGATGAAGCCCGACATCGAGCCGATGTTGACGATCGCGCCGCCTCCGGCCTTCAGCATGTGCCGGCCGAAGGCGCGGTTGCACCAGAAGACGCCGTTGTAGTTGACGTCGTTGACCTTCAGCCAGCGCTCGTCCTCCGTATCCTCCGCCGCGACGCCGGACATGCCGATGCCGGCATTGGCGACGAGGATGTGGACGCGCCCGTGCGCGGCGACGATCCTCTCGGCGAAGGCCTCGACGTCGCGAGGCTTCGTCACGTCGAGGACGTGGGCCTCGGCCTGGAAACCCTTGTCCTTGAGGGCTGCAAGGCCGGCGTCCGCGACCGCGCGGTCGATGTCGGCGATCACGATCCGCGCCCCGAACTCGGCCAGGGCTTCGGCGATCGACAGGCCGATGCCGCGCCCGCCCCCGGTGACGACGGCCGTGCGCCCGTCCAGACGGAACTTCTCCTGAAACATCGCGAGGTCTCCTCAAGCGTCGATGAAGGGGTGGCGGCCGGAGGCCGGGGCGCGCCGGTCCGCCGGCTTGGCGAACCCGTGGGCGCGCATCGCGGTCTTCCTCAGGCGACCATGAACCCGCCGTCCACCGGCATCGACAGGCCGTGGACCATGGCGGCGGCGTCCGACAGGAGGAACAGGATCACCTCGGCGATGTCGTCCGGCTCGGCAAAGCGGCCGAGCGGGATGCGGCCAAGCATCGCCGCGGCCTTGTCCGGGTCGCTCCAGGCCTTCACCGCCATCGGCGTCAAGGTCACGGTGGGATGGAGGCCGTTGACGCGGATGCCCTTCGGTCCGAGCTCCTTGGCCATGACGCGGGTCAGCCCGTCGAGCCCGGCCTTGGAGGCGCAGTAGGCGGCGTGGTCGGGAATGTCGACGAACGAGGCGCAGCTCGACACGTTGACGATCGCGCCGGGCTTGCCCGCGGCCACCCGTTCGCGCGCGTATTCCTGCGCGACGATCATCGGCGCGCGCGTGTTGACGGCGTAGAGGAGATCGAAGTTCTCGACGGAGACGTCGAGGAAGGATTCGAGCTCGGTCGTGCCGGCACAATTGACGAGAAGGTCGGCGGGCAGCGCCTGCCGCGCCGCGGCGCGTGTCGCTTGCGCATCGGCGAGGTCGACGACGATCGTCTCGCAGCCCGTCTCGGCCTTCAGGGTTTCGAGATCGGCACCCGAGCGGGTCAGCGCGACGACGCGGGCGCCGCGCCTTGCCAGCATCAGCGCGGTGGCGCGCCCGATGCCCTTGCCGGCGCCGGTGACGACGACGCGTCGGCCGGTGAAGTCGGCGCTCACAGGCGGCGCCCCGTCTCGCGGTCGAAGAGATGGACGCGGCGCGTGTCGATCACGAAGGAGACCTCCTCGCCCGGCTGCGCGCCGATGCGGTCCTTGACCACGGCGTCGAGCGAATCCTTGCCGACCTTGGCGAAGACCTGCGTTTCCGAGCCCGTCGGCTCGAGCACCGAGACGCGGGCGGGAACGCCGCCCGGTCCGATGTCGATGTGCTCGGGCCTGATGCCGTAGGTGACCGTGCGGCCGGGCTCGACCTCGGTCGGCCCGAGCGGCAGGCGAGCGCCGCCGTCGGCGGCGAAGACGGAGCCGTTCGGGCCGGCCTCGATCCGCCCGTGGACGAAGTTCATGGCGGGCGAGCCGATGAAGCCGGCGACGAAGGTATTGACCGGGTTGTCGTAGAGGTCGAGCGGCGCGCCGATCTGCTCCACGCGTCCGTCGCGCATGACGACGATCTTGTCGGCCATGGTCATCGCCTCGATCTGGTCGTGCGTGACGTAGACGATCGTGGTCTTCAGGCGCTGGTGCAACTCCTTGATCTCGACGCGCATGGCGACGCGCAGCTTGGCGTCGAGGTTCGACAAGGGCTCGTCGAACAGGAAGACCTGCGGATCGCGCACGATCGCGCGGCCCATCGCGACGCGCTGGCGCTGGCCGCCCGACAGCTCCTTCGGGTAGCGGTCGAGATACTTGTCGAGGTCGAGGATCCCGGCGGCCTTCCTGACCTTCTGCTCGATCTCGGACTTCGGCGCGCCCTTGATCTTGAGCGCGAAGCCCATGTTCTCGGCCACCGTCTTGTGCGGGTAGAGCGCATAGGACTGGAACACCATGGCGATGTCGCGGTCCTTGGGGGCCACGTCGTTGACGACGCGCCCGCCGATCGAGATCGTGCCGCCCGAGATCGGCTCCAGCCCCGCGATCATGCGCAAGAGCGTGGACTTGCCGCAGCCCGACGGGCCGACCAGCACCACGAACTGCCCGTCGCCGACGTCGACGTCGACGCCGTGCATGACCTGCACCTGACCGTAGCGCTTGACGACGTTCTTGATGGTGACCTGTGCCATGGGGAACCTTGGAATGTGAGGGGCGTGTCGGGCGAGCCGGGCGAGCGAGCCCGCCTCAGCCCTTCCAGACGATCAGCGCGCCGAGCGCGATCGCGATGACGTGGCAGACGGTGAGTGGGACCGCCTGCTCCAGGAAGCGCATCCAGAGGAGCTCCAGCGCGACGAAGAGGTAGATCCCGATGAAGAGCCGGTCGAACCAGTTGGTGGTGATCGGCAGAAAGCCATGGCGCACCGCGGGTGGCTTCGTGCTGGCTTCCTCGTCTGCGGCGTCGAGGTCGACGGTCTTGTCCATGGCGTTACTCCTTCACCGCGCCGAAGGTGAGGCCGGCCACGATGTGGCGCTGCACGACGGCGAAGACGACGAGGGCGGGAATGAGGGTGATGATGGCGATCGAGGCCATCGTGCCCCATTCGGTGCCGGTGGTGGTGACGTATTCCGACAGGCCCGTGGTGATGGTGCGGGCGTTGAAGCTCGTCAGCGTGGCGGCCAGCAGGAACTCGTTCCAGGCGAAGACCCAGGTGAGGATCAAGGTGACGGAGAGACCCGGACGCGCGAGCGGGAAGATCACCTCGCGGATGACCTGCCAGGTCGAGGCGCCGTCGACGGTCGCTGCCTCGTCGAGCTCCTTCGGCAGCCCGTCGATGGTGGGCCGGAGCGTCCAGATCGCAAACGGCAGGTTGAAGGTGCAGTAGAGGAGGATCATGCCGATCCGCGTGTCGTAGAGCTTGAAGTCCCCGATCGCGAAGACCTGCGTGAACAGCAGGAAGAAGGGCAGGAGGAAGACCGCCGCCGGCGCCATGCGGTTGGTGATCGTCCAGAAGAAGATGTTCTCCTTGCCGCCCAGGTCGTATCGCGACAGCGCGTAGCAGGCCATGAAGGCGAGCGTCGTGCAGAGCACCGCGTTGCCGCTGGAGATGATGATCGAGTTGATCATGTAGCGGCGCAGCGTCTCGTTGCCGAGGACGTTGGCGTAGTTGTCCCAGAACACGGTGTCGAGGAAGACGCTCGGCGTCGTGAAGAGGTCCACCGCCGGCTTCACCGAGATCACGAACAGCCAGTAGATCGGGAAGAGGGTCAGGAAGGAGAGCGCGATCCACAGGAGGATCGAGACGAAGGGCCGGGATTGGCGCATCAGAACGTCCTCTTCTTGCGGGTGCGGGGGGCGACGAGGGCGACGTAGAGGATCCAGCACATCACGAGCGTGAGGTAGAGGACGATCACCGAGATCGCCGAGCCGTAGCCGTAGTCGGTCTTCGGGAACACGACCTTCCAGATGTGGAGGCCGATGTAGCGGGTGGCCGCGCCCGGGCCGCCGCCGGTCAGCATCCACACCTCGTCCACCGTGCGCAGCGCGTCCATCAGGCGGATGAAGACGGTGGCGAGGATCGCCGGGCGGATCATCGGCAGCGTGATGTGCCAGAACACCTGCCAGCGGCTGGCGCCGTCGATCTGGGCCTGCTCGAAGGGCTCCTTGGGCAAGGACACGAGGGCGGCGAGAAGCGTCAGCGTGACGAGCGGCGTCCAGTGCCAGATGTCCATGATGACGGTGAGGATGAAGGCGGCGCTGGCGTCGCGCCCGATGTTCAGCTCGTAGCCGAACCAGGCGTTGAGATAGTAGGGGATGATGCCGATCGAGGGCGTCGTGAGCAGGCGCCAGACCGAGCCGACGACGATCGGGGCGACGATCAGCGGCAGGGTGTGGATCGTGCGGAAGAAGCCGCGCCCGGGAAACTCCTTCATGAAGAGCTGAGCGAGGAGGTAGCCGATGATGACTTCGGAGGCGACCGCGAAGAAGGCGAACTTCAGCGTGTACCAGATGGCCGTGAGGAACGCCTTGTCGAAGACGAGGCGGCGAAAGTTGTTGGCGCCGTTGAAGATCATGTCCGGGCTGGCGCCGAACGGGTTCCACTGGTGGAACGCGACGTAGAGCACGTAGACGAACGGCACGATGCCGAAGGTCGCCAGGATGACGATCGTCGGGGCGAGAAGCAGCCAGCCGACCTTGTTGGAACGCATGGGAACCATCCTCTCGAGGGGCTCGCGGTCGAGGATCCGGGCAAGGGGAAGGGCGCACGCCGAGGGGGCGTGCGGCGGCCCGCAGGCGGGCGCCCTGCTCGGTCGCGGTCGCTCCGAGGCGGCGAAAACAGCCCGCCCCGGAGGAGAGCGTCGGCGAGGCCGCCGGCGATGCCGGCGGCCTCGAGGCTTGCGGCCTACTTGCGGTAGCCGAGGCTCGTCAGTTCCTCTTCCGTCGCGGCGGCCATCTCGTCGAGGCCTTCGTCCGGTCCGACCTCGCCGGTCAGGATGCGGTAGAAGATCGGCGCGACGGTCTCGCGGACCTGCGCGTGGAACGGATACTTCGGCGCGCCGGCGAACAGCTTCCCGTCGTTCTTCAGCATCGTGTAGTAGCCGCCGAGCGTCGTATCCATCTCCTTCACCTTCGGGTCGTCGTAGGTGGCGGTGTTGGTGATGCGCGGCGCGGCGACGGCCCAGTCGGGTTGCACCGAGTTCTGGCCGATGTACTGGAGGAAGAGGAGCGCGGCGTCCTGGTTCTTGGCCGTGACCGGCACGCCGAAGGCGCCGCCATCGTAGTAGCCGATATATCCCTTGCCCGATTCCGCGTCCGCCATGACGCCGTCCGACAGCGGGGGCAGCGCGATGCCGACCTTGCCGACGACCTTCGACTTCGACTGGTCGGACGCGATCCAGGCGGCGTTCTCGCCGTAGACGAGGCCTTGCGCCGCGCGGCCGGCGGCAAAGGTCGTGGCGACCTCGGACCAAGTGGAGGCGGCCGATTCCGGCGGCGCGATGTCGCGCAGGTGCAGGAAGTACTTCAGCGCGGCCTTGGCCTTGTCGCTGTTCATCGTGCCGCCGTGCTCGACGGTGGCGCCGTAGTTGTCGTCGGCGTTGATGCCCCAGTTGTAGACGCCGAAGGTCGGTGCGACGGACTCGACATATTCGTACCAAGAGGCGGGGTGGCCGGTATGGGCCTGGCTCGTCGTGCCCCAGAGCTGCCCGCCGTTCTCCTTGCCGTATTCGGTGAAGAACTCGGCGATCTCCGTGTAGTCCTCGTGCGTCTTCGCCGGCGCGAGGTCCTTGCCGGTCTTCGCCTTGAAGGCCTCCTTGATCTTCGGATCGTCGAAGAGGTCCTTGCGGTAGAGGTAGACCTTGATGAAGGCCTCCATCGGCACGCCGAAGAGGTCGTTGTCCGTGCCGCGGAAATAGTCGGCGAAGGTGGTGAAGTTCTTCTCGTCGAACTCGGGCGCCTTGAGGTCCGGCTTGTCGGCGAGCGTCTTGGTAATGTCGGTCAGGAAGTTGCGCTGCAGGTAGGCGTAGACGATGTCCTGCTCGATATAGACCATGTCATAGATGCCGGTCTTGGCTTCCATGTCCTTGATGGCCTTGTCGTACATCTGGTCCCACGAGGTGGTTTCAAGTTCGACCTTGATGCCGGTCTTCTCCTCGAACTGCTTGGCGAGCACGTCCTTGACGTAGTTCGAGGGCGGCGTGCTCTCGGTCACGCCGTGCAGGGTCACGCCCTTGAACTTGGCGCCCGCGTCGGACCAGAAGTCCGCATGCGCGGCGGACAGGCCGCCGACGAGGCCGATCGTCAGGGCGATCAGGCTGGTGCTGAGGTTTCGCTTCATGAGTTTCGTTCCTCCCGAAGGTCCGCCTTGTCCGGCGGCGCGTTGCTGCCGCCCTTGTTGGCCGGGCGGTTTGTCCTCTGGAAAAGCGGGCCGTCGGTCCGCCGGACACGGCGGGCGGGAAGGCCGTGCCCTCATGCCTAGACCATCACGCGGCCCTGCACAACATTTGTTGCGTGTTCTGTCATATTATGTTGCAACAAGCACAAGAAACGCTGCATCGATGAGTTGCTCATAACCCAAAGGATTGCTTGTCTTCTCGCGAATGCACAATAACACTGTGCTGCACCGCGAATTCGTTGCTTTGCGTCGCAACACGATCCGCCGCTTGACAAATCAAGGTTGCGCAGATTTTGTTGCGCAATTCAACAATAAGGGAGGGCGCGATGAAGCGGCTGGGGATCCATTCGTTCGTGTGGACGGGCGGCGGAACGCAGGACGAACTGGAGCGCGCGCTCGATCGCTCGGCCGAGTGCGGCTACCGCCTCATAGAATTCGCCTACCTGCGCCCCGAGAAGTTCGACCTCGACCGGCTGGGCGAAAAGGCGCGCTCGCTCGACATCGAGATCGCCGTCACCATGGGCCTGCCGCTCGCGGCCGACGTGTCGAGCACCGACGCGGGCGTGGTGAAGGCGGGCGAGGCGCTGCTCGCCGACGCCGTCAAGGCGGTGCGCGACGTCGGCGGCAAGACGCTCGGCGGCATCCTCTATTCCGCCCACACGAAATACGGCGCGATGCCGACCGAGCGCGGCCGCCAGAACGCGATCGAGGCCATCGCCAAGACCGCCGACATCGCCAAGGACGCCGGCGTCGATCTCGTGCTCGAGGTCGTCAACCGCTTCGAGAGCAACGTCCTCAACACCACCGCGCAGGGGCTCGACTTCATCGAGAAGACCGGCTCGGACCACGTCCGGCTCCATCTCGACACGTTCCACATGAACATCGAGGAGGCGAACCCGGCCGCCGCCCTGCGCCTTGCCGGCGACAAGCTCGGCTACTTCCACATCGGCGAGAGCAACCGCGGCTATCTCGGCGACGGCGTGATCGACTTCGAGCTGATCTTCGACGCGCTGCTCGACATCGACTACGCACGCAACATCACGTTCGAGTCCTTCTCCTCCGCCGTGGTGGACGAGGCGCTGTCGCTCGCCTGCGCGATCTGGCGCGACACCTGGACCGACAACATGCCGCTCGCCCGCCATGCCAAGACCTTCATCGAGCTGAAGCAGGACGAAGCCAAGCGCCGCCGCGCCACCAACGCGCGGCCGTAAGGCGACGGGAGCACCCGTGTCGCACGTCGCGTCCCTCGATCCCGCACTGCGCCGCGTCCGGCAGGGCAGCGAGATGGCGGCGCTGCGTGCGCTGCACCGCTTCGGGCGGCTGAGCCGAGCGGATCTGGCGCGCGTCCTCGGGCTCAACCGCTCCTCGTCCGGCCACATCGTCGCCGCGCTCACCGCCGAGGGGCTGGTGCGCGAGGTGGCGGACGCGTCGGACGGGGCGGAGCGCGCGGCCAAGGGTCGGGCAGGGCGGCCGGGCATTCTCCTCGAACTCCAGCCGGACGCCGTGTTCTTTGCCGGCGTCGAGATCGGCGTCGAGCATATCAGCTTCGTCGCGATCGACCTGTCGGGCACGATCGTCGCGCAGCGCATCGCGGCCTTCGATGCGCCGGCGGCCGGGCTCGACGACGCGTTCGAGACCGCCGCGCATCTGGCCGCCGACGCGCTGCCGTCGGACGGTTGGGCACGCTGCGAAGGGTTCGGCATCGCCATCCCCGCGCAGATGGAGCGCGGCGGGCGGGTGCGCGTCGCCCCGCTTCTCGGCTGGCGCGACGTCCATCCCGCCGCGCTGATGCGCCCGCACCTGCCGGACAAGGTGCCGGTCGCCGCCGAGAACGACGCCAACGCGTTCGCGATCGGCGACGCCTACGGGCGCGATGCTGCGCGGCCCGGGGTCACGCTGGCGCTGGTGCTGGAAACGGGCGTCGGCGGCGGCATTCTCGTCGACGGCGCGCTGTTCCGGGGCGGCCACGGGCTTGCCGGCGAGATCGGCCACCTTCTCGTGCCGGCGGGCGACGGCGCGCTGCGGCGGCTGGAGGAACTCGTCGGGCTGGAAGGGGTCCTCTCCGCCTGGCGCGCCAGCGCGCCCGACGGGGCGGCGACGCTGGAGGCGTTCCTCGGCGAGGTAAAGGACCGCGCGCCGGGCGCCGTCGCGATCGCGGAAGGATGGGCGCGCGCGCTCGCCTTCGGCCTGTCGCAGGGCTGCCGGCTCGTCGACCCCGACCAGATCGTGCTCGGCGGCTCCCTGGCCGCGCTCTATCCGCTCGTCGGCGCGCGCGTCGCCGCGCACTGGGCGCGCATCCAGGACCCCGGCTTTCCCATGCCCGGCATCGTCGTCAACGCCGACCCGACCTTCGGAGCGGCCTTCGGCGCCGCCTGCATCCTTCACCAGCGGTTCCTGGCGGCCGACGCCGAACCTGCTCATGTCTGACGGGAGACCACACACCATGCTCGATCGGTTTCGACTGGACGGAAAGGTCGCCCTCGTCACCGGCGGCAACCGGGGCATCGGGCTCGCCATCGCCAAAGCGCTTGGGCATGCCGGCGCACGCTGCCTCGTCACCGCCCGGCGCGACAACCCGGACGGCGAGGCGGAGCTTCGCGTCTCGGGCACCGAGTTCGACGTGGCGCGCGGCGACGTGCGCGACCCCGACATGCCGGCGCGCGCGCTCGCGCAGTGCATCGAGCGCTTCGGACGCATCGACATCCTCGTCAACAATGCCGGCGTCGCCTCGCACGGCCACACCGAAACCTTCGACGACGAGCGGCTGGAGCTGATCCTTTCGACCAATGTCGCCTCCGTCTTCCGCTTCTGCCGGGAGGCGCTGCCGCACCTGAAGGCGGCGGGCGAGGGCGTCATCCTCAACGTCGGATCGGTGTCCGGCTTCATCTCCAACATTCCGCAGAACCAGGCGGCCTACAACGCGTCGAAGGCCGCGGTGCACATGCTGACGAAATCGCTCGCCAGCGAGTTCGCGCCGGACGGCGTGCGCGTCAACGCGGTGGCGCCCGGCTACATCGACACGGACATGACGCGCGGCGGCTTCGACAACCCGGACTGGGACCCGGTCTGGCGGCGGATGACGCCGATGGGTCGCTACGGCCAGCCGGAGGAGGTCGCGGCCTGCGCCCTGTTCCTCTGCTCGCCCGCCGCAAGCTACGTGACCGGCGCCGTGCTGCCGGTCGACGGCGGCTATCTCACCCGCTGACCAGCGGGTCACGCGTTGACCGACGCGTCACCCGCCGGCGAATTTCCAAAGGGAGGAACCATCGACATGGCAGAGAAACTGGCGGGCAAGGTCGCGGCCGTCACGGGCGGCGCCTCGGGCATCGGTCTCGAATGCGCCCGCATCATGCTGGCGAACGGGGCGCGCGTCTTCATCGTCGACAACAACGACGAGCGCCTGGACAAGGCGGTGGCGGACCTCGGAACGGGCGCGAGCGCACTGAAGGTCGACATCACCAATGCCGCGAGCACCGACACGATGCTGCCGCGCATCCTGGAGGAGGCCGGCCAGCTCGACATCTTCCACGCCAATGCCGGCTCCTATATCGGCGGCGACCTCGTGGACGGAAACGCCGACGCGTTCGACCGGATGCTGAACCTCAACGTCAACGCCGTGTTCCGCGGCGTCCATGCCGTCCTGCCGCACATGATCGGGCGGGGCACTGGCGACGTGATCGTGACGAGCTCGGTCGCCGGCCATCAGGCAATCCCCTGGGAGCCGGTCTACACCGCCTCCAAGCACGCGGTGCAGGCCTTCACCCACGCCGTGCGCCGGCAGGTCGCCAAGCACGGCGTGCGCGTCGGCGCCATCGCGCCGGGCCCGGTGGTGACGCCGCTCGTCCAGGACTGGCCGGCCGAGAACCTGAAGCGGGCGATCGAGAACGGCGCCCTGTTCCAGCCGGTCGAGGTCGCCGAGGCCGTCCTCTTCATGCTGACGCGCCCGCGCAACACGGTGGTGCGCGACCTCGTGCTCCTGCCGCAGAACTTCGACATCTGAGACGGCCCGCCGGCCGCTTGAAACCTCGGCCCCGAGCCGCCATGTCGCGGCTCGGTTTGCGGCCAGAAAGGGACACGGCATGACGGCGGATACGGCACCGGGCGAGACGACGAAGAGCTTCGAGGCGGACGTCGCCCGGCTCCTGCACCTGATGGTGCACTCGGTCTATTCCGACAAGGACGTGTTCCTGCGCGAACTCGTTTCCAACGCCGCCGACGCCTGCGAGAAGCTGCGCTTCGAGGCGATCGCGACGCCCGAGCTTTTGAGCGCGGGCGGCGAGCCGCTGATCACGCTGACGATCGACCCGTCGGCGCGCACGCTCACCGTCGAGGACAACGGCATCGGCATGACCGAGGGCGAGATGGTGGAAGCGCTCGGCACCATCGCGCGCTCCGGCACCCGCGCCTTCATGGACCGGATGGCGGAGGAGGCGAAGGGCGGCGAAAGCCGGCTCATTGGCCAGTTCGGCGTCGGCTTCTATTCCGCCTTCATGGTGGCGGACCGGGTGGACGTCGTCTCGCGCCGCGCAGGCGGCGACACGGCGGCGCGCTGGAGTTCGGACGGCCTCGGCACCTTCACGGTCGGCGCCGCCGATCCGGCCGAGGCGCCGCCGCGCGGCACCCGCGTCACGCTCCACGTCAAGGAGGACGCCGGAACCTACCTCGAGCCTCACGTCATCGAAGAGACCGTGCGCGCCCAGTCCGGCCACGTGCCGGTGCCGATCGCGCTGAAGACCGCGCCCGACGCCGAACCGCGGCGCATCGCCGACGGCGCGGCGCTGTGGACGAAGCCGAAGTCCGAGATCTCGACCGACGACTACGCCGACGCCTATCGCACGCTCGCCGGCCAGTTCGACGAGCCGGCGCTGACGCTGCACTATCGTGCCGAGGGTCTGCACGAATACACGGTCCTCGCCTTCGTGCCGGGATCCAAGCCCTTCGACCTCTTCGACCCCGAGCGCGCCGGCCGAATGAAGCTCTACGTGCGGCGCGTCTTCATCACCGACGAGACCGAGATCCTGCCGCGCTGGCTGCGCTTCGTGCGGGGCCTCGTGGATTCGGCCGACCTGCCGCTCAACGTCTCGCGCGAGATGATCCAGGAAAGCCGGGTGCTCGCGGCGATCCGCAAGGGCGTGACCAGCCGCGTCCTGTCCGAGATGGGCAAGCTTACTGAGAGCGACCCGGACCGCTACGCCGGCGTCTGGGAGAATTTCGGCGCCGTCCTGAAGGAAGGCCTCTACGAGGACGAGGATCGGCGCGCCGCCCTTCTCGGCCTCGCCCGCTTCCACACCACGACGGGCGGAACCGCCTGGCGCAGCATCAAGGATGTCGTCGCCGACATGAAGGAGGGGCAGGCGGCGATCTACTACGCCGTCGGCACGGATGCCGAGCGGCTGAAGGCGTCGCCGCAGCTCGAGGGCTTTGCCGCGCGCGGCATCGAGGTGCTTCTCCTTACCGATCAGGTCGACGGATTCTGGACCTCGATGGTCCCCGAGTTCGAGGGCAAGCCGCTGCGCTCGGTGACGCAGGGGCTTGCCGATCTCGGCGCCGTGCCGCTCCGGGAGGGCGCCGAGCCCGCCTCCGCCGAGGCCGTGCCGGAGGTCGAGGGCTTCATCGCCTATCTGAAGGAGACGCTCGGGGAGGACGTCGCGGACGTGCGCGCCAGCGAGCGCCTGACCGACAGCGCCGTCTGCCTCGTGGCCAACGATCGCGGCATGGACCGTCAGCTGGAGCGTCTCCTGGCGAGCGCCGGCCGGCTCGGCGGCGCGGCCGCAAAGCCCATCCTCGAGGTCAATCCGCGCCACGATCTCGTCGCGCGGCTGGCGCGGCTCGATGCGGGCGACGCTGCGCTGCGCGAGGACGCCGCGCGCCTTCTTCTCGACGAGGCGCGCGTCGCCGACGGCGAGGCGCCGTCCGACCCCCGGGCCTTTGCCGCGCGCCTCGGCCGCGTGCTGGCCCGCGCGCTCGGCTGAGGCTCGGCCCGGCGCCCGACGCGCCGGGGTTGAACGCTGCGTCAGGCGGCCGCCTGCTGGCTTGCGTGCGGTGCAGCCCGTAAGGATGGGGGACGTTCGTTCCATCCGTTCCGAAAGGCTGCCCCTCGTGCTTCTCGGCCTCTTCGTGCTTCTTGCCTGCCAGCTGGCCGGCGAGACGGTCGTCCGCCTGCTCGGCCTGCCGGTGCCGGGCCCGGTGCTCGGCATCGTCTTCCTGCTCGGCATCCTCGCCGTCACCGAGCGACGCCGGGCGGTCGGCGTGGCGTCGGCGGAGGCGCCGGTCGGCCGGGTCGCCGACGGGCTTCTCGCCCATCTCGGCCTTCTGTTCGTGCCGGCGGGCGTCGGCATCGCGCGCTCGCCCGATCTCCTCCTCGCCAACGGGCCGGGCGTGCTGGCCGCCCTCGTCCTGTCGACGGTCCTGACGCTTCTCGTCACCGTCGGTGTCTTCCGTCTCGTCCGCCGCCGGCGGGAAGGCGGCGCGGCATGAGCGGCGGGGCGTCCCTCTTCGAGCTCTGGGTCTATCTCTCCGCGAGCCCGCTTCTCTGGCTGACGCTGACCATCGGCGTCTTCCTCGCCGCCCGCGCCGTGGCACGGGCGAGCGGCGACCATCCGCTGGTCAACCCGATCCTTCTGTCGATCGCGGTCCTCGTCGCGCTCCTCGCGGCGACCGATACGCCCTACGCCACCTATTTCTCGGGCGCCCAGTTCGTCCATTTCATGCTGGGGCCGGCGACCGTCGCGCTCGCCGTGCCGCTCTGGCGCAACCGCGCGCTGGTCCGCTCGATGCTGGGGCCGGTGCTCCTAGCGCTGCCCGCCGGCGCGCTGGCCGCCACCGGCTCGGCCGTCGGGCTCGGGCTCCTTTTCGGCGTGCCCGAGCCGCTGCTTCTGGCGCTCGCGCCGAAATCCGTGACCGCCGGCATCGCCATGGGCATCGCCGGCGAGATCGGCGGCGACCCGGCGCTGACCGCCGTCTTCGTGATCGCCACCGGCATCATCGGCGCGATCCTCGTCACGCCCCTCATGAACACGCTCGGCATCCGCGATTTTGCCGCGCGCGGCTTTGCCGCAGGCCTCGCCTCGCACGGCATCGGCACCGCCCGCGCCTTCCAGGTGGACGGCGTGGCCGGCACCTTCGCCGGGCTCGCCATGGCGCTGAACGGGCTCCTGACGGCGCTGATCGTTCCGATCGTGGTCGGGCTTCTCGGCTGATGCGGCTCAGCCGCGTCGCTCCAGGCTGAACTCGACGGCGGCGTGCGGACGCAGCGGCAGGCGCTGTGCGTAAAGGCGCGAGGGCGCGTCCTCGCGCTGCACGATCGCGGCGTCCGCGCGTCCCACGGCCTCGCGGATCAGCCCCTCCGCCTCGCTCCAGGACTCGGCCAGGACGGCAAAGAGGCGGGTGCCGTGGCGCGGCTCGCGGTCGCGCGCCTCCGGCTCCACGGCACCGACGAACAGGGATGGGGAATCAGGCATGTCACCTCCAGTTCCCCAGAAGGATGGAGCATCGTTGGGCGGCTGACAGCCTGCCTCGTTTCGGTCCCTGTCGAAGTTAAACTAGTTAATGGACGAACGATCCCCAATCCATTCGGAAGGGCCTGTTCCGGAGGACTGGTCTTGGTCGTTTATCTCATCCGCAAACTGCAGAACTTCGCGCCGCTGTCCGACGAGGAGCGCTCGGCGCTGCAGGATCTCGCCGGCCGGCGGCTTCGCGTTCTCAACAGTCGTGACGACATCATCGAGCAGGGGCAGAAGCCGGGCTTCGTCAATCTCATGCTCGAGGGCTTCGCCTGCCGCTACAAGATCTTGCCGGACGGGCGGCGGCAGATCCTGTCCTTCTTCATTCCCGGCGACCTCTGCGACCTTCACAACGACGTGCTCGGCGTCATGGACCATTCGATCGGCGCCATCTCGCCGCTGCGCATCGCGCAGATCGCGGCGGATGAGATCGAAGTTTTGATGACGCGCTTTCCGCGCCTGCGCCGCGCCTTCTGGTGGAACGAACTGGTGGGCGAGGCGACGACGCGCGAATGGCTGACCAATCTCGGCCAGCGTACGGGCTCGGAACGTGTCGCCCATCTCCTCTGCGAGACCTTCGTGCGCATGCGCTCGATCGGCCTCGTGGACGAGACCGGGGCCTGCCCCTTCCCGATCACGCAGGCCGACCTGTCGGATGCGCTCGGCATCTCGATCGTCCACACCAACCGCATGCTGCAGGACCTGCGCGCCGAAGGGCTGATCGTCCTGAAAGGGCGCTCGCTGCAGGTCGACGACCTCGGCGCGCTGATGCGGCTCGCCAATTTCGAGCCGAGCTACCTGCACCTGCGCCGCCCCGGCGCGGACGAGGTCGGCCATGGAACCGAAGCGGACCGCGAGGCGCTCGCCTGACGGGCGCGCCGGCCGGCGAGACTCAGGCCGGTGGCGCCGTGAGGTGGATGCCCTCGGAGCGGAAGCGGCCGAGCAGCGTGAAGAGGATCGCGCTGCGCGTGCCGTAGACCTGCCGCGGCCCGCCGACGAAGGCGAAGGACTTGAAGGTCACCTTGCCGTCGTCGATCCCGTCGATGAAGACCGAGGGCGCGGGCTCGGCCAGCACCGCCTCGTGTCCGGCGAAGGTCTCGAGGATCGCGCCGCGCACCGCTGCGACGTCGGCGTCGATCGGCACCGACAACATGATCTGGATGCGCCCCAAGGGGTCCGCCAGCGTCATGTTGCGGATCGACTTCGTCACCAGCTCGGAATTCGGGACGATCAGGGTCGAGCGGTCGGCGATCTGGATCTCGGTGGAGCGCACGCTGATGCGCTTCACGTCGCCCTCGTCGGTGCCGATGCGCACCGTGTCGCCGATCTTCACCGGGCGCTCGGCGAGAAGGATCAGGCCCGACACGAAGTTCTGCGTGATTGCCTGGAGGCCGAAGCCGATGCCGACCGAGAGGGCCGAGACGACCAGCGCGATGCGCTCGACGCCGATGCCGAGCGTCGTGATCGCCCAGAATCCGGCGAGCAGGATGCCGGCATAGGTGACGATCGTCGACACCGAGTTGCGCGCGCCGGGGTCGAGATCGGTCGCCGGCAGGTAGCGCTCCTCCAGCCAGTGGCGCACGACACGCATCAGGCCGATGCCGACCGCCAGCACCACGGCAGCCTTCAGGATCGCGCCCGGCACGATGGTGAAGCCGCCGATCTGGATCTCGGCCGAGGAGCCGATCTGGTAGAACAGGGAACTGGCACCTGGCCCCAGCGGCCCCGACAGGAGAAGCGCCGCCCACACGAGGATGGCGATGCGCAGGAGCGCCGACAGGAGGACGCCGAGCTGCCCGACCTGCGCGCGCCGGAGGCCGAGCCCCGTGTGGAGCGAGCGCCCGAGCCGGCTGTCGCCCGACAGGAACGTGGTGCAGAGGTCGTCCACCACGACGAGGAGCAGGAAGGCGCTGGCGGAGACGACGGCGGTCCAGATCACCTGCCGCGTCAGGAAGAGGGCAAGGTTCACGTAGCCCTGGAGCGCGGCGACGAGGCTCGCCGCGACGCAGGCCCAGGCGAGGAGCGTCGCGATCGTCACGAGCGTCGTGCGCGCGCTCGGCTGGCGGCTGGCCGCGTCGGGGTGGGCGCGGCGGATGCGCCCGAGGGTGACGAGGACGGAGACGATCAGCGCGCCGTAGACGACGGCGACGACGTAGTTGATGACGATCGCCGCCGGCTGGCTGACGCCCACGGCCCGCCCGCCCTCCACCAGGAGGACGCCGAGGAAGGTGAGGACGGCGGCGAGCGTCGGGAAGGGGCGCAGGCGCTGCACGGCCGTCTCGTCGAGGGGCAGGAGCCGCCAGGACGGCTGGCCGACGAGGAGAAGCCCGGCGCCGAGCGACAGGACGAAGGCGCCGAGCGCCGCGGTCTGGGCGAGGCTCTCGGCGAGCGGGCGCACCGTGCGTGTCAGGACGCCGGCCCAGCCGAGCCCGAAGAAGAAGACCGAGACGCCGAGCGCGGCGGTGAGCGTGCCCACCACCACGAACCACAGCGCCAGCGCCGAGCGCCGGGCGCGCGTGCTCGGCACCTGTTCGGAGGCGACGCGCCGGCCGACCTCGCGCAGGCGTCGGCGCAGCGGCAGGGCGAGCACGAGGGCGAGCGCCAGCGAGCCGGCCACCGCCGCGACGCGCGTCAGAGGGCCCGTCTGCGGGATCTGGTTGCGCCAGTCGCGCGCAAAGTCGCGGGCACGGGCGAGATCGTCGGGCAGCCGATTCGCGACCTGGGTCCACAGGAGCGGCGAGAGCGGGGAGGCGACCTCCTTGAACGTATCGCGGCTGAAGGCCTCGTTGATCTCGCGGATCATCCGGTCGATCGTTTCCTTGGCGTCGGCGCCGACGAGGCGCCCGCGCTTGATCGCGGAATCGATGTCGCCGCGCTGGGCGGCCAGCTGGTCGCGCTGCGCTTTGACGTCGGGCGCCTCGGTCTCGTTCGCCTCGCCGAGCTCCGCGATGCGCGCGTCGATCGCGGCGAGCTGCGGCTCGAGGAGGCCCACCGCCTCGTTGGCCGCCGATCCCACCGCCATGGCGCGGTCGCGAAGCTCCGCCTTCTGGTCGACCGTCGTGTCGCCGTCGGCCGCCTGGCGGATCGCGGCGAGATCGTTCGCCTGCGTGTCGACGGCGGCGATCGTCTCCTGCGCGGCGCCCGCGTCCTGCGCGAGAGCGACCGGCATGCCGGCGCCGACGAGACACAACAGGAGGGCGAGGCCGGCGATCAGCCTCTGGGTCGATCGGATCATGGTCGTGTCGCATCGGCGCAAGGCGCGCCGTCCCCTCGAAGTCCGGTTCACGGGCGGCCGCCCCATCCCCTTGGCGCGGCCGCCCGGCAAGAAGGCGGGTTCTGATCCGATCCGATGGGCCGAAATGTGGCTGCCTTCGATGATTTGCCGGCACGCGGCCGCTCGACAAACCGCCGCCTCGCGCCACTTGGCCCCTCATGAACCGCGACAAGGACATTCTTTGGCTGCGCGACGAGCTGACTCGCCGCTTCGATCTGGTTCTTCGGCCTTCCGCCGAGGAGATCGAGCGTTTTCGCGAGGAGGTTGCGCGTCTGGCCGCTGTCGTCGGTGACCGCGAGGTCGCCGAGAGCGCGGCTGCGCGCCGGGTCTTCCTGATGCAGGTCGGCAGCGCCGACATGCAGCCGGCCGAGGGCCTTCGCAGCGCCGCCTGAAGCGGCTCTCGTTCAGTCGTGATCGTGCGGGTGCGCGGCGCCCTTCGCCGTCGAACCGCCGGCATCGGGGATCAGAACCAGTTCGCCGTGCCGGACCGAGCGCTCGGCGATCACATGGTCCGCAAAATGCCGCACCGCGCCGATCTCGCCCTTGAGCACCGACACCTCCATGCAAGTTCCCTGGTCGAGATGGACGTGGAGGCTGGAGACCGACAGGTCGTGGTGGTCGTGATGGGCGTGGGTCAGGCGGCGCGACAGATCGCGCGCGGCGTGGTCGTAGACATAGACGAGCGCCGCGACGCAGCCGCCTTCGCCGGTATCAGCCCGCGCGCGCGACAGTCCGGCGCGGGCCAGGTCCCGGATCGCCTCGGAGCGGTTGGCATAGCCGCGCTCGGCCATCACCGCGTCGATGTCGGCCATCAGATCGTCGTCCAGCGTCACCGTCACGCGCTGCATGAGAAGGCTCCTGTTCCGTCCATCGCTCAGCGCGGCTTCTAGCGGGAACCGCGGGCGGATGCGACCACCGCTCCGCGAGTATGACGATTTCCGATAGACTGCATACTGGCGCTCCCCTAGTGTCGCGGCGATTCGAAGATCGCCTGTTCCGGAGTTCCCGTGTTCCCAAACGTCCTGCGTGCCGGCCTCGTGTTTCTCTGCCTTGGGGCGCCGGCCCTCGCCGCGCCGAAGACCGACCTCGTGCTGGCGATCGGCGGCGAGCCGGAGACCGGATTCGACCCGCTGCTCGGCTGGGGCGCCTACGGTCATCCCCTGTTCCAGTCGACGCTCCTGACGCGCGGTCCGGACCTTGAGACGCAGAGCGATCTCGCGACGGCGTGGACGCTCTCGGACGATCGCCTGACCTGGACCGTCACGATCCGTCCCGACGCCGTCTTTTCCGACGGCACGAAGCTCACCGCCCGCGATGTCGCCTTCACCTACCTGAAGGGTCGCGACACGGCGGGCACGCTCGACCTGTCGGTGCTGGACGGGGCCGAGGCGCTGGATGACACGACCGTCCGCCTGCGTCTGAAGAAGCCCTGGATCACCTTCACCGAGACCTTCTTCTCGCTCGGCATCGTGCCCGCCGCCTCCTACGGGCCGGACTACGGGCGCCGCCCCGTCGGCTCGGGTCCCTACCGCTTCCTGTCATGGCAGCCCGGCGAGCAGCTGATCGTCGAGCGCAACCCGAACTACTACGGCCGAGCCCCCGCCTTCGGACGTGTCACCTTCCTGTTCACCGGCGACGACGCGGGGCTGGCGGCCGCGCGCGGCGGCGCGGTTGACATGGTGTCGGTGCCCGCGCCGCTCGCCGATGCGCTACCGGAGGGCTTTCGCGCCCTTCCCGTGCGCACCGTCGACAATCGCGGCCTCAGCCTGCCGTTCCCGCCGGACGAGGGGCGCACCGCGCCGGACGGCGGGCGGATCGGCAATGCTGTGACCGCCGATCCTGCGATCCGCCACGCGATCAATCTCGGGCTCGACCGGCAGGCGGTGGTGGACGTCGCTCTCAACGGCCACGGCACGCCGGCCTTCGGCCCGGCGGACGGGCTGCCCTGGGCGGGCGAGGGCGAGACCGTCGCCACCGATCTCGACGCCGCGCGGCGGCTCCTCGATGCGGCCGGCTGGGCGCCCGGCGCGGACGGCGTCCGCGTGAAGACCGGCGTGCGCGCCGCGTTCCCGATCAACTACCCGGCCGCCGACGCGACGCGGCAGGCGCTGGCCGAGACGGTGGCCGCGCTGCTCAGTCCGCTCGGGATCGAGGCGACCCCCAAAGGCTCGTCCTGGGACGCGATCGGGCGCGTGATGCATGCCGAGCCGGTGATCTTCGGCTTCGGCAGCCATTCGCCCTATCAGCTCTACAGCCTCTACCAATCGACGCTGGCGGGCGTGGAGTACCAGAACCCGACCTTCTACGGGAACGCCCGCGTCGACGACCTGTTCGCCGAGGCGCAGGGGGCGCCGAGCCTCGAGGCCTCCTATCCCCTCTGGGCGAAGGCCGCCTTCGACGGGCAGACGGGCTACGGCACGCGCGGCGACGCGGCCTGGGCCTGGCTCGTCAATCTCGACCACGTCTACTTCGTGAACCGCTGCCTCGATGTCGGCCGTCCGCAGATCGAGCCACATGGTCACGGCTGGCCGATCACCGCCTCGATCGCGAGTTGGACCTGGACGTGCGACTGATCCTCCCGGCGACCCTGCGGCTCGCGGCGCTGCTCCTCCTCGTCGCAGGTATCGCCTTCGCGCTCGTGCGCCTGTCGCCGGTGGACCCCGTCGCCGCCTATCTCGGGCCCGGCATCGCGCGCCTTCAGCCGGAGCAGCGCGAGAGGATCGAGGCGGCGTGGGGGCTCGACCAACCCGCGCCCGTGCAGTTCGGTCGCTGGCTCGGGCACGTGCTCTCGGGGGATCTTGGCTGGAGCACCAGCCACAACGCGCCGGTCGCGACCGTGATCGCCGAGCGCGGCGCGGCGACCCTGCGGCTCGCGCTGCCGGCGCTGGTGCTCTCCGGCGCCCTCGGCTTCGCGCTCGGCACCCTCGCCGGCACGCGCGAAGGCTCGCGGCTCGATCGCGCGGTGCGCCTCTACGCCTATCTCCTCGCAGCGACGCCGACCTTCTGGCTGGCGATCGTGGCGCTGACCGTCTTCTCCGTCCAGCTCGGCTGGGCGCCGCTCTGCTGTTCCGGCCCGATCGGCGTGACGCCGGACCGGGTGACGCTTGCCGAGACGCTGGCCCACCTCGCCCTGCCGCTCGGTGTCCTCACGCTCTTCGGCGTCGCGCCGGTGGCGCTGCACACGAGGGAGGCGATCGCCGCCGCCATGCGCTCCGACCATGCCCTCTTCGCCTTTGCGCAAGGGGCGAGCCGCCGCGACGTCGCCTGGCGGCACGCGGCGCGCGCAGCGCTCCTGCCGGCGCTCACCATCGTCTGCGCCTCGCTCGGTGAGATCCTTGGCGGAGCGGTGCTGGCCGAACAGGTCTTTGCCTATCCCGGCCTTGGCCGCGCCACCGTCCAGGCCGGCACGCAGGGCGACGTGCCGCTGCTTCTCGCCCTGACGCTCATGGCCGCCGCGCTGGTCGCGACCGGAAACCTCGTGGCGGACCGGCTCTACGCTCGCATCGACCCGCGCCTCGGCGCGCCGGGCCCGATCGCTTGAGCGCCCTGCCGCTCGACCGGCCAGCCGACGTGGCGCCGATGGCATCCAGCCGGCGCCGGCCGCTCCTTGCGCTGGCGATCCTCGCGGTCGCCCTGACGGCGCTGGCTCCGCTCGCGCTCGGCGACCGGGGGCTCGCTCCCGATCTCGCCGCCCGGCTCCGGCCGCCGGAACTCCTGCACCCCTTCGGCACCGACGCGCTCGGGCGCGACATGCTGGCCCGCACCCTGCAGGGCCTGTCGGTGAGCCTGCGGATCGGGTGCCTTGCCGCCACCGCCTCCGCCGCCATTGCGCTTCTTCTGGCGCTCGTCTCGACGCTGGGCCGCGCCACGGATGCCGCCGTCTCGCTCCTGATCGACGCGGCGCTCAGCCTGCCGCATCTCGTCGCCCTGATCCTGATCGCCTTTTCGCTTGGCGGCGGGGCGGAGGCCGTGGCGATCGCCGTCGCGCTGACGCATTGGCCGCGTCTCGCCCGCATCCTGCGCGCCGAACTCCTCGGCGTCCTCGCCAGCGACTACGTCGCAGCCTCACGCGGCTTCGGGCGCTCGCGCCTCTTCGTCGCGCGCGCGCATGTCCTGCCCCATCTCCTGCCGCAGCTCGGCGTCGGCCTCGTGCTCCTTTTCCCGCATGCGATCCTGCACGAGGCGGCGCTGACCTTTCTCGGCTTCGGTCTCGAGCCCTCCAAGCCCGCGATCGGCGTGCTTCTGGCCGACGCGATGCGAACCTTGAGCGCCGGGCGCTGGTGGCTTGCCCTGTTTCCGGGCCTCGCGCTTCTTGCGCTCGCCCTCTCCTTCGAGGCGATCGGCTCGGCGGCCCGCCACCGGCTCGATCCGCGGGCGGCGCGGTGAGCGCGCTCCTGTCGATCCGCGACCTGTCGGTACGCTTTGCCTCGCCAGGGTCGACCGCGATGGACGCGGTGCTTCGCCACCTCTCGCTCGATCTCGACCGCGGCGAGATCGTCGCCCTCGTCGGCGCATCCGGGGCGGGCAAGAGCCTTCTCGCGCATGCGATCCTCGGTCTCCTGCCGCCGGGTGCCGTGGTCTGCGGCGAGGTCCGGTTCGAGGGGCAGGCGCTCGGGCCGGACACGCTGCCCACGCTTCGTGGCCGGCGGATCGCGCTCCTGCCGCAGTCCGTCACCCATCTCGATCCGCTGATGCCGGTCGGGCGGCAGGTGGCGCTGGCTGCGCGCCGCGCCGGCGCACCCGATCCCGGTGCGGACGGGTTCCGCCGCTTCGGGCTCGACCCCGCCGTGCGCCGAGCCCATCCGCACGAGCTATCGGGGGGCATGGCGCGCCGCGTCCTGGCGCTGGCGAGCCTTGCGGGAGCGCCCGACCTCGTGGTGGCCGACGAGCCGACCGACCATCTCGACCCGGACAGCGCCGCCGTCGTTCTCGCGGCGCTGGCGGAGGTCGCACGCCGCGGCGGTGCGGTGCTTCTCGTCACCCACGACCTGCCGGCGGCGCTGCCCTTCGCGCACCGCGTCGCGCTGATGCGCGGCAGCCGGATCGAGGCGGTCGAGCCGGCCGCAGGTTTCTTGGGGGCGGGCGAGGGCATTGCCAGCGCTTACGGCCGGAAGCTCTGGCAGGCCCTGCCGCAGAACGGGTTTCTCACCGATGCTTGAGGCGACCGGCCTGTCCTATGCCTACGCGCCCGGCCGTCCGGCGCTCGCCCCGGTGTCGCTCGCGATCGCGCCGGGCGAGATCGTCGGCCTCTTCGGGCGCTCCGGGATCGGCAAGACGACGCTCGCCAAGCTTCTCGCCGGCCGGCTGCCGCTGCAGGCGGGCACGCTGCGGCTCGACGGGGTGCCCCTGCCGGCGACGGGCCTGCGCCCGGTCCAGTATCTCGCCCAGCATCCGGTGCTCGACATGAACCCGCGCTGGCGCGTCGGGCGAATCGTCGCCGAGGCCGGCCCGCCCGATCCGGCGCTGGCGGCGCGTCTCGGCGTCGAGCCGGCATGGCAGCGGCGCTTTGCGCACGAGCTGTCGGGCGGCCAGTTGCAGCGCGTGTCGCTCCTGCGCGCGCTTCGACCGGGCGTCCGGGTTCTTGTCGCGGACGAGATTTCCGCCCCGCTCGATGCGATCGCGCAGGCCGAGATCTGGCGGGTGCTCATGACCCTTGCGGCCGAGCGCGGCCTCGGGATCCTCGCGATCAGCCACGACCGCGCGCTTCTTGGGCGCGTCGCCACGCGCGAGGTGTCGCTCGCGGCCTGAAGGCCGTCAGTCGATGTGGCGCACAGGCAGGAAGTTGACGGCGCGGCCCGAGAAATGCGCCGCGCTGCCGGGCTTGGCGCCGGTCGGCGCGAAGCCGAGGGCGAGGACGTCGTGCGGGCGCTCGGCCACCAGCTTGTCGGCGCTCGGCAGCGAGGGCGCCTGTTCCAGCGCCCGGCGCTCGGGATCGGCGAGGAGGGCGGCGATCGCGGTCTGCGAGCCCGACGGACGCGACTGATGCGCCCGCTTCTCGGGACGCGCGGCACCCGCGACACGGCCGCCGCGCACCTTGGCTGCCAGGCTCGAGGCAGGCGGAGGAGTGACAGGCACCGCGGCGCGGCGATCGAGCGAGGCTTCGAGGATCGGCGGGCGCGCATGCGGCATCGGCGCGCGTGCGAGACTGGCCGACGTTTCCGGCGCATAGGCGGCCGCCAACAGCGCGGGCGCAGCGGCCGGCGCAGCCGGCGTCGCGGCCGCGATCTCCTGTGCGATCTCGGATGCCGCACCCGGCAGGGCGGGCCGCTCATGCGGCATCGGGATGCCGTGCGGCAGCGCGCTCGCACCGTCGGCCTCCTCGGCGAGCGCCGCCACGAGGACGGCATCGATCGGGTTCGGGGCCTCCGGCTCTGGCGCGCGGGCCGGGGCATGGGTCGGCAGCGGCACGCGCTCGGGCGTCGCGAGGGCCGCGACCACGACCTCGGCGCTCTTTGTCGGGGCGGAGGCGTCGAACGCGCCGGCATCGGCCATGGCGACGCCCGGCGGCAGTTCGGGCGGCTTCGCCTTCGGCGGTGCGGCGGCGGCAGGAACGGGTTCGGGCGCCGGGGCCGGCGGCGCGGCCTTCTTGGCAAGCAGCGGGGCGTCGCTCGCCTCAGCCTCGTCCTCGGCCTCGTCGCGCCCGCCGCCGAACAGCGCGGCCAGGAACGAGCGGCGCGGCGCGGTGGAGCCGGCATCCGCCACCATCAGCTCGGACGCGCCCTTGCGCTGCTTGTAGGAGGCCATCGCCGCGGCATAGCCCGGCAGCGGCTTGCCGTCGGCGGGCAGGTGGATCGTCTTCCCGTCGGGGAAGATGCGGGTCAGCTCCTGACGGCTCATGCGCGGCCAGTAGCGCCCCGATCCGACGTCGAAATGGACGAAGGGTGCGCCGGAGCGCGGATAGAAGCCGACGCCGCCGATCTGCATCTTGAGGCCGATCTCGCGCAGCTTGGCGAGCGGCACGTCGGGGATGAAGAAGTCGACCGCCTTGCCGAGCATGTGCTGGGAGTGCTCGGCGACGCCCGTGTGGGCCGAGCGCGAGCGGAGCATCTTGTTGGTCTCGGGCGCCCGGAAGCCGCCGATCACGTGGATCGGCATGTGCGAGCCGCTCTTCTGGTAGGCTTCCCAGAGGAGGTCGAGGAGCCGCGGGTCCATCGTGGTCGGCTGGTTGCGGCGCCAGTCGCGCAGCGCCCAGTTCGCCTTCTTCAAGCCGTCCGGCAGGTATTTGCCGTCACGCTTGAAGGTGATCTCCGAGCTCTCGTGCAGGTTGATGTGGTAGATGCGAAGCGTTCGCGTCTCGGGCCGCGCGGTGGCCGTCGTGCCGAGCGCGACGCCCATCAGTCCGGCAGTCAGCGCCGCCGCATGACGAAGGCGCACGCGCCGTCGAACCGATCCCCCAACGGCCATGCTTCACGCTCTGCTCTCGTTTCCGTGAGGCCAATATGACACACCGAATGCGTCGGCACGAGGGCATGCGTTGCGCGGGGCTGGATCGGCGGCGGGATCCATCCGCCGAGGAGGGCCAAATGATCCCGGTCGTCGACCGCATTGCGCGACCGTGCCACCGCGATCGCGCAACACGCGAGGGTGGTGCCGGACGCATCCGCGCCCGGCGCTGGCGGTCAGTCCGCCGGCTGCGGCGGGATGTAGGGCCGCGGGCCGCCGCCGGGCGCCGGCAGGGCGCGCCCGCCGAAGGCGCGGCCGGCGTTGATCTCCGGCTGGGCCCCCGGGGCGGGACGGACGAGGGACGGATCGTAGCGACGATCGACGTCGGGGCGTGCGGGGGCGACGCGCGGCGGGCGGCCGGGACGGTCGTAGCCGACGCGCTCGGGCCGGTCGTAGTCCCGCCGCGGCCGATCGTAGCCGGGCCGGCCGTAATAGGGGCGGGCGTCCTCGCGGTAGCGCGGGCGGTCGTAGCGGCCATAGCGCCGGTCGTCGCGCCAGTAGGGGTCGCGATCGCGATAGATCGGCCGCGGCCGGTAACGGTCCTCGTAGACGACCACGGGCCGCGGATCGTAGATGCGCGGGCGCGGTTCGTAGACGGGATAGTCGTCGTAGACGGGGTATTCCGACACGCAGCCCGACAGTCCGAGAAGGGCGGCGCCCAGCACCAGAAGACGTTTCATCGAAGCCTCCCACACACGGAAGGTGAGATAGGCGGCGCTTATCCCAAGTCGATCGTGTCGCGCCGAAATGAATCGCCGGAACGGGATCGGCGGCCAAACGTCTCCCCTGCGAAAGGAGACCGATCATGGCAGACGTGAAAGACGGCACTGGAAGGGATGAGGCGCAGCATGGCGGCGGCATCGGCGACGTCGGTCGCCAGCCGATCGACCAGACCTCGGAAAATCCCGGCAACGGCACCCCGCAGACGGGACCCGGCGGCACCGGCGGCACGGGCCTCGCGGTGGACGACGATGCGACACCCTCGGACGAGGACCCCGATCGCGACGCGGACGAGACCCTCGGCACCGTGGTCTGACGCGGCAAGAACAGCCGGCGCCGACAAGGCGCCGGCCGGCCTCTTCTAGACTCGAGCTTCGTCGAGTTGCGCCTTCAGCGTCATCGCGAAGGCGTTGAGGGCGGCGCGCACGTCGGCCAGGTGCCGTTCGTGGCCTTCGAAGTCCTCGGGATCGGACGGCAGGGACGCGCCGAGCCCCAGCACCTCTTCGGCGGCTTCCTGCGGGAAGGTGCCGCGCTGCAGGGCGCGCTCGGCGTAGAGGCCGCGCAGGAGAAGGTCCTGCGCCTGGAGCTGCGCCTGCAGCTTCATCACCGCGCCGGCCATCACGCGGATCGTATCGTCGGAAATGGGCATGGGTCGAAAGGTCCCCGCAAATCGCGCCGGGTCCTGCCCGGCTTCGCGCCCACCTTTAAGCGGCGGCGCCCGATCGGCATAGGGCGTCCCGCGCCGGGCCGGTCGGGCTGGGCGCGGGACGGATGGTCAGAGATTGCGCTCGATCGCGCCTTCCACCTTGCCGAGAAGGCCAGTGGTGCCGGATTTCGAGCTCTGCTGTGCCTGCGCGCCGCCATCGGGACGGGCCGGAGCCAGCGAGGGCTTGTCGCCCATCGGCACGGACTTGACCGCCGTGAACTCGGCCCGGCCGTCCATCGACGGGCCGGCGCTCCAGCGCCCTTCCGGGATGGAGCCGTCCACCATGTGTCGGAAATAGGCGTAGGAATGTTCGCCCGCCTCCTGCGACTGCGGGAAGGAATTGGGGATCGGCAGGTTCTCCACCGCCCCGCCCATGTCCTCGATCGCCGCCAGCCATTGCTGCTGGTGCATCGTGTCGCGGGCGATCAGGAAGCTCAGCATGTCCTTCATGCCGGGATCGTCGGTCATGTTGTAGAGCCGGACGGCCAGCACCCGGCCCGAGCTTTCGGCCGTGACATTGGCATACATGTCGGCGGCGAGATTGCCGGACGCATAGACGTGCGAGCAGTCGAAGGGCACGCCGTTGGCATCCGAGGGAAGGGCCGCAAGGCCCGTCGACAGGATGTGGCGCATGTCCATGCCGTTCAGCACGACGCCGCCCATTGCGTCGGCCGAGACCTCTTCCTGGAATGAGAGCGGCGCGTTCTCGAGGTTGAGGGCGACGGCGGTCGAGAGCATCTCGATATGGCCGAGTTCCTCGGTCGCCGTGTTGAGGAGCATGTCGCGGTACTTGGCGGGCCCACGCGCGCCGAAGGCCTGGAACATGTACTGGAGGGCGACGCGGATTTCGCCCTCGACGCCGCCGATCGCCTGCTGGAGGGCTCTCGCGAAATGCGGGTTGGGGCGCTCGACGCGCACGGGATATTGCAGCTTGCCGTCGGTGTAGAACATGGAAATGGTCGCTTTTCGGATGGAGGTCGGGGCGGCTCAGGCCGCTCTGGCGCGCTCTGCGGGCAGCGCTTCGGCCACCTCGTTCAGGAGCGCGTCGGTCTTTTTCTCTTCCTCGAGCGTCTGGCCGAGGAGATCGGCGGCCTCGTCGAGGCCAAGCTTCAAGGCCCAGGACTTCAGGAGGCCGTAGCGGGCGATCTCGTAGTGCTCGATCGCCTGGGCGCAGCCGATCAGGACGTCGTCGGCGGCTTCCGTGTCGCCGAAGTCCTCGAGATCCTCCTCCATCTCGGCCGTGAGGCCCTGCATGGCCTCGCAGGTCTTGCCCCGCGCCGCCTTGCCGATGATCTCGAAGACGCGCTCGAGGCGCTCGACTTGCCCTTGGCTCTCCTCGGCATGGGTCTGGAACGCCTGGCGCAACGCGTCGGCGCGCGCGGCCTTGGCCGATTTCTTCAAGGCCCGCACCGAGGCTTTTTCCGCGTAGTAGACGTCCTTCAGGGTCTCATAGAACGCGTCGTTCAGGGTCTTCTCTTTGGCCATGGAATGATCCTCGCTGGAACGAAGGGTGGCAGCGCCGAAAGGGTCCCCGGCGCGCCGGATTGGGAGCGACCGCTCGCCGGTCAGGCGATCTGGCGCTTGATGTTCTGGAGAAGGAACAGGTGCGTCTCGATGCCGGTCACGCCGACGAGCGAGGCGCCGCGCGCCATCGGGTCGGAGCCGCTGCGCGCATAGCGGCGATGGAGGTCGAGAAGCTCGCGATGGCCTGCGATCTGGCCGTCGATGTACATCATGTCGAACATCGCGCCGTTCGCCGCCTCGAGTTCGGCGACGATCGCCGCCTGGTCGGGCCGCAGTCCGGCCCCGCCGGGGCGGGCGCCGAAGGCTTCGGCGACGGCCGCCTGTTCGGTGATCTCGAGCTTGGCGAACTCGCGCACGGCCGGATCGCGCGCCTTGCGGGCGGCGAGCTTGCTGGTGGCGGTCGAAAAGTCGCCGCCCATCAGGATCGGCATCTTCATCCAGTCCGTGGGCGCCCGCCGCTGGGCAAGCGCCAGGCCTGGCGCCGCGCTGAGGACCGCAGCCCCGAGAAGGCTTCCGGCGACCTGTCGTCTGTTCATGATCGTTGTCCCTTTGTCGACCGAGCGTCGTGGTCGACTAAGCGGCAGGGACAACTGTTGTTCCGAGACGATGATTTCGTTTTACTTGGCCGGCGAGCGGCATTTCTGCAATAATTGGCCGTATCATATTTCGCTTGGCAAGTATGCCTTGCTAAATATTGCCTGGCGAACCATACGAAAAAAGGCCGGGCATCGGCTCGGCCTTTCCATTCAACCTCGTAGGATGAGCGAGCGTCCCGCCGGAGGCGGAACGGCGTCAGCGCTCAGAGGGCCTTGATGTTCTCGGCGGCGTTCTTGCCCGAGCGACGGTCGGCGACGACCTCGAAGCTGACCTTCTGGCCCTCGGCGAGGCCACGCATGCCCGAGCGCTCGAGCGCCGTGGCGTGCACGAAGACGTCGTTGCCGCCCTCGTCCGGCGCGATGAAGCCGAAGCCCTTGGTGTCGTTGTAGAACTTGACGGTTCCGTTCGGCATGACAGTGTCCCTTCAGACAAAGTGGATTGCTCGCGGCGCCGAGTGCGCAGCGATGCAGAAATCGACAGTGCAGAAGAGGATCGTTCAGTCAGCGTCGAGCTGAAAAAAGGGATCGACCGACAAAGTTCGATTGCCAATGCTTACGGTTTTACACGCCATTTGGCAACCGGGATCGACGCTATGTCGGATTTTTGCCTTGGCAAGGGCCGCGTCGCGGCAGCGCGACCGTGATTTTGCAGCGTCTCCTGTCGGCACGGACCTCCCAGCCGGGCCGCTGCCCGCCTCGTGCCTGCCTTAGGGCGCGACTTCCTCGCTCGGCCGAGGCGAGCGGCCGCGTCCGGCCAGCCGTCGGCCCACGGCCATCGATGGCGCTTCGACGAGGCGGAAGCAGAGAAGCGCAAAGGCGCTCGCGGCGGCGGCGACGAGCGGCAGGCCGAGCCAGACCGCGGCGTGGCCGAGCGCCTCCACCGGCACCATGCGGAAGAAGACGAACACGAACAGCCCGTGGAAGAGATAGAGGCTGTAGCTCGCGTCGCCGAGTGCGACGGCCGGGCGCGAGGCGAGGGTGCCGAACATCGTGTTGCCGGCGGCCACCGCCGAGAAGGGGATCCACAGGAGAAGAAAGGCGATCGCCCCGAACGGATAGCCGGGAAGCGCCAGCATGGCGCCGACTGCGGCGATGCCGAGGATCGCTGCCGCCCGGCCACGGAGCGCGCGAGCGAGCGCCTGCCCGCGCAGTGCCTCCGAGGTCAGTGCGCCGTAGGCGAAGCCGGCTGCGATATGCCACTGGAACCAGTCGATGGGAGCGGCGGGGACAAGGCTCATCAGCGCCGCGACGATCACGAGGGCCGCGACGCGCGCCGTGCCGCTCGGCCGCAGCATGAGGAGGAGGCCGATGACGGGCAGGGCGGCATAGAAGACCCATTCGTACTGAAGGGTCCAGATGACGCCGGCATTGATGAGATGCGCCTCCGGCGTGCCGCGAAAGCCGATGTCGGGGGAAAAGCCGAAGGTGAGCCAGGTCCATAGGCTGCCCCACGCCTCCGGTGCGGGCAGCGCCGAGACCGTATCGGCTGCCGCCCACGAGAGCGCCGCGATCCCGACGAGCGACAGGAGATAGGCCGGATAGATCCGGAACACGCGCGCGATCGCAAAGCGCGGCACGTCGAGGCGCCCTCGCGCATCGACCAGCTTGCCCCAGAACAGGAAGCCGGTGATCATGAAGAACACGATCACGCCGGCCGGGCCGAGGTTCTTGAAGAGCGTTTCCGCCGGCAGGTCCCAGCGCCCGGTAAGACGCCAGTTCCAAGCGATGCGGAAGTGATGCGCCATGACGGCGAGCGCGAGGACCCCGCGCACCCCATCGAGCGATCCGAGGCGCGCCATTGCGGTCGCCGGGCCGGGACGCCAGCGCGAGATCCCCCAGGCGACGCCGAGCGCCACCGGCCAGACGGCGAGGAGGGCAAGATAGCCCCAGGGCGCAGCGGCGCTCGACGAAACCAAGTCATCCCCCATCCGCCCCGAGGCGCCGACATCGCGCCTGCCGGCCGCCACAGCTCTCGCACGAGCCGCGCCCTCATAGGACGAACCCGGCCGGCGGGAAAGCCGGCGTGCGAGGGGAAGCCCGAACGGCAGTAAGCCCGACGACGCAGGTCGCGGGCGGGGTGGTTCGTTCGGATCGGCGGTGACGCAGTCGGAGGGAAGGTGGTGGAGCCAAGCGGGATCGAACCGCTGACCTCTACAATGCCATTGTAGCGCTCTCCCAGCTGAGCTATGGCCCCATCGCCGCCTTGCGGCGGACATCGTGTCGGGACCCTTGGGCTGGCCCCGCGACCGGTGTGGCGGCTAGGTATGACAATGCTCGCGGGAGCGCAAGCGAAAAAAGAAGGGGCGGGAGGATTTCCCTCGCCGCCCCCGCAGAACCGGAGTTCCCTGCCCGATTAGGCGTCGTCCTCGTCGTCGCGACCGCCGCCGATGATGTCGGTCATGTCGTCGTCTTCGTCCTCGTCGTCGGCGAGGAACGTGTCGTCGTCGTCCGAATCGTCGTCGTCGTCGATGACGTCGTCATCCTCGTTGCCGTCGACGTTCGGCAGGTCGTTTGACGAGCCGCCGTCCTCGTCCTCGGCGACGTCGGCGAGCGACACCGTCTCCTCGTCGGTATCGGCGACCTCGGTCACCTCGACCTCCTGCTCCTCCTCGTCCTCGTCCTTGATGCGCGAGGCGCGCGGGGGCGCCTTGACGGTCTCGAAGAACGAGAGCGGATAGCTCTTGCCGGTGAAGGGTGAGACGATTGGGTCCTTGCCCAGATCGTAGAACTTGCGGCCCGTTTCCGGGTCGATGCGCTTGGTGCCGAGTTCGGGTTTTGCCATGGGGTGGGCCTCGCGGACGGGAGAGGGGCGGGCCGTGGAAGCGGCCGTTCGAGGGTCGTTGGGAGAAACCGGGCGACGGCCGATCGTTCCCGCCGAAAAATCGGTGGTCCCTTAGCGTCCTGCGGCCCGGCTTGTCAAAGAGGGCCGGAGGGGCGCCAGCGCGTCGCGCGTGACGCCCCGGACCGCGCATGTTAGGGCGTTGCGCCGAAGATCCCGGCGCCCGCCGCCGCCTGCCGAAGCCTCCCGAGGATGCCATGACCGCCCACGCTTCCGATCCCCGTCCCCTGACCAGCCGGCGCGACGGCGCCCTCCGGGGCCGCGTCCGGGTTCCCGGCGACAAGTCGATCTCGCACCGCGCCTTCCTGTTCGGCGGGCTCGCGTCCGGCCGCACCCGCGTCACCGGGCTCCTGGAGGGCGAGGACGTGCTCGCCACCGGCCGCGCGATGCGCCAGATGGGGGCGCGGATCGAGCGCGAGGGCGATGCCTGGGTGATCGACGGCACCGGCAACGGCGCGCTGCTCGAGCCGGAGGGCGTCCTCGACTTCGGCAACGCGGGCACCGGCTCGCGCCTCACCATGGGCCTCGTCGGCCCTTTCGAGTTCACGACGACCTTCGTCGGCGACGCGTCCCTGTCGCGCCGGCCGATGGGTCGCGTCCTCGATCCCTTGCGCGAGATGGGCGTCCAGGTGCTCGCCCGCTCCAAGGACCGCCTGCCCTTGTCGCTGCGGGGCCCGCGCGTCGCCGCCCCGATCGAGTACCGCGTGCCGATGGCCTCGGCGCAGGTGAAGTCGGCGGTCCTTCTCGCCGGCCTCAACACGCCGGGCGTCACCACCGTCATCGAGCCGGTGATGACGCGCGACCACACCGAGAAGATGCTGGAGGGCTTCGGCGCCCGCGTCGCGGTGGAGACCGACGGCGCCGGCGTGCGCACCATCAGGCTCGAGGGCCAGGGCGAGCTGCGGGGCGTGCCGGACTTCGTGGTGCCGGGCGATCCATCCTCGGCGGCCTTCCTCGTCGTCGCCGCGCTTCTCGTGCCGGGCTCGGACGTCGTGATCGAGAACGCGTTGATGAACCCGACCCGCACCGGCCTCGTCGAGACGCTGCGCGAGATGGGCGCCGATATCGAGATCCTCAATCCGCGCCTGTCCGGCGGCGAGGACGTCGCCGACCTCCATGTGCGCCACTCCGCGCTTCGCGGCGTCTCGGTGCCGGCCGCGCGCGCGCCCTCGATGATCGACGAGTATCCGGTGCTCGCGGTTGCCGCCGCGTTTGCGGACGGCACGACGCGGATGGAGGGGCTGGAGGAGCTGCGCGTCAAGGAGTCCGATCGCCTGGCGGCCGTTGCCGCAGGGCTTGCCGCCAACGGCGTCACCCATGAGGAGGGGCCGGACTGGCTCACGGTCACCGGGCGCCCGGACGGCCGGGGCCTCGGCGGCGGCACGGTCGAGACCCATCTCGACCACCGCATCGCCATGAGCTTCCTCGTCATGGGCCTTGCGTCGGAGAAGCCGGTAACGGTGGACGACGCGACCATGATCGCGACGAGCTTTCCCGAGTTCGAAGGGTTGGTGACGGGCCTCGGCGGCGTGCTGGAGCCGGCCGCCCGGTGAACGGCTGGCTGGCCGGTCTTCTCGCGGTTCTCTTCTTCTCGCCGCTCGCCTTCATCTATGCGCGTGCGTTCGCCGGGCGCCTGCAGGCGCGGGCCGCTGCCGGCGGTCGCTCGGTCGCGGCCGTCGCAGTGCCCAAGCTCGTCTGGCCGCTGGTCCTGGCTGCGGCCCTCGCGCTCCGCCTGTCGGGTTCGGACCTCGCCGAATGGCAGGCGGCGACGGGCAGTGGGACGCTTGCGGCCACGCTGTCTCTGGTCTGGTTCCTCGGCTCGATCGCCGCGATCCTGTTCTTCGTCACCATACCCTTCGTGCTCGGCCGCATTCTCGGCGCCGCCTTCGCGCTGATGGGGAAATTCGCCGGGCAGCGCGACGATCCGTTGAGCTTCGGCGCCCGAGGCTTCACAACGGATGCCGGGACGGCGGATCGGGAAGGGCTGGGGCGCATGGGGTTCACGGTGGCGATCGACGGGCCCGCGGCGGCCGGCAAGGGTACGATCGCCAAGCGCCTCGCCGACCATTACGGCTTCGCCTATCTCGACACGGGCCTCCTCTACCGGGCGATCGGGCGGGTGGCCGCGGAGCGCGGCCTCGACCTCGACGACGGCGAGGCGATGGGCGCCGTGGCGCGTGCGCTCGATCCCGCGGTCCTCGACGACGGGTCGCTGCGCGGCCGCGAGGCGGGCGAGCTCGCCTCGCGCGTCGCGGTGCACCCGGCCGTGCGCTCGGCGCTCACCGAGTTCCAGCGCGGCTTCGCGCGCCGGCCGGGCGGCGCGGTCCTGGACGGGCGCGACATCGGGACGGTGATCTGCCCGGAGGCCGAGGTGAAGATCTTCGTCACCGCCTCGGCCGAGGTGCGGGCCCGCCGCCGCACCGCCGAGCTCGTCGCCAAGGGGCGCAGCGTCGACTACGCGACGATCCTCCAGGAGGTGCGCGCGCGCGACGAGCGCGATTCGGGCCGGGCCGCGGCACCGTTGAAGGCCGCACCCGACGCCGCCTTGCTGGACACGAGCGAACTCGATATAGAGGACGCGTTCCGGGCGGCTTGTCGGATCGTCGACGCGTCGCCACATCACCGGAACGGACCGTAGCGCCGAGCCGTCCAACGCCGAACCCTCGAGGGGGCCGGTGCCGGGCGGCGCGCATGCGTTCCGGAACACGAGAATTCACCGCCGGCTGCCGGTTCCTCGCGCCGAAACGGACCTGTCGCCCTCGAGGCGTCATGGTTCCGTGCCGCCAGCCCTCCCCGCAAAGCGCGGGCGTGGCCGGTGGCGGAACCGGCCGGACGGCCCCGTAGCGACGAACCCCCGGCGCGATGCCCCGAGCCTCGGATAGAGGCGGGGTCCCAAGGAGAACGAATGTCCAACGCAGCAGTTTCGCGCGACGATTTCGCCGCGCTTCTCGAAGCGTCCTTCCATGAGAACGATGTCGCCGAAGGCGCCGTGGTCAAGGGAACGGTCGTCGCGATCGAGAAGGACATGGCCGTCATCGACGCCGGTCTGAAGGTCGAGGGCCGCGTCGCCCTCAAGGAATTCGGCCAGAAGGGCGGCGAGTCCACCCTGAAGGTCGGCGACGTCGTCGACATCTACGTCGAGCGCATCGAGAACGCGCTGGGCGAAGCCGTCCTGTCGCGCGACAAGGCGCGCCGCGAGGAGAGCTGGGTCAAGCTCGAGGTCAAGTTCAACGCCGGCGAGAAGGTCGAAGGCCAGATCTTCAACCAGGTCAAGGGCGGCTTCACGGTCGACCTCGACGGCGCCGTCGCCTTCCTGCCGCGCTCCCAGGTCGACATCCGTCCGATCCGCGACGTCGGCCCGCTGATGAACACCCCGCAGCCGTTCCAGATCCTCAAGATGGACAAGCGCCGCGGCAACATCGTCGTGTCACGCCGCACGGTTCTTGAAGAGTCGCGCGCCGAGCAGCGTTCCGAGATCGTCCAGAACCTCGAGGAAGGCCAGATCGTCGACGGCGTGGTCAAGAACATCACCGACTACGGTGCGTTCGTCGACCTCGGCGGCATCGACGGCCTCTTGCACGTGACGGACATGGCCTGGCGCCGCGTCAACCACCCGACCGAGATCCTCCAGATCGGCCAGTCGGTGAAGGTGCAGATCATCCGCATCAACCAGGAAACGCACCGCATCTCGCTGGGCATGAAGCAGCTCGAGGCGGATCCCTGGGAGGGCATCGGCGTCAAGTACCCGATGGGCGTGAAGGTCTCGGGTCGCGTGACCAACATCACCGACTACGGCGCCTTCGTCGAGCTGGAGCCGGGCATCGAAGGCCTGATCCACGTCTCCGAGATGAGCTGGACCAAGAAGAACGTCCATCCGGGCAAGATCCTCTCGACCTCGCAGGAAGTCGAAGTGGTCGTGCTCGAGGTCGATCCGGTCAAGCGCCGCATCTCGCTCGGCCTCAAGCAGACGCTCCAGAACCCCTGGGAAGCGTTCCGCGACCAGTTCCCGGTTGGCACGATCGTCGAGGGCGAGGTCAAGAACAAGACCGAGTTCGGCCTGTTCATCGGCCTCGAGGGCGACGTGGACGGCATGGTCCACCTGTCGGATCTCGACTGGTCGCGTCCGGGCGAGCAGGTCATCGACGAGTTCAACAAGGGTGACACCGTGCGCGCCCAGGTTCTCGACGTCGACGTCGAGAAGGAGCGCATCTCGCTCGGCATCAAGCAGGTCGGCGGCGACGCCGTCACCTCGGCCCCCGAGGCTGGCGACCTGCGCCGCGGCGCGATCGTCACCTGCGAGGTCACGTCGGTGAACGAGGGCGGCATCGAGGTCCAGATCGTGGACACCGAGTACTCCGCCTTCATCCGCCGCAACGACCTCGGCCGCGACCGCGACGACCAGCGCCCCGAGAAGTTCTCGGTCGGCCAGAAGGTCGACGCGCGCGTCACGCAGTTCGACAAGAAGGCCCGCCGCGTCGGCGTGTCGATCAAGGCGCTGCAGATCGCCGAGGAGAAGGAGGCCGTGGCTCAGTACGGCTCGACCGACTCCGGCGCTTCGCTCGGCGACATCCTCGCCGCCGCGATGAACAAGCGCGACGCCGAGTAAGCTTCGATCCGGGCGGCTTGCGCCGCCCGTTTCACGTGAGACAGAGAGACCCGCGCCGGACCTCCGGCGCGGGTCTCTTTTTGTCCGCGCGCGCCTTGCCCGGCACCCGGTGGCGTGGCATCCGGCACGCGATAACGGACGTTCCCGAGGACCCCCCATGAGCGAGACGCCCCGCTTCACCCCGATCGGCCGCGGCAAGATCGCGGCGATCGCCACCACGCTGGAAATGCGCGCGCCCGCCCCGCCGCGCCCAGTGCCGGCGGGTCTCGACGGCGAGGTCGTGTCGCTCGAGGGCATCTCGGCGGACGAGTATCTCGACCTCTTCCGCCGCGTCGGGCAGGACTACCTCTGGCTGACCCGCCTGTTCATGGCGCGCGAGACGCTGGAAGCGCAGCTCGCAAGCGCCGAAACGCAGGTCTTCGGCGAGCGCGTCGGCGGTCGCCTCGAAGGTCTCCTCGAGTTCGACTGGCGGGGGGGCGCTGGCGACTGCGAGATCAAGTATTTCGGCGTCACCGCCGCGCGCCAGGCGACCGGCGCGGCGCGCCGCCTGATGAACCACGCGATCGCCCACGCCTTCGCGTCCGGCGCGACGCGCCTCTGGCTCCACACCAACACGATGGACCACCCGCGCGCGCTGGCCTTCTACGCGCGCTCAGGCTTCACCGCGGTCGGCCAGGAGGTCGAGATCAACGACGATCCGCGCCTTGCCGGCCTGCTGCCCCGGGACGCCGCACCCCACGTCCCGATCTTCGAGTAGCGAGCGTCAGCGCCAGCCGAGCGCCGGGGCGACGTGGGTCAGGATCGCATCGATCACATGGGTGTTGTAGGCGACGCCGAGCTGGTTCGGCACCGTCAGGAGCAGCGTGTCGGCCTCCCGGATCGCCTCGTCGCGCCGCAATTCGTCCACCAGACGGTCCGGCTCGGCCGCATAGGAGCGGCCGAACACGGCGCGCATGTTGTCGATGACGCCGACCTGGTCGTGCGACGTGTCGCCGCCGAAATAGGCCCGGTCGAGATCGTTCACGATCGCGAAGATCGAGCGTGACACCGACACGCGCGGCCGCCGCTGGTGCCCGGCCGCCTCGAAGGCCGCGCGGTAGGCGCGAATCTGCCGGGCCTGCTGGACGTGGAACGGCTCGCCGGTCTCGTCGGCTTTCAGCGTCGAGCTCTGGAGGTTCATGCCCTGCTGCGCCGCCCAGACCGCGGTCGCATCCGACGCCGAGCCCCACCAGATCCGCTCGCGCAAGCCATCCGAATGCGGCTCGAGGCGCAAGAGCCCTAGCGGATTGGGAAACATCGGACGCGGGTTCGGCTCGGCGAAGCCTTCACCGCGCAGGAGATCGAGAAACGTCTCCGTGTGTCGCCGGCCCATGTCGGCGTCGCTTTCGCCGGGGCGGGGCAGGTGACCGAAATGGCGCCAGCCGTCGATCACCTGCTCGGGCGACCCACGGCTGAGGCCGAGCTGCAGGCGCCCGCCCGAGATGAGGTCAGCAGAACCTGCGTCCTCCACCATGTAATGCGGGTTCTCGTAGCGCATGTCGATGACGCCGGTGCCGATCTCGATGCGGCGCGTCCTCGCGCCGACGGCCGCCAGCAACGGAAACGGCGAGGCGAGCTGGCGGGCGAAATGGTGGACGCGGAAATAGGCGCCGTCCGCGCCGAGCTCTTCCGCAGCGACGGCGAGATCGATCGACTGGAGGAGGACGTCGGCGGCCGAGCGCGTGGCCGAGCGGGCCGAGGGCGACCAATGGCCGAAGGACAGGAAACCGATGGACTTCATGGGTCATCTCCTGACGCCGGAACGGATGGGCGGCCGGGGGCGCCGCGCGATGGCCGACAGGTGCCCCCTCGGCGGGTCCCTGTCGAGGTGCGGGGCGGTGACCTCATCGTCTTCAAAGCGAAGACCGGTCGGCGACACGGCCGCCAGCCGTCGAAGGACTTTGCGGCGAACGGAGTTCGGCCTTCCGCCCTTTCCTCTCTTCAAAGGGAGAAATCCGATGCCTCATTTTATCGAACCCCGCCACGAGAACACCGATGCGCAGACACTGGCGCGCGGGCTCGGATGGTTCTCGATCGCGCTCGGCCTCGCCGAGTTGGCAAAGCCCCGTGCGATCCGCGACGGCACCGGGGCGCCGGCATCGTCCGGCCTCGTACGCGCCTTCGGCTGGCGCGAGATCGGAACGGGTGCTGCGATCCTCGCCTCGCGCCGCCCGGTCGCCATGGTCTGGGGCCGCGTCGCGGGCGATCTCGCCGATCTGGCGGTGCTCGCGCCGACCCTGCGCCACGACAATCCGCACCGGACCGTCGGCCTTGGCGCGTTTGCGATGGTCGCCGCGATCACCGCGCTCGACCTCTGCGTCGCGCTGCAGGGTGACGAGACGGCGTGAGGCGGGGGTACCCATGACCGTCCAGATTCCGCTCGGCAATGACGCGCTGGCGCCCGAAGAGGCCGGGCCCGCCCACCTCCACGAGGTTCGCCCCGACATCGCCTATCTCAGGCTCGCGCTCGTCAACGTCGTCTTCATCGGCCTGCCCTCGGCGGGCGACCGCGGCTTCGTGCTCGTCGACACCGGGATCGTCGGCGGCCTCGAGTGGATCGCCCGCGCCGCCGCCGCCCGCTTCGGGGCGGGGGCCCGACCGGCGGCGATCCTTCAGACGCACGGCCACTTCGATCACATCGGCGCGTTGGAGGACCTCAGTGCCGAATGGGACACCCCGGTGCTCGCCCATCCGTTGGAGCATCCGTTCCTCGACGGGCGGCAATCCTACCCGCCACCGGACATCTCCGCGGACGGCGGGCTGATACCGAAGCTCGCCCCCCTGTTTCCGCGCCGCCCCGTCGATGTCCGCGCACGTCTCCGGACCCTGTCGCCCGACGGCGGCATCGCCGAACTGCCGGGCTGGCGCTGGCTGCACACGCCGGGCCACACGCCCGGCCACGTATCGCTCTGGCGCGAGGCGGACCGGACGCTGATCGCCGGCGACGCCGTGATCACGACGGGGCAGGAATCGGCTTACGAGGTGGCGTTGCAGACGCCGGAGATGCACGGACCCCCGCGCTACTTCACGCCGGACTGGGTATCGACCGCGCGCTCGGCGCGCGATCTGGCCGCCTTGGAGCCGGAGCTTCTCGTCACCGGCCATGGCCGGGCGATGGCGGGACCATCGATGCGCGCGGCGCTGCATCATCTCGCCGAGCACTTCGAGGCGATCGCACCGCCCGAGCGGCTGCGCGGAAAGGCGCCGGCCGGTTGAACTCCCCCGCGACGAAACAGCCCGGCATCCAACCCGGCGCCTTTCGCGTTGGACCGGCATCCATGATGGAGTTGATCCGATGAACCATCCCAAGATCACGGACGGGGCGAACGACCGGCCCCGCGACGCGTCGATCGGCCAGAGCGCCGGCGGCCTTCCCGACGACAGCGGTCGTCCGGTCATGGTCGACGAGGCCGAGGCGGAGCGCATGGCCGCTTCGCTCGAGGTCGAGGGCGAGGACGAGACCGAGGCGCACCCGTCATGACGGCGCGCGCTTCCTCGCTCGCGCGCGGCGTGCTCATCGTCGCGGCCGCCCTGTCGCTCGCCGCCTGCAACCCGACGGCCGGCAAGCGGACGGGCAGCGGCGACGGCCCGACGAACAGCGCGGGATCATCGAACACGCCGGGCCAGGCCGTCAACGGCGGTCCGGCCGCCGAATAGCGATCGATTCCCGCAAGCATCGATTCACCAGGCCGGGGGAAATTCCCCTGGCGCTTACCGATCCTTCGGCAGGATCCGCCAGCTTGGGCGGAGAAACGCCGAAGGTCCGACATGATCGCCTCGCAAAAGGCATACACCCACCTCGTTCGACGCGTGCTGCTACCGATGATCGGTCTCGTGGCGCTGCTTCTCGTCGGGCTTCTCGCGGCCGTGTGGGTCGTCGCCGCGCACCAGACCAGCGCGGCGGTGGGCGAGGAAATCCGGCTCGTGCGCAGCGCGCTCGCGATGCGCGGCGAGTACATGCGCAAGATCGCGCTCGATTACGGCACCTGGGACGAGGCCTACCAGAACCTCGTCGCGGAACCCGATGCCGCATGGAGCGACGAGAACATCGGCTTCTGGTCGTCCAGCCATTACGGCTTCGACATGGCGCTGGTGGTCGGGCCGGACGGTGAGGCCGAGTATATCGCCGACCATGGCGAACGCGTCTCGTCCTCCATGTCGGCGATGCTGCCGGACGGGGCGGACGCCATCGTTCGCGCGGCGGTCTTGCCGACGGGCGAGGGTGCCGCGTCGGGACTCCTTCTCAGCGATGCGGGCCCGGCGATCGCCGCCGCCGCGATCATCCGGCGCGGCGAGCACGATCAGCCGGCCGAGGCCGAGCGCCACGTCCTGATCCTCGTCGACGTCCTCGACGACAAAACCCTCGCGCAGTTCGAGCGCGCCTATCCGCTGGCCCATCTGCGGCTGGAGACGCCGTCGTTCGCAGCGGCGGCGAGCGCGGCGATCGTCGACGACGAGGGCCGAACGATCGCCAGACTTGCCTGGGACGGCGAGCGGCCGGGCGACGATCTCCTGCGGGTCGCGATCCCGATCTGGCTGGCCGTCGCGGCGGCCTTCGGGCTCCTGATCTGGACCGGGACCGGACAGGTTCGGTCCTCCACGCGGATCGTGGCCGCCAGCGTCCACCGGGCGACGCACGACGCGCTCACCGACCTTCCCAACCGCGTCCTCCTGTTCGAGCGGCTCGATGCCGCCGCGCGGGCGCTCGGCGAGGGCGGCGCGCCGTTCGCGGTCGCCTATCTCGACCTCGACGGGTTCAAGGCGGTCAACGACCGGCATGGCCATGCCGAAGGCGACAGGGTCCTGTGCGCGGTCGCCGCGCGCCTGCGTGACCTCGTCGCCGCCGAGCGCGACACCGTGGCCCGTCTCGGCGGCGACGAGTTCGCGCTGCTCCTGTTTTCGGGGCGTGGTGATCGCGGCCGGCTGGACGGCCTCGCACGGCGCTTCATTGCGGCGATCGAGACGCCGATCGCGCTCGGCAACGGGGTGGAGGCCTCGGTCAGCGCGACGGTCGGCCTGTCGCTGGCGCCCGGCGACAGCAGCGACCCGCTCGCGCTCCTGCGCCAGGCCGACGAGGCGCTTTATGCGGGCAAGCGGGCCGGCAAGCGCCGGGCCCTGTTTCACGACAGCGTGGAACGCGGGCTCGCGCCCGCCGCCTGAGGCGCCGTCGCTCCGCGAGCGTCAGTGCCGGCCGCCGGCCGCGCGGCGCATGGGCGCGCGTTGGGCGGGCGGGGCGGCGTGCAGGCTCTCGCGCTCGCCGTCGGTCCGGAACGTTCCGACCCGCTCCGACAGGCTCATCGTCTCGGCCATCAGCGTCTTGGTGGCGGCGGTCGTCTGTTCCACCATCGCCGCGTTCTGCTGCGTTACCTTGTCGACCTGGTTGGCCGCGGTCGCGACCTCCGTCAGGCTGATCGACTGGTCCTGCGCCTTCTGGGCGATGGCGCTGACGAGGCGGCTCATCTCGCCGACCTGCGCGACGATCTCCTCGATGCTCTGGCCGGTCGCGGTGACGAGTTCGACGCCCGCCTCCACGTGCTGGCCGGACGCCTGGATGAGGTCCTTGATCTCCTTGGCGGCTTCGGCCGAGCGCTGGGCGAGACCGCGCACCTCCTGCGCGACGACCGCGAAGCCACGGCCCGCCTCGCCGGCGCGCGCGGCTTCCACGCCCGCGTTCAGGGCGAGGAGGTTGGTCTGGAAGGCGATCTCGTCGATCACGCCGATGATCTTGCCCACCATGTCGGACGACTGCTTGATCGCGCCCATCGTCTTGACGGCGGAAGCGACGATCTCCTCGCCCTTCTGGGCGTTACGGAGAGCGACGCTCGCGGTTTTCTGCGCCTGCGTCGCCTCCGTCGTCGTCTCGCGCACCCCCTGGCTGACCTGCCCGATGGCGGCCGATGTCTCTTCAAGCGCCGCGGCTTGCTGCTCGGTACGCTGGGCGAGGTCGCCGGCGGCGACCGAGATCTCGGTCATCCCCTCGGCGATGCGGTTGGAGGCGTTCTGGACCTCGACGATCGTGTCGCGCAGCGTCGTGCGCGCCCGGTTGTAGTCGAGCCGCAGCTGGTCAAGCTCGGGCGTGAGGGGCGCGGCGAGATGCTGGTCGAGCCGGCCTTCCGCAAGGGCCCCGAGCGCCCCGCCGATCTGGCTGACCGCCCGGATGCGCGGCGTCACGTCGGTGGCGAACTTCACGATCTTGGCGACCTGGCCCTTGCCGTCGAGGATCGGATTGTACGACCCTTGGATCCAGACGGCCTCGCCGCCCTTGGCCACGCGCTTGAACTCGCCGCCCTGGAACTGACCGGCGCGCAGCTCGTCCCAGAACCTCTGGTAGCCCTCGCCGGCGCGCTGCGTGCCGTCGAGGAACATCGCATGGTTCTGCCCGGCGATCTCGGACAGCTGGTAGCCGAAGGCCTTCAGGAAGGCGGCATTGGCGGTCAGTACCGTACCGTCGGGACGGAACTCGATGACGACCTGCGAGCGGTTGATCGCGGCGATCTGAGCGGTGAAATCGATGTTGGCGAGCCGCTCCTTGGCGTCCGCCCATTCGACGCTGAAGCCGAGGAGCCGACCGTCGCGGCGCATCGGCGTCACCATCAGGTCGAAGCTCCAGTTGGCGACGCGGATCGTGGCGCTGTAGCGCGACTGCAGGGCGGCGAGGAGCTTGCGCTGGTGCGCGGGCGCCTTGTGGAAGATGTCGATGTTGCTGCCGATGAGGGTCGCCACCGAGAAGTTCGGCAGTTCCTTGCGAAGGTCGGCCTCGGCTTCCTTCAGGAGCTTGGTCAGCGCCTGGTTGACGAAGGTGATGCGCAGGTCCGCGTCGGCGAGCATGACGTTGGCGTTGAGGCCCTCGAGCGCCATCCGGGCGCTGGCGCCGTGCGCGCGGTGGAACAATCCTAAACCCATGCCTTCCCCCTATCGCACGCGCCTGCCGCGTCGGGGTGCATCCTGCCGGGGTAACATTGATGTGTGGTTAACAACCTGTCTATCAGAGGACCGGAGGTTGTGGCCGTGGATGGCGATCTGTCGCCGCCCGCCGCCTCAGTTGCGCACCGTCAGGCACGCCGCGCCGCCCGAGCGCATGCGCCGGCAGAGGCGGTCGGCGGAGGCGCGGTCGTCGAAGGCGACGCGGATGCGGTAGTAGGACCTTGCCCCGCGCCCGCCGAGCCGCGTCGTGATCACGGTCGGCTGGTGTCCAGTGAGGAGCGCGCCGACCCGGCCCTGCAGCGCGCGGTAGTCGTCGAGCGCGCGCGCCTTGTTCGGCCCGGCGACGAGCTGGACGCCCCAGGGCGCGATCGCTTCCGCTAGCGCGCTGCGCGTCTCGCGCGGGTTCGACGCCTGGATCGCGGCGAGCGTTGTCAGGCAGTTGGCGCCGGTGTCGGCGTGCCGCCCGGCGTCCCCGTCCCGCGCGTCGGCCGTCAGGTTGGCACCCGTGACGAAGCGCACATGGGCGCGGGTCTCGTCGGGCAGGCTCGCTTCACCGCTCCGCCAGCGCGCGATCCGGCCCGGGCCGGCGTTGTAGGCGGCCGCCGCGAGATCGAGGCTGCCGAAGCTGCCGCGCAGTTCCGACAGATAGGAGGCGGAGGCGGGGATCGCGGCCTCCGGGTCGAACGGATCGGTGAGGCCCCGCTCGCTGGCGGTGGCCGGCATGAACTGGGCGATGCCCCTGGCGCCGACACGGCTGACCGCCTTCGGCCGGAAGCTGCTCTCGCGCCAGATCAGCCGGGTCAGGAACGAGGCGGGCAGCGAGTGGGTCGCGGCGGCGCGGTCGATCACCGCGCAGATCACGGCGCGCGAGGACTCCTCGGCGCGCGCCGTGCCGGCCGTCAGGCTTGCCGCCATAAGCGTCGCGGCGACGAGGATGGTCGATGGGCGCAAGCGATGATCCCTCCGGCCGGACGCCTCCGGCGGCCGGGACTATAGCCGCTCGACCTTAACCGACACACCCATCCCTCAAGCCGGCCAGTTGCCGTCGAAGGCAGGTCTCCCACGACATGTTGCGGCGAATCTGCGGGGGCGATGGCTCGTCCGACGCTCTGCCGGGACGAGGATGGTACGCGCGACGAGAATGAGGGAAGAAGAGGGAGCCGTTGCGATCGGGCGCGTTTCGAGTTCGCGATGGGCTTGTGCGAAAAGAAGGCGGCGCAGGGTGATGCGTACCGCACGGACCGGGATGCGGCAGCGACGAACAGGAAATCCCATACGTTGATGCGAGCAGCTTCGACCGCGATCGGCACCCGGGTATCGATCCTTCGACCTGTGCAAACCGGCTTCGAGCGATACCTTTCCATCCACGCGGCCGACACGATCCGGAGATGCCGCTGCCTGGCTCCTCCTCGCGAAGGGCCGGTTGGTGCCGGGCGCGCGTTGAAGGAGTACCAGGCCCCATGTCGACCCTCACCCATCCGCCCAGCTCCGCCGCGAGCGGGCTGCACGGGATTTTCCTGAGCTTTCCCGTCGCCCTGTTCTCGACGGCGCTGGCCGCGGACGCCGCCTATCTCGGCAGCGCCGAGATCCAGTGGACGAACTTCGCCAGCTGGGCGATCGCCGGGGCGCTGGTCTTCACGGGACTGACGGTCCTCTTCGCGCTCGCCGGCTGGCTGCGGCATATCCGCCGGCCGGGCGGCGTCCGGCGCCTCGTCTACCTCCTGGTGCTGGCCGCCCTGTTCGCGGTCGGCCTCGTCAACGCCTTCCATCACGCGCAGGACGGATGGAGCTCGGTCGGGACCACCGGTCTCGCGCTGTCCGCCGTGTCGACCCTTCTGGCGCTCGTCGCAGGCTGGATGTTCTTTTCCCGGACGCAGGCGGTGGAGATCGTGCGATGACCAAGGCTCTCTGGACCGCCCTTCTCGCCACGCTCGCCCTTTCTGGGTGTGAGGGCAGCGACCCCGCGCTGAACCAGACCGGCGCGCAGCCCGACCTGCCGGCGGTGCGCCAGACGCTGGTGCCGCCGATGAACATCGCGACGCCCACCGGGTGGAACGGCGAGGTGCCGACGGTGCCGCAGGGCTTCACGATCGCGGCCTTCGCAAGCGACCTGTCGATCCCCCGCCAGATGCTGGTGCTGCCGAACGGCGACGTGCTGGTGGCCGAAGGGCGCGGCGGCCATGCGCCGGCGCTGCGCCCGAAGGACGTCATCGCCGGCGTCATCAAGAAGCGCGGCAATTCGAGCGGCAGCGGCGGCAACCGCATCACCCTCCTGCGCGACGCCGACAACAACGGCCAGCCCGAGGTCCGCACCGTCCTCATTGACAATCTCGACGCGCCCTACGGGCTCGCCCTGGTCGACGGGTTCCTCTACGTCGCCGAGCAGGGCGCGCTGACGCGCTTCCCCTACCAGGAGGGGCAGACCGAGATCACCGCGCCGGGCGAGCAGGTGACGAAGCTCCCCTCCGCCATCAACCATCACTGGACGAAATCGCTCGCGGCGAGCGCCGATGGTTCGAAGCTCTATGTCGGCATCGGCTCGAACAGCAATGTCGGCGAGCGGGGGATGACGGTCGAGGAGGAGCGCGCGGTGGTCTGGGAGATCGACCGCGAGACCGGGGCCGCGCGCACCATCGCACGCGGCATCCGCAACCCGACCGCGCTCGCCATCGAGCCGACGAGCAACGCGCTCTGGGCGGTGGTCAACGAGCGCGACGAGCTCGGGCCCCAGCTCGTGCCGGACTACCTCACCTCGGTGAAGGACGGCGCCTTCTACGGCTGGCCCTACAGCTACTGGGGCAAGAACCTCGATCCGCGTGTCGAGCCGCAGCGGCCCGACCTCGTGGAGACGGCGATCGCCCCGGACTACGCGCTCGGCTCGCATGTCGCCGCGCTCGGGCTCTCCTTCGCCCGCGACGGCGGCTTCGGCGGCCCGTTCGCGCAAGGCGCCTTCATCGGCGAGCACGGCAGCTGGAACCGCGAGGACCTGTCTGGCTACAAGGTCGCCTTCGTGCCCTTCGAGGGCGGGCGCCCGGCGGGCGAGCCGGTGGACTTCGCCACCGGCTTCCTGACCGCGGACGGACAGGCGCGCGGACGGCCCGTCGGCGTCGCCTTTGATCCGGGAAAGCGCGTGCTCCTGATCGCGGACGACCTGTCCAACACGATCTGGCGCGTCTCGCAGTCCGAACCCGCGCAGGCGTCGCTCACGCCGGCGCGGTAAGCTGCCAAAACCTCGTCAGACCGTGACGCGCCACGTCATGGTCCGGCTTTCGCCGGGCGCAAGGCTCACGACGCCCGGCTTTTCAGCGAACTCCCCGTCCCAGCCGACGGGGCTCGCCATCGACAGCCACGGCTCGATGCACAGGAACGGTGCGCCGGTCGGCTTCGACCAGATGCCGAGGTCGGGGTAGCCCTCCCACGAAAAGGCGAGCGCCCGCGCTTCGCTCCCGTCCGGTCGGCGCGCGACGAAGCGCACCGAGCGGCTCCTGACATCCGGCAGCACCAGCGCATCGTCGGCAAACAACGCTTCGGACAGAGGCAGGGTCCGCCCATCGAGCGGGATCGGGCGCGGGGGGCCGAGAAGCCCGCCGACCACCGACAGCGCCTCGGGGAGCTCGTTGGCGTCGAACTCGACGACATGGTCCTCCTTCGCGACATCGTCCACCAGCGGCCAGCGGAAGCCCGGATGCGCGCCGAGCCCGAAGGGCAGGGTGCCGGGGCCGGGGTTCTCGACACGAGCGATGACGGTGAGCGTCGAGCCCTCGACCTCGTGGACGAGTTCGAGCGCGAAGGGAAACGGGAAGATCGCGCGGCTCGCCGCGTCGTCGGAAAGGCGCATCACGACGCGCGCGGGGCTCGCCTCCACCACGCGGAACGCGCGGTCGCGCGCGAAGCCGTGCTGCGTCATCGTGTAGGCTCGGCCTTCGTGGCGCAGCGTGTCGCCGGTGAGGCGTCCGACGATCGGAAACAGGACCGGTGCCCGGCGCGTCCAGGCAGTGCCGCCCTGCCAGAGAAGTTCCACCCCGTCGCGTCTGCGGATGCTCGAGAGTTCCGCACCCAGCGGATCGACGACGACCGTCAGCGTGTCGGTGCGAATGGTGATCGGGTCGCTCATGGCGGACGGCTCTCCTCGTGATGCGCCCCGGCTTACGATATCGGGCGCTGCCGTGACAGGGGCGGTTTTCCCGCCTCGCAACCCCGGCGATCTGCGGCTAGGAAGGAACCCCCGCCGACCGTTCGCACGAGGACGCCCATGACGACATATCGCATCGCTCTCATTCCCGGCGACGGGATCGGCGTGCCCGTGGTGGATGCGGCCTGGACGGTGCTGGAGCGCGCCGCCTCTCGCCACGGCTTCCAGCTTTCGGCGACGCGCTTTCCCTGGTCCTGCGACTTCTACCGAGAGACCGGCGCGATGATGCCGGCGGACGGCATCGAGACGCTGCGTGGCTTCGACGCGATCCTCTTGGGCGCCGTCGGCTGGCCCGCGGCCGTGCCCGACGCCGTCTCGCTGCACGGGCTGCTCCTGCCGATTCGCAAGGCCTTCCGGCAATACGCCAACATCCGCCCGCACCAGCTCCTGCCGGGTGTCGAGGGACCGTTGCGCAAGGAAGGGTTCGACATCCTCTGCATCCGCGAGAACACGGAAGGCGAGTATTCCGGCGCCGGCGGCCGGGTGCATGTCGGCACGCCCGACGAGGTGGCGGTCGAGACGGCCGTGTTCACGCGGGTTGGCGTCGAGCGCATCCTGCGCTTCGGCTTCGAGCAGGCCCGCGCGCGGCGCGGCAAGCTCGCCTCGGTGACGAAGTCGAACGCCCAGAAGCACACGATGGTGTTCTGGGACGAGATGACGACGGTGATCGCGGCCGAATACCCCGACGTCGAGGTGACGCCCTACCACATCGACGCGATGGCGGCGCGCATGGTGATGGCGCCGGATACGTTAGACGTCGTGGTCGCCTCCAACCTCTTCGGCGACATCCTGACCGACCTCGGCGCCGCCATCCAGGGCGGGCTCGGCTTTGCGGCCTCGGCCAACATCAACCCCGACCGCACGGCGCCCTCGATGTTCGAGCCGGTCCACGGCTCGGCGCCCGATATCGCGCATCTCGGCATCGCCAACCCGATCGCGACGATCTGGTCGGGGGCGATGATGCTGGAGCATCTTGGCGAGCGCGAGGCGGGCGCCGCGGTGATGCGCGCGGTTGAGGCGGCGACAGCGAAAGGCATCGGCACGCGGCCCGGACAGGACCGAACCGACACGATCGCTAATGCGGTGCTCCAAGCGCTCGGCTGAGGGCCTTTTCGGGCGGCGGTCGGCTGCCCGTCAAATTCCTATGATTTGCTTATCATCGCGATGGGCGGCTAAACCTGGGATCGGCATTGGGAGGTGCCGATCATGACCAAGCGCATCATCACAGCGGCGCTGCTGCTGGGAACCGTGAGCGCGTTCGCGCCGCTCGCCCACGCCGAAATGGCCGGTTCGGTCGAGACCGAGACGCGTCGCGTACCGGGTCTCGAGCGCCCGGCCGAGATCGTCGTCGACTTCTGGGGCATCCCCCACATCTACGCCGCCAACGAGCGCGACGCCTTCTTCCTGCAGGGCTACAACGCGGCACGCGACCGCCTCTGGCAGATCGACCTCTGGCGCAAGCGCGGTCTCGGCCGGCTGTCGGAGAGCTTTGGCCCTGCCTATGTCGAGCAGGACCGTGCGGCCCGCCTGTTCCTGTTCCGGGGCGACATGGACAAGGAGTGGTCCGCCTACGGCCCCAAGGCCAAGGGTTACACACAGGCCTTCGTCGAAGGCATCAACGCCTATGTCGACCAGGTCGCGGACGGCACGCTCGAGCTGCCGATCCAGTTCAAGGCGAGCAACAGCCGACCGGAACGCTGGTCGCCCGAAGACGTCGTGCGCATCCGCAGCCACGGGCTGACGCGCAACGCGACCTCGGAGGTCGAGCGGGCGCGCGTCGCCTGCCTTGCCGGGCTGCGGGCCGATGCCCTGCGCGCCAAGCTCGAGCCGGCCTGGACGACGAAGGTGCCGGACGGGCTGGACCCCTGCCTCGTGCCGGAGGACGTTCTCAAGGACTACGAGCTCGCGACCAAGGGCGTGAGCTTCTCGCCCGAGACGCAGCGCGACGCCGCGCTCGACGCGCGCTCGTTCCTGGCGGCCTCGCGCGGGAAGCGCGACACGATCGGCTCCAACAACTGGGTCGTCGCGCCGGAGCGCACCGAGACCGGGCGCCCGATCCTTGCCAACGATCCGCACCGGGCGCACGGCGTTCCCTCGCTGCGCTACATCGTCCATCTCAACGCGCCGGGCCTGTCGGTGATCGGCGCGGGCGAGCCGTCGCTGCCGGGCATCTCGATCGGCCACAACGGCACCATCGCCTTCGGCCTCACGATCTTCGCGATCGACCAGGAGGACCTCTACGTCTACGAGACGAATCCCGGCAATCCGAACCAGTACCGCTACGGTGACGGATGGGAGGACATGCGGGTGGAGCGCGAGACGGTCGCCGTGAAGGGCGGCGCACCGCAGGAGGTCGAGCTGCGCTACACCCGGCACGGCGCGGTGCTCCGCAGCGATCCGGCCAAGAACCGCGCCTTCGCGCTGCGCACGGTCTGGCTGGAGCCTGGCACCTCCGCCTATTTCGGCTCCTCGGACTACATGACCGCCCGCAACTGGGACGAGTTCAAGGCGGCGATGGACCGGTTCGCGACCCCGTCCGAAAATCAGGTCTATGCCGATACCGGCGGCAATATCGGCTGGATCGCGGCCGGCATGACGCCCCGGCGCACCAACTGGGACGGGCTCCTGCCGGTGCCGGGCGACGGGCGCTACGAATGGGGTTTCTTCACGCGCTCTGACCTGCCCTCCGTATATAATCCCGCCGACGGCTGGTTCGCGACCGCCAACCAGATGAACCTGCCGGCGGACCATCCCGCCGCCGAGAAGCCGATCGGCTTCGAATGGGCCAATCCCTCGCGCTACCAGCGTATCGCCGAGGTCCTGTCGGCCGACGACCACGTGTCGCTGAACGATGCCATGCGGCTCCAGAACGACGACGGCAGCATGGTCGGGCGGCGCATCGCCAAGCTCTTCGCCGGACAGCCCGCGCCGGCCGATGCCTTGGAGCGGCAAGCCTTCGACGGCCTGCGCAACTGGGACGGGCAGGTGCGGGCGGACAGCGCGGCGGCCGCGGTCGCCGAGATCATGGTGGCCGGGCCGCTCGGGCGCGAGACCGTCAAGCTCGCGGTGCCCGAGCCCGCACGCGCCATCGTGGACGACGGCGACATCGGCGCGGTGCTCGATCTTCTGGAAGCGCCGGACGACCGGCTCGGCACCGACCCGCGTGGGGCGCGCGAGCGCATCCTGTCCGCCGCGCTCACCACGGCGGTCGCCAAGGCGAAGGACCTGATGGGCGACGATCCCTCCGACTGGCGCTGGGGTGCGATCCATCGGGCGCTGTTCGTCCCCGACGTCGCGCCGCTTCTGTCGGCCAGCGACAAGGCGCAGATGAGCGTCGGGCCGCTGGCGATCGGCGGCTCCGCCTCGACCCCGCGCGCCACGAGCTACGGGCCGGACTTCGGCGTGCGCGCGGGCGCCTCGTTCCGCATGGTGCTCGACGTCGGCAACTGGGACGCCAGCCGGACCATCAACACGCCGGGTCAGTCGGGCGACCCGATGAGCCCGCACTACCGCGACCTTGCGCCGCTCTGGGCGGCCGGCGCCTATGTGCCGCTCCTGTATTCGCGCGGGGCGGTCGAGACCAGCGCAGCCGAGGTGCTGAAGCTCACACCCTAAGGCGCGAGGGGGCGGCTTCGGCCGCCCGCCTTGCCCCTTCCCATGACGGCGAAGGCCGGGGCGCTCCGGCGTCCCGCACACACAAAGGAAAGCTGCCATGACCGCCATTCCCCTTCGGGCCACGGGGCTCGCGCGTTTTGGGATTGCCCTCGGCCTCGTCGCCCTCGTGCCCGGTTTCGCGCAAGCCGATGATGCCGGGCGCGACGAGTTCTTTTGGCTCGGCGAGATGAACAAGGCGACCGCCGTCATCAACAGCGAGGCCGGACTGCTTCCCAAGGACAAGGTGCCGGCGATCGCCGCCGCGATCACCAAGGTGCTGGCCGATGGTTCGCAGCCCGGCGCCAAGCGCCCCTCCACCGTGATCAGTTTCGAGCCTCTCCTCATCAAGGCGGGCGGCGTCGAGGTGACGCTGCTGCATGCCGGCCGCTCCAGCCAGGACATGCATGCGACCTACCGGGCCGCGATCCTGCGCGACGATCTCCTGTCGCTGGCCAAGCAGCTCGAGGCGACGACGCGCACGCTGGTCGACCTCGCCGACCGGCATCGCGAGACGATCGTGCCGAACTATACCAACGGCGTGGCGGCCCAGCCGAACAGCTATGCGCACTATCTCCTGGGACACGCCGCCGGCTTCGGGCGCGATGCCGAGCGCATCCGCGAGGCCTATGCCCGCGTCGACCGGTCGGCGATGGGCACCACGGTCTTGAACGGCACCGGCTGGCCGCTCGACCGCGACCGGATGGCCGGCTATCTCGGCTTTGCCGGCATCGTCGACAACGCCTACGACGCCTCGCAGATCTCCTCGATGGAACATCCGGTGGAAGTCGGGTCGATCGTCACCTCGATCGCCCTCCACACCGGGCACTTCATCGAGGACGTGATGACGCAATATGCGCAGACGCGGCCCTGGATCCTGCTCGAGGAGGGCGGCGGCAACACCTACGTGTCGTCCGCCATGCCGCAGAAGCGCAACCCCGGCCTCCTGAACTCGACCCGCAGCGACGCCTCCGCCGCGATCGCGCTGGCGCTCGGGCCGATCCTCCAGGCCCACAACATCACGCCCGGCATGAACGACCCGAAGGACGTCGAGGCGAACTCCGCCGTGGTGGCCGCTGGCGTCGAGACGCTGGCCGGCCTCGACAAGGTGCTGAAGGGCCTCATGATCAGCCCGGAGCGGGCGCTGGAGGAGCTGAACAGCGACTGGACCGCCTCGCAGGAGATCGCCGACATCCTGATGCGCGACCATGGGCTGCCGTTCCGCGAGGGCCATCACGTCGCCTCGGAGATCGTGACCTATGCGCGGGCGAACGGCATCAAGCCGCTCGACTTCCCGTTCGCGGATGCGCAGCGCATCTATGCCGAGACGGTGAAGGGCACGGCGTTCCCGCAGGTGCTGCCGATGACGGAGGCCGAATTTCGCGCCGCGCTCGACCCGGCGGCGATCGTGCGCAACCGCACGACCCGCGGCGGCCCGCAGCCGGTCGAACTCGAGCGGATGATCGTCGCCGCCCGGCAGAACCTCGACGCGCAGGCCACCTGGATCGGCGACCGCCGCGCCCATATCGACGCGGCGCTGGCGCGGCTCGACAAGGATTTCGCGTCCCTGTCGCCGAAGTGACCCGGCGACACGGCCGGGCGGCGGTGCGCACCGCCCGGCCCCTGTGTCCCTCCTTCGCGAGGGCGGCGAAACCGGTATCATGCCGGCCGTCGCATTCGGGAGACTGGCATGTCGTTGAAGCTTTTCGATCTCACGGGCCGCACGGCCCTCGTCACGGGCTCCGGCCAGGGTATCGGCCTGTCGCTTGCCGAAGGGCTCGGGCGGGCCGGCGCGCGCGTGGTGCTGAACGGGCGCGACGGGGGCAAGCTCGATGCCGCGGCCGAGCGGCTGCGCGGGGAGGGGATCGCGGTGGAGACGGCCGTCTTCGACGTGACCGACTTTGCGGCCGTGAAGGCTGGCGTCGATCGCATCGAGGCCGAGATCGGCGCGATCGATATCCTCGTCAACAATGCCGGCATCCAGCGCCGCGCGCCGCTCGAGGACTATCCGGCCGAAACGTGGGACCTGATCATGCGGGCCAACGTCGATTCGGTGTTCTTCGTCGGCCAGGCCGTTGCCCGCCACATGATCGGGCGCGGACGCGGCAAGATCGTCAACATCGCGAGCCTCCAGGCGCAGGCGGCGCGCTATTCGATCGCCCCCTACACCGCGACCAAGGGCGCGGTGCTGAACCTCACCAAGGGCATGTGCACCGACTGGGCCCGTCACGGGCTGCAGGTCAACGCGATCGGTCCCGGCTATTTCGAGACGCCGCTGAACCAGGCGCTGGTGGACGATCCGAAGTTCACCGAGTGGCTGCAGGTGCGCACGCCGACCGGGCGCTGGGGCAAGGTCGAGGAACTGCAGGGCGCCTGCATCTTCCTCGCCTCCGACGCCTCCACCTTCGTCAACGGGCAGATCGTCTATGTCGACGGGGGCGTGCTGGCGACGCTCTGAGGCGCTGCTCGGCCGACGCCCGGTGCCGGGTGCACATGGACCCAAGCGGTGATACGAGGGGGCGACGGCGGCCGGGGCGGGAGCGATTTTCCCTCGGGCCGCACCCGCTCTTCGAGGACTGCCGCCTTGCTAGACACCTCCCGCATTCCCGTCTTCGACGGCCACAACGACACGCTGCTCCGCCTGATGGAGGACGCGACCGGCGAGGCCGAGCGGCGCTTCTTCGACGGGGGGGCCGGCGGCCATATCGACCTGGCGCTGGCGGCCGAAGGTGGGCTCGTCGGCGGCCTCTTCGCCGTGTTCCCGCCCTCGCACATGGACGCCTCGCTGTCGGATGCGATGCGCGTGCCCCCTTACGCGCTGCCCTTTCCCGAAACGCCGAGCCTTGCCGACGCGCGCGAGACGACGCTGCGGATGATCGCGATCCTCCTGCGCCTCGAGCGCACGTCCGGCGGGCGCTTCGCCGTCTGCCGAACGGCCGGCGAGATCGAGGCGGCGATCGGGCGCGGCAGCTTCGCCGCCGTCCTCCACATCGAGGGCGCGGAGGCAATCGATGCCGACCTCGACATGCTCGACGTGCTCCATGCCGCCGGCCTGCGCTCGGTCGGCCCCTTGTGGAGCCGGCCGAACGTCTTCGGCGACGGCGTGCCGATGCGCTTTCCATCGTCCCCGGATACCGGCCCGGGCCTGTCGGAGGCCGGCCGGCGACTGGTCAAGCGCTGCAACGCGCTGCGCATCCTCGTCGATTGCTCGCATCTCAACGAGAAGGGTTTCGACGACGTGGCCGCCCTCTCGGAAGCGCCGCTGGTCGCCACCCACTGCAACGCCCACGCGGTGACGCCGCACAGCCGCAACCTCACCGACCGGCAGCTCGGCGCGATCCGCGAGACGGGCGGACTGGTCGGCCTGAACTTTGCGACCGCGTTTCTCGGCGACGGCGGCATGGACGAGACGATCGGCCTCGACCCGATGCTGCGCCACCTCGACCATCTCCTCCGGCATCTCGGCGAGGAGGGCGTGGCGCTCGGTTCCGACTTCGACGGGGCGACGATCCCGAGCGCGGTCGGATCGGCCGCCGGCCTCCCGCGCCTCCTGGACGCGATGATGGCGGCTGGCTACGGGCGCGAACTCGTCGAGCGCATCGCCTGGCGCAACTGGCTGTCGGTGCTGCGGCGGACCTGGGGCGCCTGAGCGCCCCTACGCCCCGGTCGCGAGGGCAAAGCCCTCGTCGATCCAGCCGGTGATGCCGCCCGCCATGATCTTCACCGGGCGGCCGAGTTCGGCGAGCCGCAACGCCCCGCGCACCGCCCCGTTGCAATGGGGACCGGCGCAGTAGGTGACGAAGAGCGTGTCCGGCGGATAGGCCTCCAGCCGCGAGCGGACGATCTTGCCATGCGGCAGATGGATCGCGCCCGGCACGTGCCCGGCCTCGAACTGGGCGGGACCCCGCACGTCGAGCAGCACGAAGTCGGGCCCGTGCGACAGGGCGTCGTGGACGTCCCAGCAGTCGGTCTCGAAGCGGAAGGCGGCGGCGAAGTGCTCGCGCGCCAGCGTGCTCGGGGCGGCGGGAACGGCGGTGACGTTGGACGGCATGGAAACCTCCTTCAGCGGAATGCCGCCATATCGCCGCAAGCCGCCGGCGCTTGCCATTGGCAGGGATGACAGAGTACGGGCAGATCATGCCAAACACCGCTGGCCCCCTCATCGTCGCACTCCTCTACGATGGTCTCTGCACCTTCGAGTTCGGCATCGTCGCCGAAGTCTTCGGCCTGCCGCGTCCCGAGATGGGGGAGGGGTGGTATCGCTTCGCGAGCGCGGCGGTGGAGGCGGGGCCGCTGCGCGCCCATGGCGGCTTCGCGCTCCAGCCGGACCACGGGATCGAGCTCGTGGACGCGGCCGACATCGTCGTCGTGCCGGGCTGGAAAGGGGCGGGCGTCGCGGTGCCGGATACGCTCGCCGAGCGGCTGCGGGCGGCGCACGAGCGGGGCGCGCGGCTCGTCTCGATCTGTTCGGGCGCCTTCGTGCTCGCCGCCACGGGCCTTCTCGACGGTGGGACGGCGACCACCCACTGGCGCTACGCGGAGGCCCTGCGTGCGCTTCATCCCAGCATCGCGGTGGACGACGCCTCACTCTACCGTTCGCATGGGCGCATCCACACCTCGGCGGGCAGCGCGGCGGGCATCGACCTCCTGATCGCGATCGTGCGCGAGGACTTCGGCGATGCCGCCGCCAACTCGGTGGCGCGTCGGCTGGTGATGCCGGCTCATCGCGGCGGCGGTCAGGCGCAGTTCCTCGAGCGGCCGGTCCCCGTGCAGCGCTCGGGCGCCGTCGCGCCGCTTCTCGACGCGGTGCGCGCCGACCTCGCCCATCCCTGGACGGTCGAGCGCATGGCCGATGCCTGCCGCATGAGCCTTCGCACCTTCGCACGGCGCTTCCAGGAGGCCGTGGGCATGCCGCCCGGCGAATGGCTGGCCGGTGAGCGGGTGGACGCGGCCAAGCATCTCCTCGTCGCGCGGCAGCATGGGCTGGACGAGATCGCGGCCGCCACCGGCTTCGGCACCGCGGACACGATGCGCCACCATTTCGCGCGGCGCGTCGGCATCAGCCCGAAGGCCTATCAGGCGCAGTTCGGCACCGGTGCTTTGCCGGCGTCACGCATTGAGAAGGCGGGGCGGGAGCCACGGTCGCGCCTTTCGCGTTGAACCGGACGACGCCGGGAGACTCGAGATGGACGACCCTCACAACCTCCAGCGGTTTCTGGATGCGCAGGCGCCCGTGATCGAAACGGTCGAGAGCGAGTTGCGCGACGGGCGGAAGCGCAGCCACTGGATGTGGTTCGTGTTTCCGCAGATCGACGGCCTCGGCCGCAGCCCGACCGCCCGGCACTTCGCCATTCGATCGCTCGCCGAGGCGGAGGCGTTCCTCGCCCATCCGGTTCTCGGGGCCCGCCTCCGGCGTTTGACGGACTTGGTGAACCGGCACCACGGCCGCTCGGCCCTGGACGTCTTCGGTCCGCCCGACGACATGAAGTTCCATTCCAGCATGACGCTGTTCGCCCGTGCGTCGGGCGGCGAGGCGGTCTTCACCGAGGCCATGGCCGGGTTCTTCGCAGGCCGTGAGGACCTGGCGACGATCGCCATCCTCGACGGCCGGGCCGGTCCCGGCTGAGGCCTGTCAGAGCGCGGCCTGCGCCGGCATCGGCAGGTAGGCGACGCGCTCGTAGGGCACGTCGGCGCGCGGCAGCGCCTCGCGCCCGCGGATGATGTCGGAGGCTTTCTCCGCGATCATGATCGTCGGCGCGTTGAGGTTGCCGGTGGTGATCGAGGGCATGATCGAGGAATCGACGACGCGCAGCCGATCGATGCCGATCACCCGCGTCTCGGGGTCCACCACCGCCAGCGGATCGTCGCTCGCGCCCATCCGGCAGGTGCAGGACGGGTGGTAGGCGCTCTCGACATGCTCGGTGACGAAGCGGTCGATCTCCTCGTCGCTCTGGACGGCCTCGCCCGGCTGGATCTCGCGCCCGCGATAGCGGTCGAACGAGGGTTGCGCGAAGATCTCGCGCGTCAGGCGAACGCAGGCGCGCATCTCCGCCCAGTCGTCGGGATGGCTCATGTAGTTGAAGAGGATGCGGGGCGCCGCCGCCGGATCGGCGGAGGCCAGGCGCACGTGCCCCCGCGACTTCGAGCGCATCGGCCCGACATGGGCCTGGAACCCGTGCTCGGAGGCGAGGCCCCGGCCGTCATAGGTCACGGCGAGCGGCAGGAAGTGGTACTGGATGTCGGCATGCTCGACATCGGGGCGCGAGCGGATGAAGCCGCAGCTCTCGAAATGGTTGGTCGCCCCAAGGCCCCGCTTGGTGAAGAGCCAGCGCGCCCCGATCGAACCCCTGGCGAAGGGCGACATGGCTGAGAACAGCGTGATCGGCTCGCGGCAGGCGACCTGGAAGTAGAATTCGAGGTGGTCCTGCAGGTTCTCGCCGACGCCGCGCCGGTCGGCGACGACCGCGATGCCGTAACTCTTCAGCTCGTGGCCGGGCCCGACGCCGGAGAGCTTCAGGAGCTTTGGACTGTTGATCGACCCGGCGGCAAGGATGACCTCGCGGCGTGCCAGCGCCTGGCGCGCGGTGCCGCCGACGCGGAAGGCGACGCCGGACGCCGTGCGCCCGTCGAAGAGGACGCGCTCGACGAGCGCGTGGGTGACGACCTTGAGGTTCGGCCGCCCGAGCGCGGGCTTCAGGTAGGCGTTGGCGGTGGACCAGCGGCGGCCGTTGTGGACGGTCATGTCCATCCGGCCGAAGCCTTCCTGCGTCGCGCCGTTGATGTCCTCGTTCATCGCATGGCCGGCCTCGCCCGCCGCCCGCACGAACGCGTCGTAGAGCGGGTTGGCGAGCGTGCCGTAGGTCGTGTGAAGCGCGCCCTCGCCGCCGCGGTAGGGGTCGCCGCCCGCGCGCCGGTTCTCGGCACGGCGGAAATAGGGAAGGACGTCCGGGTAGCTCCAGCCGGTCGCGCCCTGGTTTTCCCAGCGGTCGAAATCGGCCGGCGCGCCGCGCACGTAGACCATGCCGTTGATCGAGGACGAGCCGCCGAGCACCTTGCCGCGCGGGCAGTTCATCCGGCGGCCGTTGAGATGGGGTTCCGGCTCGGATTCGTAGCCCCAGTTGTACTTCCGCATGTTCATCGGGATCGACAGCGCGCTCGGCATCTGGATCAGCACCGAGCGGTCGGAACCGCCGAACTCGAGGACGAGGACGGTGCTGCGCCCGTCCTCCGTCAGCCGGTTCGCGAGGACGCAGCCGGCCGAGCCGGCACCGACGATCACGTAGTCGAAGTGTTCGATCTCCATCGCCTGCCGCTCCGGATCAGTAGGGCGCGTCGACGCGGCCGAGATTGACGTAGACGCTCTTCGCCTGCGTATGCGCGAGGAGCGCGGCGCGCCCGTTCTCGCGCCCGAGGCCCGATTCCTTGGCACCGCCGAAGGGCAGCTCGATCGGCGTGATGTTGTAGGTGTTGATCCAGGTCGTGCCGGCCTCGAGCCGGGCGACGACGCGGTGGGCGCGCGCGAGGTCGCGCGTGAAGACGCCGGCGGCCAGCCCGAAGCGCGTGTCGTTGGCGCGCGCCACCACCTCGTCCTCGCTCCGGAACGGGAGGACGGTCATCACCGGGCCGAAGATCTCCTCCCGCACGATCGTCATGTCGTCGCGGCACCCGTCGAAGATCGTCGGCTCGACGAAGTAGCCCCGGCCGAGCGCGCCGGCCGTCACCCGGTTGCCGCCGCACAGGAGCCGGGCGCCGCCGCGGCGGCCCTCCTCGATATAGGAGAGGACCTTATTCATGTGCGTCTGCGAGATCAGCGCGCCGACCTGCGTCGCGGGATCGGCGGGATCGCCGACCACCATGGCGCGGGTGCGCGAGGCAAGCTTCTCGAGAAAGGCCTCACGCACGTCCTCGTGCACGAAGACGCGCGTGCCGTTGGAGCAGACCTCGCCGGCGGAATAGAAGTTGGCGAGCATCGCCCCGCCCACGGCGTCGTCGAGATCGGCGTCGGGGAAGACGATCAGCGGCGACTTGCCGCCGAGTTCCAGCGTCACCTGCTTCAGGGTGGTGGCGGCGTCCGCCATCACCTTCTTGCCGGTGCCGACCTCACCGGTCAGCGAGATCTTGGCGATGCCGGGATGGCGCGACAGGAGGCGCCCGGTGCGCCCGTCGCCTTGCAGGACGTTGAAGACACCGGGCGGCACGCCGCACTCGGTCATAACCTCGGCGAGCTTCAGGGCGGTCAGCGGCGTCAGCTCGGCCGGCTTGAAGATGAACGCGTTGCCGGCGGCGAGCGCCGGGGCGGCTTTCCAGCAGGCGATCTGCAGCGGATAGTTCCAGGCGCCGATGCCGGCGACGAGCCCCAGCGGCTCGCACCGGACATAGCCGAAGGCGGCGGGCCCGAGATCGACATGCTCGCCCGCGATGCCGGCGGCCAGCCCGGCGAAATACTCGATGCAGTCGGCGCCCGACAGGACGTCGACGGCGATCGTCTCCTGGATCGGCTTGCCGGTATCGCGGGTTTCGAGAAGCGCCAGCTCCTCGTTGCGCTCGCGAAGCCGCATGGCGACGCGGTTGAGGATGCGGCCGCGCTCGGCCCCGGTCATCGCGCCCCACGTGCGCTGCGCCTCGCGGGCCGCCCTGACCGTCGCCTCCACCTCGGCCTCGCCGGCCATCGCGATCTCGGCGATCGTCTCGCCGGTCGCGGGATTGACGGTCGCGAAGGTCTCGGTGCCCTCGCGCCAGGGGAGATAGGCGCCGGCGACATGGCTCGTCAGCACCGGGGCGTCGGCGGCGCGCGCCAGCGCCTTCGGCTGCCCTCCGGCGTGCGGCGGCCGCGCCTCGGCGATCTGCGCGTCGGTGAAGCTCGTGGCGATGGTGCGGGCGAGCACACTGTCCGTCTCGCCGGCGTCCGACAGGGAGGAGCGCAGCCACAGGCCGTCGATCACGGCGGCGATCGCCACCGCGATGCGCGCGGCATCGTCGGCCGCCACCAGCACCTTGAGATCGTGGCGCAGGTTCGAGAGCATGCGCTGCTGGTAGACGCGCTGCACGCGCTTCAGCCGTGCGGAATGGAGGACCTGGCCCCAGAAGGCGAGCCATACGGACCCCGTGCGCCCGTCGAACTCTTCGGGCGCGAGATTGGCGTCGATCACGCTCTGGATGCGCTCGCGCGGCGTCTCGGCGCGCTTCAGCCGCCAGCGCGTGCCGTCCGAGACGCGCGAGGCGAGGTGACGCAGCGTCGCTTCGAGAAGCCCGTCCTTGTCGCCGAAGTAATGCGAGACGAGGGAGGGCGCGACGCCGGCGCGGCCCGCGATCTCCGACAGGCTGGCGGCGGCGAAGCCGACATCGGCCAGCGCCTCGATCGTCGCCTCGATCAGCTGCCGGCGCCGCTGGTCCTCGGAGCCGGAGCGGAGGGCGATGGAAAGGCGGGTCATGCGGGGGGTCTCCGGCGCAAGCATCGGACGGCAGGATTGATCACTCATTCAATCGAACGAAAACCGGTGGAATGCAATCCCTTGATCCCCGTATCGCGCTGCATGGGGGATGCTGGCCTGCGCCTCGTGGTCTTCAATCGTTGAGCATGAGAGATCAGGAAAAGGGCAGTCTGTCTCTCGTTTCGACAGAAGTCATGAGCGCTCTAAAAAGAATTGAACGACTGTTCAACTGACGCTTGACAGCTGCGGAAAGCCCGTTCTCAATTCACGAGGTCGTTCGATTGATGCAATGGTCCGCAGGTCGGTCCATCTGCTATCACCGGCGTCGGGGCATCGGCCCGTCACATCAGGAGAAGACCTCAATGGCGTCATCGCGTTCCCTCCTTCTGACCGGGCTGACGGCTCTTCTCCTCGGGGCGACAGCGGCCCAGGCCGCCGACCCGGCCTCGTGCCGCGCGGTGCGCTTTGCCGATGTCGGCTGGACCGACATCACCGCGACCACCGCCGCCGCCTCCGCGGTCCTCGAGGGGCTCGGCTACCAGCCCCGCACCGACGTCCTCGCCCTTCCCGTCACCTTCGCCTCGCTGAAGAACCGCGACATCGACGTCTTCCTCGGCAACTGGATGCCGACCATGGAGGCCGACCTCGCGCCCTACCGAGCGGAGGGCTCAATCGAGATCATCCGCGCCAACCTCGAGGGCGCGAAATACACGCTCGCCGTGCCGACCTACCTCTTCGATGCGGGGCTGAAATCCTTCGGCGACATTGCCAAGTTCCGCGACCAGCTCGACGGCAAGCTCTACGGCATCGAGCCCGGCAACGACGGCAACCGCCTGATCCAGGGCATGATCGACAAGGACCAGTTCGGCCTCAAGGGCTTCGAGCTCGTCGAGTCCTCCGAGCAGGGCATGCTGGCCCAGGTCGCGCGCGAGACGCGCTCGAAGAAGCCGATCGTCTTCCTCGGATGGGAGCCGCATCCGATGAACGCCAACTTCCAGCTGTCCTATCTTGCGGGCGGCGACGACGTGTTCGGGCCGAACTACGGCGGGGCGACGATCTACACGCTGACGCGCAAGGGCTTGTCGACCGACTGCCCGAACCTCGGCAAGCTCTTCGCCAATCTCGTCTTCTCGCTGCCGATGGAGAACGAGATCATGGGCGCGATCCTCGACGGGGGCGAGGCGCCGGAAAAGGCCGCCAAGGCCTGGCTCGCCGCCCATCCGGACGCCTGGAAGCCGTGGCTGACCGGCGTCACCACCTTCGACGGCCAGCCGGCCGAGTCGGCGCTCAGTCAAGCGCTCGGCGGCTGAGGGGCGCCGAACCCTTGAAAGACACGGGCGGCGGGTCGATCGCCCGCCTCCCGCCTCTCGTCCCATCCTTCTCGCGCGAACTTCGAGGCCGCATGACGCAATGGCTCGTCGACCACAAGATACCGCTCGGGGCCTGGCTGCGCGCCTTCGTCGACGCGCTCACCACCAATGCGCAAGGGGTGTTCGACGCGATCTCGGTCAGCCTCGAGTTCCTGATCGGCGGGCTGACCGCCGGGCTTGAGGCGATCCCGCCGCTTCTGTTCATCGCGTTGGTCGCGGTGGGCGCCTATGTCCTGCACCGGTCGCTTGCGCTCGCCGCCTTCGCCGTCCTCTCGCTGCTTCTGATCGTCAACCTCGGCTATTGGGCCGAGATGATTCAGACGCTGTCGCTCGTGTTCTGCGCGACGCTCGTCTGCGTCATCGTCGGGGTGCCGATCGGCATCGCGGCGGCGCACCGGCCCTGGCTCTATCAGGCAATGCGCCCGCTTCTGGACCTGATGCAGACGATCCCGACCTTCGTCTACCTCATCCCGACGCTGGTGCTGTTCGGCCTCGGCGTGGTGCCGGGCCTCATCTCGACCGTGATCTTCGCGATCCCCGCGCCCATCCGCCTGACGCATCTCGGCTTCACCACCGTGCCGGGCGCCTTGCGCGAGGCGGCGAGCGCCTTCGGGGCCACCAAGCGTCAGCTCCTGTTCAAGGTCGAGCTGCCCTACGCGCTGCCCACCATCATGGCCGGCATCACCCAGTGCATCATGCTGAGCCTGTCGATGGTGGTGATCGCCGCGCTCGTCGGCGCCGACGGTCTCGGCAAGCCGGTGGTGCGCGCCCTCAACACGGTCAACATCGCCATGGGCTTCGAGGCGGGGCTCTGCATCGTCATCCTCGCGATCCTTCTCGACCGCATCTGCAAGGCGCCGGCGCGCCGCGCCGCCAGGGGAGCACGGGCATGAGCGACACGCTTCCCACGATCGAGTTCCGCGACGTCGACATCGTCTTCGGCGATCGGGGCGGACAGGCCATCACCATGCTCGACAAGGGCGCGACACGCGACGAAATCCTGAAGGCGACCGGCGCCGTGCTTGGCGCGGCCGGCGTGAACCTGACGATCCAGCCGGGCGAAATCTGCGTCCTGATGGGCCTGTCGGGCTCCGGCAAGTCGACGATCCTGCGCGCCGTCAACCGCCTCAACACCATGTCGCGCGGACGCACGATCGTCAGCCATCGCGGCCGGCCGGTCGATGTCGGGACCTGCGACGAGGCGACGTTGCGGGACCTGCGCACGCACACGGTTTCCATGGTGTTCCAGCAGTTCGCGCTCCTGCCCTGGCGCACGGTGCGCGAGAATGCCGGCCTCGGGCTGGAGCTTCAGGGCATGCCCGCCACTGACCGCCGGCGCATCGTGGACGAGAAGCTCGCCATGGTCGGCCTCACGCAGTGGGCCGACAAGTATGCGCACGAGCTGTCGGGCGGCATGCAGCAGCGCGTGGGTCTTGCGCGGGCGTTCGCGACCGACGCCGACATCCTCCTGATGGACGAGCCCTTCTCGGCGCTCGACCCGCTGATCCGCACCAAGCTGCAGGACGAGCTCCTCGAGCTGCAGAAGCGGATCCGCAAGACGATCCTCTTCGTCAGCCACGATCTCGACGAGGCGATGAAGCTCGGCAACCGCATCGCCATCATGCAGGACGCGCGCATCGTGCAGCAGGGCAGCGCGGAGGACATCCTCCTGTCGCCTGCGACGCCCTACGTCGCCGAATTCGTGCAGCACATGAACCCGCTCAACGTCCTGCGCGGCTCGGCGCTGATGCGCCCGGCCGGCACGCTGCGGCGCGATGGCGACACGGTGCTGCTCGACCGGGACGGCGCGATCCGCCTCGAGCTCGACGCCGCCGACCGGCCGGCGGGCGTGCGGATCGGCGCGGGCGCCGGCACGCTCGGCCACGCCGACGCGCTGGAGGGCCGGGTCGACCGCCCCTGCGACGTGATCGTGGCGCCGGCCGACCTCAAGCTGCGGGCCGCGATCGCGCTGAAGCGCCAGACCAACCACCCGATCCTCCTCGTCGACGAGCTGGGGCGGCTGGCGGGCCTATGCGGCGACGACGAGATCTATCGCGGTCTCCTGCAGCGCGCCGCCCCGGCCTGACCGGCTCCGGTCAGTCGAGGCTGGCGCGGCCCTCGACGATCTCCTGGCGCGCCGCCTCGTGCCGGTCGCGCAGCTCCTTGAAGCGCGGCACGGCGTTCATGTCCTCGCCCGATTCGTTGCGCCGGGTAAGCGCCCAGAACTCTTCGCTCTCGGCGGCGTCGAGGCCGACGAAGACCTCGTGCCCGTCGTCGTCGATCGTCAGGGCGCGCATGCCGCGCAGGAACTCGCGTTCGTCGTCCGAAATGTCCATCGCTGTCTCCCGTCTGGTCGACCGGTAAAGACGCTGGCGCGCGAAACGTTCGCATGGGGCGGGTTCGCCCGGATGATTTTTCGCTGCGGCCGGACTGCGAGGTTGGCGGCGGTCGCGGCGTTTTCCCGCTGGTGCCGGCCCCGATCGGGGGTAAGCTTCCCCGGACCAGCGGGCGGCTTCGCCCGCCGGCACGGGAGGAGACCGCATCATGATCGAGCCGCAGATCGTCGGCTGGGCCCATTCGCAGTTCGGCAAGCGCGACGACGCCCGCGACACGCGCGACCTCATGGCCGAGGTCGCCTTGCCGGCGCTGACCCATGCCGGATTGCAGCCGGAGGACGTAGACGCCCTGTTCGTCGGTGTCTTCAACAACGGCTTCTCGTCGCAGGATTTTCAGGCCGCGCTCGTCGGCATGGGCACCGAGGCGCTGTCGCGCACGCCCGCCATGCGCACCGAGAACGCCTGCGCCACGGGCTCGGCGGCCCTCTATGCCGCGATGGACTTCATCGCCGCCGGCCGCGGCCGCATCGCGCTCGTCGTCGGTGCCGAGAAGATGACGGCGGTGCCGACCGGGCGGGCCGGCGACATTCTCCTCTCTGCCTCGTTCCGCGAGGAGGAAGCCGGTGTCGAGGGCGGCTTTGCCGGTCTCTTCGGGCGCATCGCGCAGGGCTATTTCCAGCGCTACGGCGACCGGTCGGAGGAGCTTGCGATGATCGCGGCCAAGAACCACGCCAACGGGCTCCTCAACCCCTATGCGCATATGCGGAAGGACGTCTCGGTCGAGTTCTGCAACACGGTGTCGGACAAGAACCCCTATGTCGCGGCCCCGCTGCGGCGCACCGACTGCTCGCTGATCTCGGACGGCGCGGCGGCGCTGGTCATCGCCCATCCCGACGTCGCCGCCGATCTGCAGCGGGCGGTGGGATTTCGCGCCCGCGTCCACACCAACGACATCCTCGCCATGTCGCGCCGCGATCCGACGACGTTCGACGGGCCACGACGCGCCTGGGCGCAGGCACTCGACGCCTCCGGCCTGTCGCTGGATGACCTCGACTTCGTCGAGACGCACGACTGCTTCACCATCGCCGAGCTGATCGAATACGAGGCGATGGGGCTCGCGGGGCCCGGCGAGGGCTGGCGCGTGGTGCGCGAGGGAACCACGAGCAAGGGCGGGCGTCTGCCGGTGAACCCGTCCGGGGGCCTCAAGTCCAAGGGGCACCCGATCGGCGCGACGGGCGTCTCGATGCATGTGATGGCGGCCATGCAGCTTTGCGGCGAGGCGGGCGATATGCAGGTCGCGAACGCCGCCCGCGCCGGCATCTTCAACATGGGCGGGGCGGCGGTCGCGAGCTACGTCTCGATCCTCGAGCGGGTGCGCTGACGAACGATCCTTGGCGGCAGATCGAACGGCGAGGGTGAGGCGATCGGGCCTCCCCCGCACCGCCAAGCCGCTGTCTCGCGGCTTGGAGCCGGCCGGGGCTATTTTGTCCGTGCCGCCGTCCTCGACGCGTCGGCTCGTCAGCGGCTGATGGTTCGAAGTCCGTCGAACCGGTTCATCTGCCGTTCATGTGGGTGGGCGTAAATCGAACGTGTCTTCACGAGAAGCGCCTGCTTGCTCCCGTCCCTTCGCGAGCAGGTGCCTATGGCTGGGCGCCCTTCATCGGGCGTCCAGCTATCTTCCCCCGCTTCCGGCAACCGATTCGACCCAAAGCCAACCACCCAACCGGAAGCCGGTGACGGCTCCCGGTTGGGCTTGGCTGCGCCCGTCAGGTTGCCCTTCCGCAGCGCGCCATCTTCGCACGGCGAAGGACATCTTCCAACTCGGCACGCGGCCAGCCCGGCCGGTTTCTCACCCGCCCGGCAGGAGAGGCGACGCGTCGCGCCGCAGCTCCACGCCGCTCCGGCCCTGCGCCAGCATGCGCGAGACGAGGTCCTCGACCTGCCGGGCGGCTGTCTCCACGGGCAGGCCGCCCTCGCGGATGTTGGAGATGCAGTTGCGCCGCGAGTCCGGGGTGCCGGGTACGGGCGCGTGTGTGATGTAGGCGCCGAGGCTGTCGGCGGCCGAGAGCCCCGGCCGCTCGCCGACCAGGAGCACCACGATGCGGGCGCCGAGCGCTGCGCCGACCTCGTCGCCGAGCGCGACGCGCGCCTGGCGCGCCAGAACCACGGGGGCCAGCCGCCAGCCGCGCCCGGCCGCGAGCGCGGCGATGCGCAGCGCGAGCGGCGCGGCGTTCAGCGTCACCGCCGTCGCCGACAACCCGTCCGCGATCACCAGCGCGAGGTCGGCGCCCTGCGCCTCGCTGCTGAGAGTTTCGCGCGAGGCGTCCGACAGGCGGCGTCCGAGATCGGGTCGGCGCAGATACTCCGCCCGGTCCCCGACGAGGCTTTCGACGTCGAGCGCTGCCAGCCCGCCGCCGAGGACCGCCTCGCGCACGCGCGGCCAGTCGACTTCCGTCCACACTGCCTCGCGCGCCCGCGCGTGATCGAGGAGGAAGCGCTGGTGGGCGTTGGTCGGCACGCCGCCGCCCACCTCGCCGAGAGCCACGCGCGCACCGGTAAGCCGGCGAAGGTCGAGCGCGCGCGGGCCCTGGGGAGCCGGCCGATCCTCGCCGCTCATGCCGCCGCTCCCCAGCCGGAGAGAAGCGGCAGGCGGTTCCCAAGATCGTCGAGGAGCGCGCGCGAGGCGCCGAGCCGACCGCGATCGTCGAGGATGCCGGTCTCGGCGAGCCAGCGCTCGAACTCGGGTGCCGGCGGACGCTGGAGCGTCTGGCGCGCGAACGCCGCGTCGTGATGCGACAGCGACTGGTAGTTCAGCATGATGTCGTCGGCGCCGGGCACGGTGATCACGAAGTTGACGCCGGCCGCGACCAGCAGCGTCAGGAGCGCGTCCATGTCGTCGCCGTCGGCATCGGCATGGTTGGTGTAGCAGACGTCGACACCCATCGGCAGGCCGAGGAGCTTGCCGCAGAAGTGGTCCTCGAGCCCGGCGCGGATGATCTCGCGGCCGTTGAAGAGGTATTCGGGCCCGATGAAGCCGACCACCGTGTTGACGAGGAGCGGATCGAACTCGCGCGCCACGGCATAGGCCCGCGCCTCCATCGTCTGCTGGTCGATGCCGAAATGGGCGTCGGCCGAGAGCGCCGAACCCTGCCCCGTCTCGAAATACATAAACTGGCCGCCCGCCGGGCAGCGGCCGAGCGCGCGTCCCGCATCCGCCGCTTCGCGCAGCACGGCGAGATCGATGCCGAAGCCGGCATTGGCCTTCTGCGAGCCGGCGACCGACTGGAACACGAGGTCGACCGGCGCACCCTTGGCCATCGCCTCGATCGCGACGGTGACGTGGCCGAGGCAGCAAGCTTGCGTCGGCACGCCGAGGCGGGTGCGCAGCTCCTCCAAGAGCGAGACGACGCGCCGGTAGTCCTCGACCGTGTCGGTCGCCGGATTGACGCCGATCACCGCGTCGCCCGAGCCCATCAGGAGCCCGTCCAGCGCGGAGGCGAGGATGCCGAGGGAATCGTCCGTCGGATGGTTCGGCTGGTTGCGCGTCGACAGGCGACCCTCGAGCCCGATGGTCGAGCGGAAGCGGGTGACGACGCGGCGCCGGGCGGCGATCGCCACGAGATCCTGCAGGCGGCAGATCTTAGATACCGCCGCCGTCATCTCCGGCGTCAGACCCCAGGAAAGCGCTGCGATCGCCTCGCCGTCGGCGGCGAGCAGCCAGTCGCGGAAGGCGCCGACGGTGAGCGAGGCGACGGGCGCGAAGGCCGCCTCGTCGAACTGCCGGTCGATGAGGTCGGTGACCTCGTCGCCCCGATCCGCCAGCAGCGGCTCGGCGCGGAAGGTCTTCAGCGGCGTGTCGGCGAGCGCCATCTGCGCGGCGAGGCGCTCGACAGGGCCGGACGCCGCGATCCCGGCGAGCGCGTCGCCCGAGCGCTGGGGCGTCGCCTTGGCGAGAAGGTCGGCCAGCGTTTCGAACCGGAAGACGGTGCCTTCCACCGTATGCGAGAAGGGCATGGGTCGGCTCCCCGTTGGCGGCGATCTGCGGGGAGCGACCGGCGGCTCCCGTTTGGGGATGGTAGGCGTGGCGTGCCCCGCGCTACAAGACCGCGGCTGCCGTTCAGCCGACCTTTCGCAGGTAGGCGTACCAGTAGGCGAGGCCGACCGAGCCGCCGCCGAGGATGTTGCCGATCGTCGCGAACAGGAGGTTTTTCAGAAACCCGAAGATCCCGAGCGCTGCGAAGGCCGACGGGTCTGTGCCGGCGCCGGCCCAGAAGTCCGACCCCGCAAATCCCTTCACAAACAGCGCGATCGGAATGATCGACATGTTGGCGACGGAATGTTCGAAGCCGGCGGCCACGAAGGCGGTGACGGGGCCGACGATCGCGAGGATTTTGCCGGGCACGGTGCGGGCGGCCTGCGCCATCCAGACCGCGAGGCAGACGAGCATGTTGGCGAGGATGCCGCTGGCGACGAGCTGGAGGATGCCCTTCTCGACCTTGCCCGCCGCGGTTTCCAGCGCCGCGAGGCCGACCGCGCCGTCGCCCGCCATATGGCCCCCGGCGATCACGAAGAGGATCGCGACCAGAAGCGCGCCGGCGAGGTTGCCGGCATAGACCACACCCCAGAAGCGCCACATCGTGCCGCGGTCGAGCCGGTCGCGCACGCGCTGGATCACCAGCATCGTGTCGCCGGTGAAGAGCTCGGCGCCGGCCACCGTCACGAGGACGAGCCCGACGGAGAAGCCGAGACCGGACAGGAGATGCTGCGGTCCGGAAAAGCCCTCGCCGGCCGCGGTGACGAGATAAAGGATCGCGCCGAAGGCGATGAAGGCGCCGGCCAGCGCGCCGAGGAGAAACACGTCGCCGGTCGGCTTCTTCACCTTGGCGGCGAGATAGGCGAGGGCGTTCTTGGCCGTCTCGGGCGGCGACGCGTCGTCGATCGTGGTGGCGGACTTCTCGTCGGACATGGGTGCGCTCCATCCTTGCGCTGGCGGGACGAGACGCGCGCGCCCGTTCGTCAGGCGGGAAATGGATGCCGGAGGCCGCCGGGAAAGGTGCGCGCCGCAAGGCCGCGCACCGTCTCCTCAAAGGTTCTTGGCTACCACTCGATGCCGATCTTGCCGAAATGGCTGGCGCCCTCCTCGTGGCGGAAGGCCTCGGCGAGATCGGCGAGGGGAAAGCGGCGGTCGACGACCGGGCGCACGCCGTTCGCCTCCAGCGCACGCACGAAGTCCTGCTGCTGGCGGCGGCTGCCGACGATAAGGCCCTGCAGCCGCGCCTGCTTGGTCATGAAGGTGCCGGTCGGCACCTCGCCGGAAAAGCCGGTGAGGACGCCGATCAGCGAGATATGGCCGCCGATCCGCACCGCTTCGATCGACTGCGCGAGGGTGCCGGGGCCGCCGACCTCGACCACGTGGTCGACGCCCGCGCCGCCGGTCCACTCGCGGATGCGGCGGCCCCATTCGGGTTCGGAGCGGTAGTTCAGGGTGAACTCGGCGCCGAGCTGGCGGGCGCGCTCCAGCTTCTCGTCCGAGGATGAGGTGATCGCGACCCGGGCCCCGAACATCCGGGCGATCTGCAGCGCCCAGATCGAGACGCCGCCGGTGCCGAGAAGGAGCACCGTGTCGCCCGCCTTCAGCCCGCCGTCGCCGACCAGCGCACGCCACGCCGTCAGACCGGCGGTGGTGATGGTCGCGGCCTCGACCGCGTCGTAGCCCTTCGGCGCCTTGGTGAAGGCCGTCGCCGGCAGGACCGCGACGTCCCGGGCGAACCCGTCGATACCGTCGCCCGGCGTGCGGGCGAAGTCGCCGGCCGTCGGCGCTCCGTCCTGCCAGTCCGGAAAGAAGCAGGAGACGACGAGATCGCCCGGCGCAAAGTCCGACACGCCCTCGCCGACGCTCTCCACGACGCCCGCGCCGTCGGCCAGAAGGATGCGGCCGTCGTCCGCCTTCATCTTTCCGGTGGCGACCGACAGGTCGTGATAGTTCAGCGAACCGCCATGCAGGGCGACGCGAATCTCGCCGGGTCCGGGCCGGCCGGGATCGGGACGGTCCTCGGCCACGATCCGATCCAGCCCGCCGGGTGCCCTCAACGCCATCGCCTTCATCGTCACATCTCCACGTCGCCCTGCCGGCCTCCAACGGACCGTTCGGCCTACATATGAACCGTCAGGACGCCGGCGAGGGGGAGGCGTCTCGAGGGGCCGCGCGGCCGCGCCGGCGCGAGACGAGGATCTCCTCCAGTGCGACGGGGCGGAAGGGAAAGGCGTCGACGCCGACGTCGTACTGGCGCGGGATCGGCTTCAACCGGGCGTGGGAATGGCCGTGGAGGTCGATCGCGCCCTTGCCCATCCCGTTCCAGGTGCGGAACGCATAGTGGCAGAGGACGAGCGGCCGGCCCTCGACGGTGAGTTCGGCATAGGCCTGGACGCTTTGCCAGCGCGGATTGTAGCGCGTCGCGGCATCGTCGTTGTTGCCGGTCACAAGGTGCTTCACGCCGTTCAGCCGGTCGAGGAGCGCGTCCTTCAACTCGCTCGGACCTCGCGCGAAGTCGCCGAGGTGCCAGACCTCGTCGTGCGGCCCGACGACCGCGTTCCAGGCGGCGATCAGCGCGGCGTCGTGGGCGGCGAGATCGGGAAACGGCCGGCGGTCGATGCGCAAGACGCGCGGGTCGTTGAAATGGGTATCGGCCGTGAAGAAGATCATCGACGCGATCTAGGGCGGCGGCGCCCGGGCGGCGCGTGTCAGGCGCTGCGCCGGCCGGTGCGCGAAGGGGGCGCGCCGTAGCGTTCGCGGTAGCGGCGCGCGAACTCTCCCATGTGAAGAAAACCCCAGCGATAGGCGATCTGCGAGACCGGCAGGCGCCCTTCGTTCGCCAGGAGTTCGAGATGGGCGTTCTCCAGCCGTCGGTCGAGGATGTAGCCGAGCGGCGTCTTTCCGGTGCGCATCCGAAAGGCCGACTGCAGGGTGCGCAGGCTGACGCCGGCGGCCGCCGCGACGCTGCCGATCGTCATGGGCTCGGCGAGGTGCGCCTCGATGAAGTCCACCGCCTTGTCCGCCGCCCGCAGCGAGCCGTCCGCGGGCTGGGCCTGCCCGCGCGGCCAGGAGGTCAGGATCTGGTTCAGGAGAAGATCCATCAGGAGCGGGCCGGTCAGCGTGGCGGCCGGCGTTCCCAGGTGGTCGCCGATCTGGCGGATCGTGTGCACCAGCGCCTGGAGGCGAGGGCCTTCCAGATTGGTCGATGGCTGGAGCCGGAGGGCGGACGGGCGCTCCCCTTCGAGCTGTTCGAAGCGCGCGCGCAGATCCGATCCTCCGACTGAGCAGTTGAGGATGTCGGAGCCCGGCTGGAAGCGCGTGGCGACGATCTCGTTCGCCGGAAGGATCGTCGCAGTGCCGACCACCGTCTCGAACTCGCGACTGGCGGTGCGACGCACGACGCCGCCGCGCAAGGGGATGCGGATCGAATAGAGATCGAGGCCTTCCGAGGGCGCGCTCTCGAAGCCGGTGGAGGACTGCACCGACCAGATCGCGAGGCGCGGCGAGCGGATCCCGCCGATATCGACCTGCGGCGCCTCGCGGCCGGTCGGCCGGAAATGCATCGGCATGCGCGCCTGATCGTTCAGATGCTCGAGCGCCTCGAAACCGCGGACATGATGATCGAGCCACACGTCGGCACCGGGCGACCCAGCATCGCGCGTGGCGATATCATCCCTCCCGCCGTCGCTTCGCTCCGACCTGTCCTGCACGTGCCCCGACGCCCTCTTCGGCCTTCGTCCCGATGCGTCCAGTCGTGGGGCGTCTGGGGAAAGGCTCTACGGTTGCATACCACGCTCCGGTTGATGGCGGCATTAAGGCTACCTGTCAAAGTTGCAGGAATTTTTCGCCTCGGGTTACAGCGGGATGGCGACCGGCGCGGTCTGGCCCGGATGGTCGAGGATCGCCATCGCCAGGCCGTAGATCGCCTCCAGCGCCGGCGCGGTGACGACCTCCTGCGGGCGGCCGCGCGCGACGAGCCGCCCCGCCTTCAGCGCCAGGATCTCGTCGCAGAAGCGGGCGGCCATGTTGATGTCGTGGAGGACCACCACGACGCCGACGCCGTGCGACCGGCTCAAGGACCGCACGAGGCCGAGGACCTCGATCTGGTGGGCGACGTCGAGCGCCGAGATCGGCTCGTCGAGAAGCAGGCAGCCGGCGTCCTGCGCGACCAGCATGGCGAGCCAGGCGCGCTGGCGCTCGCCGCCGGACAAGGCGTCCACCGCGCGCTCGGCCAGGGCCAGCATCCCGGTGGCCTCGAGCGCGGTCTCGACATGGGCGCGGTCGTTGTCGGTGAAGCGGCCGAAGGGTCCGTGCCAAGGGTAGCGGCCGAGGGCTGCGAGTTCGCGCACGGTGAGGCCGGGCGCCGGCGGCGTCGTCTGCGGCAGATAGGCGACGTGACGGGCGAAATCGCGCTCGCCCCATGCGGCCAGATCGCGATCGCCGAAGCGGACGCGACCCCCCGTCGGTCGCTCCTGGCGGGCGAGAAGCTTCAGGAGCGTCGACTTGCCCGATCCGTTATGGCCGACGAGCCCGACGACGCGGCCAGGTGCGAGTTCGAGGTCGAGGGGATGCAGCAGGGTCCGGCCGGACACCGCGAACGACGCGCCCTGAAGGGCGTAACCCGAACCGGAGCGGGGGCTGTCGGAACGATCGTTCATGGCGCGGCGGTTCTCCGGCGGGCGAGAAGCAGCATCAGGCACGGTGCGCCGACAAGGGCCGCGACGATGCCGGTCGGCAGGGTCCAGGGAAAGGCGAGGCTGCGGCCGAGCCAGTCCGCGACCACGAGGATCGCCGCTCCCGACAGGGCGCTGACGCCGAGCGCGGGCAGCGGACGGTGGACGCCGACGAGCCGTGCGAGATGCGGGGCCATCAGGCCGACGAAGGTCAGCGGGCCGGCGATTGGCGTCGCCGCGGCGGTGAGGACCGCGGCCAGCGCAAAGAGCGCGAGGCGCGTGCGGGCAAGCGGCAGGCCGAGCGCGCGCGACACCGGGGCCCCGAGCGGCAGGAGGGCCAGCGGGCGTGCGGCCAGGGCGGCGAGCGACACGAGGACCGCCGCACCCACGCCCGCCGCGATGGCGGCCTCGGGGGTGAGCCCGCCGGTCGAGCCGGCCATCCAGCCCAGCAGCATCAGCGCTCGCGGATCGCCGCCCGCCGACAGGAGGCCGACCACGGCGTCGAGCAGCGCGTTGAGCGCGATGCCGGCGAGGAGCACGCGCTCGGGCTGAAAGCCGGAGCGCCGTCCGAAGGCAAGGACCGCCATCAGAACGGCGAGGCTGCCGGCGACCGCCGCCGCGCCCATCGCCGCCGTCCCCGGCGTCGGCATGAGGAACAGCACCATCGCGGCCGCGAAGGCGGCGCCCGCGCTGACGCCGAGCACCTCGGGGCTCGCCATCTCGTTGCCGGTCAGGCGCTGGAGCACGAGGCCGGCGGTGCCGAGCATCGCGCCCGCCGCGCCCGCGCCCAGCATGCGCGGCCAGCGCAGCGGCAGGATGTCGGAGAAGAGGGCCGGCGGGAGCAGGCCCCAGGCGCCCGTCACCGGATCGGGGCCGACGAAGAGGGCAAGGAGGCCGAACGCGAGGAGCCCGCAGGCGACGGCAGTGAGCCGTGCGCGCGGGCGCATCGGCCCACCCGCCGCCTGCCGGATGGCGCCGTCGGCCGGAATCGGCGCACGATCGGCAGTGGCGAGCCGCGGCAGGAGTAGAAGCAGAAGCGGCGCGCCGACGATCGCGGTGACCGCGCCGGTCGGCAGGAAGGTGCCGACCGGCCCCGGCACGGCCTGCAGCGCGGCGTCGGTCAGAAGCAGGATCGCCGCACCGAGCCCCGTCGACAGCGCCAGCCGCGCGGCGAAGGAGCGGGCGCCGGACAGGCGCGCGAGAAGCGGCGCGACGAGGCCGACGAAGCCGATCACGCCGACGGCGCTGACCGTAAAGGCCGAGATCGCGACCGATAGGAACACGGCCATCGCGCGCAGGCGCGCCGGATCGAGGCCGCGCGCGCGCGCGTTGGCGTCGTCGAGATCGAGGAGCGCCAACGGACGCACGAGGAGGAGGGCGGGCGGCACGAGGAGCGCGAGGCGCAGGAGAAGCGACAGGAACGGGTCCCAGCTCTGCTGCGACAGCGAGCCCGAACCCCAGATGAAGAGGCTGGCGAGGTAGCGGTCGTTGAGCAGCGTCAGGAGCGCCGAGAGGGCGCCGGCATAAAGGCCGACCACGAGGCCTGCGAGGATCAGCGAGACCGCGGCGAAGTGGCGGCGGCGCACCAGCGCGAAGACGAGGAGCGTCGACAGTCCGCAGCCGGCGAGCGTCACGAGATCGCGGCCCCAGCCGAAGAGGGCGGGGGCCATGAGCGTCGCGACGGCGAGCGCCAGTCGTCCGCCGGCCTCGACGCCGAGCGTCGTCGGCGAGGCCAGAGGATTGCGCAGGGCCTGCTGCAGGAACGCGCCGGAGGCCGCGAGCGCGCCCCCGCACAGGACCGCCATCGCGAGCCGCGGCAGGGTGGCGTGCAGCAGCACCATGCGCTCGATGTCGTAGGTCCCGCCCGACGGCGCTTCGAGCGCGGCGCGAAGGGGGCCGGACACGACATAGGCAGCGAGCGCCAGGGCGGGCAGCGCGAGAAGCGCGAGGACGAGGCCGCCGCGCGGCCGGGCCAGGGCGCCAGCGCTCACGCGGCCTCCCCCGCCAGCGCACCGGTGACGAGGCGGGCGCAGCGCGCCGCCGCCGAAACGGCGCCGAAGGTGAGGACGGGATCGATCCGCCGGACGCGGCCTTCGCGCACGAAGGGCAGTTCGGTCCAGATCGGGCTGCGTTCCAGCGTCGGCCAGGTGTCGGCGGGGGCCGGGTCGACCGATAGGAGAAGCGCGTCGCCGTAGGGCGCGAGCGCCTCCACGCCGACGGTGGCAAAGCCCCACGGGTTCACCTCGCCGGGATAGGCGTTGGCGAGCCCCAGCGCTTCGATCGCGTTGCCGAACAGGCTGGCGCGGCCGAAGACGCGGGCGTGGCGCGTATCCATGAAGGCGACCATGAGAAGCGGCGGCGGGTTCGCCGGCAGGCGCTGCGACAGGCCGGCGAGTTCCGCGTCGAAGGCGGCGAGCGCGGCCGCGGCGCGGTCCTCGAGGCCCAGCCGCCGGCCAAGCGTGAGGAGCACCTCGCGGGCGCGCGGCAGGGGGTCGGTGCCCGCCCCGTAGATCGTCAGCCGCTCCACCGGCGCGATGCGCGCCGCGGCGGCCTCGGCCATCGCGGTATAGTCGGTCGACAGGATAAGGTCGGGCTTCAGCGCCACGAGGCGCTCGAGATTGGGCTCCTGCGAGGCGCCGAGGTCGGCGACCGAGGGGGGAAGCGGCGGCTCGCCGGTCCAGACCGGCCAGTCGGCCGCCGACATCACCGCAATCGGCTCGACGCCGAGAAGAAGCAGGAGCTCGGCCAGCGCATAGTCGAAGCAGGCAATACGCCGGGGAAAGGGAGCGGCAGCCTCGGCTGCGACGCCCGGCAGGCAGCTGGCGGCAACGAGTGCGGACAGGAAAGCCCGGCGGTGAAGGGAGAACGGCAGCATCGGCCCGTTTTGTGGAGTGCTTCAGTCACCTTTCCCCTAGCGCTCGGCCCCGCCCGGCGCAAGGCCGCGCCGCCGAAGCCTCAGCCGCGCGCCTCTCCCAGCGTGTCGGCCATGCGGGCGCCGCGCTGGCCCATCGGCCGCGCCGGGCTCGTGGTGGAATCGCGCGCGGTCTGGTGCTCGAGTTCGGCGTCGAGCTCGGCGCCGACGAGCACCACCATGGTGGATACCCAGATCCAGGTCATGAAGCCGATCGCCGCGCCGAGCGACCCATAGGTCTCGTCGTAGCTGCCGAAATTCTGCGCGTACCAGGAGAAGGCGATCGAGAAGATCACCCAGAGCACCGCCGCCAGACCCGCGCCGGGCGTGATCCAGCGCCAGCGCGCCCGCTCGCGGCTCGGCCCGTATCGGTAGACGATCGAGAGGCCGCCCGCGACGACCACGAGAAGCAGCGGCCAGCGCAGGACGAGCAGCCACGGCTCGATGCCGCCGAGGCCGATGAACTCGAGCGCGATCGGCATGAGCACGACGGCGGCGAGCGCCAGGATCAGGAACACGATGGCGCACAGGGTGAAGAACAGGGAGACCAGCGTCAGGCGGACGAAGCCGCGCGCCTCCTCCTCCTCGTAGACGATGTTGAGCGCGTCGAAGAGCGTCTTCATCCCCGCATTGGCGCTCCACAGCGCGAGGCCGAGGCCGAACACGAGGCCGAGGCCGAGCTTGGTCTCGCCCTTGGAGGCGACACGCGCCATCTGCTCGCCGATGATGTCCATCGCGCCGCCCGGTAGGAACCCGGACAGGAGGCGCATCTGGTCGCCGAAGTTCGAGGCGTCCGTGAACAGCCCGTAGATCGAGACCATCGCGGTGATCGCAGGAAACAGCGCGAGGAGGACGTAGAAGGTGACGCCCGCCGAGACCAACATCAGCCGGTCGGCGGAAAACTCGAGGGCGGTGCGCCAGAGGACGTCGATCCAGCCGCGTGCCGGGATCTCGCCGGGATGGCGCGCCTCTCGGCCGCGTCCGCGCTCCGCGACGGCCGCCGACGCGTCGGCATGGCCGGCGCCTTCGGAGCGAAAGCCCTCACCCGTCTCGTCCTGGCGTTCGCCGGCGCCGTCGCGGCGCGCCAGAAGCCCGAGCGCGCCGAGCAGCCCGAGCGAGGCGAGGCCGACGACGATCTCGCCGGTTCCGATACGGTGCCGGCGCCGGCGGCGGGCGGAAAACTCCATGGCCTGTCCCCTCTGGTCTCAGCTGCAAATCCCCGCGCCCGAAACGCCGCGGATCGCCTTCCGATCCCTGGGGAAACGGGCGCTGCCGCCAGCCGCCTAACGATACGCACCTAAGCGAACAGTGGGCCTGGAACCCGGAACGCGTGCGGACGCCATCGCCTTCCCCTCCGACATCCCAAAGTCATGGAGGCGATCGATGAAGGCCCTGACCTGGCACGGCAAGAGCGATATCCGCTGCGAAAGCGTCCCCGATCCGACGATCGAGGACGCCGGCGACGTCGTCATCAAGGTGACGGCCTGCGCCATCTGCGGCTCGGACCTGCACATCTACGACGGCGTCATCCCCGGCATGGAGTCGGGCGACATTCTCGGACACGAGACCATGGGCGAGGTGGTCGAGACCGGCTCGGGCGTCTCCAAGCTCAAGGTCGGCGACCGGGTCGTCGTGCCCTTCACCATTTCCTGCGGCGAATGCTTCTTCTGCCAGCGCGGCTTCTATTCGGGCTGCGAGCGCTCCAACCCCAACAAGGACCTCGCCGCCAAGGCCTGGGGTCATTCGCCCGCCGGCCTCTTCGGCTATTCGCACCTCCTCGGCGGCTTCGCGGGCGGTCAGGCGGAATACCTGCGCGTGCCCTATGCCGATGTCGGGCCGATCAAGGTGCCTTCGCATCTCACTGACGAACAGGTCCTGTTCCTGTCCGACATCTTCCCGACCGGCTACATGGCGGCCGATTTCTGCAACATCCAGGAGGGCGACACGATCGCGGTCTGGGGCTGCGGTCCGGTCGGCCAGATGGCGATCAAGAGCGCGTTCATGCTGGGTGCGGGCCGCGTCATCGCGATCGACACGGTGCCGGAGCGCAAGGCCATCGCGGCAGAGAGCGGCGCGATCGTCCTCGACTTCATGGACGAAGACATCTTCGAACGCATCCAGGAGCTGACGGGCGGGCGCGGCGTCGACGCCTCGATCGACGCGGTCGGCTCGGAAGCCCACGGCACGGGTTCGTTCGATGCGGTGATCGACCGGGTGAAGCAGGCGACCTTCATGGGCACCGACCGCCCGCATGTCCTTCGGCAGGCGATCCACTGCACGCGCAACTTCGGCACCGTGTCGATCGTCGGCGTCTACGGCGGCTTCCTCGACAAGATCCCGATGGGCTCGGCGATCAACCGCGGCCTCACCTTCCGCATGGCGCAGACGCCGGTGCAGCGCTACCTGCCGATCCTGCTCCAGCGGATCGAGGAGGGGCAGATCGACCCGTCCTTCATCATTACGCACCGGGCGAGCCTCGAAGAGGGGCCGGAGCTCTACAAGACCTTCCGCGACAAGCAGGACGGCTGCGTCAAGGTGGTGCTGAAGCCATGAGCGCATTCCCGAACGGGCGCCCGCTCGCCGTGGTCACTGGAGCCTCGACGGGCATCGGGCTGGAACTTGCCCGGCTCTGCGCGCGCAACGGCTTCGACCTCGTGGTCGCGGCCGACGAGCCGCAGATTCGCAACGCCGCCGAGGAACTCCGGGCGCTCGGCGCCCGGGTCGACGCGGTGGAGGTGGACCTTGCAACGCGCGAAGGGGTCGCCGCCCTCTGCGAGGCGCTCCACGGCCGCCCGGTCGAGGCGCTCCTCGCCAACGCGGGACGCGGTCTCGGCCAAGCCTTCCTCGACCAGGACTTCGACGCCGCCCGGCGTGTCGTCGACACCAACATCACCGGGACGATCGAGGTGATCCACCGGATCGGCCGGGACATGCGTGCGGCCGGGCGCGGGCATATCCTCCTCACCGGGTCGATCGCGGGCTTCATGCCGGGCGCCTTCCAGGCGGTCTACAACGGCACGAAGAGCTTCATCGACAGCTTCGCCTTCGCGCTGCGCAACGAGCTGAAGGACACGGGCGTCACGGTGTCTTGTCTGATGCCAGGACCGACCGACACCGAGTTCTTCCGCCGTGCCGGCCTCATGGACACAGCGATGGGGCAAGGACCCAAGGACGACGCCGCCGCGGTCGCCAAGGCGGGCTTCGACGCGATGATGTCGGGGCGCGGCGACGTCGTCAGCGGCTGGAAGAACAAGCTGGCGACGACGCTCGCCGCGATCACCCCCTCGGGGCTCCTGGCGGAGCAGCACAGAAAGATCGCGGAGCCCGGAACGAAAGGGTGAGGGCGACATTCCGAAGCACTGGCTGATATCGAAATGGGCACCACATCTTATTTCGTGTCCAAATTGATCTTGGCCGGTTGAATCAGCCCCGATTCGACGGCTAGACATACGCGCCAGGAGAGGTCCGGCGCGAATGTCGAACTTCGTCCCCTTGCGTGAAGAGTTGATCGTGCCGAGCAAAGACCCCATCGACACCCGCATCGGAAGTCGTCTGCGCGCAGCCCGGGAGATGCGTCGGATGACGCTGGGGCAGGTGGGGCGCAGCATGGGGCTGACCTACCAGCAGATCCGCAAGTACGAGAGCGGCGAGAACCGGCTGAGCGCCAGCCGGCTCTACCATCTGTCGGTGCTCCTGTCGGTCGACCCGGGCTACTTCTTCCGCGGCCTCGACGGGGAGAGCGATGCCGCGGCCTTGATGGCCGACGGCGAGCCGACCCTCGCTGCGGCGCTCGACCGGATCGGCAGCCCGGAAGTGCGCCACCACCTTCGAAGCCTGATCGAAGTCCTCGACATCGACTTCTCATCCCGTGCAAGACTGGGAAGCGAGGCGGACGCGACGCCCTGAAGCACAGGCATGCCGACATGCAGGAAAGGCCGGACCCGGACCCGGTGTCGCCATCGACGGGAGCGACCGGCACGGCGGATCCACCGGTTCCGGTCGTCGAAGGACGACACCTTCAGCGCCTCGGCTACCGCCTCCTGGCATCGACGGCTCTCGCGCTGGCCATTGCCGGCGTCGTCCTGCCGGGACTTCCGGCGACCCCGTTCCTACTCCTGGCCGCCTGGGCGGCCTCGCGCGGCTCGCCCGAGCTTGCGGCGCGCATCGAAAACCATCCCCGGTTCGGTCCCATCCTGCACGACTGGCGCACGCGTCGGGCCGTCCCGGTGCGGGCGAAGATCCTCGCCTGCGCCTCGATGGCCGCAAGCCTCGCCATGCTCGCGGCATCCGGCGCGCCGACGGCCGTCATCGGCGGCGTCGCCGCGATCCTCGTCTGCGTCGGCTCCTGGCTCGTCACCCGTCCGTCCCGCTGAGCGAGGCGGCCCGAGCCGGCCTGCCTCATCCCGCCGCGCTCACTCCGCCGGCTGGGGCTGGCCGCGGTCGGGGTTCTCGCGCTCCAGTGTCTCAAGCTCGGCCTCCAGCGCGTTGCGCGGCGGCGAGAAGCGCGACAGGAGGACGTAGAGCGCAGGCACCACGAAGAGCGTCAGGAACGTGCCGAGCGTCGTGCCGGCGGCGATCACCGCGCCGACCGTGGTGCGCGCCTCGGCGCCCGCGCCCGATTCCAGAAGTAGCGGCACCGCGCCGATGATGGTGGTGAGCGTCGTCATCAGAATCGGCCGCAGCCGCTGGCCCGCGGCTTCCACGGCCGCCTCGAACGGCTCGGCGCCCTCCTCGCGAAGCTGGTTGGCGAATTCCACGAGAAGGATCGCGTTCTTGGCGACGAGGCCGATGAGGAGCAGCATCGCGATCTGGCTGTAGATGTTGAGCGTCTGACCCATCGCCCAGAGGATGAGGACGCCGCCGGCGAGCGCGGCGGGGGCCGCCATCAGGATCACGAACGGGTGGACGAAGCTCTCGAACTGGCCGGCGAGCAGGAGATAGACGAGGATGAGGATCATCAGCATGATGAAGAGGACGGCCGACCCCGTCTCCTGGAAGTCGAGGCTCTGGCCGGTATAGGCGATCTCGGTGCCCGTCGGCTGCGTCTCCACGGCGATCTCTTCCAGCTGCGCCAGCGCGTCGCCGAGCGAGAGCGAGGGGGCGAGGTTGGCGCCGATGGTGATCGAGGGCTGGCGGTCGAGGCGCTCGAGTTCGCGCACCGTGCCCACCTCCTCGCGGATCACGACGCTCGACAGCGGGATCAGCTCGCCCTGGCCGGATCGCACGAAGACGTTGTCGATGTCGGACGGCGTCAGCCGGTCCTCGGCGCGCGCCTGGAGGATGACCTCGTATTCCTCGCCGCGCTCGACATAGCGGGTGATCTCCGCCTCGCCGAACATGATCTGCAGCGTCTCGCCGATCGCCTGCGCGTCGACGCCGAGCGCCGAGGCGCGCGAGCGGTCGACGGAGACGCGCACCTGGGGCTTCGTGTCGTCGTAGTCCGAATCGAGATTGATGAGGCCGGGGATCGAGCGGCCCTTTTCGACGATCTCCTGCGACCACGCGTCGAGAACGTCGCGGTCCGGCCCCTTCACCACCATCGAGAGCGGGCGCCCGCGGCCGATGCCGAGGCCGTTCGGGTTGATCGCGAAAGCCCGCACGCCGGTCACCGCCGGCAGGGCCTCCTGCAGCCGTTGCTGGAAGGCCATCTGGGTTTCCTCGCGCTCCGACCAGTCCTTCAGCTGGACGATGAGGATGCCGACCGTCGGCTGGCCCTGTCCCGTGCGGCCGGGTGACAGGACGGTGAGGATGGCGCGCATCGGCCCGTCCTCGCCGTTGGTCTCGCGCACCACGGTCTCGAGGCTGCGCATCTTGTCCGACATGTAGGCGGGCGAGGCGCCCTCCGGCCCTTCCGCGCGCACGATGATCGCGCCGCGGTCCTCGTCGGGCGCCAGTTCGCTCGGCACTACGGTGAAGGCGAAGGCGCCGATGCCGGCGAAGGCGAGGCCGGCGAGGAGCGTCAGCCAGACATGGCGGACGGCGACCCCCAGCACGCGCTTGTAGGCGTTGCCGAGCCGTTCGAGCCGGTCCCCGACAAAGCGCTCCATGCGCGTCGGCTCGGTGCGCGTGGTGAAGAGCTTCGAGGACAGCATCGGCGCGAGCGTCAGCGCCGCGGTGGTCGAGAACCCGACGATCGCGGCGAGGACGACGGCGAACTCGCGGAACAGGAGGCCGACATTGCCGCCGAGAAAAGCGAGCGGCAGGATCACCGCGATCAGCACCAGCGCGCTCGCGAAGACCGCAAAGCCCACTTGCCGCGTGGCGCGCGCGGCGGCGAGGAGCAGCGGCTCGCCCTGCTGCTGGCGGCGGCGGATGTTCTCCATGATGACGACGGCGTCGTCGGTGCACAGGCTGATCGCGAGGATGACGGCGAGGATCGTCAGGGTATTCAGCGAGAAGCCCATCGCCACGGCGACGATCGCGGCCGGAATGATCGAGGCGGGGATCGTCGCGGCGGGGATGATGGTGGAGCGCACGGAGCCGAGGAAGACGAAGATCACGACCACGATCACCACGATCGTCTGGATCAGCGTCGAGGCGACGTTTTTCAGGTTCTCGCGGATGAAGACGGCCTCGTTGTAGCCGACCGCGATCTCGACCGAATCGGGGATCTGGTCGCGCACCGAATCGAGTTCCTCGATCACGCCTTGCGCGATCTCCAACGTGTTGGCGTTGGACTGGCGCACGACGCCGAGCGAGATCGCGTCCTGCCCGTCGACGCGAAAGCCGGAATTGCGGTCCTCGACGCCGACCTCGACGGTCGCGATGTCGCCGAGCCGGACCCGGTTGCCCTGCCGGTCTACGAGCGACAACTCGCGGAATTCGTCGGCCGACGAGAATCGCGTGTCGGCCCGCAGGGTGATCGCCTGCGTCGCGGTCTCGAGTTCGCCCGCCGGCAGTTCGACGTTCTCGGCCTCGAGGCGCGCCGACACGTCGGAGGCCGTCACGCCGCGCGCGGCCATGGCGCGCCGGTCGAGCCAGATGCGCATGGCATAGCGCTTCTCGCCGCCGATCTGGACCTGGGACACGCCCGACACGGCACCGATCGCGTCCACCACCGTCCGGTCGACGATGTCGGTGAGGGCGGCGGTGTCGAGTTCGTCCGAGCGCACCGTCAGGTACATCATCGGCTGATCGTCGGCCGAGGCCTTTTCGATCACCGGCTCCTCGACGAGGTCGGGCAGGTCGTTGCGCACTGCCGAGACCTTGTCGCGCACGTCCGCCGCGGCGGCGTCGATGTCGGTGCCCGCCACGAATTCGAGGTCGATGTCGGAATTCTCGTCGCGCGTCGTCGAGCGGATCTGCCGGATGCCGGCGATGCCCGACAGGTTCTCCTCGATGATGCGCGTCACCTCGCGCTCCACCACCTCGGCCTGCGCGCCCCGGTAGATCGTGTTCACCGTGACGGACGGCGGATCGACGTCGGGGAACTCGCGGATCGGAAGGGACAGGATCGCGCCGATGCCGATCGCGATCAGGAGGAGGTTGAACGACGCGGCCAGGATCGGCCGGGTGATGACGCTGTCGAGGAGGCGCATGAACGATCAGCCCCTTGCGGCCGGGGTGGCGGCCTGGGCTTCGCCGGGGCCGGTCTCCGGCCCGTCGCGGGCGGGCGGCGTGTCGCCCTCACCCGCATCCTTCGGCTCGATCGCCTGGCCGGAGGTGAGGTCCTGGAAGCCCTCGACCACGACCTCCCGACCGGCCTCCAGTCCTTCCAGAAGCTCGACCTGGTCGGCGTCCCGCTGGCCGACGCGCACCTCGACGCGCTCGGCCTTGCCGTCGTTGGCGGCAAAGACGAAATGGTTCGCGCCCTCGACCTGCACCGCGAGCGGGGGCACCACGACGGCGTCCTCGCGCTGGCCGGTCTCCACGGTCACGTTCATCAGCATGCCCGGCAGGAGCTTCTCGTCGCCGTTCGGCACACTCGCCTCGATCGTCACGGTGCGCAGCGCCGGATCGACACGGCTTGCGATCGCCGTGACCTCGCCGCGGAACCGCTCGTCGGGGAAGGCGACGGACGTCGCCTCGATCGGCGCGCCCATGCGAATCTGACCGAGATAGCGCTCCGGCACCGTGAAGCGGATCTCGATCGGATCGACGGCATCGAGCAGCGCCACCTCCGCGCCCGGCTGGATCAGGGCGCCAAGGCTGATGTTGCGCAGGCCGAGGCGGCCCGCGAAGGGGGCGCGGATGTTGTAGTCGTCGAGCCGCTCGCGCGCCGAGGCGACCTCGGCCTCGGCCGCTTCCGCCTGCCGCTGCAGGTCGTTGGCGACGGCACGGGGGCCCGTGCCGTCCTGCGCCAGCTGCGCGGCGCGGCCGAAGGCCTGGCGTGCCTCGTCGGCCGCCGCTTCCGCGACGCGCACCTGATCCTCCGCATCGGCCGGATCGAGGCGCACGAGGATGTCGCCCTCGGCGACATCCTGCCCGTCGGTGAAGGCGATCTCCTGCACCCGGCCCGACACGCGCGCCGAGACGGTCACGCTTTCGCGCGCCACCGTGTCGCCGACGGCTTCGAGCGTCAGGGCGATGTCGGCGAGCCCCGCCTTCGCCAGAACCACCGGCGTCGGCGGCTCCTCGCGCTCCTCCGCCTCGGCTTCCGCGGTCGCGCCGGGCAGGAGCGCGGCCACGGGCTCCGGCCAGCCGAAACCATAGGCGGTCGCTGCGAGCCCTCCGGCTGCGACGAGCAGGACGGCGAACGCGGTGGGAAGCGGCTTCATCTGGGAATCGTCTCCGGCCGTGTGCATCGTGGCGCAATCGGCGGGAGGGGCAATCGTTCCCACACGCGGGGCGGGCGCGATGTCGCATCACCGGATGGTGACCGGCGTGGGGCGATCGGGAGAAGGCCTGCGCAGGACGGCGCAGCGGGCGGCGCCGGTCAGGCCTCGGGCCGACGAGACGCCGGCCCGAGGGCGGATGACTTACTCGGCGGCGGCCGCCTTCTTGGTGGCGCGGCGGCGCTTTGCGGGCTTCTCGGCCTCCACCTCGACGGGGGCGGGCGCCTCCTCGACCTCGGGCTCCAACTCGGGCGCGGCCTTGCGGCCGAGTCCGATGCTCTTGGCGAGCTCGGAGCGCTTGGCGGCGTAGTTGGCGGCGACCATCGGATAGTCCGGCGCGAGGCCCCACTTCTGGCGGTAGGCCTCGGGGGTCAGGTCGTAATGCGTCTTCAGATGGCGCTTCAGCGACTTGAACTGCTTGCCGTCCTCGAGGCAGATCAGATAGTCCGGCGTCACCGACTTCTTGACCGGAACCGCCGGCACCAGCGGTGCGGCCGGCGCCGCTTCCGGCTCCTTGGCAGCATCGAAGTCGAGCGAGGCGTAGACGACGCCGATCAGGGGCGCCAGGTCGTCGCGCGTCACATGGTTCTTGCTGACATAGGCCTTGACGATCTGAGCCGTCAGAGCCCGACGCGAGACGTCCTTACTGCTGTCCATTTCAACCCTCTCGAAGTTTTTCGGACAAATAACGTAGTCGCGTATATTGGTCCAGTCGCCGCGGCTCGCGACAACATCGTTATTGAATTATCGACCCTTAGTTGTCCAATATCGCCGATATTAAGACCTTCGACGACGTGGCCGCGGAACCGGGCCCGTCTTCGCATGCCTGACATGCAATTCGGGACATGGTGCACGATACCGATTCGTGGTCAGCCTGCGGCTGATTCGCATGAGTGATTGATCCATGACCCACCCGTCCGCCCCCGCCGTCCGTCCGGCCGACCTGACGCAGGCGCGTGACCGCGCCGCACCTCGTGTCGGCCTGGCGCTTGCCTCGCTGTCCCTCGGCTCCTTCGTGATCGGCGCGGGCGAGTTCGGGATCATGGGCCTCCTGCCCACGATGGCGAGCGACCTCGGCGTCTCGATCCCGCAGGCCGGCCTCCTCGTCACCGGCTACGCGCTCGGCGTCGTGTTCGGCGCACCGCTCCTCGCCGTCCTCACCTCGCGCTGGGAGCGCCGGCGCACGCTGTTCCTGCTGGCGCTCGTGTTCTTCGCCGGCAACCTCGCCTGCGCGCTTGCACCGACCTACACGCTCCTGATGGCCGCGCGCCTCTTCACCGCGCTCGCCCACGGCGCCTTCTTTGGCATCGGCGCGGTGCTCGCCGCCGAGATCGCCCGGCCTGGCAAGGAGGCGCAGGCGATCTCCATGCTCTTCGTCGGCATGACGCTCGCCAACGTCTTCGGCGTGCCGCTCGGCACCGTCATCGGCCAGGCCTTCGGCTGGCGCTCCGCCTTCCTCGTGGTCAGTGCACTCGCGGCCGCGACCGCCGCGATGATCTACCTGTTCGTGCCCGTCAGCCGGCCGCGCCCGGGCGTGCGCTTCGCCGAGGAACTGCGGGCGCTCGTACGTCCGCCCGTGCTCCTCGCCATGTCCTTGAGCGTCCTCGCGTCCTCGGCGCTCTTCGTCCTCTACACCTACATCGCGCCGCTCCTCGTCGGCGTCACGGGCCTTGCCGAGACGAGCGTCCCCTACCTCCTCTTCGTGCTCGGCACCGGCATGACCATCGGCAACCTCGCGGGCGCCAAGCTCGCCGACTGGAAGCTCATGCCCTCCATCATGGGGCTCTTCGCCGCCATGGCCGCGATCCTCGTCGGCATCCACGTCTTCGCGTCGAGCCCCGTCGTCATGGTCGCCCTGATGCTCCTCTGGGGCATGGTGGTCTTCGGCCTCACCTCGCCGATCCAGATGCGCATCGTCGCGACCTCGCAAGGGGCGCGCAACCTCGCCTCCACCATCAACCAGAGCGCCTTCAACCTCGGCAACGCCTTCGGCGCCTGGCTCGGCGCCATGATGATCTCGGCCGGCCTCGGCTACGACGCCCTGCCGCTCGCCTCCGCCGCGCTGGCCTTGTCGGCGCTCGGCGTCGCCGCCGTCAGCTGGCGGATGGACGGGCGGGCATCTCGGGGGTAACGGCGGGGCTATCGCCCCGAACCCCATCCGGGAAAGAATTCCCGGACCCTTCTTTCTTTTTGACATGGAAAAGGGGGCCATCGGCCCCTTTTCCATGTCACGAGAGATGGGGGTCCAGGGGAATCATTCCCCTGGTGGGGTGCAGGGGTGAAACCCCTGCGTCTCCCACGAACGACCCGTTTGATCAGCCCGCCTCGAGCGGCGAGATGGAGATTTCGACGCGGCGGTTCTGGGCGCGGCCGGCTTCCGTGGCGTTGGAGGCGATCGGGCGGCTCATGCCGTAGCCCTGCGTGTTGAGGCGGCGCGGGTTGACGCCCTGGCTTGCCAGGAACTGCGAGACCGAGGAGGCGCGGCGTTGCGACAGGGCGAAGTTGTAGCCCTCGCCGCCCACGTTGTCGGTGTTGCCCGCGACGTCGACGATCGAGCGGTCGTACTTGTTGAGCACGATCGCGACGGACTGGAGCGTCGGATAGAACTCCGAGCGGACCTGGTCCTCGTTGGTGTCGAAGGTGATGTTGGAGGGCATGTTGAGGATGATCCGGTCGCCCTGGCGGGTGACAGAGACGCCCGTGCCCTGCAGCTGGGCGCGCAGGTCGGCCTCCTGGCGGTCCATGTAGGCGCCGATGCCGCCACCGCCGATGGCGCCGATGCCGGCTCCGATCAGCGCGGCGCGGCCGGGATCGGTGCCCGTGGCGCGGCCGACGAGGTAGCCGCCGAGCGCGCCCGCGCCCGCGCCGATGCCAAGACCGCCCGCGGTGTTCGAGATTTTCTGCTCGCCGGTATAGGGGTCGGTGGTGCAGCCGGCCAAAAGGCTCGCCGACGCGACGGCAGCCAGGATGAGCTTCTTCATGACGAGTTCCAGCCTTCCGATGGTTCGGGGCTCCTCGTGCGGCGGGAGGCCCTCGATGGTCGTGAGGAAAGGGCTAGAAAACAGTCTGGGCTGGATTGGGGCTGACGACCCGCTTTCGTCTCCGGCCTGAAAATAAATGCCCCGGCCGTGTCATCGCCGCCGCCGCCGGGCGAGAAGCCAGAGCGCCCCGAGCGACAGGCCGGCGATCTTGAGCGCCGCGCGATGCAGCTGGAGAGCGGTGTAGGGGCTGATCGGGATGCCGCGCGTATAAGGCGAATGGATGCGGCCGCCCTCGGTCGGCCGGTCGAGATTGTCGGTCGGCGTCAGGGGATGGCGCGAATGGGTGATGGGCGGCACGACGGCGGCGATGACCCGGTCGGTGAGGCTGGGAGCCACCGCCATGCCGAGGCGCAGGAGACCGCCGGGAAGGCCGATCGTAACCTCGCGCACGGGCCGCTCCAGCGCGTCGCAGATGGACGTGGCGACCAGTTCTGGCGCGTAGAGCGGCGGCATGACGCGCGGCTCGGCGGCGAGATGGTTGCGTGCATGGTGGGGCAGGGCGCTGGCGATGCCGGACGGCTTGATTTGCACGACGTCGATCCGGTCGCCGGCGGCCAGAAGCTCCATGCGCAGCGCGTCGGTAAAGCCCTTCACGGCATGCTTCGAAGCGGAATAGGCGCTAAGCAGCGGCACTGGCACGTCGCCGTTGACCGAGCCGACATTGACCAGGCGGCCACGCCCCGGCCGCGAGCGGAAATGGGCGACGGCGGCGAGCGAGCCGTGGACCGTGCCCCAGTAGTTGGTCTCGAACAGGCGCCGGTGATCGGCGAGCGGCAGGTCGGTGAGCGTCGCGTAGGCTGCGACGCCCGCATTGTTGACCCAGGCATCGAAGCGTCCGAAGCGGGCGACCACCGCCTCGGCCGCGCTGCGCAGGGCCTCGTCGGAGGAGACATCCACCGGCAGGGCGATCGCCTCGGCCCCCAGCGCCTCGACCTCGGCGCGCACGGCCTCTAGTTGCCCCTGACCCCGCGCGACGAGTGTGAGGCGCGCGCCGCGCCGGGCGGCCTCCAGCGCTGTCGCCCGGCCGATGCCCGAGCTTGCGCCCGTCAGCACCACCACCATTCCCGAAAGCGTGCGACGATGACCGGCCATGCTGCGTTTCCCGTTGAATCACAGGACGAACGCCGGGACGGCACGGGCCGTTCGGCGCGCAAATCGTGGCCGACTGCCGATCGACCGGGGGCCCACGAAAAAGGCCGGCCCCCTCTAAGGGAGACCGGCCTCGATCTGTTCGGGCGGAAGCGGCGTCAGGCGGCCTTCCGCTGGCCGATCAGCTTGCGGTTCACGAGAAGCTCGGCGATCTGGATCGCGTTGAGCGCGGCGCCCTTGCGCAGGTTGTCGGCGACGACCCACATGTTGAGGCCGTTCTCCAGCGTCTGGTCCTCGCGGATGCGGCTGATATAGGTCGCATCCTCGCCGGCGGTGTCGATCGGCGTGACGTAGCCGCCGTCCTCCTGCTTGTCGATCACGAGGCAGCCGGGTGCCTCGCGCAGGATCTCGCGCGCCTCGTCGGCCGTGATCGGGTTCTCGAACTCGATGTTGACCGCCTCGGAATGCCCGATGAAGACCGGCACGCGCACCGCGGTGCAGGTGACCTTGATCTTCGGGTCGAGCATCTTCTTTGTCTCGACCATCACCTTCCACTCTTCCTTGGTCGAGCCATCTTCCATGAAGACGTCGATATGGGGAATGACGTTGAAGGCGATGCGCTTGGTGAACTTCTTCGCGGTCACCGGATCGGCGACGAAGACGGCTCGGCTCTGCTCGAAGAGCTCGTCCATGCCCTCCTTGCCGGCGCCGGAAACCGACTGGTAGGTCGAGACGACGACGCGCTTGATGGTCGCCTTCTCGTGCAGCGGCTTCAGCGCCACGACGAGCTGGGCCGTCGAGCAGTTCGGATTGGCGATGATGTTGCGCTTGGTGAAGCCGGTGACGGCGTCGGCGTTCACCTCCGGCACGATCAGGGGCACGTCGGCGTCGTAGCGGAAGGCGGAGGAGTTATCGATCACGACGCAGCCGGCCTGACCGATGCGCGGCGCCCACTCCTTGGCGACGGAGCCGCCGGCCGACATCAGGCAGATGTCGGTGCCCGCCCAGTCGTAGTTCTCGAGCGCCTTCACCTTGAGGGTCTTGTCGCCGTAGGACACCTCGGTGCCCTGGCTGCGGCGCGAGGCCAGCGCCACCACTTCGTCGGCCGGAAAGCCGCGCTCGTCGAGGATATTGAGCATCTCGCGGCCGACATTGCCCGTCGCGCCGACCACAGCCACCTTGTAGCCCATCTTGAAACCCGCCAGTTCTTCGCCCCGAGAACCTGAAGTCACGCTCCTGTCGCCCCGTCCCGGGGGCAAGCGGGACGAGCGGTCAGATAATGATCGTGGTTTTGGTCAGGGTGAGCGCGGACATGGGCAAGGCTCATGCGCTCTCGGCGCGGTGAAGTCAATCGCCGGGATGAGGTCGCCGAAATGGAGGCGGCAAACGAAAACGGCCGGCCCCCGAAGGCGCCGGCCGCGATCCGTCGAAACGGATGCCGAATGTCAGATGCGACGGTCCGGATAGGCGCCGCCCATCGGACGGGGGCGCACCGTGTCGCGGGCGGCGCGCTGCGTGACTTTCTTGGTGACCCAGCCGACGAAGAGGGCCTTGAGGATGCTGCGGATCATGGGGATGCTCCCGATCAGTTGAGTTGGGAGATGAATGCGGGTCCCCAGTGTCGGTTCCATCAGGCGCGACCCGGATGACATTCCTGTGATTGTGGCGAAGACAAGTTTGCAACTTCCCTTTCCGTCAGAATTCGGTAACTTTTCCGGTTAAGGCGCCGCGGAGCGCCGCCGCACCAACGCGGCCTGGGAGGGCAAGGGCGTGACGAGTTATCCAACGAGCGCCGATCTGGCGTCCGAACGCAAACCCATGACGAAGCGGGAGCGGAAGGTGATCATCGCCTCCTCGCTCGGCACGGTCTTCGAATGGTATGACTTCTATCTCTACGGAACGCTCGCCGCGATCATCGGCAAACAGTTCTTCTCGCAGTTCCCGCCGGCGACACAGGCGATCTTCGCGCTCCTGACGTTCGCCGCCGGCTTCCTGGTCCGCCCGTTCGGCGCGCTCGTGTTCGGCCGGCTCGGCGATCTCGTCGGCCGCAAGTACACGTTCCTCCTCACCATCCTCATCATGGGCCTGTCGACCTTCGCGGTGGGCCTCCTACCGAGCTACGACCAGATCGGCGTCGCGGCGCCCATCATCCTAGTGGCGCTGCGCATGGCGCAAGGCTTGGCGCTCGGCGGCGAGTACGGCGGCGCGGTGGTCTATGTCGCCGAGCATTCGCCGCGCAACCGCCGCGGTTTCTACACCGCCTGGATCCAGACCACGGCGACGATGGGCCTCCTCCTGTCGCTCGCGGTGATCGTGACGCTGCGCCTCAACATGGGCGAGGACGCGTTCCAGACCTCGCAGCCCCTGTTCTTCGGGCTCGAGGGCGGCTGGCGCATTCCCTTCCTCCTGTCGATCATCCTTCTCCTGATCTCGATCTACATCCGCCTGCAGATGCACGAATCGCCGATCTTCCAGAAGATGAAGGAGGAGGGCACGCAGTCCAAGGCGCCGCTGTCGGAGGCCTTCGGCAACTGGAAGAACGGCAAGATCGTGCTGATCGCGCTGTTCGGCCTCGTGATCGGCCAAGCGGTGGTCTGGTACACCGGCCAGTTCTACGCGCTGTTCTTCCTGCAGACGGTGCTGAAGATCGACCTCCTGACCGCCAACGTCCTGATCGCCTGGGCGCTCATCATCGCGACGCCCGGCTTCCTGATCTTCGGCGCGCTGTCCGACCGCATCGGCCGCAAGCCGGTGATCCTGGCGGGCTGCCTGCTTGCGGCCGCCACCTACTTCCCGCTGTTCAGCGCGCTGACGCAGGCCGCCAATCCGACCTACTCTAGCGCCATCCAGAACGTGCGCGCCGAAGTCGTCGCCGATCCCGCCACCTGCGGCTCGCTGTTCGATCCGGTCGGCATCCGCACCTTCACGAGCCCCTGCGACGTCATGCGCCGCACCATGTCGCAGCAGGCCTTCCGCTACACGCAGGTCGATGCGCCCGCCGGCACCCCGGCGCAGCTCGTCGTCAACGGCGGCACGCCGATCGCCTTCACCGACGCCAAGGCCTTCACCGAGGCGCTCGGACCCGCCATGGTCGCGGCCGGCTACCCCGCCGCCACCGACCCGGCCAAGGTCAAGATCGACGGCTTCTTCTCGGCGCTCGGCAACACCCAGGCCCTGAAGGTCATTGCGATCCTGACGGTAATGGTGATCTACGTGACCATCGTCTACGGCCCGATCGCGGCCGCGCTCGTCGAGTTCTTCCCGACGCGCATCCGCTACACCGCCATGTCGCTGCCATACCACATCGGCAACGGCTGGTTCGGCGGCCTGCTTCCGGCCACCTCGTTCGCGATCGTCGCCTCGACCGGCGATATCTTCGCGGGGCTCTGGTACCCGGTGATCTTCGCGCTGCTGACGGTCGCGATCGGCCTTCTCTTCGTGCGCGAGAAGAAGGGTGTCGACCTCGCCGACTGACGCAGACGGCCGACATGAAAAAGGGCCCCGGCAGCGATGCCGGGGCCCTTTCTGTTTCGGATGATCGAAAGGATCAGGCCGCGAGGCGGCGCGCGAACTCGGCGGCCACCGCATCGCCCATCTCGGCGGTGCCGACCTGCCGGCAGCCGGGCGCCATGATGTCGCCGGTGCGGGTGCCGGATTCCAGAACCGCCGCGATCGCAGCTTCCAGCGCGTCGGCTTCGCGCATCAGCGCGAAGGAGTAGCGCAGCATCATCGCGAAGGAGGCGATCATCGCGATCGGGTTGGCGATCCCCTGTCCGGCGATGTCCGGCGCGGAGCCGTGCACCGGCTCGTAAAGCGCGCGGCGCTTGCCTGTGGCGGCGTCGGGCGCACCCAGCGAGGCCGACGGCAGCATGCCGAGCGAGCCGGTGAGCATCGCCGCGATGTCGGACAGCATGTCCCCAAAGAGGTTGTCGGTGACGATGACGTCGAACTGCTTCGGCGCCCGCACGAGCTGCATGCCGCCGGCGTCGGCCAGCATGTGCTCGAGACGCACGTCCGGGTATTCGTCGCGACCGACGCGGCTGACCACCTCGTTCCAGAGGACGCCCGTCTTCATGACGTTGCGCTTCTCCATCGAGGTCACTTTGCCCTTCCGGGTGCGGGCGGCCTCGAACGCGGCTCTGGCGATGCGCTCGATTTCGTAGGTCTCGTAGACCTGCGTGTCGATGCCGCGCTTCTGGCCTTCCCCGAGGTCGACGATCTCCTTCGGGATCCCGAAATAGACGCCGCCGGTGAGTTCGCGCAGGATCAGGATGTCGAGCCCGTCGACGAGCTCGCGCTTCAGGGACGAGGCTTCGGCGAGCGCGGGATAGCAGATCGCCGGGCGAAGGTTCGCAAACAGCGCCATGTCCTTGCGAAGCCGCAGGAGACCTGCCTCGGGGCGGATCTCGTAGGCGACGCCGTCCCATTTCGGGCCGCCGACGGCACCGAAGAGCACGGCATCGGCCTTGAGCGCGCGATCCATGTCGCGATCCGCGACCGGCACGCCGTGCGCGTCGATCGCGGCGCCCCCCACCAGCGCCTCCTCCGTCTCGAACCGGTCGCCGCCGGCCCCGTTCAGGACGGCGACGATCTTGCCGACCTCGGCCATGGCTTCGGGTCCGATGCCGTCGCCGGGCAGGAGGAGGAGCTTGTGCGTCGTCATGAAGGGTCCTTTCGATCAGGCGAACTGGGCGCTCGGCGGCGTGTCAGGCCCAGGGGCGCGTTTCGGCGAGCTTCGTCTCGAACGAGGTGATGCCGCCCTCCTGCTCCAGCGTCAGGCCGATGTCGTCGAGCCCGTTCAGGAGGCAGTGCTTGCGGAACGGGTCGATGTCGAAGCGCACGACGCCCCCGTCCGGGCGGCGGATTTCCTGCGCCTCGAGGTCCACCGTCAGCTTCGCGTTCGCGCCCTTGCCGGCGTCGCCCATCAGGGCGTCGAGTTCATCTTGGGAGACGCGGATCGGCAGGATGCCGTTCTTGAAGCAGTTGTTATAGAAGATGTCGGCGAACGACGTGGAGATCACGCAGCGGATGCCGAAGTCGAGGAGCGCCCAAGGGGCGTGCTCGCGGCTCGACCCGCAGCCGAAATTGTCGCCGGCGACCAGGATTTCGGCATGGCGGTAGGCCGGCTTGTTCAGAACGAAGTTCTCGTCCTCCGAGCCGTCCTCCCGGTAGCGGATGTTGGCAAAGAGGCCGACGCCGAGCCCGGTGCGCTTGATCGTCTTCAGGTAGTCCTTCGGGATGATCATGTCGGTGTCGACATTGAGGATCGGAAGCGGCGCGGCGACGCCCGTCAGATGGTCGAACTTCTGCATGGGAAACGCGTCCTTTCCTCGTGAGGCTGGCGGTCGGGCCTCGATACACCCTTCAACGCCGAGGCAAAAGCCTCGTCGCGCCCGCTTGAACGCGCGCGTGCGATCGGGCAGGGAGGGTCGATGACCCGCGCCCCCGCCGCGCTCCTGCGCTCCGCCCTCTTCGTGCCGGCCGCCAATGCGCGTGCGCTCGAGAAGTCGGCCTCGCTTGCCGTCGACGCGCTGATCTTCGATCTCGAGGATTCGGCCGCCGAGGGCGAGAAGGGCGCGGCGCGCGAACGCCTGCGCGGCCATCTGGCGACCCGCGGCCGTCAGGCGGCCGATGGTCCCCTCCGCGTCGTGCGGATCAACCCGCTCGACACGCCGGCCGGCACGGAAGACCTCCTGATGGCCTGCGCGGTGCGGGCCGATGCGATCCTCCTGCCGAAAGTGGAGGGCCCCGAGGCGCTGGAGGAGGCCGACACCGCGCTCCAGCACTGCGACGCGCCGCCCGCGCTGGCCCTCTGGGCGATGGTGGAGACGCCGATGGGTGTCCTCCGGGCCGGCGCGATCGCGGGCGCCGCGCTGTCGCGCTCGCTCGGCGCGCTGGTCGTCGGACCGAACGACCTCGCGCTGGCCGCGGGGCTCCTCGTCTCGCCGGGGCGGCCTGAACTGATGCCCTGGATCGGCCCCATCCTCGTCGCCGGCCATGCGCACGGCGTGCCGGTGCTCGACGGCGTCTTCAACGATCTGGCGGACTCCGAAGGGTTTGCGGCCGAATGCGCCGCCGGCCGACGCTTCGGCTTCTGCGGCAAGACGCTGATTCACCCGTCGCAGATCGACCCGGCGGACGCGGCCTTCGGGCCGACGCCGGACGAGATCGCGCGCGCCGAGGCGATCGTCGCGGCCTTCTCCAATCCGGCCCATCGCGGCCGCGGCGTGATTCGCCTGGGCACGCGCATGGTCGAGCGGCTGCATCTCGCGGAAGCCGAGGCGCTGCTCGCCCGCGCGGCCCTCATCCGAAACCGAAAGGACTAACGACCCATGAAGCTCTACCGCCTCCTGACCGGCCCCGACGATTCGGCCTTTTGCCACCGCGTCAGCCTCGCCTTGTCCAAGGGCTGGGAGCTGGCGGGCAGCCCGGCCTACGCCTTCGACGCCAAGGAGGGCGTGATGAAGTGCGCGCAGCCGATGACCAAGGTCGTCGAGGGCAAGGACTACGATCCGTCGATGAAGCTTGGCGAGCAGTAGGCGCCGTCGGAGCGTTAAGGCAATCCCGTTGCGCCGCGCGCTCGCGGTCGTCCTTGCGCTGGTCGCCACGGCGGCGGGGCTGATGCTGCTCGGCCTCGTCGTGCCCCGGCCGGCCGCGCTGTCGTTCCCCCCGCCTGGCGAGGCCGCGGGGCGCCATGCGATCTATCTCGCGGCCAACCCGATCCACACCGACATTCTCCTGCCCGCGACGCCGGAGGTGCGGGACCGTTTCGCCTTCCTGGCGCGCGACGGGCTCGACCTCGGCCATCCCGCGCTCGCCACCATCGTTGTCGGATGGGGCGGCCGCGCCTTCTACACCCAGACGCCGACCTGGGGCGACCTGACCCTCGACGCCGTCTGGCGCTCGGCGACGATCGACCGATCCGTCCTGCATGTCGCGCTCGGCGGCCGGGTCGAGGGCGACCAGCCCGGCCTCGTCCGCGTCGACCTCGGGGACGCCGCCTTCGCCGCGCTTCTCGAGGCCGTCGCGGACAGCTTCCAGCCCGCCTCGGACGGCGCGCCGCAGCTGATCCCGAATGCTGCCTACGGCGCGTTCGACCATTTCTACGAGGCGCGGGGGCCGTTCAACCTTCTTCTCGGCTGCAACACCTGGACCGCCGCCATGCTTCGCGCCGCCGGCGTGCGCACGGGCCTCTGGACGCCCCTTCCGCCGCTGCTTCTCTGGAGCCTGACGCTCCACGAGCCGACCGCCGCGTCCTGACGGGACGCGGCTTCCAAAAGCGCCTCAAGGCACCAGCCAGCGGCTTTCCAACTGGTGGCCGACCTTCCACCGATCGAGCTCGGCGACGTCGTCGTCGCAGGGCGCTTCGAACGGATCGCGGTATCGCAGGAATTCGCCGTCGACTATGGCGGCGATCAGGAAGCAGGCCTCGTCGTATCGCCCGCGCTCCTGGCTGACGACCCGAACCCGCGCCTCCATGGCGATGGCCTCGAGCGCACGGTCGTCCCACCGGGCCATGCCGTAGTCGGCGATCGTCAGATCGACGGCGGTCGGCTGCCAGTCCTGCGCCGGCAATCCGCGCCGCCAGTTCTCCACGGCGGGAAACAGCGCCGCGATCTCCGCGGAGGCCTTCTCGTCGTCGCCGGCCAGGACGACGCCCGGCTGCGCGATCATTCGCCTCTTGAGCCCTTCGGAGAAGCGGTTGAGAAGGGCCGCGGCCTCGGCGCCGTAGCGCGACCGCAAGTCGGCCTCCCGCGCTCCTCGCGTCTGTGCCTTCGCGTCGGCGGCTCGTTGCGCGACGCTGCGCTCCCCTTCCGCTGCCACCCGGCGTTCCTCCGCCTGGCGCAGGGCCTCCTGCCTCGCCGTCACGAGACCGGCAACGTTCTCTTCCAGGGACTTGCGCTCGTACCAGAGGGGAAGGAAGCTCGCCGCCCGGCCATCGCGCTTCAGACCATCGGCCAGAAGCTTCAAGGCATGCTCGGAGCCGTAGACGAGGCGGCATTCCTCGGCCTTGGCGGCCAGGAACGTCTCGTCGAGGCTCGCAAAGCGCGTCATAGGCCGCTGACTGATTTCCGTCGCGGCGTAGCTCGAGATCCGGCTCAGCACCTCGTCATGCGCGCCGCGGTCTTCCGATACCGTCGCGCAGATCGCCGCCTTGCCTGTCGCGAGCATCAGGGCGCCATAGCCGTTCCGCCGCTCGTTCGCCACGTCGTCCCGGATCGTGTCGGACAGCAACCGCTCCTCGTCCATCCGCTTGGCGACGTCGCGGAAGGGCATGACGTCGAAGACGCGCAACGACGCAGTCTCCAGAGCCTCAAGAAACGGCAAGGCAATGGACGGCGGCGCCGCCAGGAAGGCGCGTCGTTGGATCAGGAGGAGATCGCGGTTGGCGACGTCCATCGGACCGCAAGGGCTGGCGGAGATGATAACGGCACGACCATCAAAGCGCTCCAGTTCGCTCGCCAAGGCGCGCTCGAGAGCCGGCGTCTGTGGGAGACCATGAAGACATAGGGAGGCCTGGCCCGTCCGGAACGTGAAGGCGCCGACGAGATTGCGCGCGAGCGATGGCGCTCGCGGGCTCGTGTTGTAGAGAACGACGACGTCGTCCGGCGGCCCCTGCAGGAGGACCGCGTTGGCCGCCGTGATGCTGACCGCCTGGGGGAGGGTGCCGGCCCCGTTGGAGACTGCCGTGTCCTTGCGCGTCAGAAGCGCGATTTCGCTGGCGAGACCCTGTTTCTGCACGGCGGCGATGGCGCGATCGCGGGCGGTCGAGAGGACATCCAGATCGTCGCTCTTCGCGTCATCCGTCAGGAGCTTCAGTTCGGCGACGACGCCCGGCAACTTCGGCGAGGCGAGGTTGGCCGCGACCCAAGCCGCCATCTGGCCGCGTGTGGTTTCCAACTCGGTCTGGAGCGCGATCCGGCGCGCCGCCGCCTCGCGAACGCGCTCCTCGCCGCGAGCCGCTTCGAAGACGGCAAATGCGGGCGCCTGCGAAAGGGCCGTGCGCAACCGGAGGGCCGTCGCGGCGAGATCCGTCGCCGATGCCGATGCCATCCCGCCTTTCAGGGTCGCGGCCTCGGCCGCGATATCGAGAAGGTTCGGCGTCTGCGGGTTGAGGCGAAGGAACGCGTCGGCATCGGAGAGAAGGTCCGTCGCCTCGCGCCGCGCCGCCTTCAGGGCATCGGCTTCCGCCCGCTGATAGGCGGACTTGTCGGAAAACCCCTTGGCCTGTGCCTCGCGAAACTCGTTGGAACTCGTGAACCCGGATCGACGAAACGCCTCGTGTTCGCGGGCCGTGTCGAAGCCGTCCACTTGCGCCGAGCGATACTCGGACGCCGTCGCAAAGCCCCCGGCACGGGCGCGGACGAACTCATCGCCGCGACGAAATCCGCCGGACGTCGCCTGATCCCAGTCACGCTGCGTCTGGAAGCCGAAGGTGCGGGCCTCGCTGAAGGCCGTCGCGGAGGGAAAGCCGCCTGCCTCCGCCTGCTGATAGGTCGCGGCATCCTGGAAGCCGCGCGCCTGAGCGAGGCTGCGCTCCGAATTGCTGCGGAAGCCGTCGGTCGCCGTCTGCTCGATGGACGACAGCGTATAGGTGTCGACCACCTCGCCGAACGGCAGGCCGTAACGATCGACATAGGCCGAGAACGCCACCCCGGTCGATGGTCCGATCAACCCGTCGACGGGCCCATGGTAGAGACCGAGACGCGACAGGGCCGCCTGCAGACGCTGGATGGACTGGCGATAGACCGGTCGCGTCATCAGATCGAGCGATCCGTCGCCGTCGAACGAATTCCAGACCACACGATCGAGGTTCTGGCCGTCCGACAGGAACGAGTCCTGCGGAATGATGTGCATCGCCTTCAGCGCTTCGAGGTTCGGCTTGGCCTTGTCCCGGTTGAGCGTCCCGGCCACGACCGCGTATCACCCGTTTCGGCTCTGGATCACGGCGGTCGGACCGATCATCGGGGCGTAACTCTCTGCGAGGGCGACGGCTTCCTGCGGATCCTCGCGGCTGGCGATGACGAGCCAGGTCGTCACCGCCCGGCGTGCAGCAGGAGGCGCCGCGCGGCGGCCCCGCTCCTGGCTCTTGGCCATTTCCTTGATGATGCCGAAGACGAAATCGGCGGATCCTTCCGCCCTTGCCACCGAAGCGGAGGACAAGAGGGCCGCGACGACCACCCAGCGCATGATCCAATCCACGGGCCCGCCCCATTCACATACTGCGCGACCGGATCATCACGGCTCTTCGCCGCCCGACGAAGCCTGCTCCAGTTTGGCGCAAGCTTAGCAAAGCCGCGTCAACCTCCAATAGAAGATTCACGCGTCCCGCGACTTTGCTGAGGATGACGCAGCGCCAACCGGTGTGCCATCCGGTGCGGCACGAGACGTCGGTCGCACCGGCCAGGCGTAGCGGACACCACGCAGGCAGTCGGACGAACAGGCCGATCGGCAAAGACCGGTATGGTCCGGCCGAGCCGCCGAAACCGATGGGCCGCGCTCCGCCGGCGTCCAGCATCGAACGCCGCGAAGCCTGCGACAGTGCCGATGACAGAAGCTCGACGGTTGCCGAACTCGATCAACGTTCTGATATGATCTTGAAAAAATGGAGCGGGCGATGGGATTCGAACCCACGACCCCAACCTTGGCAAGGTTGTGCTCTACCCCTGAGCTACGCCCGCCCGCTCCTCGCTTCCGCCGTTCGACTGTCGCCTCGGCGTCTGCGGTGAGCGGCTTATGGCCCAACCGGCGGAGGATTGCAACAGGGAAAATGACGATGATGCGACGCCTCGAGGGACGGCCTGACCGGGCGCTCCGCACGCGGCTGCGAAGGGCCTGCCCGCGCAGCCGGTCTGCCCGGCTGCTTCCGCCTTGATGGGGCGGCGCTTGCGCACGATATTGCGACCTGTCATCCCGAACGGGACCGGGCGAGCGACAGGCGATGTCCGGGGACGAGTTTTTCGAGAAGGGCCCCACCGGTGGCGCTGCAGCGCGCGGACGGGTGGCAGGTCTTCCAGTCACGCGGACGGTGTCGATGAGCAACAATCCTTATGCCTCGCAGCTCGGCGGCTATGGCGCCCAGACCACGGCCGCAGGGCTCGGCGGCACCGGACGGAGCGCGGCGCCGGCGCCGGCCAGCGAGCTCGTCAAGGACACGACCACCGCCGCCTTCTCGGCCGACGTGGTGCGCGAATCGCGCAACCAGCCGGTCCTCGTCGACTTCTGGGCTCCCTGGTGCGGGCCCTGCAAGCAGCTGACGCCGGTTCTGGAGCGCGCGGTGCAGGCCGCTGGCGGGCGCGTCAAGCTCGTGAAGATGAACATCGACGAGCACCCCTCGATCGCCGGACAGCTCGGCGTCCAGTCGATCCCCGCCGTCTTTGCCTTCGTCGACGGCCAGCCGGTGGACGGTTTCATGGGCGCGCTGCCCGAGAGCGAAGTGAAGGCCTTCATCGATCGCCTGACCGCCGGCCGGGCTGCGCCGGGCGGCGATCCGCTCGCGGAGGCGCTGGAGCAGGCGGCTGGGTTCCTCGCCGCCGGCAACGCGGCTCAGGCCTCGCAGCTCTTCGGCGCCGTCCTCCAGCACGACCCGGAGAACGCCAAGGCGGCCGCGGGGCTCGCCGAATGCTATCTCGCGGCCGGCGACACGGCGCGCGCGCAGTCGCTCGCCGACGCGATGCCGCCGTCGGTTCTCGACGATCCGGCCTTCGCGACCGTACGCGCGCGGCTGAAGCTCCAGGAGGAGATCGCGGGTCTCGGCGACGCTTCGGCGCTTGAGGCGCGCCTCGCCGCCAACCCCGACGACCATCAGGCGCGTTACGACCTCGCGCTCATCGCGCAGGCCAAGGGCGACCGGGCGGGCGCGGCCGACCAGCTTCTCGAGATCGTGAAGCGCGACCGTACGTTCGAGGACGACGGGGCGCGGCGCAAGCTCCTCGAATTCTTCGAGGCGTGGGGGCCGATGGACCCCGCGACCAAGGACGGCCGGCGCAAGCTCTCCTCGCTCTTGTTCCGCTGAACGCCGGTCGGCCGAGCGAAGCGCCGCACTTGGCGCACGCTGGCGCTGCGCCACTTGGGCGAGGACGCGAAGGAGGATCCCAGCCGTGGTTCAGGTCGGAAACGTCAACTACCGTAGCCTGTCGGATCTGCCCGAGGTCGTGCCCGTGTTTCCGCTGACGGGCGCCCTGCTGCTGCCGGGCGGGCAGATGCCGCTCAACATCTTCGAGCCGCGCTATCTCGCCATGCTCGACCATGCGATTGCCGGCGATCGCGTGATCGGCATGATCCAGCCGCGCCTCGACGGGGCCATGCGCTCAGACGGCGAGCCGGAGCTGTGCGCCGTCGGCTGTCTCGGGCGCCTCACCTCGTTTTCCGAAAGCGGCGACGGGCGCTACGTCATCAGCCTGCAGGGCATCGCGCGGTTCCGCGTCCTCGAGGAGACGGCCGGCCGCGAGCCCTACCGTCTTTGCCGCATCGCGCCGTTCTCGGCCGACCTTGACCCCGGCGAGGGCGCCGAGGACGTGGATCGCGAGGGGCTCTTGAAGGCCTTCCGCATGTATCTCGAGGCGAACCAGCTGCAGGCGGACTGGGATTCGGTCTCGAAAGCCTCGAACGAGACGCTTGTCAATGCGCTCTCAATGATGTCGCCCTATGGTGCGGCCGAGAAGCAGGCGCTGCTCGAGGCGCCCGACCTCAAGACGCGCGCCGAGACGCTCGTGGCGATCACCGAAATCTCGCTGGCGCGCGAGAATTCGGGCGACGGCGGCGGGCAGATCCTGCAATAGCCGACCGCTGGACCAGAACCGGAAAGGATGCCGCATGCCGGACGAAGCCGAGCGCAACCGGCCCGACCCGAAGCTGCTGGAGCTTCTGGTCTGCCCGCTCACCAAGGGGCAGCTGAGCTACGACGCGGAACGAGGCGAACTCGTCTCGCGCGCGGCGCGCCTCGCCTATCCCATCCGCAACGGCATCCCGATCATGCTGCCGTCGGAGGCGCGGCCGCTGGACTAAGGCGGTCCGTCGCCCCGTAAACCGGTCCGCCTTTTGGACGAAGAAGGGCGGGATCTCGCGATCCCGCCCTGTTCTCGTTCAGATCCCTGCGCCGTCGCGCACGTCGGTCGGGTCGACCGGCAGCGCCTCCGTCTCAGCCGGCACCATAAGGCGCCGGAGATACGGGCGCAGCACGAAGTCGAGGACGCCGAGGATCAGCGCCTGCCAGACGGCGAGACCGAGAAGGAGGGCGATGACCGCCATCATCACCGCCGCCGCGCCGCGGAACAGCGTCACGCCGCGCGCGCGCCGTGCGTCGCTGGCGAGCGAGGGGCCGAGCCATTCCGCCTTGGCACGGTCGAAGGCGGTGCGCGGGGGGGCAGGCTGGCCCTTCGCGGCGGTCACAGGCGCCGGCATGCCGAGAAGCGTCGTCTGCGCCTCGGTGAGCGCGGTCACGATGCCGAGCGCCACCGTCTCGTTGGTCAGCTGGTCGATCAGGATGAAGGCGCCGAGCTCGCGGCTTTCCCCATAGGTCGTCGCCACCAGCGGCTTGTCGAAGGCGAGGGTGACGCGGCCGATCTCGTTCATCAGGAGCGCGTTGGCGGCGCGCGGCTGGTAGGAATGGATGTCGACCGCCTCGCGCAACGCGCGCACGGTCGCGGGCGTCTGCGCCGAAGCGAGCTTGGCGATGACGCGCGCGCCGGCGATCAGCGGCCGGTCCACCATCCAGAGGATCTCGGCCTCGAGCCGGGTCTGCGGCGCGATCGCGTCGCCCTCGCGCACGATCACGTCGCCGCGCGAGGCGTCGATCTCGTCGGTCAGGGTCAGCGTGATCGCCTCGCCGTCCTCGGCCTCCTCGACCTCGCCATTGGGGCCGAAGATGCCGCGCACATGGCTGCGCTGGCGGCTCGGAAGCGAGAGGACGGCATCGCCCTTGCGCACGCGGCCGCCCGCGACCGTGCCGCAGAAGCCGCGGAAATCGAGGTTCGGGCGGTTCACCCACTGCACCGGCAGGCGAAACAGCGGCGAGCCGGCCTGGAGCGTCTCCGGCTCGGCGCGCTCCAGCGCCTCGAGCAGCGTCGGCCCGTCGTACCAGGGGGCTCGGCTCGAGCGCGAGGCCAGGTTGTCGCCGTTCTTGGCCGAGAGCGGGATATAGGTGACGCTGGTGAAGCCGAGGCTCGGGCGGATCGCCTCGTACCCCTTGACGATGTCGCGGAAGGTCGCCTCGTCGAAGTCGACGAGGTCCATCTTGTTGATCGCGACGATCACCGACTTGATGCCGACCATCGAGGTGATGAACGAGTGGCGCCGCGTCTGGGGCAGGATGCCCTTTCGCGCGTCGACGAGGATCACGGCGAGCTCGGCCTGGGAGGCGCCGGTCGCCATGTTGCGGGTATACTGCTCATGGCCCGGCGTGTCGGCGATGATGAAGGCGCGCTTGCCGGTCGAGAAGTAGCGGTAGGCGACGTCGATCGTGATGCCCTGTTCGCGCTCGGCCGACAGACCGTCGACGAGCAGCGCGAAGTCGAGATCCTCGCCGGTCGTGCCGAATTTCTTGGAGTCGCGCTTCAACGTGTCGAGCTGGTCGTCGAAGACCGAGTTCGTGTCGTAGAGGAGGCGGCCGATCAGGGTCGACTTGCCGTCGTCGACCGAGCCGCAGGTGATGAAGCGCAGGAGCGATTCCGCGGGCGAGGCCAGAAGCGGCATGTCGGCCTGCGGGTCGACGATCTCGTCCGAGGCGGCGTCGGCCATCGCGCCGTCGGGCGCAGGGCCTGCGAAGGTCTCGTCTTCGACGAGCGCCCGCTCGTTGGCGGAAGCCGCCAGGATCTCGTCGCCGGCGGCGGTGTCTTGGGTCTTCAGCGCACCGCTCATCAGAAGTAGCCTTCCTGCTTCTTTTCTTCCATCGAGGCGCCGCCATCCTTGTCGATCAGCCGGCCCTCACGCTCCGACGAACGCGAGCCGCGCATCTCGGAGATGATCCCCTGGAGGTCGGAGGCCTCCGAGCGAACGGCGCCCGTCAGCGGGTAGCAGCCGAGCGTGCGGAAGCGGACGGTCATCTCCTCGACGCTCTCGCCGGGCAGGAGTTTCATGCGCTCGTCGTCGCGCATGATGATCATGCCGTCGCGCACCACGACCGGGCGCTTCTTCGCAAAATACAGCGGCACGACGGGGATGTTCTCCAGCGCGATGTAGTCCCAGACGTCGGCTTCCGTCCAGTTCGACAGCGGAAACACGCGGAAGCTCTCCTCCTGCCGCTTGCGGGTGTTGAACAGGCGCCACGGCTCGGGGCGCTGGTTCTTCGGCTCCCAGCGGTGCTCGGCCGAGCGGAAGGAGAAGATCCGCTCCTTGGCGCGCGACTTCTCCTCGTCGCGCCGCGCGCCGCCGAACGCCGCGTCGAACTTGTACTTCGCCAGCGCCTGCTTGAGCCCTTCCGTCTTCATCACGTCGGTGTGGACGCGGCTGCCCGAATCGAACGGATTGACGCCCGCCTTCACGCCCTCCTCGTTGATGTGGACGATGAGGTCGAGGCCGAGATCTTTCGCGATCTTGTCGCGGAACTCGATCATCTCGCGGAACTTCCAGGTCGTGTCGACATGGAGGAGCGGGAAGGGCGGCTTGCCGGGCGCGAAGGCCTTCATGGCCAGATGCAGCATCACGGCCGAGTCCTTGCCGATCGAATAGAGCATCACCGGGTTCTCGGCGGTCGCCGCGACCTCCCGGATGATGAATATCGATTCCGCTTCCAGGCGCTGCAGATGCGTCATGTGCTTCATGGCGTAGGCTTTCCTATGGGCTGGAGCCCGACTATCCATCGGCCGGTCTGCCCGGGCGAACGCGGCTCGGGTCAGATGTCGGCCCGCTCGAAGAGAGCGGCCTTCGCCTCCTCCGTGTCGCTGACGGCGGCCGGGTCATCGACGTGGAGGCCGCATTCGCGCCGGGTCTCGTCCTCCCACCACCAGCGTCCGGCACGCTCCACCTCGCCGGGCCGGATGGCACGGGTGCAGGGGGCGCAGCCGATCGACAGGAAGCCGCGGCCGTGCAGGGCGTTGACGGGAACACCGTGGCGCGCCGTGAACGCCGCGATCTCGGCCCGCGTCCAGTCGAAGAGCGGGTTGGCCTTGACGAGCCCGCGCGCATGGTCAGCGCTTGCGAATTCCATGCTCTCGCGGTTGGCAGACTGATCGCGGCGCAGTCCCGCGATCCAGGCGCTGGCGCCTTCGAGCGCGCGGTTCAGGGGCTCGACCTTGCGCACCCCGCAGCAGGCCTTGCGCAGTTCCGGCGCGAAGTAGAACCCGTTGATGCCCTGGTCGTCGATCAGCGACTCCAGCGCGTCCGCCTGCGGGTACTTGGCCTTGATGCGGCGGCCGTACTTCTCTTCGGTCTCCTGCCAGAGCGTGTAGGTCTCCGGAAACAGGCGGCCGGTGTCGAGGGTCACGACCTCGATCTTCAACGCGTTGGTGAAGATCAGGTGCGTCAGCATCTGGTCCTCGATCCCGAGCGAGGTGGTGAAGACGATGCGGCCGGGCACGGTCTCGCGAAGGTGCTGGAGGCGCTCCAACGGGCTCATCGCCGGGAACGCGGCATTCAGCGCCTCGACCCGGGCGTCGAGCGCGGCGCTCATGCCCGCTCCCGCTGCGCGGCAAGGCGCTTCTGGAGGATGCTCATCTCCTCGCCGTAGCCGGTCTGGTAGTGGTCGCGCACGATGTCCTTGGCCGCCATCCACTGTTCGACGGGTTGGCGCGCGGCCATCGCGTCGGGCAGTTCGATCTCGTCGAAGCCGCAGTCCAACGCCTCGCGGAACTGGTCGGCGATCAGCGGGCCGGAGGCGCGCAGCGTGCCCTTGAACCCGGCGCGGCGCAGGCGCTTGGCGAGCGACAGGCCGCGCCCGTCCGAGAAGGACGGGAAGCCGATCGAGATAAGGTCCACCGTCCCGAGATAGCCTTCCAGCGCGCAGACCGGCGTCTCGCCGCCGACATGGAGGCCGAGCGGCGTGTTGCGCCGATCGGCGATCGCCTGGTCGATCGTGGTGAGCGGCACGATCACCGCGCCCTCGTGAAGCGACAGGTCGGCGCCGTCCTCGACGCGCGAGAACGTGTCGGCCTTGGCGCCGGTCTCGTCGAGAAGAAGGCTCATGCCGGCTCTCCCGCGGTCTCGCGGGCGACATAGGCGGTGAAGCCCTCCTTGAAGGGCTCGAGGCCTGCGCGCTTCACCGTGTCGATGAAGGTCTCGGACCCCTGCCGCTCGCGCTTGTAGACCTCGACCAGCGCCTCGATCGCGCCGGGCACCTGGTCGCCGTCGATGCCGGGACCGACCCGCTCGCCGAGCGCCGCGTTCTCCGAGGCATCGCCGCCGACCGTGATCTGGTAGTTCTCGCGGCCCGACTTCTCGAGGCCGAGAATGCCGATATGGCCGACATGGTGGTGACCGCAGGCGTTGATGCAGCCCGAGATCTTGATCTGGAGAGGGCCGAGATCCTTCTGGCGCTCGTCGCTCGCGAAGAGGTTCGAGATGTCCTGCGCGATCGGAATCGAACGGGCGGTCGCCAGCGCGCAGTAGTCGAGGCCGGGGCAGGCGATGATGTCGGTCACGAGGCCGGCATTGGCCGTCGCAAGGCCCGCCGCCTTCAGCGCCGCATGGACCGCCGGCACGTCGTCGAGCTTCACGTGCGGCAGCACGAGGTTCTGGATGTGCGTCACGCGGAACTCGTCGAACGAATAGCGCTCCGCGATGTCGGCGAAGGCGCGCATCTCGGCGTCCGACATGTCGCCGGGCACGCCGCCGATCGGCTTCAGCGACACGGTCAGCGCGATGTAGCCGGGCTGGCGGTGCGGGAAGCCGTTCTGCTCGACGAAGCGGTCGAGCTCGGGATCGGCCGCACGGGCGGCGTCGAGCACGTGCGATGTCGTGGGCAGCGCCTCGTAGACGGGCGGTGCGAAGTAGCGGGCGATCCGCTCGACTTCCTCCTCCGGCGCGTTGATCGTCGGGCCGTTCAGCTGAGCGTACTCGGCCTCGACGCGCGCCTTGAACTCGTCCGTCCCGATCTCGTGGACGAGAATCTTCACGCGCGCCTTGTACTTGTTGTCGCGCCGTCCTTCCGCGTTGTAGACGCGCATCACGGCTTCCAGATAGGCGAGAAGCTCGTCCTTCGGCAGGAAGTCGCGGATCACCTTGCCGATCATCGGCGTGCGGCCGAGGCCGCCGCCCACGATGATCTCGTAGCCGATCTCCCGGGTTTCCGGGTGCCGCAGCACGCGGATGCCGATGTCGTGGACCTTGATCGCCGCGCGGTCGTGCTCGGCGCCGGTGACGGCGATCTTGAACTTGCGCGGCAGCCACGAGAATTCCGGGTGGAGGCTCGACCACTGCCGGATCAGCTCGGCGGTCGGGCGCGGGTCCTCGACCTCGTCGGCGGCGACGCCCGCGAACTGGTCCGCCGTCACGTTGCGAATGCAGTTACCGGACGTCTGGATGCAGTGCATCTCGACGTCGGCCAGAAGGTCGAGGATGTCGGGCACGTCCTTCAGCTTCGGCCAGTTGTACTGGAGGTTCTGGCGCGTCGTGAAATGCGCGTAGCCCTTGTCGTACTTCTCGGCGATCAGGGCCAGCTGGCGCATCTGCTTCGAATTCAGCGTGCCGTAGGGCACGGCGACGCGCAGCATGTAGGCGTGGAGCTGGAGATAGAGCCCGTTCTTGAGGCGCAGCGGCTTGAACTCGTCGTCCGACAGCGAGCCGTCGAGCCGGCGCTCCACCTGATGGCGGAACTGGGCGACGCGCTCGCGCACGAAGCGCTCGTCGAATTCGTCGTAACGATACATGCCGCTGGTCCTTGTCCTGCCGCAGGAGCCTCCCCGGTCCCCCGCTCGATCCGGCCACCGGGGCGCGTCCGCCCCGTCTTGGCCGAAAAACCTCTAGAATTCCGCCTGCTTGCCGTATTGCGTCAGCATGGTCGGGCCCTTCTGGCGGATCGCCTCGCGGAAGTGGTTGGCGACCGGCAGCCCGTTGTCATCGCGCGTGACCTCGACGAGATAGGGATCGACGATCCGGTTCTCGGCAAAGCCCCGACGCCCTTCCGCTTCCATCCAGGCGGCCGTCTCGACATCGTCGGCGATCAGCGCCGCCTTCGGATCGAGGCTCCAGCCGTCCTCGGTCAGGAACACGACCTCGCCTTCCAGAAGATCGTTGGCGGTCATGATGACCGGAAGCTTCGGCCCCTTCGCCTTTGCGCCCGCCTTGACGTCGCCCGCCATGTTCCTGCCCCGCTGCCCGATCCACGCACGCCGTCCGCGGGCGGAGTTCGATCCGCCGCGGCGAGGCTGTCATCGTTCTAAATAGGCCAAGGTGCAAGCGGTTGCGCCGTCGCCCGTTCCAATCCGGGGGCCGCAAGGGGAAGGAATTTGCGCGCCGTCCTCCGTGCGGCGTCGGTTCAGATCGGCAGGCCCTGCAGGAGGCGCGGCGACGGGCCGCTCGTGATGCCCGACGCCTGCGCGATGAAATGCCGCTTGGCGAAGGGCGCGCGGTCGACGAGCGACAGGCCGAAGGAGCGCACCGCGCGCACCAGCGCGCTGTCGTTGGAGAACAGGCGGTTCAGGATGTCGGTGGTCACGCCCATCTGCACCGTGTCGAAGCGGCGCCAGCGCTGGTAAAGCTCCAGCGTATCGAGGGCGCCGATGTCGCGGCCGAGCCGGGCGGCATCCACCACCACCTCGGCGAGCGCAGCCGCGTCCTTGAAGCCGAGGTTCAGCCCTTGGCCGGCGATCGGATGGATGCCGTGCGCGGCGTCCCCGGCGAGCGCGATGCGGGGCTTCACGAAATCGCGCGCGAGCGTCAGGCCGAGCGGAAAGGCGCGTGGGCGCCCCTCGACGGTGAGGGCCCCGAGCTTCAGGCCGAAGCGCTGCTCCAGCTCCAGCTCGAACACCATGTCGTCGGCGCGCAGCAGGCGTTCGGCCTCCGCGGTCGATTCGGTCCAGACCAGCGAGGACCGGTTGCCCTTGAGCGGCAGGATGGCGAAGGGGCCGGCGGGCAGGAAGTGCTCCTCGGCGCGGCCCTCGTGCGGACGCTCGTGCGCCACCGTCGCGACGATGCCGCTCTGGCCGTAGTCGGTGTGGATCGTGCGGATGCCGGCCATGTCGCGGATCTTGGAGCGCACGCCGTCTGCCGCCACCAGAAGCCGCGCCTCGACCGTCTCGGCGCCCAGCTCGACCGCGATCGAGGCAGGGCGGTCCGTGATCCCGGTGACCGGAGTGCCGGCGCGGATCGCGATGCCGAGCGCCTCGGCGCGCGCGCGCAGCGCCCCGTTCAAGGCGACGTTCGGCACCATGTGAGCGAAGGGCTCGCCGGGTTCCGCCTCGCCGCCGAAGGTCAGGAAGACCGGGCGCACAGGATCGCTGGTGCGCGAGTCCGTCACGATCATTTCGCGGATCGGCTCGGCCTTGGGGGCGATCGTGTCCCAGGCCCCGAGGCGCGTCAGCATGCGGATCGCGGCAGCCGCGATCGCCGAGGCGCGCGTGTCGCGCTCCCAGACGCCGTCCGGCGCCGCGTCGACGACGAGAACGTCGAGCTCGGGCGCGGCCTGCTTGATCGCGACGGCGCTGACGAGGCCGACATAGCCGGCCCCCGCCACCACGATGTCGGCGCGGGCGGGCGAGGCGTGCGCGGCCTGGGTCTCGGACATGGAACGGGTTTCCCCTCGATCTCTCCGGACCGCCGCGCGGCCCGTTCTCGAGCCTTGATCTAGGCGCCCGGCCTCGCCGGGGCAACCAAGGAGCCCTGCCTTGCGGGCGCGACCGATATGCCGGACAAGGCGCGCGAAGATCGACGCGCGAGAGGGAGCCGAAGGCATGGACGAGACGATGGGCCGGCTGATCCGGGCGCTCGACCTCGAGAAGCTGGAGGAGAACCTCTATCGCGGCGTCAGTTCCTCGGTCGGCTGGCAGCGCACCTTCGGCGGCGAGGTGATCGCGCAGGCGCTCGTCGCCGCACAGCGCACGGTCGTGCCGGAGCGCCCCGTCCACTCGCTGCACGGCTACTTCCTGCGCCCCGGCAACCCGAAGGCGCCGGTGATCTACGAGGTGTCGCGCATTCGCGACGGCGGCTCGTTCACGACCCGGATCGTCCACGGCATCCAGCACGGCGAGGCGATCTTCACGCTGTCGGCCTCGTTCCAGCGGGTGGAGGAGGGGCTCGACCACCAGATGCCGATGCCCGACGTGCCGCGCCCGGACGAGCTTCCCTCCGCCGCCGAGCTGACGGCCGAGATCCTCGCCCGCGCGCCCGAGCCGATCCGCCGCTACTGGAGCCGGCCGCGGCCCATCGAGTTCCGTCCGGTCTCGTTCGATCATTATCTCACGCGCGAGCCGCTGCCGCCGCGCCAGCAGGTCTGGGTGCGCACGGTCGCGCCGCTGGGCGACGATCCCGCGCTGAACGCCGCGGCCTTGGCTTATCTCTCCGACATGACGCTTCTCGACACCGCGCTCTTCGCGCACGGCCTGTCGGTCTTCGACGAGCGCATCCAGGCCGCGAGCCTCGACCACGCCATGTGGTTCCACCGGCCGGTCGATGTCGGCGCCTGGCATCTCTACTCGCAGGACTCGCCGTCCTCGTCGGGCGGACGCGGCCTGACGCGCGGGTCGCTGTTCGCGCTCGACGGCACGCTCGTCGCCTCGGTCGCCCAGGAAGGGTTGATCCGTCCCCGGCGTCCATCGGCTGTGTAATCTGCTGAAAATCTCGCCACCTGCCGCCACAAGCGGCAGCCTTGCGATCACGTTGCCGTTGCCGCTGTTCAATCCGGCGGCACGGCGGCCTTTCGCGCTGCACAATCGCGGCGAAATCGCGGCCGGTGGTCATCTGGCACGCATCTTGTTTCCGTCTCTCACGTGACCCTGTGGCCGACCGGCCGCCGGGCCGCCCAATCCAGCGGAGCGCCCGGGGGCGTGCCACCGCGTGACGATCTGAGGTGCACATGAAAATCGTGATGGCGATCATCAAGCCATTCAAGCTCGACGAGGTGCGCGAGGCCCTGACCGCTGTCGGGATCCAGGGCCTCACGGTGACCGAGGTGAAGGGCTACGGTCGGCAGAAGGGCCATACCGAGATCTACCGCGGCACCGAATATGCCGTGAGCTTCCTGCCCAAGCTGAAGATCGAGATGGCGGTGCCCACCGACATGGTGGACCGCGCGGTCGAGGTGATCGCGGCCGCCGCCAAGACCGGCCAGATCGGCGACGGCAAGATCTTCGTCTACGGCATCGACCAGGCGGTCCGCATCCGCACCGGCGAAACCGACACGAACGCGCTCTGAGGGGACACGACAGACCATGCGCTTTCTGAAGACCTCCCTGGCGACCCTGGCCCTCTCCGGCCTCACGACGGTGGCCGCCCTCGCGCAGGAGACCGGCGTCGCGCCGGCGCCCGAGACCGTGCCGGCGGACGCCGCCGCCGCCGTCGTCGACGCCATGGACAAGGGCGACGTCGCCTGGATGCTGGTGTCGACGCTCCTCGTCCTGTTCATGATCCTGCCGGGCCTCGGCCTGTTCTACGGCGGCCTCGTGCGCGCCAAGAACATGCTCTCGGTACTGATGCAGTGCGTGACGATCACCGCGGTCGTCATGATCATCTACGTGATCTACGGCTACTCCTTCGCCTTCGGCGGCTCGACCAGCGCCTTCTGGGGCGGCACGGGCAAGCTGTTCCTCGCCGGCATCACCAAGGACACGATGGCCGCGACCTTCACCAAGGGCGTGGTGATCCCGGAATACGTCTTCATCGCCTTCCAGATGACGTTCGCCTGCATCACGCCGGCGCTGATCGTGGGCGCCTTCGCCGAGCGCATCAAGTTCTCGGCGGTCGTGCTGTTCACCATCCTCTGGGTGACGATCGTCTACTTCCCGGTCGCCCACATGGTCTGGGACGCGAACGGCCTGATCTTCACCGGCGCCCATGCCGGCGGCGTCGCCGCGCTCGATTTCGCGGGCGGCACGGTCGTCCACATCAACGCCGGCATCGCGGCGCTCGTCGGCTCGTTCCTCGTCGGCAAGCGCACGGGTCTCGGCCGTGACAACATGGCCCCGCACTCGATGACGCTGACCATGGTTGGCGCCTCGATCCTGTGGGTCGGCTGGTTCGGCTTCAACGCCGGCTCCAACCTCGAGGCCAACGGCGGCGCCGCGCTCGCGATGATCAACACCTTCACCGCCACCGCGGGCGCCACCGTCGCCTGGGTGCTGATCGAAGCCTTCGCCCGCGGCAAGGCCTCGATGCTGGGCGCGGTCTCCGGCATCATCGCCGGCCTCGTCGCCGTGACGCCGGCCGCCGGCGCCGTCGGCCCGATCGGCGGCATCCTGCTCGGTGCCATCGCGTCCGCCGCCTGCTACTTCTTCGTGGCGGTGGTGAAGCCGAAGTTCGGCTACGACGACTCGCTCGACGTCTTCGGCATTCATGGCATCGGCGGCATCGTCGGCGCCATCGGCACCGGCATCTTCGCCTCGACGGCGCTCGGTGGCGGCGGCTATCTCGACGGCGTCACCATGGGCTCCCAGGTCTATTCCCAGGTCGTCGCGGTGCTGATCACCGTGGTCTATAGCGGCATCGTCTCGGCGATCCTCTACAAGATCGTCGACGCGATCGTCGGCCTGCGCCCGACCGTGGAAGCCGAGCGCGAAGGCCTCGACATCACCTCGCATGGCGAGGCGGCCTACCACGCCTAAATCATGCATGCCCCGGACGAGGGGCATGGACCGGAAAGGGCAGGCGGAGCGATCCGCCTGCCCTTTTTCATGGACGCCGGAAAATCTCGTCTCAGGCCCGGACGTCGCCGATCGACCAGGGCAGCGGCTCGCCGCCCCGGAACACCACGACGTCCTCGTCCTCGACCGAGACGGCGGCGAGCGCGGTGGCGGGCTTCTTCAGGAGCGTGATCGTGCCCTCGTTGACGGGCAGTCCGTGAAACCTCGCGCCGTTGAGGCTGGCGAAAGCCTCGAAGCGATCCAGCGCACCCTCCTCGTCGAAGACCTGCACGTAGGTCTGCAGCGCCGTCGCCCCGCCGAAGACGCCGGCCGAGCAGCATTCGGCCTCCTTGGCGCCGCGACGGTGGGGCGCGGTGTCGGTGCCCAGCATGAAACAGGCCTCGCCCGACGTCGCCGCCGCGCGCAGCGCCAGCCGGTGGCGCTCGCGCTTGGCGACCGGCAGGCAGTAGAGGTGCGGCCGCAGGCCCCCCTGAAAGATCGAGGTGCGGTTGATCACGAGATGATGCGGCGTGATCGTGCAGGCGGCACGGTCGGCATGCGCGCGCACGAGATCGACCGTCTCGGCCGTCGTCGCATGCTCCACCACGACCTTCAGCCCCTCGTGGCGCTGGAGCAGCGGCAACATCTCGGCCTGCATGAAGGCGGCCTCGCGGTCGAAGATGTCGATCGCGGGATCGGTCGCCTCGCCGTGGACGAGGACCGCCATGCCGATCCGCTCCATGCGCTCCAGAACCGGCGCGAGCTTCGCGATATCGGTGACGCCGGCATGCGAGTTGGTGGTGGCGCCGGCGGGATAGAGCTTGGCGGCCAGCCACACGCCGTCCCGGTAGCCGCGCTCGATCTCGTCGGGGTCGGTGTGGTCGGTGAGGTAGCACGTCATCAGCGGCTCGAAGTCCGAGTCGCCCGGCAGGGCCGCGAGAATGCGGGCCCGGTAGCTTTGAGCCATCGCGACCGTCGTCACCGGCGGCACGAGGTTGGGCATCACGATGGCGCGGCGGAACTGGTTCGCCGTGAAGGGCAGCACCGCTTCGAGCATCGCCCCGTCGCGCAGGTGGACGTGCCAGTCGTCCGGCCGGCGGATGGTGACCGAGGGGACGGCGTCGGCCGGGGCGCGGGACGCGAAGAGGGTGTCGGTGGACATCGGCGGGCCTCCGGGCGCAGCGAAAGACGGCCCGAAACGAGAGCGGGCGGCGCGGCTCCCTGGATAGCCGCGCCGCCCGCCGATGGCCAGAAGCTGCGCCGGCCTATTCGGCCGCCGGCTGCATCTGCGGCGGGGGCAGGCGCTCGTCGTCGCCGCGCGCCTCCCGGCCGCCGAACTCCGTCACCCGCTTCCAGGTCGGCCCGTGGCCGAGGTCCTGCGGCTGGACCGGGGCGAGCGGCGGGCCGTGGATCGGGGCACCGGCATGGGCGGTCTCGGCCTCCTCCTCGCCGCGGTTCGGCCGCAGCACCCAGCGGAAGACGCGGCCCGTCACGTGGCTGAGGTCGTCCATCAGCGTATAGAGCGAGGGAATGAAGACCAGCGACAGCACGGTCGAGACGAGGAGGCCGCCGATCACCGCGATCGCCATCGGCGCGCGGAACTCGCCGCCCTCGCCAGTCGCCATGGCCGCCGGCACCATGCCCGCCGCCATGGCGAGCGTCGTCATGATGATCGGGCGGGCGCGCTTGCGGCCGGCGTCGATGATCGCGTCGCGCTGGCTCATGCCGTGCTTTTCCTGCTCCACCGCGAAGTCGACCAGCATGATCGAATTCTTGGTCACGATGCCCATCAGCATCAGGATGCCGATCACCACCGGCATCGAGACCGCGTTGTGGGTGAGGAGGAGGGCCCCCACGACGCCGCCGACCGAAAGCGGCAGCGAGGCGAGGATGGTCAGCGGCAGGAAGACCGAGCCGAACAGGAGGATCAGCACCACGAGCACCATCATGATGCCGGCGCCCATGGCCGAGGCGAAGCCGGCGAAGACCTCGCCCTGGATCTCGGCGTCGCCGACCTGCTGGAGGCGCACGCCCGGCGGCATGGTGCGCACGGCGTCGGACGCCATGATGTGCTCGGAGCCCTCGCCGATCTCGTGGCCGGGCGCCATCGAGGTGCCGACCTTGACGAGGCGCTCGCGGTCGTAGCGCTCGATGGTCGAGGGCCCCTGGCCGAAGCCGATGTCGGCGACGGCGTCGAGCGGCACGGATCCGCCGGTCCCCGTGTTGACGCGCAGCGAGCTGACCGTCGAGAGGTCCTTGCGCGCGTCCTCCGACAGCTGGACGCGGATCGGGATCTGGCGCGTGCCGGCGTTGAACTTGGCGAGATTGGCGCCGAGGTCGCCGATGGTCGCGACGCGCACGGTCTGCGAGATCGCATCCGGCGCGATGCCGAGGTCGGAGGCCTCGTCGAGGCGCGGGCGGATGCGGATTTCCGGCCGGTCGAACGACGCCATGGCGCTCGGATTGGCGAAGATCGGGTCGCGCCGCATCTCCGCCTCGAGCTTCGAGGCGGCTTCCGACACGGCCTTGCCGTTCTGACCGAGGATGCCGACCGAGAGTTCGCGCTCGCCGCGGTCGTTCACGAAGAACGAGCGAAGGTCCGGGATCGCCTGGAGTTTGGCGGTGATCACCGGCTCGAGCTCGACCTGGCTGCGCGTGCGCTCGAACTTGCGCGTCAGCGCCACCGTCATCGCGGCGCGGCGCACCTCCAGCGTGCCGGTCGGCGAGGAGCCGCCGATCACCAGGACCGAGCGCACCTCGGGCAGCTCGCGAACGCTCGCCGCCGCCTGGTCGGTGATGCGGCGAGTCGTCTCCAGCGTCGCGCCGGGAGGCAGCTCCAAGGAGACCACGATGCGCGAGGCGTCCTCCTTCGGGATGAAACCGGTCGGCAGGTACTGGATCGAGTGGATCGACAGGGCGAAGAGGCCGATGCCGACGGCGAGCGTCACCCAGCGCCAGCGCACGGTCACGCCGAGGAAGCCGGTATAGGCGCGCATCAGCGGCCCGTCGTGCTGCTCGGCGGCGTGCGGCCGGTTGAGGTAGGCAAGAAGCGTCGACAGGACGAGCGCGCCGGCGAGGATCTCCACCGCGACGCGGCCCCCCGCGTCCCATGAGACGGGCGGTATCGAGGCGACATACGGCTGGACGGCGCGGGCCATCCCGTTGCCGGCGTCGACGGCCTCGGGCAGGGCGGCAAGCCCGAACACCGCGCCGATGGCGAGGCCCGCGAGCGGCAGGAGGCGCAGGAGGTAGCGCTTCAGAAGGCGGCCGAAGCCCGGCCCCTCATGGCGCGGGGCCCGGAAGAAGTAGGCCGCCAGCATCGGCGTGATGAGGCGCGCGACGAGGAGCGAGAAGAACACCGCGACCGCGACCGTCAGGCCGAACTGCTTGAAGTACTGGCCCGCGACGCCCCCCATGAAGGAGACCGGCGCGAAGACTGCGATGATCGTCATGGTGATGGCGATCACGGCAAGGCCGATCTCATCGGCGGCCTCCATCGCGGCGCGATAGGGCTTCTTGCCCATCTGCATGTGCCGCTCGATGTTCTCGATCTCGACGATCGCGTCGTCGACGAGGATGCCCGTCACCAGCGTGATGGCGAGGAGGCTGACGAGGTTCAGCGAGAAGCCGAGCATGCTCATCGCCCAGAAGGTGGGGATGGCGGCGAGCGGCAGGGTGAGGGCGGCGACGATCGTCGCGCGCCAGTCGCGCAGGAACAGGAGCACCACGATGACGGCGAGCGCGGCGCCCTCGCCGAGCGTCTCCATCGCCGATTCGAAGTTGCCGTAGGTGTAGGTCACGCTGTCGTCGATGCGCGAGAAGCGCACGTCGGGATGCTGGGCGCCGAGCTCATCGACGCGCGCCTCGACGGCCGACGCCACGGTCGTGTCGCTCGCGCCCTTGGCGCGGTAGATCGAGAAGGCGACCACCGGCTCGCCGTTCAGCCGCGCGAAGGAGCGCGGCTCCTCCCAGCGGTCGAGGACGGCGCCGAGTTCGTCGAGGCGCACCTCGCGCCCGCCCGGCAGCGCGATGCGGGTCGAGGCGAGGCCCGACACGGTCGCGGCCGAGGAGAGCGTGCGGATCGCCTGCTCCTGGCCGCCGAACTCGCCGCGCCCGCCCGACAGGTCCACATTGGTGGAGCGCAGCTGCGCGTTGACGCCGGCGGCCGTGATGCCGAGCGCGGCAAGCCGGTCGGGATCGAGGCGCACCTGCACCTCGCGCTCGACGCCGCCCATGCGGTCGACGCGACCGACGCCTTTCAGGCCCTGCAGGGCGCGGATCACCGTATCGTCGACGAACCACGAGAGCTGCTCGGGCGTCTTGCCGGGCGAGGAGGCCGCATAGGTGACGATCGACTGGTTCTCGACCTCCACCCGCTGGATGATCGGCTCCTCGATCGTGCGCGGCAGGTCGCCACGGATCTTGGCGATCGCGTCCTTCACGTCGTTGACGGCGCGGTCGGTGTTGATCTCCAGCCGGAACTCGGCCGCCGTCACCGACTGGCCGTCGGTGATGGTGGAGGTGATGTGCTTGATGCCGGAAACGCCGGCTACCGCGTCCTCGACGCGCTTGGTGATCTGCGTCTCCATCTCGGACGGGGCCGAGCCCTGCTCCAGGATGGTGACGGAGACGACCGGCACGTCGATGTTGGGAAAGCGCGTGATCGGCAGCGTCAGGAAGGAGATGATCCCGAGCGCGACGAGCACCACGAAGAGGAGGATGGGCGGAACCGGGTTGCGGATCGCCCAGGCCGAGATGTTCCAGTTCATCGCGCGGCCTCCGCGGTCTGCGTCTCGCTGTCCGTCGCGATCGGTGTCACGGCGTCGCCGTCGCGCACGAAGGTGCCGGCGAGCGACACGACGTCCTCGTCGGGCTGGAGGTTGTCGGTGATCTCGACCTCGTCGCCGGCGACAAGCCCGGTCTTCACCTGTCGCGTCTCGATCCGCCCGTCCTTGACCACCTGGACGCGGGCGACGCCCTCGTCGGTGAGGACGGCTGTGCGCGCGATCACGACGCCTTCCGAGCGTGCCGTCTCCACGCTGCCGCGGGCAAAGGAGCCCGAGCGCAGCGCGGGCGAGGGCGGCAGCGCGATGAAGACACGGCCGAGGCGCGTCGCCTGGTCGACCTTCGGCGAGACGAGCCGGACCTCGCCGGCCACGCTCTCGTCCCGGCCGGGCAGGCGCACGCTCGCCGGCTGGCCCTTCTCGATCGCGCCGAGCTGCGTCTCGCTGACCTCGGCGTCGAGCTCGATCAGGCCGTCGCGGGCGATCTCGAAGAGGGGGCCCGCGGCCGCCGAGACGACCGCGCCGAGGCGGGCCGAGCGGGCGAGCACGAGGCCGTCGGTCGGGGCCTTCACCTCGGCCTTGGAGCGGCGCAGCTCGAGCGAGCGCCGGTCGGCCTCGGCGGATGCGCGGTCGGCCTCGGCCAGCGCGATGCCCTGGCGCGCGGAGGCGAGGCGGGCGGTGGCGGCGGCGGCGGCCGAGACGCGCTGGTCGAGAATGTCCTGGCCGACGATGCCCTTGGCCGACAGGGCGCGGGTACGCTGGAGGGCGCTCGCCGCTTCCGTGTTGGCGGACTCGGCCTCCTCGACCTGGGCGCGGGCCTGCGTGATCGCGGCGTCGGCGCGGGCGATCTGGGCGGTGGCGCGGGCGAGATCGGCATCCACGAGATCGGTCGCCAGGCGCGCGATGACCTGCCCGGCCTTCACCGTGTCGCCCTCGTCGGCGAGGAGCTCCTCGATGCGCAGGCCCTCGACGTCGGCGCCGACGCTGACGGTCTCGCGTGGCACGAAGGTGCCGGTGACGGGCACGCTCGCGACGATCTCGCGGCGCTCGGCCTTCACGACGCTGATCGAGGGCGGGGCGACCGCGGGCGTCTGGGCGGCAGTCGGCTGCTCGGCCGAAGCCAGCGGCGCGGTGCCGAGAATGAGCGACAGGGCGAGAAGGGCGGTGCGGGCGGTCATGGGCGGCCTCCGGTGAGACGCGTCGAAACGGAAGGAATGGGCAAGGGACGGACGCACGGGATCAGGCCTCGTCCATGCGAAGAAGCGCGCGCACGACGCGCAGGAGATGCGGCTCGATCGCCTCCAGCGCGACGTCGCGCTCGAACTGCAGGCGCATCATCAGCCCGTCGCCGAAGGCGAAGATCATGGTCAGGGCGACGTCGAGGTCGAGATCGGCCGGCACTTCGCCATGCGCGCGCGCCTCGGCGATCGCGGTGCGCATGGTGGCGCGGACCATCTCCTCGAGCTCGCAGAAGCGGGCGCCGACCGTGGTGTTGCGCAGCGATTCGGAACAGATCTCCACCATCAGCCCGCCGCTCTCCGGATCGCGCGCGGAGGCGAGATATTCCATTGCGGTGGCGACCAGCCGGTCGGCGATCGAGCCGGGACCGCGCAGGTGTTCCATGCAGGCGACGGCGCCCGCGCGTTCCTCCTCGGCGATCGCCTCGATGATCGCGTCCTTCGAGGGAAAGTAACGGTAGAGCGCGCCGGGGCTCATCTGCGCCTCGGCGCAGATCTGACCCATGGAGGCCCCGTGAAAGCCGGCGCGCGCGAAGCAGATGCGCGCGGCCGCCAGGATCTGACGGCGTCGCTCGTCGCTCGGCTGGAGCACTTGGGCGGCAGTGGGGGGAGGGGGCACCAGGGTCCTGACGGCAAGAGAGCGAACGATCGTTCTCATACCGGGGCGGGGTCACAAAGTCGAGAGAAGTTTGGGGGACTGTCGAGCGAATTCCGCTTCTAGCCAGCCCTGCGACGACCCGCCGCCGCCGTCGCGGCTAGGAGGCCGGCGCGTCGTTGGCGGGGCGCGGGGCGCGCAAGGCCGGCGGGGTCCAGTCGGCCCGGAACGCCGCCAGCACCCGTTGCGCCCCTGGCCTGCGGCCCATGACGGCGTCGAGCACCGGACGGTTCAGCACCGACATCGCGCGCAGGATACGCGCATCCGACGACGCCTGCCCGCTCTCCCCGGCGGCGGGGACTGCCCGCGACGGCTCGGCGGGGCCGCCTGAGCGGTCTCCGGTCCGGGACGTGTCGGGGAAGCGTAGGATGTTCATCGCGCCGTCGATTGCATGGCCGCCCGCTCCTGGAATTGGCACGGGTTCTCGTCCCAGCCTTACCGCCGGATGCTGAAAAGAGTGTTGGGAAAGGTGCTTAACGCTTTGCTTTTCGCAAGGCGTCGAACGACTTGGGTGTCAGCTGCGCCTTGACAGCGGCGATCGTCTTTGTTTCAAGCACCGGAATTCAGCGTTCGATCATCCGTCCGCGACCCGCCGACCGTGTCCCTTCCTCGGAAGCCGCACGGAGGTCACCATCCGCCAGCGAGTGTCGCCCGCGGATGCGTTGCCGTTTGGCGCTTCGCTCTGGCTTGGATCGGGCGCCACGAGTTCCCATTCTTCCGGCATTGCCGGAAGACAAGGAAGACAGCGGATGTTCGAATCCCTCCAGGACCGCCTCGGGTCCATCCTGAACGGCCTCACCGGCCGCGGTGCCCTGTCCGACGGCGACGTCGCGGCGGCGCTGCGCGAGGTGCGCCGTGCGCTTCTGGAGGCGGACGTCTCGCTGGAGGTGGTGCGCTCCTTCACCGACCGCGTGCGCGAGAAGGCCGTCGGCGCCCAGATCGTGAAGTCGATCAAGCCCGGCCAGATGGTCGTCAAGATCGTCCACGACGAGCTGGTCGCCACGCTCGGTTCCGACCAGGTCGCGATCGACCTTAATGCACCCGCGCCCGTCACCATCATGATGGTCGGCCTCCAAGGCTCGGGCAAGACGACCACCACCGGCAAGATCGCCAAGCGCCTGACGGAGCGCCAGAAGAAGCGCGTCCTGATGGCCTCGCTCGACACGCGCCGCCCGGCCGCGCAGGAGCAGCTGCGCGTTCTCGGCGAGCAGACCGGCGTCGCGACGCTGCCGATCATCGCCGGCCAGGGCCCGGTCGAGATCGCGAGCCGCGCGAGTCAAGCCGCCAAGCTCGGCGGCTACGACGTCCTGATCCTCGACACCGCCGGCCGCACGCATATTGACGAGCCGCTGATGCAGGAGATGGCGGAGATCAAGTCCGCCACCCGCCCGCACGAGATCCTGCTCGTCGCCGATAGCTTGACCGGCCAGGACGCGGTGAACCTCGCCCGTTCCTTCGACAAGCGCGTGGGCATTTCCGGTCTCGTCCTCACCCGCGTCGACGGCGACGGGCGCGGCGGCGCGGCGCTCTCGATGCGCGCCGTGACCGGCAAGCCGATCAAGCTGATCGGCACCGGCGAGAAGATGGACGCGCTGGAGGAATTCCATCCCGGGCGCATCGCCGACCGCATCCTCGGCATGGGCGACATCGTCAGCCTGGTCGAGAAGGCGGCCGAGAACATCGACGCGGAACAGGCCGCGGCGATGGCCAAGAAGATGCAGTCGGGCAAGTTCGACCTCGACGATCTCGCAGCCCAGATCGGCCAGATGCAGAAGCTCGGCGGCATGGGCGGCGTGATGGGCATGATGCCCGGCATGGCCAAGATGAAGGACCAGATCGCCGCCGCCGGCATGGACGACAAGCTCCTGAAGCGGCAACTCGCGATCATCTCGTCGATGACGAAGTGGGAGCGCGCCAACCCCGACCAGCTGAAGCACTCGCGCAAGAAGCGCATTGCCGCTGGCTCTGGGACGGATGCCGCCGACATCAACAAACTTCTCAAGATGCACCGCCAGATGGCGGACATGATGAAGGCGATGGGCGGCAAGGGCGGCAAGGGCGCCGGCATCATGGGCAAGCTCATGGGCGGCCTCGGCGCCAAGATGGGCCTGCCCGGCGGGATGGGCGGCGGCATGCCGGACCTGTCGAAGATGGACCCCAAGCAGCTCGAGGAGATGGCGAAGGCCATGCAGAAGGGCGGGCTCGGCAGCCTGCCCGGCGGCCTTCCCCCCGGCCTTGGGCAAGGCGGCCTTCCCGGTCTTTCCGGCGGCGGCTTTCCCGGACTTCCCGGCCTCGGCCGGAAGAAATAAGAGCCGCATCCCGGCTCGGACCACCTGACGAACGAAACCCGACGGCGCATCCCAAGAAGGCGCCGCGAGACAGAAGAAGCAGAAGGAAGACCCTCATGCCCCTGAAGATGCGCCTTGCCCGTGCCGGCTCCAAGAAGCGCCCGTACTACCACGTCGTCGTCGCCGACGCCCGTTCGCCCCGCGACGGCCGCTTCGTCGAGACCGTCGGCTCGTGGAACCCGATGCTCCCGAAGGACGCCGAGCGCGTCACCCTCAAGGAGGACCGGATCAAGCACTGGCTGAGCGAAGGCGCCCAGCCGACCGACCGCGTGCTGCGCTTCCTCGACAAGGCCGGCATCGTGAACCGTCCGACCCGCGCCAACCCGACCAAGGCGCTGCCGGGCAAGAAGGCGCAGGAGCGCGAGGCCGAGCGCAAGCAGCGCGAGGAAGACGCCCGCGAGGCCGCCGAGAAGGCTGCTGCCGAGAAGGCCGAGGCGGATGCCGGCGGCGCCGAGGCGTCGGCCGAGTAAGGCATTCCTTAACGTTTCACGTGAAACACCGGACGCGGCGTCCCGATTCGATCGGGACGCCGCTTTCGTTTCCGCCGCCGCCCGCAGCGATCCTAAACTTGACGAGGCGGGCGGAACGGGCGACTGACGCCCGGAACGAACCCCTGCCGCCTTTCGACCTTTTGACGGGAATTCCGCGCGTGATCGACGCCAATCGCGACACCATCCTTCTGGCCGTGATCGGCGGCGCCCACGGCATCAAGGGCGAGGTGCGCGTCCGCTCCTTCACGGAGGACCCCGAGGATCTTGGCGCATACGGGCCGCTCACCGACGTCAAGGGGCGGCGCTACACGGTCGTCTCGGCTCGCGCCCAGAAGAACGTCGTCGTGGTCCGCTTCAAGGAGGTCACCGATCGGAACGCTGCCGAACTCCTCAACGGGACCGAACTCTTCGTCGACCGCGCGGCATTGCCCGAGGAGGGCGAGGACGAATTCTACCAGGCCGATCTCGTCGGCCTCGTCGCCCGCCTCGTCGATGGGACGGTGATCGGCGAAGTCGTCGCCTTCCATGATTTCGGCGCCGGCGATATCCTCGAGATCGCGCCTGAAGCGGGCAAGAGCGTGATGATCCCCTTCACCGAGGCGGCCGTGCCCGAAGTCGATCTCGACCTCGGCTTCATCCAGGTCGAGCCCATCGCCGCCGGCCTCGTTCCGCCGGACGAGGACGCGCCGCGCGAAGCATGACGGCTCGACCGACTCTCGCCTCGTTTGAAGGATAGAGCTATCAAGAACCCCTGATCCCCTTCGACCTGCGGAGCGGCAAGACGCATGACGCACGGCCTTCACGATCCGACCCGGCCGTCCGGCGACGGACCCGCCGTGGGCATGGTCGGGGAGGAGGGTAACGACGCCGCGGCTTCGCCGGAGACCGCAGGGGACGAAAACGGGGCGGTCTCGGCCGATCCCGAGGCCTCGTCCGATCCGGCCAGAGCGAACGGAACCGGCGTAACCGCTCCGCTCTACGGGCCGCCCGCGGCTCCCGAAGTCGCGGCCGCCGCCGGGTTGATCTCGGCCATCCCTCTCATCGCACCGGCGTCTCCGATGGGCGCCAAAATTCTGGACAAGCCGGCGGGCGCTGGGGCACCCCTCGAAGCCGAAGCCGAAGCCGAAGCCGAAGCCGAAGCCGAAGCCGAAGCCGAAGCCGAAGCCGAAGCCGAAGCCGAAGCCG
>NZ_FOOA01000015.1 GCF_900113065.1 Aureimonas phyllosphaerae
CGCCCGGCCTTTCATTTCCGCCAACCGAGTGTCGTACCGGGCTTTGGCCTGTCGCTCGGAGTGACGCTGGCCTATCTCAGCCTGATCGTGCTTCTGCCGTTGTCGGCCTTGGCGGTGCGTGCGGCAGGGCTCGGGCTTTCCGATTTCCTGGCGCTGGCCGGCGACCGGCGCGTCGTCTCGGCGCTGACCCTGTCGTTCGGCGCCTCGCTGGTCTCGGCCGTCGTCAACGCCGTGTTCGGCCTGCTGCTGGCCTGGGTGCTCGTGCGCTACCGCTTCCCCGGCAAGCGGCTGGTGGACGCGGCGATCGACCTGCCCTTCGCGCTGCCGACCGCCGTCGCCGGCATCGCGCTGACCTCGCTCTACGCGCCGAACGGCTGGGTCGGGCGGCTGTTCGCGCCGGGCGGCCTCTTCGCGCCGCTGTTCGGCGAGGGGGGGCTTCGCATCGCCTATTCGCCGCTCGGCGTCATCGTGGCGCTGACCTTCGTGTCGCTGCCCTTCGTCGTGCGCACCGTGCAGCCGGTGCTGGAGGAGATGGACGGGGAGCTCGAGCAGGCCGCCGCGACGCTGGGCGCGGGCCGCCTCCAGACCGTGTTCCGCGTCGTGCTGCCGACGATCACGCCGGCGCTCCTCACCGGCTTTGCGCTCGCGCTCGCGCGCTCCATCGGCGAATACGGCTCGGTGATCTTCATCGCCGGCAACATCCCCTACGTGTCGGAGATCGCGCCGCTTCTGATCGTGATCCGGCTGGAGGAGTTCAACTATGCCGGCGCGACCGCGGTCGCCGCGCTGATGCTGGTCATCTCCTTTGCGATCCTGCTTGCGATCAACGTCATCCAGACCTGGAGCCGCCGGAGGTATGGCCTTGGCGCTTGATACGACCCTTGCGGCCGCGCCCGGCGTGGAAGCCCTGCGCCCGCGCCGACCCTCGCCGACCGACGAGAGCCCGGCGGTGAAGTGGACGCTGATCGCGGTGGCCATGCTGTTCCTGGCGCTGGTCCTCTTCCTGCCGCTCGTCGCCGTGTTCGTCGAGGCGCTGCGCGGGGGCGTCGACGCCTTCGCCCAAGCCGTCACCGACCCGGACGCGCTCGCCGCGATCCGGCTGACGCTGACCGTCGCGGCGATCGCGGTGCCGGTGAACCTCGTCTTTGGCCTGTGCGCCGCCTGGGCGATCGCCAAGTTCGAGTTCCGCGGCAAGACGCTGCTGACCACCTTGATCGACCTGCCCTTCTCGGTCTCGCCGGTGATCGCGGGCCTCGTCTTCGTGCTCCTGTTCGGCGCGCAGGGCTATTTCCACTGGATGGTGCAGGCGACCGGCATTCCGATCGTCTTCGCGCTGCCGGGCATCGTGCTCGCCACCGTGTTCGTCACGCTCCCCTTCGTCGCGCGCGAGTTGATCCCGCTGATGCAGGAACAGGGGACGGGCGACGAGGAGGCGGCGATCTCGCTGGGCGCCGGCGGCTGGCAGACCTTCCGGCGCGTGACGCTGCCGAACGTGAAGTGGGCGCTCCTCTACGGCGTGCTCCTTTGCAACGCGCGCGCCATGGGCGAGTTCGGGGCGGTGGCGGTGATCTCCGGCAAGATCCGGGGCGAGACCAACACGATGCCGCTCCATGTCGAGATCCTCTACAACGAGTACGCCTTCTCGGCGGCCTTCGCCGTGGCGACGCTGCTCGCCATGCTGGCGCTCATCACGCTCTGCCTCAAGACCTTCCTCGAATGGCGCTATGCCGGCGACATCAAGGCCAGCCGCGGCGGCCACTGACATGACGGGTTCTCACTGATGAAGATCGGCGTGCGCAACATCCGCAAGGAATTCGACCGCTATCCCGCGCTCCACGACGTCTCGCTCGACATCCGCTCGGGCGAGCTGATCGCGCTGCTCGGGCCGTCGGGCTCCGGCAAGACGACGCTTCTGCGCCTCATTGCGGGGCTCGAGTTCCCGACCGCGGGCCGGATCCTCTTCGGCGACGAGGACGCCTCGAACAGAAGCGTGCAGGAGCGCAACGTCGGCTTCGTGTTCCAGCACTATGCCCTGTTCAAGCACATGACGGTGGAGGGCAACATCGGCTTCGGCCTGTCGGTGCGCGAGCGCGCCTCGCGGCCTTCGAGCGCGGAGATCCGGCGCCGGGTGCAGGAGCTTCTCGACCTCATCCAGCTGCCCGACGTGGCCAAGCGCTACCCGATGCAGCTGTCGGGCGGCCAGCGCCAGCGCGTGGCGCTCGCCCGGGCGCTGGCGATCGAGCCGAAGGTGCTGCTTCTCGACGAGCCCTTCGGCGCGCTCGACGCCAAGGTGCGCAAGGACCTGCGGCGCTGGCTGCGCGAGTTGCACGAGCGCACCGGCCACACCACGGTCTTCGTCACCCACGACCAGGACGAGGCGGTGGAGCTCGCCGACCGGGTCGTCGTCATGAGCCAGGGCCGGATCGAGCAGGTGGGCTCGGCCGACGACATCTACGACCGGCCGCAGAGCCCGTTCGTCTTCTCCTTCATCGGCCAGTCGAACGAGCTGCCGGTCGAGGTGCGCGGCGGCGAGATCGCGTTTGGCGGCGTGCCGCTCGGGCGCACCGACGCGCGCGACGGGTCCTGGCGCATGTTCGTGCGCCCGCACGACTTCGAGGTGCTGGCGCCGAGCGCGCGCGGCCTGTCCGGCCAGATCGCGCTGACGCGGCGCGTCGGCGGGGCGCGCATGGCCGAGTTCAACCTCGCCGACCCCGCACGCCGGATCGAGGTCGAACTGCCCGCCCACGCCCCGAGCGAGGCCGGAACACCCATCACCGTGATGCCAAAACGCTGGCAACTCTTCGCCTGAGCCGGAAGCGGCGCGACATCGCGCCGCCTGCCGTCGGAACATCCTGAGGGGTGCCGCGCCATCTGATCGGCCGCCCTCGTTGTCGCGACCCCTTCATCGAAACGCGGAACGGGCCGGACTTTCGTCCGGCCCGTTCCGCGTCCTGAAGCTCACGGAAGACCGTCAGCTCGCCCGATCCCGCTGTATGGACGGACGCAGGGCGACCTGCGCCAACACGGCGTCCGGGATGCGGACAGGCTTGATCTGCGACAGGTCGCGGATCTCGGAGACGGGACGCGTCAGGGCGATCTCGCGGGTGGCGCCGAGGAGGACGTCGCGCGCGGTCGCCACGGCCTCGCTCGTCTCCTGCGCGCTCCAGGACGGGTCGACCAGGAACGCCAGGCTCCGCTCGCCGAGGCGACGAGCCATGGGCAGCCGCTTGGCCGGGCCAAGATGGGCGGAGGCAAACGCTTCCTCGAGGTAGATTTCCGAACAGCTGCCGGAAAAGCACGGCACGCCCGCCTTGGCGATGGCCGCGACCAGCAAGTTCCGCGTCCAGCCCTCGGCGAGACGCGACGGATCCAAGTGGGCGTAGAGACGATACCAGGCGTGAGTATGCCGCGACGAGAGTTCGGGGATGGAGACCAGCGCGAGGTCGCGCAGTCCGTCCATCCAGATCCGCGCGTTGCGCTCCCGCTCGAGCCGCCAGTCCTCCAGACGCTCGAGTTGCCGCAGTCCCAGAACCGCCTGGATCGACATCATGCGCCAGTTGGTGCCGATCGACTGATGCAGCCAGCGAAAGCCGGGTGCTCCGATGCCCTGGTGCGCCAGCGCATAGGACTTGCCATGGTCCTTCAGGCTCCAGGCCGCCTCCCAGAGGGCGTCGTCATCCATCGCGATCAGCCCGCCCTCCCCGCCGGTCGTGATGATCTTGTCCTGGCAGAACGAGAAGGCCGCGATATCGCCGAACGAGCCGACGGGTCGCCCGTCGTAGCGCGCCCCGTGCGCCTGCGCGCAGTCCTCGATGACCTTGAGTCCTCGTCGCCGGGCGAGCCGCATGATCGGCTCCATGTCGCAGGGCCAGCCCGCCAGATGCACGAGGATGACCGCCTTGGTGCGTGGGGTGATGCGGCGAGCGATGGTTTCGGCGGTCAGGTTGCCCGAAACGGGGTCGACGTCGGCAAAGACCGGTGTCGCCCCGGCGAACGGCACGCAGGCCGCCGACGCCACGAAGCTGCGCGGCGTGACGATGACCTCGTCGCCCGAACCGATCCCCAGAACGCGCAAGGCGAGGTCGAGCGCCACGGTGCCGTTGGCGACCGCGACCGCATGGCGACGACCCAGATGCTTCGCATAGGCCTCCTCGAAGCGGGCGACATGGTCGCCCGTCCAGGCGTTCACCTTCGCCGACCGCAGCACCTCGACCACGTCGGAAATCTGCTCCTCGTCATAGATCGGCCAGCGTTTCATGGCGGCACACTCCTCGGTGGATGGGGAACGTCACATCACGTCCCGGATGAGAACAAAGGCTTCGGCGGCGGCCAGGTGCATGGCGGTGCCGCGGACGACGGCAAGGGCGCGGAGGGTTTCCAGCGAGCGCTCATGCGGGAACGGGCGCACCTGCGACCGGAACAGGGCCGCGGCCTCCAGCTTGCGCTCCAACGTCTCCTCGATCCCGATGAAGACGTTCGGCACGAAGCCTGCCGTCACATAGGGTGCGTTCCAGTTGGTCTCGGACACGGTCTCGTAGGCGAGGATCCGCCGGGGGTATTCGGCCTGATGCGGCCGTGACGCGACCAGCGAAGACAGGAAGATCAGCTGGTGGTCGAGGTGCATGTCGCCCACGAAGGGGATCAGCAGGGTGTCGGGTCGCACCTTGCGCACGAGGTCGGCGAGCGCTGCGTTCAGGCGGGCATGCGGGGTTTCGGCGAGCTGAGCCGCGGGAAGGTCGAGCCAGTGCGTTTCCAGGACGCCGAGATGAGCGTGAGCTGCGCGAGCCTCGGCCCGCACCGTGTTGATCAGGTCTTCGCTGAAGGCCGGGGCCTGTCCGCGCGTGACCACGGCAACGTGCACCTCGCAGCCGACCGCGGCGGCGCGCGCCATGGTCCCGCCGCAACCCAGCACCTCGTCGTCCGGGTGAGGCGCGATCACGAGGCAGCGACCCAGAAACCTCTCGTTCATGGCCGGACGCTCGCGGCAGTCGTCGCTTCGAGGTCCCGCAGGATCGGCCGTGCCCTTTCGAGATTGCCGAGATTTCGCCGCTCGCCCGTGAGGATCACCAACACGGTGAGAGCCAGGATGCGGCAATCGAGGGCGAAGGAGCGGTTTTCGACGTACCAGAGATCGAGGGCGAGCTTTTCGCGATCGGAGAGACAGGTGTTGCCGTTGACCTGTGCCCATCCCGTCAGGCCCGGCAGCACGCTCGATCGGACGGCGCCGAGCGCCCCGAACCCGGCGATCGTTTCGGGCAGCAATGGACGCGGGCCGACCAAAGCCATCTGACCGCGGAAGATGGCCAGAAGCTGCGGCACCTCGTCGAGGCGTGTCGCGCGAAGCAGCCGCGTCAGCGCCGTCTGTCGCAGCGCATCGGGGAGCAGTTCGCCGCGGGCGTCACGGGCCTCCCGCATCGTTCGGAACTTCCAGAGAACGAAGGCCTGCCCATGCAGGCCGGAGCGACGTTGCCAAAACAGCAGTGGCCGTCCGAGCGTCACGAAAACCAGCATCGCGGTGACAAGCGCCAGGGGAAGCAGAGCCAGGAGTGTCAGGAGCGCAAGGGCGCGCCCCAGACCAGCCCGCAGGGCGCGCATGCCGGCGGAGCGACGGAGGGCGGGCGTCATTGGCTCAACCCCTCGAGCGCCCGGCTCGCGAGCGGAAGGGCGCTCATCGAGGTCGAGCCGTCGGCGATCGAGACGAGGACCGTGTCGCCCGGCAGCACGTGGGTGTCCAGCGCGGCATCCTGCGTCACGGCTCGATCGTCCTCCAGGCGGCGGATCCGGTACTGGAACTGGACCGTGGCAGCACGGCGCTCCGCATCGGCCGCCAGACTGCCGAGAAGCAAGATCTGCTCCTCGATCGAAGAGCGCGACGCCAGAAGTCGCTCGATTTCGGCGGTCCGCGCCTGAAGATCGGTCAGCGCCAACCGCGAGCGATTGTCGGTCAGGTCGTCGAGCTGACGCTGGAGTTCGCCGAGTTCCCGCCGCGTGGTGGAAGCCTGGTTATAGATCTCGAGCAGGTGCGACTCCTGGGACGTGGCATCGCGCTCGCCGCCTGCGACCTCCGTCAGGGTCTTCAGTCCGCGCCGGTTGAGGGTCTTGACGCGTTCCGATTCCGCTCGCGCGGACTCGATCACCGCCTTCTGCTTCTGTGCAAGCTCGTCGAGATTGACGAGCGCGCTTCTGACCTCGGCGATCGCCTCCGTGAGCTGGGCGCGCCGGGTCTCGAAGCCGCGCTGCTCGGTGCTGAGGATCTTGCGGGCCGTGGGCATCAGCGCCCCCAGCAATTCATCGCGGATGAGAGGCCGTGTCTTGGGGGGCAGGTCGTCGGCGGTGAGGTCCGAGCGGCCGGCCAGTTGCACCGTGAGACGGGCGGCGATCACCGCTTCCTGCGCGGTCTGGACTTCGATCTCGTCGATGTCGCCGCGCAGTCTGGCCCGTGCCACCACCCGATCCTCGGCCGTGATGCCGCCGACCGCCTGCCCTCCCGCGAGCGCCACGGCCTGCTCGACGTTCAGGAGGGGGTGAAAGGCGAAGGATCCGGGTGCCTTCACGTCGCCGAGCACGTAGATCGGGCGAAAGCTCGCGACCGAGAGCGAGATCTGCGGATCGACCAAAAACTTGCGCTCGACAAAGGCCGTGCGCATGGCGCCCAGTGCTTCGGTGACGGTGCGGCCTGCGACGGGAAAATCGCCAAGGAGCGGGATGCTGACGCCGCCGCCGCTGGACACGGGTAACTGTTCGGCCGGCAATGCGTCGTCCACGAAATCGAAGGTCAGGGTATCGCCCGGTGCGAGGCGGTAGGTATCGTCCGCATCGGCCCGCGCCGGCCCCATCAGTTGGGAGACCAGGAGCAAGGCGCCCGCCGTCGCGACGATGCGGGAGCGACGTTCCGGATCGCGGAACATGCTGCGGGCGATGGTGCGGATGGCTCTCATGGCGTTCTGCTCGACCCCTGGCGGGGTGCTTCCCCCGGGACGAGCCTAGGGCGCCTTGGCCGTCGGGGGTCAGCTACACTTTCGGTTGAAACGCCGTGCCCATGCCTACGGCCAAGGTCACGTCGCGTGCACCCTTTGGCTATCTGGATGCCCACTATGGCTTGCTTATCCTCGGCGGCGGTCAGTGCCCGCCTTCGGTGCGCATCCGTGCCGCCCCACCCGAGCAGGAAAGCTCCCGCCATGGCTTCCAGGGTTCTCCACACCATCACGGGACTGAATGTCGGCGGAGCCGAGATGATGCTCGCCCGCTTCCTGGAGCAGGTCGACCGGCAGGCGTTTCCTTCGGCGGTCCTGTCACTGCTCGCGCCTGGGGCGGTCAGCGAGCAGATCACCCGGCAGGGCATTGGGGTCACGTCGATCGACATGGGGCGACGACCGCGACCGCGCGATGTCCCGCGGTTGGCCGGCTGCGTCAGCGACGCCGCGCCCGATCTTCTGCATGGCTGGATGTACCACGGCAACCTGGCCGCCATGATGGGGTCCGTCCTGACCGGGCGCTTCCCGCCCGTGATCTGGGGCATTCATCACACGATCACGCGCCTGAGCGACGAGAGCCCGTTCACGCGCAGGCTTCTGCGCCTTTCGGCAAGGCTTTCGAGCCGCGCCGGCGCCATCTGCTACTGCTCGCGCGTGGCGGCCGACGATCACGAGCGGCTGGGTTTCGATCCACGCCGGCGCGTCGTCATCCCCAACGGGACCGATTGCAGCAGGTTCAGGCCGTCGATGGAGGCAAGAGCGCGATTGCACGAGGAATTGGCAGTACCGCCAGAACGCCTCCTGATCGGCCATGTGGCGCGTTTCCATCCCATGAAGGACCAGACCAGTCTCGTACGAGCCATCGCTCGGCTCGTTCGCGCGGGGCACGATGTGCAGGGTGTGTTCGTCGGCGACGGGCACATCGATGGACCGGTGCGGGCCACCGCGCGCGAACTGGGCATCGACGCGCGCATCACGACGCTCGGCGTCCGCAACGACCTTTCCGATCTGCTCCCGGGACTCGACATCTACGCATTGTCTTCCGCCTGGGGCGAAGCGTGCCCGCTGGCCCTCGGCGAGGCGATGGCCTCGGGCTTGCCGCCCGTCACCACGGCGGTGGGCGACTGCGGGTGGATCGTCGGACCGACGGGCGTCGTGGTGGAGCCGGCCGACAGCGAAGCTCTGGCGGCAGGCTTGGCACAGCTCCTCAGCCTCTCGCCCGACGAGCGACGGGCTCTGGGCGCTCGCGCACGACAACGCATCATCGAGTGCTTCTCGCTCTCGCTCTACGTCCGACGCCATCTCGATCTCTACGAGAGGGTGCTCGACCGTTCCCGACCCGCGCTCGTTCCCCGGGCCGTGTCGTGACGATCGTCGAGGCCCACTTGCCGTTCGCCGGGGATACGGCGCCCCAAGCGGTTGCGCGCGCGGATAGCCGGGGAAAGAGCGTCGTTGTCGTGGCGAGCCTCACATGGTCGCTGGTCTGCTTCCGCCTCGACCTTCTGAAGGCCATGGTCGCGGCCGGACACAAGGTGGTCGCCTTCGCCCCGGACCACGATCCCGGCGCCATCGCGACACTCCGGGAGATCGGCGTCGGCTTCGTGCAGATCCCGATGGCGCGCACGGGGACCAACCCCTTGACCGACCTGAGAACCGTCCTCGCGCTCTACCGGGAACTGCGTCGAATTTCTCCCGATACCGTCCTGTCCTACACGATGAAGCCGATCGTCTACGGCAGCCTCGCCGCACGTCTTGCCGGGGTACCGGAGCGTTTTGCGCTGTTCACCGGCTTCGGCTTCCTGTTCGGCGGTCGCACCGGCGGCTGGCGCGTGACCGCCATACGACGGCTGAGCATCGCGCTGCACCGCCTGGCCCTCGTGGGAGTTAAGGCGGCCTTCGCCTACAACGATGCGGATGCGCAGGACATACGCCGCCACACGATGGTCGGCGACGGTACGCCGCTGGTCATGCTCGATGGCTCCGGCGTCGACCTCGATCGCTTCACGGCACAACCACCACCGGCCGGCCCTCCGACGTTCCTTCTGGTGGCGCGCCTCCTGCGCGACAAGGGTGTGTGCGAGTTCGCGGCAGCCGCCCGCGTCCTGAAGCGGACCTTTCCCCACGCGCGCTTCCAGCTGCTCGGGCCATTCGACCCGAGCCCCCTCGTCATCGCGAAGTCGGAACTCGACGGCTGGGTGGAAGAGGGGATCGTCGAATATCTCGGCGAGACGCGAGACGTGCGACCCTATCTGACGGCCTCGACGGTGTTCGTGCTCCCCTCCTACTATCGAGAGGGCATCCCGCGCAGCGCGCTCGAGGCGTTGGCGGCAGGACGCGCCATCATCACCGCGGATACGCCGGGATGCCGTGAGACGGTACGCGAAGGCGAGAACGGTTTCCTCGTGCCGGCGCGCGATGCCGAGGCGCTGGCCGTTCGAATGGAAGCCTTTCTCCGGGATGAAACGCTTGCGGCCAGAATGGGTGCCCGGTCGCGCAGGCTCGCCGAAGAGAGGTTCGATGTCCACAAGGTCAATGCGGGGCTGATGCAGGCCCTCGGCCTCAACCGGCAGTTGGACGATGCGACCATCCCTCCCCGCACCGATCGCCACACCGCCTGATGGCGCATGCTGCCTGCCTCATCCAAATGGACAATGCCTGCTGCGCCGATCGACCCGTCAGGCGGTGACGGATTCACCGAAAGACGTGCCCTTCTCCGTCTGCAGTCGTGCTCAACTCGATGGGACGGCCGCGCGGCTCCCGTGCCGACCCGAACCTTGGAACCGGCAGGGGGCCGGGTCCCTGGATGCTCTCGCGACAAGGGGTTCAATCGCATGAAGACCATCATCGTCACCGGCGTTGGCGGCGGGGTCGGCCAAAGCATCCTGAAGAGCCTGCAAGGCAGTTCCTATCGCGTCGTCGGGGTCGATGCGGAAGCGACGGCGACCGGACTCTACGCGGTCGACCGCGCCTACCGGGTTCCGCGCGCAAGCGATCCCGCCTTCGTCGATCGGATCCTCGAGATCGCCCGAAAGGAGGGTGCGGAGCTTGTCTTCCCGGGGCTCGATCCCGAACTTCCGATCTTTGCGGCCGCCGTCGGCCGTTTCCGCTCCGCCGGCATTCACGTTTCGATCAGCGAACCGCGGATCGTCGAGATCAGCGACGACAAGCTGGCGACCGCGCAGTTCCTGGAAGCGAACGGCTTTCCGACGCCCCGCACCCTCCTCCTGTCGGATGATCCCGACGATTTCGCGTCCTTTCCCGCAGTGCTCAAGCCACGCCGGGGCGGATCGCGCTCGCAAGGGGTCTTCGTCGCCAGGACGAGGGAGGACCTCTCGCGTTTCGCCGACACGCTGCCGGCGGACAACTATGTCGTCCAGGAGCAGATCCTGGGCGACGAGTACACTTGCGGCAGCGTCAACTTCGAAGGGCGCTGCTTCGGCGTGATCACCATGCGGCGCATTCTGCGCGATGGCGATACCTACAAGGCCTTTGTCGAGAAGAACGCCAGTCTTTCGGCCTTCGTGACATCCGTCATGCAAGCGCTGAAACCCTATGGCGCCTGCAACACGCAACTGCGTCTGCGCGACGGGATCCCCTACATCTTCGAGTTCAACGCGCGCTCGTCCGGCACCACCTTCTGCCGATCGCTGGCCGGCTTCAACGAGCCGCTGATGATCGCCAACTATCTGCTGCGGGACGAATCCCCCCAGCCGGAGGCGCGCGAAATGACCATCCTGCGCTACTGGAAGGAGATGGCGGTCGACAACTCTCGGGTGGCGGCCATGGCACAGGCCGGCGAGATCACCGGCGATGCCATCCTTCTTTGAGGACACGTCGTCGCGTCGGGTCTTTCTCACGGGAGCCTCCGGCGCACTCGGGCGACGCGTGACCCGCCTGCTGGTGTCACAAGGCCATCACGTCACCGCCCTCGTCCACCGCAGTCCTGTTCCCTCGTTCCCCGGCCCGGGGACGATCCGGACGATCGTCGGCGACCTTTGTGGCGAGGCGCTGGTCGACGATGCGGTGGCGGACGCGGATGTCGTCTGCCACCTCGCCGCCTTTCTGCCACCAGACTACGCCGACCCGGCCTATGCGCAGGCATGCTTCGAGACCAACGCGATGGCGGTGCTTCGGCTGGCCACATGCTGTGCGGGCGCGGGCAAACGCCTCGTGCATTGCTCCTCGGGCCAGGCCTATGCCTGGTCGGGCGATGCTATCACGGAGGACGCTGCGCTCTACCCCGCGGAGAGGGCGACGTTCTACCTTGCTAGCAAGCTGACCGGCGAGTTGTTCGTGGAGCATCTGAGACGCCGGCACGGGCTCGCCTCGATCGTTTTCCGCGTCGGCTCCTGTTATGGGCCCGGCATGGAGAGAGGATCCGTCGTCGGGTTCTTCATGGCCCAAGCCTCAGCTGGCAAGCCGTTGCCGGTACACGACGGGGGAACGGCCGAATGCGACTTCGTCCATGTGGATGATGTCGCTCGCCTGATCGAAGCGGCGGTCCGCGGCGGGGAGCCTGGCGTCTACAACGCCGGTTCAGGCATGGCCCATTCCGTTCTGGATCTCGCCCGGGCCGTACGAGCAACCTTTCCCGATTTCGCGGTGACGATCGAAGCGCAGCCCTTCGCCGGTGAACCGCAGCGCAGCTTCCCCGCCCTGTCCATGGCGAAGACGCAGGCCATGTGGGGCCACGTTCCCACGTCCCTCGTGGATGGGCTGGCCATGCTGCGGGCGAGGTCCGAGGAGCCCGTTCCATGCGCGTAGCCGTATTCAGCGACGTCCACGGCAATCTGCCGGCACTGGAGGCCTTCGTCGCAGCGACGGCCCGCGAGGTGGACGCCTATCTGTGCCTGGGGGACGTCGTGAACTACGGTCCCTGGAGTGACGACTGCCTGGAACTGATCGTGTCGTTGCCCAACAGCAGTCTCTTGGAAGGCAATCACGAGCGATTGTTCCTTGGTCTCGATCCGGTCGCCCATGAGATCCCGTTGGTCCGGCAATTCTACGAGCACGCCAGCGCGCGCTTCGAGCGAGCCGACCTGATCCGCGATCTTCCCTTGAGCACCAATCTCGGCGGCTTCACCTGCATCCACACGATCGACGGCCAGCGCGTCTTCCGCGATACGGATATCGAGATCGATCGCGACTACCTGATCGGCCATACCCATCATGCGTTCGACGTCCGGCGATCGGGGAAGAGGATCGTCAACTGCGGCAGCCTCGGCCAGAACCGCAAGGAACTGAGCCGAGCGAGCTATGCGGTCATGGACCTTCCGAGCGGGGACATCTCGCTTCGCGAGATCGACTATCCCTGGCAGCGCCTCCTGGCCGAGATGGAAGCGCGCTCTTATGCGCAAGTCTGCCTGGATTACTACCGCTCCAAGCTTCCGGCCTAGCAACCGTCCAAATGGTCGTTGCGACTGGTGTCGGAATATGCGGATGCCTGTTTCCCACCACGTGGTCGAGGGTTCCTCCGCCTTCGCAGGCCAAACTCCAAAATCTGCCGACACACCACGCAGGTCCGGCAAAGCATGGTATCCCGGTGCCTTATAATCTGGCGCCCGTGCGGTGGCGGCGCGTCCTGCGGGCGGACGACGCTTCCGGCTCCACCTGATCGATGACGAGGCCCCTTGGCTCGATTCCGCTCAGTCGCAGGCGCTGGCCGGCCTGGGCCAGCTTCTCGTCGCTCGTCCGGTTCCAACTCGCCACCAGCAGCACCGTATCCACGTGGGCGCCGGCCCACACGGCCGTTTCGCGGCACAGCACCGGCGGGGCTGCGATCACCACGAACTCGCAGCTTTCCCGAAGCCGGAAGAGAAGTGTTTCCAAGGCATCTTCACCGACGAGACGAGGATCCCCTTCCGCAATCTCGAGGATCGACAGCGAGGGGATAGCCGAGACCGGCTTGAGCCCGTCGGCGATGTCGAACCCGCGTTCCAACCGGTCGATCGCAAACGAGGATGGCCCGATAGGTTCCTGGAAGAGCGAGGCCGGACGATCTGCGCAACGGGGGTCGAGATCGATCAGGACCGTGCGGGCTCCGAGCAGCGCGGCGGTCGCCGCGAGGCCGGCCGCGGTCGGGGATGCGCCTTCCGAGGGAAGAGCGGAGGTCAGCAGCACCGACTGGGGCCTGTCCTTCGGCACCATGCGCCGGCAGCTGCGAAACAACGCGCGGAAGGCCTCGGCCGGCAGTGCATGCGGGCTGTCCTGGATCTCCTGGAACAGATCGGTCTTTCGCGAGCCGAGCCGGCGCCGAAGCCGCGGGATCGAGGCCAGCAACGGTGCGCCCGCGACGCCGGCGGCCCCGCGTCCGTCGCGGATCCGCGTATCGAGGCTCTCCAGCGTGACGGCCACCACGAAGCCGAGGACCAAGGCGCCGACGACGCCACCGCCGACCAGCATTCGAGGTTTGGGAAAGTAGGGGGATGTCGGCACTTCCGCGACCGAAACCACGCGCGCATTGGCTTTTGCGACGGCAGCGAAGGGGTCGAGCTTACCGAGGCGGGAAGCGGTCACGTCGTAGAGCTTCTGTTCGGTCAGCAGATCGCGATTGAGTTCGCGCAGCCGAATCTCCGCAAGGCTTCGCTGCCGCAGTTCGACGGTGGCGGCTTCCAGGTCGCGCTCGAAATCGGCGACGCGCCCTTCCGCGATGCGCACATCGCCTTCCATCCCTGCAAGGATGCGCTGGAACTCCTCCGACATCAGCGCACGGACGCTCGCGATCTTGGCGTCGGCGCGCTGGATCTGGGGATGAGCCTGCGCGAAGCTCCGTGCGAGGTCGGCGCGTTCCCCGAGCGCTGTCGCCTCCTCCGTTCGGAGCGTGCGAAGGAAATCGGACGACAACAGCTGATCCATGCCCGAACGCACGCCGCCCGCAGCCGCGGCCTGCGCCTGGGCAAGTCTTGCACGAGCCTGGGTCAGGTCTCCTCGCGCCGCGCTCAGCTGCTCGTTGGCCTGCTGCATGGCCAGCCGCAGGAGATCGTCGCGAGGGTCGCTCGATACCTGGTTGCGACCGCCATATTCGGCGATCTCCTGCTCGATCCGCCCGATGCGTGTCGCGAGTTCGCCGGCCTGCTGGCGCAGGAAGTCGGCCGCCTCCTTCATCTCCTCGCGCTTCTGATCGCGCGACCAGTCCACGAAGAGCCCGGTCGTGGTATTGGCGATCAACGCGGCACGCTCGGGCTGCTCATCCACCGCCGACACCACCATGACCGAGCTCTCGCCGCTGCGCGACGTGTTGAGCCGGGAAAGAAGGACGGTGATGGCGCTGTCCCGTTGCACGCTGCTCGGCGGCAACGGTGCGGCAGCCTGCTCATCCTGCCCGAAGGCGGCCGAGACACCCGGCAGCCAGCTGCGCAGCCAGCCTGCGGACGCCCCCGCCTGCTCCGATCCGGCCGCGACGAGATAGGTATTGAACTCGGGCTCGGCGATCAGGTTGAGTTCGTCCACCACCCGCCCGGCGAACGAGCGCGAGGTCATCAGGTCCGCTTCCGTATCCAGCTTGGACGAGTTGGGCTGCTGCACGGCCTGATCCGGTGCATCGTCGAGCAGGTTCGGGTCGTCGGGCTCCAGCAAGATCATCGACTGGGCCTTGTAGCTTGGCGACAGTTCGTGGATCGCCAGCAGCGAAAGCAGGAGCCCGGAGAGGCCGAACATGGCAATCAGCAGCCTGCGTCGGCGGGCAAGGCCCATGAGTTCACGGGCGCCGATGAGCCGGCCGCTTCCCTGCGTTTCCGGCCAGTCGGTGGCAGCGGGAGTAAAGCGCTGCGTATAGACGGTCTCGTCCAGCACGCCCATGACCAGTCGCCTCCGGGCCCAACGGTCTCAGCCGTGCCTTCAGGCGGTGTCGACGCCTGTCGACACGACGACATTCCCGAATGCGTAGCATGGGCGGACGATGGGCCGAGTGCGCCAAACGGACGAGCCGAACGCGTGTTCATCCGCCAAAAGGCGAAGGCGGGCAACCGATCGGAGGGCTTCAAGCGCTGGCCGTCGAACACTTGAGTCCGATCGAGGCAGAAGCCACCCGGCCGCGGCGATAGGGTGGCGGCTCGGCGAACGGTGCGAAATGAACCACGAAGCGGAACCAAGGTCGTGGGGCGGCGCCACGCCCTTTCGATCGGAGCCTGACCGACCAGCACGCGCCGGCGGCGGGCTGGAGCTTTGGCTGGCAGTTGGCGCGGTCTTCCTCGCCCCCTTCAACATCCTTCGGGTCGATGCCTTCTACTTCACCGCCAGCGACGTGCTGGTCGTGGCGACGCTTCTGGCCAGGGTGACGAACCGATCCTTCGTCTATGCACCGCTGGGAGCGGCAACCCCCCTTTGGAACCTCGGGATCATGCTGCTTTCGGTCATGCTCCTCGCGAGCAGCCTCCTTCACGGGGCCGCGGACCGGGGAGTGATCCTGTGGGCCCAGTACTGCTTCGCCTATCTCCTCCTTCCCTACGTGGTCCTGGCGCGGCCGTGGCGGGAGACCATTCTGCTCATCAAGGCCTTCCTCGCGTCCCTCGTCCTCATGTGCCTGCACGGCATCCTGGTGGTGGACGTCCTGGGAGAGCGCAACACGACCTTCGTGACCGGCAGCGGCCGCCTCGTCGGGTTCGTCGAACGCGAGAACGAGTGCGCCTCGCTGATCGCCATGGGCGCGCCCCTGGCGCTTTGGCTGACGGCATCAGGAAGCGTCCGCGGATGGCTGCGATGGCCGCTCCTCCTCCTCTTCGCCTACGGGATTGCCTTGACCGGATCGAACACCGGCCTGATCGGGCTCCTTCTGGCCATCGCCGCCTTCACCGGATTGACGGCCTCGATCTGGCGGATCGCGGTCGCCGCGGGCTCGGGGGTCGGCCTCTTGATGGTGATGGTGACCTGGGGTCGCGAGTTCCTGCCGCCGGTGTTCCAGCGCCGCGTCCTGGGGGCGCTGGAGAACGGCGACATCGACCAGGCGGGAACATTCGCAGGCCGCATGCAACTGATCCACGAGGCGATGGGAATGGCCGACCACTCCCTCCTCTTCGGCTTCGGGGCGGATCAGTACCGCGTCGTCAGCGCCTTTCATGCGCCCGTCCACAACGCATATCTTCTCATCTGGGTGGAAGCCGGACTGCTGGGTGTGATCGGCTTCGCGCTCATCCTTCTGAGCGGGGTCCTGCTCGGCATCACCGCGATCGGCGCCGGTCGCGATCGCCTTGCCGGCGCCTGCACCTTGACCGCGGTCTGCCTTTTTGCGGCGACCGCCAACGCCTTTCCCCACCTCTACGGGCGCTTCTTCGTGGTTCCCCTCCTCCTGGGACTCGCGCCGAGCGTCGTATCGCTCAACCACGGCCTGCTCGGCCGGACAGGGAGCTTGAAACGGCGGGCCCCCGGCCGCAACGCTCGAGCGGCCGAATGGCGCTCGCGCAGCCATGCCGCACCCCTCGTCCCACGCTCGCCCCATCAACCGGGATAGCGCCCCTCGATCCGCTCGCGCGACAGCCATTCCATGAAGCGATCGAACGGGTATCGACCTTCGTCGTCGAGCGCAGCCCAGGCATCGGCAACGCCCGGCACCGCGCCGAAACGCTGCTCGACGGCATCCGCCATCCCGTCGCCATCGAGATCCTCGTAAGCCGCCTGCTCTTCGACCTCCACGATCTTGCCGGGGCCGCGGCGGATCTTGCCCGTACCGGGCAGACCAAGCCTTCCCGCTTCCCGGACCAATCGGCGATCGATTCCGTCGCGCGGAAAAGCGCCCGCCGCCGTCACGACATCTTCGAAGGCCCGCTTCGCGTCCCCGAGACTTGGCGCGCTCAGCGGGCATGGAGGTGCTGCGGCAAAATGGGGAAGCGCGTTCTCGCTCGCATCGACGATCCGCTTGCCGGGAGGCGCCCAGCTTTGGTTGTCGTGGGCGAAGATGCGGGGCGGCGCGACCGCGTTCGTGTCGTTCCAGCGGATCGCATAGGACAGATCGGCCGTCGAGGGACCGGCCTTGAAGTAGTTGCCGACGATCGAGATCGGCGTGCCGCCGGCTTCCTGGCTGAAGACTTCGGTCCACTCGGAGCCGGCATTGTAGAAGAGGTTGTCGGTGACCTCCACGCAGGACCCTGCGCGATGATTGGTGTCGGGATTGCGATCGCCGTTGGAGGCACAGAGGTTGCGCCAGAACGAGATGTTCTGGGCCACGCCGGAACCCGATCCGAGGAGGGCGCACTTGCTGTGCGGGCGCAGTCCCTCAGCGAAGACGGAATGGGCGATCGTGACGTCGCTCGTCGCGCCCTCGAGGTTGATGTTCTCGTCCGTCGCCCAGGAACCCGAGACGTGGTCCACATAGATACGGCGGCTGTTTTCCACCGTCAGCGCGTCGACGTTCTTGACCGTGTTGGGAAACTGGGGCCGAAGGCGCAGATGCCGCAGGAGAACGTCATGAGTGCTGCGCAGGATCAGGGGCGTTCGCCGGAAGCCCTCGGCATCCGGTCTGGTCGTGATGGTGATGCCCTCGCCCGGCGCCGTCTGGCCGAGGATCGAGAGTTGGCCAGCTGCCTCCCCCTGCACGACCAGCGACTGGTCGAGGACGATCGTGCCGGACACGCGGAAGACGCAGTTGCGCGGCCCGGTCTCGAGCAGGCAGGCGCGCAGACTGCCCGGTCCGGAATCGCCGAGGTGTACCACTTCGACGATCCGCCCGTTGCGCCCGCCTTGCGAGAGGCGCCCGAAGCCCTCGGCTCCCGGGAACGCCGAGACCGGCTCGGCATGCGCCTCCGACCCGCCGGGGCCCGGCACCAGAAGACAGACCGCAACCACACCGCCGAAGACGACCGGTCTCATTGCTCCGCGTCATCCTGGATCGCAGCATGGCGGGCCAGCACGAAGACGGCGTCCACGAAACGCTTTCCATCCACCCACTCGCCGTCCGCCCACCGGCCTTCCGGGTCTTGGGTGGCCATCAGGACCGCGGCATCCTTCTGCAGCTGGTCGGGGCCAAGATCATCCGCCGGACTGACCCAGAGGTTCGGCTCCGTCGGCCTTTCTCCTCGAAGGACGCGCGCGAGGCGAGCAAGGGTCAGGGGGATTTCGAACTCGCCCTTCATTCCGTAATGCGTAAGGAGGTTGACGGGCTCGAAGGTCACCCGGTTGTCGTTGTCGACGTAGAGTGGCCGGTTGGTGTTGAGTTCATAGTAGCGGGCCCACGTGCCGTCGGACAGCCGCGCGCCGGTGAGCCAGTCCCCGGCCGACCGCGCCGCCTCGAGATAGCGAGCCTTGTTGGACGCCTGGTAGAGTTCGAGAAGAAAGTCGATCGATCCGGCCGTTTCGCGCGACACGACCGCCGGCGGTTCGAACTTTCGTCCCCAGACGGGCTGAAGTGTCCGGTCGTACTGCTGTGCCCAACCCTCCTGGGGATGCGGCAGCTGTGCTGCCACGAGGAAGTCGCCGAGGCGCATGGCCGCCTTCAGGTAGTCGGGATTGCGATAGGTCTTATAGGCGCTGAGAAACAGGCGACCCGTATCCCGGGGCACGTTGTCGTTGACGATGAAATAGGGCGGCGTCTCGGGTTTCTGCCAGTCCGGAGACCAGGAAGCAGGCATGCTGGCGTGCGAGGCGGTCTCGACGTCTGCGCCGGGCGCACCGGTCGAAAAGAAGTTGGGGAACGCGCCGTTGCGGTACTGGACCCGCATCAGCTGCCCCAGACCGTAGTCGATCGCCTCGCGCACGCTCCGGTCCTTGCCGTCGTTCGCCTCGTCGAACCAGATCAGGAAGTTGAAGACGCTCTGGGAGGTGTTGTCGTCGAGGACCGTCCGATTTGCCGAGCGATTGTCCTTGATCCGCTGGCAAGCCTTGGCCTCGATGTCACGCGAGCGGTAGCACCAGTTCTCCCTCTCGTCCGGGTCGGTCTCGATCGAGAAGTGCCAGCCGCCCGACATGAGCTGACCGTCGACCAGCGCGGCTGCCACGGTATGGGCTGCGTCGAGCCATTGCGCATCGCCCGTCGCCTCGTAGATCCGCAGGAAGGCGGCTCCCACGGCGGGCGTGCCCGGGGGTTGAACCCAGCCCACCGAAGGGGCGGCGCTGCCGCCCTCCACCTCCCTCCGGCGTCCATCCAGGGAATAGCGCCAGACATAGGTTCCATGGACGCCGAGCCGATCTCTGAAAAAGGCACCGGCCTTTTCCATGGCTTGGCGGGCGGTCGCGCCCGGAGCGGTTTCGCCTGTATCCTGGGCTCGTCCGCCGAGCGGATGGACGAGGAACACGAGCAGCGCGACGGCGCCAAGCCTGATCATGACGCAGCCTCTTCGCTCACCCTGCGGCACGCGCGAGCGGTGCCGGTTCCGCGTCGGCAAGGTCCTGGTGAAGAGGGTTCTGATAGCTGGGCAGGATCCTTGCGACAAACCCGATGACGCTGTGCGTGTCGCCGGTGTGGGCGAGTTTCTCCAACCCTTCGAACGCCTGGCGCAGCTCCTGCAGCGGAACGGGATGCGGCACGGCGCCGAACACGCCCGGCACGGGTGAGGCGACACGCTCCTCGTCGGCGTCGAACAGTTCCTCGAAGAGCTTCTCGCCCGGACGGCAGCCGACGAAATCGATCTTGATGTCTTCGCCCGGGCGGTAGCCGGCGAGCTTGATCATGCGCCGGGCCATGTCGATGATCTTGATGGGCTCGCCCATGTCGAGGACGAAGATTTCGCCTAGTCCGAGGCGTTTCTCGAGACCGTAGGCGGAAGCCTGAAGCGTCAGTTCCACCGCTTCGCGAATGGTCATGAAGAAGCGCTTCATGTCGGGATGGGTGACCGTCAGCGGGCCGCCACGCGCGAGTTGACGCTCGAAGAGCGGAATCAGCGACCCGCTGGAGCCCAGGACGTTGCCGAAGCGCACGGTCATGAAGCGCGTACGCTCGTCGCTTCTCTCGCCGGCAAGGTCCAACGCCTGGCAGTAGAGTTCGGCCAGTCGCTTGGTCGCGCCCATGACGCTAGTGGCATTGACCACCTTGTCGGTCGAGATCTGGACCATGGCGCGTGCGCCGCAGGCCCGCGTGGCTTCCGCAACGTTCATCGAGCCGATGACGTTGGTGAGGATCCCCTCGCAAGGGTTCATCTCGACCATCGGGACATGCTTGAGGGCTGCCGCATGGAACACGAGATCGGGCTTGTGCCGCGCGAAGATCTCGTTGAGACGGCCGGCATCGCGGACGTTGCAGAGATAGGCTTTCCGCGGCGTGGACCCGTGCTTTTCCGATAGTTCGAGATCGATGGCATAGAGATTGAACTCGCAGCTCTCGATCAGCACGATCTCGGCCGGCCCCAGCCCGGCCACCTGAAGCGTCAGTTCCCGGCCGATGGACCCGCCCGCTCCCGTCACCACCACGCGGCAACCATGGATCAGGCGATGCAGCGCGTCCCGATCGAGCGTGGTCTGCGAACGCTCCAAGAGATCGGTCAGCTCGATGGGACGCAGTTCGAGGCGGTTCCCGGCATTCGGGTTGCGGAGTTCGAGTGCCGGGGCGGGCCGCGAGATGGCGATGCCCAGACGATCGGCGCGGTCGATCAGCGCCTTCATTTCCGGATCGGTGAAGCTCGAGATCGTTTCGGTGAAGATCAGGTGGCGCGGCTTCAGTCCTCGGGCCTCGAGATCGCCCATCGCTTCGTCGAAGTCTGCGATAGTGCCGAGGATCGGAACGCCGCGCAGGAGGTTTCCCGCCGTTCCCGTCGCGCGATCGAGGATGCCGACAGGCCAATGGCGTGCCGTGCCGTCGCGTTGCAGAGCGCGAAGATAGAGGTCGGCAATGTCGCCCGCCCCGACGAGGAGCACGGGCACGATATCGCGACCGCTCTTGGTGGCGACGCCGGTCCCGGGTTCGAACCGACGGATCTCCGCGATCTTGAAGCGCATGCGTGCGCCCACGAGCAGGAACGTCAGAAGGAGAGCCTGCATGACGACGACCGAGCGCGGCACTGCGTCGAACCGGGTCGTCAGGAACAGGCATATGACGAAGCCGAGCGAGGCAATCGCGACAGCCCTGACGATGTCGAGAAGGTCGGCAACGGAGGCATAACGCCAGTTGCGACGGTAAAGGCAGGTCATCGGGAAGATCAGTGCGCATGTCGCCACGAAGAGCGGCAGGGCATAGGACAGGGCCCGAAAGCTGTCCGGGCTCGTCGCTTGGCCCTCGAGCCCGAGACGAACGGCCGAAGCGAGCAAGAACGCGACCGCTGCCAGAGCCAGGTCGCCGGCATAGAGTCCGAGATTGCTGCGCGTCGCCTTCAGGCGCTTTGCCGTTCTCTGGCGCAGGTGATGGTAGAGCTCGTTCCGGCTGACGAAGCTGGGCCAGGGCGACGATGCCGGGCCGTTCAGGAGATGCCGCGCGATGGAAGCCGCGTACAGGGGGATGGCATGAAGGCCGAGGGCGCCGCCGCCCGGCCGCTGCAGTTCGATGGGAGACGCCATGGGGAACCCCTTCAGGAAACCGTGGGTCGCCGAACCGACGCAACCTGCTGCTCGTTTCGGCTCATGTCGCAACGGATGGCACGGAACACGAACGCTGCGACGAGACAGAAGGGAGAAGTACTTGCGCCTTCTTGGCTACGATTTGCTATGGAATACACTCGGTTGACGCGAAGAACGCCTGCATCCTTCGCATCATACTGACTTCAGAAGCGCTCGTTACTCGAAAGACGTACCTCGTCCGGCACGGCCCAGCCATCCAGACAGGTCGGCCTGAATGAGATTGCCCAACCGGGCGACGTCCGGTTCATAATAGTCCACGAGCCTCGCGCGCAGCGAGGACGACAGGGCCGGATACGCGACCTCGCCGATCAGACGCTTCCGCGCCGCGACGAAAAGGGGATGGCGACGAAAAGGCCGCACGAGCGGCTTGATCGGACCGAGCGCACGGCGCAGACCTCGCCCGACCATCGGTTCGGTGCGATCCTTCACCTTCTTCACGTCGACGGAACGCGGATCCGCTTCGAGAAGACCGAGATGCGCGCGGACCTTCGCGAGCTGTCGACCCGGATCGGCCAGCATGTCCTCGTAGAAGAGAACCAGAAGCTGATCCTGCGGATAGAGGTCGAGATAGGCGGTCAGCTGATCGTGGTAGAGGCCGCCGTTGAGAAAGCGGTTGCCCCGTCCCGTCCGCGTATCGAGTTCCGCCTCGATGTTCCCGCCGGCCTCGCCGCGCCGATACAGCATGCAGTAGTCGGAATAGGCGCGCTCGACCGGGTTCCGGAGTTGAACGACCAGCCGGGCATGCGGCAGAAGGGCCTGGACGCGCGCCGGCGCGAGCGGATTGTCGAGGTAGGAGTTCGACTTCTCGCCGACGATCTGGTCCGCCCTGCATCCCTCGAATTGCCGGAAGTACCAGTCGTCCCCCCGCTCGTGGTAGCGACTGAAGTAGTGCAGTTCGGGCTCCGGCATGAACACGTGCGGATCGGCCTGAAGAGCTTTCTGCAACCAGGTCGTCGCGCTCTTGGCCGCGCCGATGATCAGGAAGTCGATGTCTTGCGCGCGCATGCCTGGTGCACTCCCTGGTTTCGAATGGCTGGCGGCGGTCGCGCCACGGTGCTGCTAAGCGAAGGTTTCCGTGACGCCGGTCAGCCTGGCGGAACGTGCAGGCCGGCGAAGCGCGCGGGCATAGACAGCCATGATCTGTTCCACATGGCGCACCGAACCATAGGACTGATGGGCCTCGGCCTCGGCTGCATCGGCGATGCGTTTCGAGAGGTTCGGGTCCGACAGCAGTCGGGCCGTGGGATAGATGAACGCATCCGCACTCTCGGGGTGGACGAGGAAACCGGTTCGTCCGTCGCAGATGGCCTCCGGATTGCCGCCATGGTCGGTCGCCACCACCGGCGTGCGAAGAAACATGGCTTCCACCAACGTGCGCCCGAGCGGCTCGCCGAAAGCGGGAACAAGCAGGATGTCGGTGGCGGCCAGAAAGGTCTCCATGGGGCTTCGAAAGCCCATGAGGCGCACGACATGCTGGAGGCCGAGAGCCTCGATACGGGCGCGAACCGCCGCATCGAGATCAGCGCCGGCGGGATCGGGCGCGCCGAACATGCATCCCACGATGGGGATGGCGGGATGTCGCTGGCGGAATTGCGCGACGATCTCGACGAAAAGCAGGGGCCGCTTGCGCTCGATCAGGCTTCCCACATAGCTGAGCACTCTCGTTCCGGCAGGCAGGCCGAGTTCGCCGAGCAGCAAATCCTTGGCGTCCTTTCGGTCCGGCGATCGGAGGGGTGGATCGAACGGGCTGTTGATCACGCTGAGCCGATCGCGGAGCGGCAGGAGGGGCCGCTTCGGGCGCGAGAAATGCGAAACGGTGACGACCTCGTTCGCGATCAACGGCGCGAGGCGGTTGACGCCCCGTGCGGCGGGATCGCCCCGGTGGTGCCACACCAGTCGCGCGCCGGCGAGGCGCGCTGCAAGACCCCAGTTTGCATGGATCCGCCCGTCGTTCGTATGGACGATATGGAAGCGCCCTTCGCGGATGAAACGGCGCAGGAAGGGCAAGGTCTGCCCCAGAAAACTCGCAAGGCGCGGCTGCTCGCCGTTCCGAGGGGACAGCGTCGCCTCCAGGGGACAGCCGACGAAGGCCTGGCCCTCGCGGCGCAGGAAGGCCGCAAGCGGCCCGTCCGTGCGTTGCAGCACGACAACGGGCTCCACCTGAGAGCGATCGAAGCCCTGGATCAGCTTCAGCGCGGAGATGTGGCTTCCTCCCACGTCGTCTCCAACGAAGGGAAAGCAGACCCGAAGCGGGCCGGCCGCGTCGAGACGCCTGCATTCCGGCATCAGTGCGCGCCTTGTGTGATGTAGCCGGCCCGCATGAGATGCGACACCACGACTTCGGCGGCATCGGCCGCGCTGAGGTCCGGCGTCATCCGGATATCGGGCTCTTCCGGCGGCTCGTAGGGACTGTCGATGCCGGTGAAGTTCTCGATCAGACCCTGGCGGGCGCGCTTGTAGAGGCCCTTCGGATCCCGGCTTTCGGCGACTTCGATGGGCGTGTCCACGAAAATCTCGATGAACTCGCCCTCCTGCAGCATCTCGCGCGCCATCCGCCGTTCGGCTCGGAAGGGCGAAATGAAGGAAACCAGCGTGACGATGCCGGCGTCGGCGAAGAGGCGGGCCGCTTCCGCGACGCGTCGGATGTTCTCCACCCGGTCGGCTTCCGTGAAACCGAGGTCGCGGTTCAACCCGTGGCGGATGTTGTCGCCGTCCAGAATGTAGGTGTGGATGCCCAGCGAATGGAGCCGCTTCTCCACGAGGTTGGCGATGGTCGATTTGCCGGCGCCGGAAAGTCCCGTGAACCAGAGGACGGCCGGCTTCTGGCCCTTGAGCGCGGCACGCGACGACTTGTCGACGTCGAGCGCCTGCCAGTGGATGTTGTGCGCGCGTCGAAGACCGAACTCGATCATCCCCGCACCGACGGTGAGGTTCGTCATCCGGTCGATGACGATGAAGGCGCCGGTCTCCTTGATGCTCGAGAACGGATCGAAGGCGATCGGCTCGTGCGTCGACAGGTTGACGAACCCGACCTCGTTGAGTTCGAGCGTCCTGGCGGCGAGCTTCTGAAGGGTGTTGACGTCGACCTTGTGCTTGATGTCGGTGACGCTGGCCGTGAGCGTCCGGGTGCCGATCTTCACGAGATAGGGCCGGCCGGCGATCAGGGGATCGGCATGCATCCAGATCAGGTGCGCGGCGAACTGGTCCGAGACCTGGGGGCGAGCGACCGCCGCGGCGATGACGTCGCCGCGCGAGGCGTCGATCTCGTCCTCAAGGGTCAGGGTGACGGCCGCGCCCGCACCCGCGGCCTCGAGATCGCCGTCATAGGTGACGATCCGTTTCACACGGCTGGTGATGCCCGACCCGGCGACGACGATCCGCTCGCCCGTCCGCACCGATCCGGCCGCGATCGTGCCGGCAAAGCCGCGGAAGTTGAGATGCGGGCGGTTGACCCATTGGACGGGCATCCGAAAGGGAGCGCTGGGGTCGGCCTCCTCGACCTCGATGGTTTCGAGGTGTTCGATCAGCGACGGCCCCTCGTACCAGGGCGTCCGCTCGCTGCGGGTCAGCATGTTGTCGCCGAAGCGAGCCGCCAACGGGATGGCCTGCAGCGAGCGGAACCCGAAACTCTCGGCGAAGGCCTGGTACTCCGCCACGATGGCCTCGAAGACATCCTTCGAATAGTCGACGAGATCGATCTTGTTCACGGCCAGGACGACGTGCCGGATGCCGAGCAGCGAGACGATGAAGGAATGGCGGCGCGTCTGCGTCAGGATGCCGTGGCGCGCGTCGACGAGGAGCACGGCCAGATCGGCGTTGGAAGCGCCGGTCGCCATGTTGCGGGTGTACTGTTCATGTCCCGGCGTGTCGGCGACGATGAACTTGCGCGCATCCGTGGCGAAGAAGCGATAGGCGACGTCGATCGTGATGCCCTGCTCGCGCTCGGCGGCGAGACCGTCGACGAGAAGGGCGAAGTCGAGCCCATCCTCCGTGGCGCCCCGACGGCGGTTGGAGTCGCGGCCGAGGGCGGCGAGCTGGTCCTCGGTCAGGAGCTTCGTGTCGTAGAGGAGCCGGCCGATGAGGGTCGACTTGCCGTCGTCGACGCTGCCGCAGGTGAGGAACCGCAGAAGGCTCTTGCGCTCTGTACCGGGCAGGAGGCCGGGAAGGCCGGAGGCCGCTTCAGGACCGGCGTGGGACGTGTCGAGAACGGCGCTCATCAGAAATAGCCCTCCTGCTTCTTCTTCTCCATGGATGCGGCCTCGTCATGATCGATGAGGCGCCCCGAACGCTCCGATGTCCGGGCCAGGAGAATCTCACGGACGATGTCGGGAAGCGTTGCGGCCTCGCTTTCGCACGCCGCCGTCAGCGGGTAGCAGCCGAGCGTGCGGAAGCGCACGCTGCGCATCTCGGGCACCTCGCCCGCGCGCAGGGGCAGGCGGTGGTCGTCGACCATGATCCACTGCCCGTCGCGCTCCACCACGGGGCGCGGCGCCGCGAAGTAGAGAGGGACGATCGGGATGTCCTCGGCCAGGATGTATTCCCACACGTCGAGCTCGGTCCAGTTGGACAGGGGGAAGACGCGGATCGACTCGCCCGACTTGATGCGGGTGTTGAAGAGGTTCCAGAGTTCCGGCCGCTGATCCTTCGGGTTCCAGCCATGATTGGCCGAGCGGAACGAGAACATGCGCTCCTTGGCCCTCGATTTCTCCTCGTCGCGACGCGCACCGCCAAACGCGGCATCGAAGCGATGAGCCGACAGCGCCGCCTTCAGCGCCTCGGTCTTCATCACCTGCGTGTAGAACGAGGATCCGTGCGTGAACGGATTGATCCCCTCGGCCAGTCCCGCCTCGTTGCGATGGACCACAAGGTCGAGACCGAGACGGGCCACCGTCTCGTCGCGAAACCGGATCATCTCGGCGAACTTCCACGTCGTGTCGATGTGAAGCAGCGGGAACGGCGGCAGGGCGGGAAAAAACGCCTTCATCGCCAGATGCAGCATCACGGCCGAGTCCTTGCCGATCGAATACATCAGCACCGGATTCTGGAATTCGGCGGCGACCTCACGGAAGATGAAGATCGCCTCGGCCTCGAGACGCCGGAGATGTTCCGGCAGCGAACCGCCTCCTGCTTCTCGTGCGGACGCGGGCCTGGTTTCCGGGGCAAGGGGAACAGCGATGGACATCATGCGCCTTTCGAAACGAGGAGAGCGGTGTCGCGGGGCAGATCGAGCGGATCCGGGCGCGCCGTCTGATGGTGCGCGAGCGCGCGGTGGAGCGTGAAGCTGAGACCGCCCGCCCAGCAGATCCCGAGCGCGATATGGGCGATGTTGCCGCCCATAGGCCCGATCGTCGGAATGAGGAGCATGGCGACGGCGAAGAACACGATCGTTCCGACCACGACGGTGCGCAGGACGTCGTGCTGGCGGCCCATGGCGAGGAGCCCGACGCGCATGGCCGAGCCGCACAGCACGAAGGCGACAGCCACCATCTGCACGACGACGAGCGAGGAAGCGCCGAGAAATTCCGGGCCGGCCGTCCAGAGGAGGAGCGGATGGATCAGGACCGCGATCGCGACGATGCCGACGAGACTGGCGACGAAGAGCAGCGCCTCGATCTGCAGGATCAAGCGCTTGAATTCGCCGACGCGTCCCTGAGCCCAGAGCCGTGTCACGTCCGGATAGAGCACGGCCTGAACCTGTGCCCCCACCTGCTGCCCGACGCGTCCGATCCGCTTGGCGATGTGGTAAAGGCCGGCGGCCGCGGGATCGGTCAGCGCGCCGACGAGAAGCGTGTCGAACTCTTGCGCGCTCATGCGCAGCGTCAGCGACAGGTTGGCCGACCAGGCGAAACCCCAGATGCCGGGGAAGCGCTGCGTGACGCCCCGCACGCTCGCCGTCAGCAGCCGGTGGATGCCCTGTCGGCGCAGGGTATGAAGTGCCAATCCCAGCATGATCAGCGAGCCGAGCGCCTGCGTCCCGGCCCAGACCGCCACGAAATAGGGCAGCCCGGCCATCATCAGGCTGCCGACAAGACATAGGCCGACGCGCGCGATCGAGTTGACCAGTTGCCCGTAGGCCACGAGGCGGAACTGGCCGGCCATGCGCTGGACGGCGGTCGGCATTCCCGTGAGCTGGAACAGGAGGACGCTCGAGTACGCGATCACCAGATGCGTCGTCTCGGCCGGCCAGGAAAAGAGATACGCCCCCATGAGGGCTCCAAGGACTGCGACAGCGAAGGCAAGGACCGCACTTGCGAGGTCGAGAAGGAAGCCGAACTTCAGCAGCATGCGCAGGTCGCCGCGCTGCGCGGGATGCTGGAGGTCGGCGCCGTACTTGATGATCGGCTGCCATGTCTGGAAACTGACGACGCGCTCCACCACGCGGACGAATGTGTAGATCATCGCAAGGAGCCCGTAATCGACAGGGCCCAGCGCGCGCGCGGAGAGTGCGAAGGCGGCAAGGCCGAGCAGCGAGCCGATGAAGTTTCCGGTGAGGAGATGGCCGATATTGGCGAGGCGCGTGCGATGGTCGCCCGTCTGCCGGAAGCTGCGCAGAGCCTTTCGCACACGACCGGGAAGGAGGTTCGAATGGGCCAAGATCGCCTCTTGCGATCGCCCGGACAGCCTATCCCGCCGCATTCGTCGCAGCCTCATAGTGCGCGGGCGGGAAAGCGCGGCTAGTTCGCCCTTCGGTCTCCGACCTCCGACGACCGCCCCCTTCGGACCAAGCGGGCAACGATGATCTACGTCGTTCGCCTTACCCCCTTACTCCTGTCGCTCCGCAGTCCTGGGGCACGATAGACCTTTGCCGGGGGCGACGCGTCGCCCGTGGACGATAAGCTGCCGGGCCAACCGTCCGGCTCTCGTCCGCACGGGGCGGCAGGGACTGTATGGGGCAAGACCCGGTTCATCGATCGAGCGCACGGGAGCGCTCGTACTATCGTGCCGACATCGACGGCCTGCGAGCGGTCGCCGTCATCGCGGTCCTCCTGTTTCACGCTGAGTTGCCCGGTTTTGCAGGCGGCTACGTCGGCGTCGACGTCTTCTTCGTCATCTCCGGCTTCCTGATCACATCGATCATCTGCGAAGACTTGGACCGCGGTCGCTTCACATTCGCCGACTTCTACGCCCGTCGCGTCCGGCGCATCTTCCCGGCCCTCTTCGCCACGGTTCTCGTCACCTGCATCGTCGCCGGATGCTTTTTTCTTCCGCCGGACTTCCGCTCGCTCGGCGCTTCGATCGCGGCGACGGCGGGCTTCGCCTCCAATATCCTGTTCTGGGCTCAAGCGGACTATTTTGATGCGCCGGCGGAGCTCAAACCCCTCCTTCACACCTGGTCGCTGTCGATCGAGGAACAGTTCTACCTCGGCTTTCCCTATCTTCTGGTCCTCCTCTGGTGGATGGATCCGCCAAATCGACGGCGCGTGCTGGCGGGCCTGACCGCCGCCTCGTTCGCCATAGGCGTCATCGCCACGCACAAGGATCCCCAGGCAGCCTTCTACCTCCTGCCGCCGCGGGCCTGGGAACTGCTTCTCGGCGCTCTTCTGGCTCTGTCACCCGGCCCCGCGCTTCCGCCCGCGCTCGCTCGACGCGCGGGTTGGCTCGGTCTTGCATCGATCCTCCTGGCCGTTGCGATCTACGATGCTCAAACGCCCTTCCCGGGCTTTGCCGCCCTATTGCCGACCCTCGGCGCGGCGCTGGTGATCGGTGCGGGGACATCGGGCCACGTCGGGGCGTCGAAGCTTCTGGGAAGCCGCCCTCTGGTCGCGGTCGGCCGGCTCTCGTTCTCGCTCTACCTCTGGCATTGGCCGGTCCTGTCGCTCCTGCGCTACGCGCTGGCTCGCGAGCTCGATGGCTTCGAGACCGCAGCAGCGCTTGCGACCTCCGTTCTTTTGGCCATCGTCTCCTGGCGCTTCGTCGAGGAACCGTTCCGGCGCCCGCGAACGCAATCCAGGGCGGCGGTCCTGCGCAGGGCGGCTGCGGTCACGGCCGGCATCTTCCTGACGGGGATCGTCCTTCAGGCAACCGGCGGGTTGCCGCAGCGCCTGCCCGATCGGCTTCTCGCCTATAGCCCGCTCTTACCGCCCGAAGCCGAAAGCCGCGTGTCCTGTGCAAGCTGGTCCGCAGCGCGCACCAATCTGCCGGGTATCTGCCTCGTGGGGGATCTGTCGGCGCCCGACCTGAGCTTCGCCGTGATCGGCGACAGCCACGCGGAAGCGCTGATCCCGGCCTTCGAACTGGCCGCGACGCACCACCGACAGAAGGGGCTCGTCTTCGTCAAGCACGCCTGCCGACCGATGCTCGGCGTCGCGCGTGTCGTGGACGGCAAGCGGAATGCATCGTGCTCGACCTTCGTCGCCAAGGCGATCGACGAGATCCGGGCGCAGGCCTCGATCGAGGAGGTCGTCTTCGCCGCACGCTGGACGCGCCAGGCCCTGGGGACAGGCTACCAGCAGCCTGTCTCCTTCTATACGGACGGACAGTCGCCCGAAGTGTCGATCGAAGAGAACAAGCGTTCGCTCATCCGCGGCCTCGACCGGGCCTTCGACGCGCTGTCCGATCGGCGCATCACGGTGATCGGCGCGGTCCCCGAGAACGAGTTCCTGCCGCCGATGGCGCTGGCGATGGCGAATCTCTTCCGCCGCTCGCCGCCCCGCACGACCGCAGAAGCCTTCCATCGCCGGAACGCGGTGGTGGAAGACGTCTTCGCGCAGCTCGCCAAATGGCATCGGTTCCAGTTCATTGCACCGGCGCGTCATCTCTGCGACGGGGCGACCTGCGCGGCCGAGATCGGTGGCCGCTCGCTCTATCGCGACGACGACCATCTCAGCGCGTTCGGCGCCGAGCAACTCGCGAACGTGATCGACGACATGTTCGAGGAGCCGCCGACCCCGGTCCCGCCCGTGAAGGCTCGAGACGGGAACTAGCCGAGTTGGAGGCCGGTCTTCGACACCAGAGCCTTGGCGGCCGGCGTCAGGTGGCGCTCGCAGATGCCGAGGATCCTGACCGCCTGCGCCTCGCTGAGATAGTCTGCAAAGCCGCCCGCCACGCCGCGCCGCATCCGCAGGCTTTCGGTATCGCCGCGATCATAGTCGTGCGCCGGGAGCCCCTGCTCGATCTCGCGCTCGCGCATCGCCTCGAAGCGCGACGCCTCGACCGCACGCCGCATCGGTTCCGGTCGATGCGGGAAACCGAGGAAATCCACCACGCTCGAACTGGTGGCCTCCGTCTCGGCCGTCAGCGCTTCGTAGCTGATGACGATGTTGCGGTGATGAGGAAGCCCCCTTCCCCAGGCATTGAGGTAGCGAACGAGGGCAGGAGCGCCCTGCGCCTCGTCCACGATGAACTCGTCGATCCCGCCGACGAAGCGGTGCTTGTGACGCGTGGCATGGAAGTAGGCCGAGACGAGAACATCGCGGGGGTCGCGCACCATGAAGATGATCGGGCGATTGAGAAAGAGCGATCGCCGGTAGAGATGATGGGTGACGAGGATCAGCGGAACATCGCTGCGCCGATGTCCGTATCGGAACGCGGGGATGCCGCGCACCGGATCGAGATCGTAGTTCGGAACGACCCCGAACATCTCCCGCAGATCGACCGCCTCCCCTTCGCGCGCGAGGGACGCGAAGTAGTGCGAGAGGATGAAGCGGAACCACGTCCGTCCCGACTTCGGGTAGGATACGAGGAACGTGTCGGCCCCGACGGCCGCCCAGGTCATCCTGACCCGGCGGTCGATCTTCCGGAACGCGCGCTGATGCAGCATGGTCATGGGCCGTACCTCGAATGGGAGTGGGACGTGAGCGCCGCATCGACGACCTCGTCCCAGCGGTCCACGACGTGAGCGGTGGTGAACCGGCGGCTACTTTGGCGCGCCGCTTCGGCAAGACGCTGGCGCAGGCTCTCGTCCGAGAGCAGGCGCCGCAGCGCCCCGGCCATGGCCGCCACGTTCTCGGGGTCGACGAGAAGGCCGTTCTGGCCATCGTCGATCATCTCCCGCGGGCCCCAGCGGCAATCGAAGGAAACCACGGGAAGGCCTGCGGCCATGGCTTCCAGAAGAACGATGCCCCAGCCCTCGAAGCGCGAGGACAGGACGAAGGCGTCGGCCGTATCGACCCAGACGCCCGGCACATCGGTGACGCCGGGCATGTCGACCCGGCCATCGAGCCCGAGGCTGGCGCGCTCGGCTTCGAGAAGGCCACGGTCTGCGCCCTCGCCCCAGATCACGAGGCGCCAGTCCGGAACTTCCGGAGCGATCTCGGCGAAGGCGCGCAGGAGGAGGTCGAACCCCTTCTGCGGAACCAGCCGGCCAACGGCGGTCAGCGTCCGGCCATCGGACCGACGCCGTCCCGCTGCCGGCAGATCGACCGGATTGGGGATCACCCATCCGCGCCGGCGCATCGGCGCGGGGAAGAACTCGAGCGCACCCTTCGTCATCGTCACGAGGCCGAAGGCGCGCGGGTAGAGGCGCGAGCGGAGGGTGTTCCAGATCGGTCCGACGGTCTGGGCCGCCGGGTTGTTGCGCTCCGACACGACGACCTCCACGCCGAGGCGGAACGCAGCCATCAACGTGAGGACGTTCGTGCGGACGAGAAAGCTGACGACGACGTCCGGTCCCACCTCGCGCAGCGCCCGGTGGAGACGCCACACGCGACGACCCGCGGTGCCGATCGCCGAGACCGCGCCACGGCGGCCGGGCGGCAGCCCCAGACGCCGGACCTCGATGCCGGGGTGGAGGGGGTAGTAGGGAACCGCGCCCGGCTCTTCGAGCGTCAGGATCGTCACCGATCGGCCGCGAGCGATCCATTCGTTGGCAAGCACGCTGACCACATGCTCGGTCCCGCCCGCCCCCAATCCGGGCAGGACGATGCAGATCCTCGCCGCCGCGCCCGCAGCGAGCGGAAGGCCTGCGACCGGTTTGAACGTCGTCGGGTTGCGTTCGTGTCCCAAGCGGTGCCCCGGATTTCGATCCCTCGCGTCCTTCGAGTATGCGGGGCAAGGCAAGGCGGAACAGCTGGACTTTGGAGCGTCGGCGAGACCTCTTCCTACCTCTAAAGGCGCACTTGGACCGAGCGAGGTTCCATTGTGGCCTCGAGGACGGAAGGTCGCCGAACCGGGGATCGGATGATTCGGGAGCTGCGGGGATCATGAGTTCGATCCGCACCGTCTTCGTAGGAGCAGTCGAAGGATCGCTCGTCGCGCTCGAGGCCCTGATCGCCGCCGGACGGGCTCCCGTTCTGGTGGTCACGCTTCCGCCGGAATCGGCCCATCGCCATTCGGATTACGTCGATCTCGCTCGTCCCGCCCGCAAAACCGGGGCGGCCGTGCACTTCACGACCAACATCAATGCGCCGGAAACGGTCGAAGCGATCCGCGCGGCGGCACCGGACCTCACGATGGTGATCGGCTGGTCGCAGATCTGCCGCGAGCCCTTCCGCTCGGTGGCACGGCTGGGAACCCTCGGCTACCACCCCTCGCCCCTGCCGCGTTTCCGCGGACGGGCGGTGATCCCCTGGACGATCCTGGCGGAGGAGACGACCTCGGGCTCGAGCGTCTTCTGGCTGGACGAAGGGGTCGACAGCGGTCCGATCATCGTCCAGCGTCTGTTCCCCGTCGCGCACGACGAAACCGCCCGATCGCTCTACGACAAGCACAAGCAGGCGCTCGCCGAGATCGCTGTGGATGCGCTGGACAGGATCGCGAGGGGCGAGGCCGCCGGCACCGCCCAGGACGAACGGCTTGCGAGCTACTGCGCCAAACGGACCGAAGCGGACGGTCTCATCGACTGGCGCGAGCCATCCGAGGCGATCCTGCGTCTCGTGCGGGCGGTGGGCGACCCCTATCCGGGAGCCTTCACCTTCGATGCCGGCGACCGGATCGTCGTCGGCTCGGCGTGCGCGCTGGCACCACACGGGCGCCATATCGGCCTGACCGGTCAGGTTCAGGGCCACACCGAACGCGGGTTCTCGGTTCTGTGCGGCGATGGCATCACGATCGAAGTCACCACCTGGCGCGGGTCGCCGGACGGGCGGCGCCCGAAGGTGCACGCCCGGCTGGGCCCGTGCCGCAGGCCCGCATGAGGCATCAGGCGGGGACCGGTGCCGGTGTCGTCCGGGCCCAATGTTCTCGATACCACTCGACAAAGGCCGCAACCCCGTCCTCGACCTGCGTCTTCGGAGCGTAACCGGTCAACGCCTCCAGCAGGCGGTGGTCGGCAAAGGTGACGGCGGCATCGCCCGGCTGCATCGGCAGCATCCTGCGCACGGCCCGCTTGCCGAGGCAGCGCTCGATCGCAGACACGAAATCGATCAGTTCGACCGGCTTGCCGCCGGCGATATTGACGACCCGCCAGGGCGCGACGGGTGACAGGGTGTCGGCGACGCCCTCCACCTGCACCGGTCGACCGATCGAGGGCGGGCAGTCGGCCAGCCGCGCGATCGCCTCGACGAGATCGCCGACATAGGTGAAGTCGCGCCGCATGCGCCCCTCCCCGTAGACCTCGATCGGTCGACCGTCCTCGATCGCCTCGACGAAGCGGAAAAGCGCCATGTCCGGCCGTCCCCAGGGTCCATAGACCGTAAAGAACCGGAAGCAGGTCGTCGGGATCGAGAAGAGGTGCGCATAGGCATGCGACATCTCCTCCATCGCCTTCTTGGTCGCGGCATAGAAGGTCAACGGCAGGTCCGCCTTGTCGGACTCGGCGAACGGCAGCGCGGTGTTGGCGCCGTAGACCGAACTCGTCGACGCCAGCATCAGATGCCGCAGCTTGAGGCCGCGCGCGAGTTCCACGATGTTGAAGGAGCCGATGAGGTTGCTGTCCGCATAGGTCTGCGGGTGGTCGATCGAATAGCGCACCCCGGCCTGCGCGGCGAGGTGCACCACCATCTCGGGATCGGCGAGATCTGCGGCATGGCGCAGCGCATCCATGTCCTCGACGCGTCCGGTCAGGGCGCGAAAACCGGGGCGGCGCGCCAGGATCGCATGCCGGGCCGCCTTCAGCCTGACATCGTAGTAAGGCGTCATCGCGTCGAAGCCGACGACCTCGTGACCGTCGTCGAGAAGCCGGTTCGCCAGATGGAATCCGACGAAGCCCGCGGTCCCGGTGATCAGGATCCTCATGACGGGTGGACCTCGCGTGGCGTTGTAGGCAAACAGGGCCGCTGGGGAGCGGCGTGGTCGGGAGCGGCGTGGGTCATTCCGCGGCCACCGGATACGAGAGGGGAAGCGTCGCGAGCCCATCGCCGAGGCAGGTGTAGCGAAGGCCCCGCTTCTCGATCTCCTCGCTGCGATAGATGTTGCGCAGATCCACGAGGACGTTGCCCGTCATGCCCGCCGCCAGTCGGTCGAGGTCGAGCGCGCGGAACTGGTCCCATTCCGTCACGATGACGAGCGCATCGGCTCCATGCGCGCAGACATAGGCATCCTCCGCATAGGCGACATGGGGATCGAGGAGCGGGCGGGCCTGCTCCATTCCCTGCGGATCATAGGCGGTGACTCGCGCGCCCGCATCGATCAACCCCTGGATGATGGAGATGGCGGGCGCCTCGCGCATGTCGTCGGTGTTCGGCTTGAAGGTGAGGCCGAGCACGGCGATCGTGCGCCCCCGCACCCGCCCGCCGCAGGCCGCGACCACCTTGCGCGCCATCGCCCGCTTGCGCTGGTCGTTGACGGCCACGGTCGCCTCGACGAGCCGGAGCGGCGCGTTGCTGTCCTGGGCGGTCTTGACGAGAGCGAGCGTGTCCTTGGGAAAGCAGGATCCCCCGTAGCCCGGCCCTGCGTTCAGGAATTTCGGCCCGATGCGCTTGTCGAGCCCGATCCCGCGCGAGACCTCCTGAACGTTGGCCCCGACATTCTCGCAGAGATCGGCGATCTCGTTGATGAAGGTGATCTTGAGCGCGAGAAAGGCGTTCGCGGCGTATTTGACGAGTTCGGACGTGCGCCGGCTGGTGAAGAGAATCGGGGCGGCGTTGAGGTAGAGCGGCCGGTAGACCTCGGTCATGACCTCCACCGCTCGCGGATCGGCATGGCCGACGACGATCCGGTCGGGTCGCTTGAAGTCCTCGATCGCGGCGCCTTCCCGCAGGAACTCCGGATTGGAGACGACGGCTACGTCTGCGTTCGGATTGACCATGCGGATGATGTAGTCGACCTCGTCGCCGGTTCCGACCGGAACGGTCGACTTCGTTGCGACGACCGTGAAGCCCCGAACGTGCCGCGATATGTCCCGGGCCACGTCGAAGACATGGCTGAGGTCGGCATGTCCGTCGCCGCGCCGGGACGGCGTTCCGACCGCGATGAAGACGACGTCGGCTTCCGAGACGGGACCGGCGAGATCGGTCGAGAACGAAAGGCGGCCCGCCTGCACGTTACTGGCGACGATCTCGGCGAGCCCAGGCTCGTAGATGGGCATGCGACCGGCGCGCAACGCCTCGATCTTGTGCTCCGCCTTGTCGACGCAGGTCACCACATGACCGAAGTCGGCAAAGCACGCCCCACTGACGAGGCCGACGTAACCTGAGCCTATGATCGTGATCCGCATGGCGTCGCCGAGCTCTTCTGCCTGTGGGAGATGAGCCCATCGTGCGGTCGGCTTGCCATGGGGTCGAGTGACAATACGACGGCGGCAGCCTTGCCTATTCGAAGCAAAGCGCCGGGCGCTTCCACTTCCGCGGCGACTTCATAGGTCTTTCGATCGATCGTTCGCCGGTCGCTACGTCTTCAGAACAAGGTCGTGTTCTTTCGGCGAATGGGACGATCGGACGGTGGCGGCAAACGTTGGCCCGTTGGCTCGATCGCCGGATCCCGATGATCTTTTGGGGCGGTGGGGGAACATTGTCGCCCTCGAGGGGCCGCCATACGATGAAGAGAAGGACGAGCCGCACGAGCGGACAACGGGCCCCTGACAGGGCGCCTCTCCCGGCCCGGTGCGGTTCGCTGTCAAAACAGGGAGATCAGCCATGGGCGCGCAGAACATCGCCGGACATGCGAGTATCCTCTACGCCCGCAAGCAGGCCCAATGCTTGACGGAGCAGGAAGCGGAGCTGCTAGAATTCGACCGCACCCGCGGAAATGCCGACCAATCCGTGGAAAGCGATCGGGGTTTTCTCGTACTGGGTCTGTGCATGATCATTTGCGAAGCGGCCTTCGGGTGGGTCGCCTTCAAGAAAATCTGGTTCGGCTGGTTGGGCATGCCCGGCTGGTGGTAGGTGGAAACCCGCAGCGAGGCGCTGCGCAGGTCCTGCCGCCGGGAAGGGTTTCCCGCGGTTTCACCTGCGAGGGGTACCGGACCCGCAAAGCCTCCCAAGCTGAGTTGCTTCGTCACGACGACAGCTGAATCAAAGCGCGCCAGGCAACACATCTTCGGGCGGCAACCAGCGATGGCGGTCGCGACATTTATCGGACCTAGATAGCCTGACCGGGCCAGATGGTTGCTGGAGCCGGTTGCTGCCGACCTTCCAAGCACCGTCCTGCCCCATCCAGGCATCATCGCGTGAGATGCTCGAACGGCGCTGTCTCGACCGGAACGGTTACTTCGCCAAAGAATGTCGGGAAGAACGGTGGGGCGAATCGCCAGCCTTCCATCGCGTCTCCTACTTCAACCTTTTGAAGAAGACCTCGATCTCTTCCGCGAACCTCCATGTCCTGATGGAGCGTTACGAAGGGGCAGCTTGTCTGGAGGAAATCCCTCGGCGGCAACCTTCAGCCGGCTCAAAAAAGTTATCCACTGCTCTGTGGATAAGTCGGCTCGACTGCATCGTGATCCGGATGCCGTAGCGTCTGAGCGTACGGAATCGTCCTTAAGTGCCCGATTATCTTACGCTTGTGCGTTTTCTCACACCTTAACAATTTGTAATAGGCAATATGGATGCATAGGTTGAATTCAGGAATCGTTTACCTACCAACGAGTTGCAGGCCCCGACCTTCGGATGCGGTCGGGCCGGCAGAGCGAGCCCGTGACTTTCCACCTAATTGATAGGGATGACGTCAAACATCAATTGTGAGGTCGATCGATGAGCGCCGTGCATGATGCCTCCTCCTTCAGCATTCACCCGGTCGACAAGGCTTCGCCAGGCGGGGTCGACAGTTTCCTCGCCGGCTCCTGGCTGGAGGATCAGCGACGCGGCCTCGATCGCGAGACGCCCCTGACGATCGCCGTCATCGACGATCGTCCGTTGATCCGTGACTGCTTCGGACGCGGATTGCGGGCCGTCGATGAAACGCTCGAGCTTCACTACTTCTCCGACCTGAAGTCGCTCGATGCGTCGGACGCAAAGATTGGGCACATCAACATCATCCTGATCTGCGCCACTTGGTCGAAGGCCAAGTCGGAGCATTATATGTCCCAGATCGCAAAGGTTCGTGCCGACAGGCCGGAGACCGATACGATCATCCTGTCGGAGATCGAGGACGTGTCGGACGTGCTACGAGCCTTCGAGGTCGGGGTGCGCGGGTACATCCCGCCGACGGTCAGCCTGGAGGTGGCGGTCAGCGCCATGCATCTGGTCGCGGCAGGTGGAATCTATGTCCCGGCCAGCATTCTGACCCGATGCGAGCAGCTCATCCGGCAAAGCCCCACCACGAGTGCGGACGAGGACAGCGTGAGCCTTTTCACGTCCAGACAGATGCTGGTGATCGATGCCCTTCGGAAGGGTAAGGCCAACAAGATCATCGCCTACGATCTGAACATGTGTGAAAGCACCGTCAAGGTTCATGTCAGAAACATCATGAAACGACTGAAGGCCCGCAACAGAACGGAAGTCGTCTATCTTTTGAGCAAGCTGGAGGGATCAAGACACCCTGCCTGATAGCGGCCGCTCGTACGCGAGACCCGCAACCGGGAAGTCATCGAACGCCATGTGTGAATGAGGTCGGGTAAGGAGACGCGTTCGATGCGTGAAAGCTCGCAGACCAACGGCTCGCTCAACGGCGAAATGGCGAGGGATCTGCGTGCGCTCCCGATGTTTCAGCGCCTGTCCGAGGCCACAATCCGGGAGCTCAATAGGCAGGCCCGATGGCTCGATGTTCGAGAAGGCGCGACCATCGTCCTGCCTGGCGATCTCCTCGACAAGGTCTTCGTCGTGACGCGGGGCGAATTCTGGTTCTTCGCCTATACCGAGGAAGGCAAGGTCGTTTCCCTCCGCGAATCCAGCGTCGGATCGTTCATCGGCGAAGCGGCTCTGGTCGGCGGCTTCACGGCCAACTTCGCGGTGGAGGCGTCAGCGGATTCCACCGTCGCCGTCATCAAACCGGCTGCGATCCTCGACCTCTTCTGCCAGGACCGGGAGCTGGTCCTCTCTCTCCTGCGAAGCGCGATCGATCGCGAGCAGGTTCTGATCGAACAGGTCGGCGAGTTGATGCGCCTTTGCCGCAAGCACGCCCGGCACGACGGATCGGCGTCCATTCATCCCATCCCCACGCATTCCGATATCGCCTGCAGGATCGGAACCTATCGCGAAGCGGTGTCACGCACCATGAGCCACCTGCAGTATGCCGGCATCATCATTCGCGAAGACGACCGCCTTCTGGTGCCCGATGTCACCAAGCTGGGGTCCTGATCCGACGAACGGATGAGGATGTCAGGGTTCACTGGTCAACGAGATCGGAGTCTCGCGCGGGCTGTGGACACCCTGAAAGGCTTCCCTTGGGTGATCCAATGCATGCCGCGCCGGCCATCAATGCGACGGAGGGTCCCGCTTGGAAACACGGGCGAGACTCCCGCTGCAGGACGGCGCCCCTCGAAGGCAGCCCCTGGAACGTCTGGCCGACGGGTTCAGACGAACAGGTTGTACGTGATGAGTTCCGGCGCGGCGTGCTGGATGGCGACGAAGCTCTGATCCGCATAGACCACGAACAATGTCCCGTCGGGCATCTGCGTCAGGCCCGCTACCGGGACGCCGGTCTCGATCCGGTCTCCGCGATACCAGTCGAAGTCGGTGATGACGTCCTGAGCTCCAGCCGTATGGACGAACGTGTCGGCGCCCGCGTTGCCGGTCATGACGTTGAGGCCCCGCCCGCCGACGATGCGATCGAGGCCGTCGCCTCCGAGGAGCGTGTCGTTTCCCGCGCCGCCGTCGATCGTCGTTCCAACGCTGCCGATGACGCGGACGAGATCATCGCCGCCGACGGCGAAGACGAGATTGTGTCCATCGCCGATGATGGTGATGACGTCGTTCCCGTCCAGCGGATCGGCCGCACCACTGCCGCCGAAGATCGTGTTGTTGCCGCTCCCCTCGACCGTGATCGTATCGGCGCCGAGCCCGCCGACGATCACGTTGGAGCCGACGCCCTGGATGCGCAGCGTATCGTTTCCGAGCCCAGCGAAGAGATGGTTGTTGCCCGAGCCGCCGATGAAGATGTCGTCGTTGCCGGCATTGGCATAGACCACGTTCTGACCGTTGCCGCGCACCACGATGCGATCGGCGCCGTCGCTCGGGTCGGAACCGGTGTTGCCGCCGAAGATCGTGTTGTCGCCCGTGCTGTCGATCGTGATCGTGTCGCTGCCGGACCCGCCGACGACCGCGTTGTTCGCCTTGTTGAGGATCCGGACCTCGTCGTCCCCGAGGCCGGCCGAGATCGTCGCGTTGCCGAGCGCGCGGTAGAGGATCGTGTCGTTGCCGGCATTGGCGTAGATCTCGCCCGATCCCTCGCCCGCGACCGCGATCGCGTCATCGCCGTCCTGCGCGTCTCCCGGACCGCGGCCGCCGAAGACGAGGACGCGCTCGCCTGCCAGCGGCATGGCATGGATCGTATCGGCGCCGAGGTCGCCGTAGATCGTGTCGCTGCCCGAACCCGACGCGATGCGATCGCCGCCGCCCGTCCCGCGAAGAAGCTCGGAACGCGTCGATCCGGACGGAAACGGCGTGGCCATCAGGGTGTCGAGCAGCTGACTCATGGGGGCGGAACCTTTCAATGGAATGGAATGCGGGCCGGGGGTCATCGGGTGGTGGCGCCCCGGCCCGTCCGGGTCACCAGGCGTTGAACTGGGAGTTGAAGGTCGCGCCGATGCCGAAGCGGGTGTCCTTGGTGGATCCCTTCTTGTCCTCGGCCTTGAAGATCTGCCGGGCCTCGGAGAAGCGCCGCATCTTCAGGTTCGTCCAGCCGCGCAGCAATTCGGCGCCGCGATCGTAGCCCTTGGCGGCCTGGCGCTTGTCGAGCGTCGCCAGGGCGGCCTTGTAGTCGCCGGCATCGAACTGCTTCTGCGCTTCGCGAAGCGCCGCATCCTGGCCCCCGCCGCCGCCCTTGCGCACGGTCACCGGGCGTGCCTTGGCGCGCGGCGCACTGGCGGCAGAAGCCGTCTGGAACTCGGCAAGTTCGGGATAGCGTTCGCCGTATCGCGCCTTCACCGCCTTGAGCCCGGCCGTGTCCTTCAGGCGGGCGCTCGCGACGGCGAGGCCGATCACGCCCTGGCTGCTCTCGTCCCAGCCCACCGACTTCTCGAACCAGGCCTTGGCCGTCTCGACCTTCTCCTGGCCGATCCAGTACCATCCCAGCGACTGGGCGCCGAGGGCCGAGCGGCTTGCATCGACCACGTCGGCGAAGCGCCTGACCTCGTCCGCGCCCGGCAGCGTGTCGGAAGCCCCGGAACTCAGTCGCTCCGACACGAGCTCGATGTAGATCTTCTCGATTTCCGGCGCGCGATCGCGATTGTCGTAGGCGAGCTTGCCGGCCGCATCGAGGTCGCCGGCCTGCCGCAGCGAAAGAACCACGCCCTCGACGTTCTTCGGGCTGGAGTCGATCTGGGCCGCGGCGCGGAACCAGTCAGCGGCCTCCGCCCACTTCTTCTGGCCGTAGTAGTACCATCCGAAGAGCTGCGCATCGCCGGCCGAGCGCTCGCGCCCGACGAACTCGGCAAAGCGGGCGAGATCGGCGTCCGCGGGAAGGTTGGAGGCGAGGCCGGATGCGACGCGGCCCATCTCGGCGCGCAGGGGGTCGAACCGGAGGGTGGCGAACTCGCTGCGCCCGTCCGCGCCTGTCCGGCCGAGCGCGATCAGCGCGTCGGCTCCGGCGGGGGGCAGGAGGGCGCTTGCCTTCTGGACGGTCGCCAGGCGCTGGCCGCCGTCCTGGCACTGCGAGAGAACGTAGGCGTAGGCGTCGTAGGCCCGTGCGAGGTCGCCCGTGCGCACAAGGGCTTCCCCAAGGTTCCACATCAGATCGACATTGTCGCAGGTGAGGAGCGACGGGCGGGACTGCGCGGCCTTCACAACCACCGGCCACGAGCCGTTGGCAGCGGCCGCCGCGATGGACGATCGTGCCGTCGCGTCGGCCAGCTTCTCGCCGAGATCGGCCGTCGGCTGCCATCCGGCGTTGTCGCCCTTCAGCTTCTCGACCATCGCGGCCGCTCCCGCGTAGTCTCCTGTCGCAAAGAGATCCCAGATCGGCTGCTCGCTGACCTTCGGGCCCGCCGAAAACAGGTCTTCGGGGGGCGCCCAGGTCGGATAGAGTGCCTTCAGGCGGCGGATTTCGGCGCCGACACGCGCCATGTCGCGTTGCGCGGCGTAGTAGCGAAGGGCCGCGTCGTCGGGGCCGGACGGTGCGTCGGGCTCGTTCGCGGTGGCCGCCGCGGGCGCGATCTGGAACGCGGCGGTCGGCGCACGCGTCTGGGCTTCCGGCGGCTGGACGGCCGCGAACGGATTGGCGCCGCCCGCAGCCGGCGCGACGGGGCTGGCTGCCGCGATCGGGGCGGGTGCGAAGGACGGCGGTCGCACGCCGCCCGCAGCCGGCGCCGCCGCGGCCGGGGCGCCCAGCGCACCGGTGCCGAAGTTCGGCGCGGCCACCTGGGCATTGGCGGCGGTCAGTGAGACGAGGAGGAGGCTCGCGGACGCGAGGAGACAGGCTTTCACAGGCATCGCGGATACCTTTCGGCAAGGGCCAGGAGGCTCAGGAGATGAAGGGTGCTAGGGTAGTAGGTGGTCGGCTCGAAGTTTCGCGTGGCGTCCCCGGCCGGCCGGCCGTCGAGGGCGCAGGCGACAAGGTCTGCGATCGCGCCGTAGCCCGCCGCAGGAAGCGGATCGATCACGAGCCCCGTGTCGAGGTCGACGATCTTCGGGCCCGCGGTGCCCCAGCTTTCCCGGTAGGACGCGAGGAGGTCGCGCTCGGCAGGGCCGCTCCAGGCGAGATAGAGCGGAACGCGGACGGCGTTCCAGCCGAACATGGCGGGAAACGACCGGGCGGGAGCCGGCGTCCCCTTCGCCAACGAGATCCAGTCGCTCGGGAGCCCCTGCTCGCCGAACCGCGCGGAGGCCGCGAGATCGCGGCCGCTCTGCGAGAGGTTCGCCTTCGCCAGCGTCGGCGAGACGGCGGACAGGTCCTCGATCGCGGGAAACACCCAATAGGACAGGTTGACGACCGGTCCGTCCGGCTGTTCGCCCGCGCTGAAGCCCGAGACGGCCGGCATCAGGACGCTGCGCGATCCCGCGGGTTTTACGGCGAGTTCCGCGACCGCGTCGGCGATCCGGGTCGCCGAGCCTCGCCATTCCGGCACGTTCCACGCCTCGGCTGCGCGCAGGAGCGCCCAAGCGATCAGGAGATCGCCGTCCGAGGCGTCGTTCATGTCGGTGACGCGGGGCTCGGCGCCGGGGTCCCAGCGCCAGGCCGCGAGCCCGTCCTTGCGGATGAAGAGCTCCTGGCTGGTCCAGTTCCAGAGCTTCTCGAAGCTCGGCCGGTCGCCGGCGGCGACGGCCAGGAGCATGCCGTAGCCCTGCCCCTCGCTGTGGCTGATGGCACCGTTGTCGTCGTCGACGACCCGACCCTCGTCGGTGACGAAGCGGCTTCGATAGAGCTCCCAGCCCCCGACGAGATAGTCGATCGGCTGAACCCGGACCTCCGGCAGCGCGTCGGCTGCGGCGAACGAGGGTTGTGGCGCCATCATCGTCGCGACCGCGAGCGCCAGCGCGCAAACATGTCTCCGGCCCGTCACGACTTCTTCTCGCCGAGCCGGCGCAGGAGCAGGAATGTCGACACGGCCAGGAGGATCGACGAGGCAAACATCAGCGCCGCGTAGCGATCGCTGTGCCGCGAGAACCAGCCGGCGAGGACCAGACGGGCGTTCGAGATGCTGCGCGGCTGCGTCTCGAAGAGCATCTCCTTGTCGTCGTTCGTCGAGACGAGGGCCTGATCGGCCGCCGCCGGGATGTCGGTCCTGGCGCCGTCGATCGCATTCCACGTCGTCGGCGTGCCGAGGCGATGCAGCCCCTGCGTGAGCAGCGCCGAGGTCGGGGCGGTGAAGACAGTCCAGGCGGTTCCCGGCGCGGGCGTCGCGGCCTGCACAAGGAGCGCGCCGTCCTGCGGCAGTTCCCGCGGAGCCTCCGCCCGGCGTTCGCGATAGGTCGCGACGGCATTATGAATCGCATTCGTCACCGGACGCGTGATCTCGGCGACCCTTTGCCCGACGCCGACGGGATCGGCGAAGGCCGACAGCGTCGTAACGTCCGGCGCGGGCACGTCGGCCGGTGCCTCGCCGTGCATGGTGGAGGCGTTGGCCTCCGACACGCCGCTCCATCCCGTCGGGGTCTCGGACAGGGCGAAGGCCGATGTCCCGTCGCGCAGCCGCAGGGCCGATGCGAGGTCGTTGGGCAGGGACGAATAGGTCCCCACGGCCAGGAGATCGCCGCCCTCGGCATGCGGCAGCGTGTTGACGAAACGCGGTTGGCGCACCGTGCCGGAGCTGGCCGCCATGCGGGCGACGATGGTTGCCGCCGCATTGCGGGCCGACGGGTCGTTGCCCGGCACGTAGACCATCAGGTCGCGGTCGGCCGCCCCGAGCGAGCCGACGCCGGCCAGGGTCGCCGAGAGGTTCGGATAGGAGCCGACACGGGCCAAGGCGGGAAGTTCGAGGCGCGTGTCGCCAGACAGCGCAAACCGCGCGGGCCGCTCGCCGCCGGCGGTGGCTTCGCAAGCCTCATCCTCGGCATTGGGCACGAGAGCCTCGATGCTGATCGTGTTGGGGCCCGGCTTCAGACGGTTCAGCGGGACCTTCAGGCGCTTGTCCTCGATCCTGCCCGGCTGGGGCGAGGACAGGGGCAGCGTCGCGACCACCTGCCCGTTGGCACGGACGAAGAGCGTGGCATCCGCGGACAGATTGGCGGCATAGGCGCCGTTCAGGACCAGGCTGGCAGCGTCGTAGTCGGCCGCATAGAAATCCGCGGGAAGCGACAGGCGCAGGTCCTCGCGAAACAGGCGACCGGCAAAGGGCCTGCCGTCGACGCCCAGCGCGTCGAGCCGCAGGTCGGCATGGCCGGAGACGGCCCGGCCCCGGCGATCGGCGATGGCCTGCAGGCCGGCCTGCGAGCCGTCAGGGGCCCAGGTTTGCGCGCCGGCTCGAAGTTGATCGAGGGCCTTGCGCACGTCGCCGGCGGTGGAGCCGGTCACGACGAGCGTCGCCGGCCGATCCACGGCTGAGGGCAGAAGCGAAACGCCGGGCCAGGGCGTCTGCGCACCCGGCTGCCGGGCCAGGGGCCCGATCTCGTCCATCGTGCCGACGACGACGTCGAGCACGGCATCGCTGCCGCCCTCGCGGCCGAGCTGGACGAGCGGGTCGTCCATCGCACCGATCACGACGGCGGCCTCGATCGCGGCAAGCGTGTTGTCGGTCCGCTCCGCGGTCGAGCCTTCCGGCACGAGGCCGGCGATCCGGACCTTGCCCTGCCCGTCGCGCGGCAGGGCGGGCAGGTCGGCAAGGCCGGCGACGGCCGCGCCGGTCCTCGGGAAGCGCAGACCGCTCGCCGCGGGGTCGAACGACGTCCACAGCTCGTAGGTCCCCTGCACCGAGCAGTCGACGCGGTGGAACTGCTGCATGGAGATGCCGACGGCGTTGAAACCGGGGCGCAGGAGTCCGGGCGGCACGGGCAGGTCGAGTGACTGCGCGCTCCCGACCCGGATCGCCTGCGAGACGATCTCGACCCCGTTGACGCTGACGACGAGCGAGGAGCCTTCCGGCGCGACAGAGACGGCGGACGTGTAGCCGAGCGTAAGGCGGGCCTCCTTCGTGCTCTGCTCGCCCGTGACGAAGACGGGGAACACCCGATGGGACGCTTCGCCCGAGAACTGCAGGTCCGAGGACGCGGCGAGAAGCGGAGCGAGGTCCGCGCTTGGGGAGACGGCCGCCGTCGCTCCGGCCGGGGCGCCGGAGAAGTCGAAGGCCGGGGCCGTCTGCGCGCCGGCCGGTGCGCTCGCAAGGGCGAGGAGGCCGAGGGCGGTCGCTCCGGCCATCCGGAGCCGATGGGAAGACAGGTTCCAGGTCATGGTCGTGTTCCGTTGGCTCAAGGGTGGGACGACGGCGCCGGGTCGGCGGCAGCCTGTAGCGGCGGGATCGAGAGGACGTTCTGCACGTCCGGACCGGATGAGGCCGGGCGATCGAAGACGAGGTGGCGGAAGGCGCGCAGCGGCGTGCCGAGGGCCCAGCCGATGATGCTGGCGCTCGACAGGACGAGGCCCCTGCGGCGCTGCCGACCGGCGCGCTGGGCACGCACGGAGGCCATGTCGCCCATCATCAGTTCGGCGATCAGCGGGTAGTCGCAGGTCTCCGTCCGGTAGTGGACGCCGAGGACCGGACGCCCGCCCTCTTCACCCGTCGAGCGGACCACCACCGGAAGCGTGCCGACCGGTGACCCGTCGGTCCGCGAGACCTTCAGGTCCGCACGCTGCTCGGTGCCGACGAAGGGCAGGCCGGCGAGCGGGCGGAGCTTGGCGCCCGAGGACGAGATGTCGACCACGACGACCGGCACCACGGTTTCGGCGAATGCGAGCTCGGCCATCCGTTCGGTGACGATGCGCGGCATGCCGCGGCGTTCGCGCCGCTCGGTGACGACGCCGAGCGCGGCGGCGGCGATCACGAGGTTGAGGAGGTTCCAGGCGCCGACCACGAGCAGGATGCCTCCGACCAGCGGCTCGGTCTGGTAGCGATAGACCGCGTAGCCCATCGCGCCGAGGAGGACGGCGAAGATCGCGAAGTACGGCCAGGCGAGTTCCGACAGGCGATCCTCGGCAAGGGTGTCGCCCTTGGCGGTGACGTTGAAGGTCGGCCGACGCGGATTGACGATGACGCTGAGGACGGCGCGGAAGAGATAGACGGACTGGACGTACTCGTAGAGCTCGGAGATCCACGGCCAGCGCACGCGGCCGTAGAGGTAGTTGCGGATCAGCGAACTGATGACGAGGTAGGTCAGCGTATAAGCGACGAACTCCTGCGCCGACACGTCGTAGATCTTCATGTCGAAGAAGATGAACAGGAGCGGCGCGATCAGGAAGACGACGCGCACGATCGGGAAGAACCAGATGAGCGCCGAAGACAGGTAGCAGATCCTCTGTGCCAGGCTGAGGCCCGGCACCAGCGCGGCGTTCTTCAGGAACAGGATCTGGAGCATGCCGCGGCACCAGCGCGACCTCTGGCCGATGAAGCTCGACAGCGTCTCCGGCTGAAGGCCCGTGACCATCGGCCGGTCGACATAGACGCTCTTCCAGCCGCGCGAGTGCAGGTCGAGGGCGGTCTCGCAGTCCTCGGTGATCGTGATGCCGGAGAAGCCGCCGACCTCCATCAGGGCGGACCGGCGCAAGAGGGCCGCGGACCCGCAGAAGAATGCCGCGTTCCACTTGTCGAGACCCTTCTGGATCGTGCCGTAGAACATCTCGTTCTCGGACGGCATCCGCTCGAAGGTGCTCAGATTCTTCTCGATCGGATCCGGATTGGAGAAGAAATGCGGCGTCTGGACGAGGAAGGTCTTCGGGTCGGCCACCATGTAGCCGACCGTCTGGCGCAGGAACTCCCGCGCCGGCGCATGATCGGCATCGAAGACCACGACCAGCTCACCGTTCGAGGCGGCAAGCCCCGCATTGAGATTGCCGGCCTTGGCGTGGGTGTTCCGGGCCCGCGTGACGTAGGTGACCCCGAGATCCCGGCACAGCGCCTGCAGGTCCTCGTGGCGATGGCGCGCCTCGGCGGCCTTCATCGGATCGCGGGCGTTGCGCTTCTCGTCGGTTCCGCCGTCGTCCAGGAGGAACACGCGCAGCTTGCCCGCGGGATAGTCCATGGCGAGAGCGCTCGACAGCGTCAGCGCCAGGATCGCCTTGCTTTCGTTGTAGGACGGCACGAACACGTCGACATGCGGCAGGGCCGCGTCGTCGACCTCCGGCGCTGCGGCGCGCTCGAGCGGGTCGGACACGACGAAGAGGTTCATCCCGAGGAGGACGATGTAGAACATCTCCGCGAGGTAGAGGATCACGGCCGGGACGAAGTTGGCGAGGTCGTCGGGCGAGGGCAACGTCGCCGTGGTGCGCCAATAGGCATAGCGCAGGACCACGGCAGTCGTGATCGCCAGGAACACGAAGCGCCAGGGCCCCTGCAGGCGCAGCACGTAGATCGCCGCACCGACCGCGATCGCGATCGACGCCACCGTCAATTGCGCGTCGACGCTGACGGGTTGGCTGATGAGGAACAAGCCGCTGCAGGCTGTGAGAAGCCACAGCAAGCCGAGCACGGGAAAGCGCATTCTGCCCTCGCGGTTACAATTTTATGAAAGATCAATCGCAGGAGAGACGCTTGCCTTGCTGATCTCCTACCCTATGGGAAGTATCATCTAGACTTTAAGTCATGACTATATGTCGGACCGTGGACTCGATCGTTTTTCGCAAGGGAGCGTTAATGCGTTCGCCGAGCTCTTAGGACGGAATACGACGCCGATGTCGCTGCGGCGGGAGGACCGGGGACGTCGTCCGGGTCGCGCCCGATGGCTGCGGTGCACGCATGGGAGCGACGTATTTTTGGTCCGTCCGGACCGCCCACGATCGGTGACGGATTCCGATCCGCCACCATTTCGAAGATCATTCGGTCCGAAGCTCGAGAGCCGTCATTTGAACCGAGTTGGGCACCCGCCCCGATGCTCCGGCGAGCCGGTCTTGTGAGCCTCCGCTCGAGGCGAAATCGTCCATTACCGACGGAGGATTGCCCCTGCCGTCAGCCCTCGATCGCATGCGGCACGAAGCGCGACAGGTTGCGGGTGATGCGCGAGCGGTCCTCGCGGATGCCGAGCCCGGCCGCCTCGTTGCCGACGACCCAGGCGCCGAGCACCGCGAACTGCCCCTCGGCCTCGAACAGCGGCGTCAGTTCCTGGACGATGGCAGGCCCCGCGCCGTAATCGCCGTCCGTCGCCTCGGCTTCGCGGCCGCCTTCGAGGATCGCGATGTTCTCGCCCTCGCGCGAGAAGAAGGGCTTGCGCACGGAGCGCTCGAGCGAGCCGGCGCGCGGGTCGTCCCGGAAGAAGGCCGGCAGGAGGTTGGGATGGCCGGGATGGCGCTCCCAGAGAAGCGGCAGGATGCCCTTGTTCGAGAGGATCGCCTTCCAGCCTGGCTCGACCCACTGCGTTCCCGAGCCCGGGAGATGGCGCGCGAAGGGCTCGCGCATCATGTCCTCCCACGGATAGAGCTTGAAGCAGCGGTCGATGACGCGCTCGTTCGGGTCGGTGAAGCGACCGATCGCGTCGACGCCGATCGAGCCCATGTCGATGAGGGCCGTATGGTGCCCGGCCTGCACGGCGCAGTCCATGAGATAGGCCGCGGTCCCGCGGTCCTCGTCGCTCGCCGTCACTGCCGCGAAGTGGAAGATGCGGTCCGCCGGAAACGCCGCGAAGGCCGAGACGAGGCTCTCCTGCAGGAGGTTGAACTGGTCGGCGTCGCCGGGCAGGCGCCCGAGCGCGATCTGGTCGGTCAGCCAGTTGTGCTGGAAATAGGCCGCCTCGAAGATGCCGGTCGGCGTATCGGCGTTGTATTCGAGAAGCTTGGCGGGCCCGCGCCCGTCATAGGCGAGGTCGAAGCGGCCGTATAGCGAGGGCTCTCGCTCGCGGAACGACCGGCGCACGAATTCGAACTGCTCCGGCGGGATGTCGAGGCGCGCCATCAGCGCGTCGGACGCGGCGACCTCCGCCGCGAGGTCGAGGCAGAGCGCATGCAGCGCCTGCGTCGGGGTCTCGATCTCCGCCTCGATCTCGGCGAGGCTGAAGCCGTAGTAGGTGTCGTCCAGCCAGTAGGGCTCGCCGTACATCTCGTGGAAGCCGAAGCCGACGGCCTCGGCCGTTCGCTGCCAGCCCTCGCGCGGCTCGATGCGTCGACGCTCCACCCTCAGCCGCCGAAGGAGAAGCCGCCGCGGCTCGACGACAGGCCGCCGAAGCCGCTGCGCGAGACGGTGCGGGTGTTGACGTTGGCGGGGCGCGGCGTCGCGGTCTGCGTGCCGATCACCGGGTCGGAGCGGTAGGTCGTGCCGTTCCGCCCGGTGAAGATCGGCGTCGGGCGCGTGTAGGAGCCGCCGCCGACATAGCGGCCGTAGGAGTTGTAATCCGTCATCCGCTGCACGGCGGAGGAGATGAGATAGCCGGTCATGAAGGGCAGGAAGAAGCTGCCCCCGCCGGTGCCGCCGGCCTCTTCGCGCGGCACCTCCATGCAGCGCCCGGCGCCGTATTCGGTCTCGCAGGCAGCCTTGCCGTCGAACTTGGGCGCGTCGCGCAGGTGCCGGCTGAGCGCCGTTTGATACTCGGCGTTGCAGATGCCCTGGTCGAAGCCGGCCTCGATGCACTGCGCCGGCGAGGTGAAGAGCGTGTTGTCGGAGGGCTCGTCGCCGCAGCCCGACAGCGCCAGACCGCCGGCGGCGATGGTGCCGAGCGCCAAGAGCGGCGGCCGTTGGGAGAGGAAGCGTCGGGTCATGGCCGCATCCTCAGTAGGTCATGCAGGCGGCGTTGAGCATGCCGATCGCCAGCGAGATGCCGGCCGACCACAGCCCGCCGGCCATCTCGCCGTTCGTGATCCGCCGGGGAAGCCCGCGCATCGTCAGGCAGGCGACGGCAAAGGCGATCGCCTGGAACACGGCGCCGATCAGCGCCCAGATCACGAAGTCGGCGAGCGAGACGGAGTTCGCCGCGGCCGAGGCGAGCGGCAGGGAGAAGCCGAGGATCGCGCCGAGGAAGGCGACGACCGCCGTCGCGTTGCCGGTGCGGATCAGCGTCAGCTCGTGCTGCGGCGTCAGGGCGGAATAGAGAACGGAAAAGGCGGCGAGCGAGCCGAGCCCGGTGGCGAAGTAGGCGAGAAAGGCCGGCAGGCCTGCGACGTAGCCGAACATGCTGCGGGAGGTCCTTGTTGTCAGAAGAGGGGGCGCGCTGGGATCACAGGCGGCGCACGTCGGCCGCCATCAGGCCGTAGCCGAGGATGAACTCGATTGAGGAGCCTTGCGAGGCCGCCGTGCCGAGATCGCGCTCGATGTTGATCAGGAGCATCTCGCGCGCCTGGCCGAGCGGGCGGGCGTAGAGCATGCAGGACTGATGGATCTCGCGCCGGCTCTGGCCGTCGTTCACGGTCTCGACGAACTCCACGAGGTCGGCGCGCCCCGCCCCGTCGCCCCAGAAGCGCTCGAAGACGATGCCGTCCGCGTCGTAGCGCGGTTGGCCGATGAGGCCCAAGGGCCCGCGCCAGCGCGCCCAGTCCGCCGCGCCCGCCGGCACCACCGAGTCCCACGGCTGGTAGAGGCTGACGTCGAGAAGCTCGTCGCCGGGTGCCGCGGACGCCGAGAGGACCTGGAGCATCGTGTTGTCGTCGGCATAATAGCGCGAGAGGACCGTCTGCGGGTCGAGCCGCGCCTCGCCATAGGCGGCGACCAGCATCACCCCGCCGGCCGGCAGCGGCATGGCGGGCTCGGCGCCCGCCGTCATCGCCTGGAGGCTGAGGGTGTCGATCTCGATGCCGCCGCTGATGGCGACGCCGAGCGGCCCGTATTCCGCGGGCAGCGCCGCCGCGTTTTCACCCGATCCCCAGCCGAAGAAGCGTCCGATCATCCGCGTTCCACCTTGTGCCGCTCGCTGCAACCCTTATGACATGCCGGCCGCCCGACGGAAGGGCGACGACGGTTCGAGACGGGAGTTTGAGAGACATGGCCAACTGGAATCTCGCATCCCTGACGGAGCTTTTCGCCTCCGATCCCCCCGCGCTCGGAGACGTCGACGTCTCGATCGAGGGCGACGTCCTGCGGGTCACCCTGAAGGAAAAGGGCCATCTCGACGTCTTCGTCGTCGCGGGCGGCGAGCAGATCCTCGCCAGCGTCATGCTGGCGCCCGCCGACAGCGTGCCCGAGCGCAGCGCCTTCGAGCGCCTCGCGCTCAAGACGCACAAGCTCGTGCCGCTTTCCACCTTCGGCATCTCGATCGTGAACGGGCAGGAGTGGTACGAACTCTTCGGCTCGCTCTCGGCCCGCTCGTCGGCCGAGGTCGTGGTCGAGGAGGTCGCGGTGCTCGCCGGCAACGCCGAGGACGCGGCCCGCCTCATCGAGGAATGGCGCAACGGGGAGATCGCGGCATGAGCGTCTGGGGCAAACTCTTCTCGGCCGTGCGTGGCGGCATCAACGAGGCGGCCGAAAGCGCGGCGGACACGCAGGCGCTGCGCATCCTCGACCAGGAGATCCGCGACGCCGACAATGCGCTCCGCAAGGCGCGCTCCGACCTCGCCGGCGTCATGGCGACGGCCAAGGCGCTCGGCCGCCGCGTCGACGAGGCCCGCGCCAAGGACCAGAAGGATCTCGAATCGGCACGCGCGGCGATGGCGGCCGGCCGCGAGGACCTCGCCCGCCAGCTTGCCGACCGCATGTCGCGCAACCGCGCCGACATGGCCCGCGACGAGGCCGAGCTGCAGCGCCTGCAGGGTGCGCAGTCGCAGATGCTGCGGGCCGTGCAGGACACCGAGACGCGCATCCAGACGATGCGCCGCGAGGTGGAAGGCGTGAAGGCGAACGAGTCGCTCCTCCAGGCGCAGTCGGCGATCGCCTCCAGCCATGCCGGCGTCAACTCGCGTCTCGGCAGCGCGATGGAATCGCTCGAGCGCGTCAAGAAGCGGCAGGAGGCCATGGCGGGACGGCTCGAGGCGGGCGCCGAGCTTCAGGCGCTGCAGAGCGGCTCCTCGCTCGACCAGGCGCTTCTGGAAGCGGGGATCGGCGGCAACCGGTCCTCGTCGGACGACATCTTCGCCGAGATCACGCGTGGCGAGGCTCCGAAGGCGATCTCCTCCGAGGCGCCGAGCGTCGGCATCACGTATCGGCCGAAGCCCTGAACCGCAGTCCCCGCGACTGACGAGGATCGACCCGATCGGGACCCGTCTGGGACACGATGAAGTCGATACTCCCGGTCGTTTGCCGGGTTGGCGGAGCGGCCTCGGCCGCTCCCTTGCGGGAGCTTCAGGCCGTCTGCGAGCCGGCGAAGATCCTGTTTGATCGCTGGCATCGATGGAGCGAGACGGACGCTTCGACCTGTCCCCATACCCGGAACGAACCGACTGGGCCTCCGGATGGAATGCCACGCCAGGGCCAACCCTTGGCATCGACACCGACAAGCGAACTGGGCCGTTCGGTTCGCACATCTCATCCGGATGGGTCGCGCGGCATCGGCGGACGTCATATCTGTCGATATCCGTCGTCCATGAGCCCCGGACCTTCAGCGGCTGCGGCCAATTGCCGGCAGGCCTTCTTGCCGCTGCCCCGAAACGCCTTCGCCGCGCGGCTTCCTGGGAGACTTCGTATTCCCGCGCTTGGCGAGGCCGCCCGATCCGACGCATGCCGCCGGGCGTGCGGTCGGGTGAGGTAACCCCATCCTCGGTTCTCACCCGACGTTCCGGAACCCGGCAGCACGACCACACGTCGGCCCGTCCGAAACTCGGCCGGGGGTTCGAAGTTGCGGAAGCGAACTCGGTGCTCTCTTACGCCCGAAGGACACGCCCCTTGCGACCGGGATCGCAGAGCCCAACCCCCTTCCCGATCCCCGAAACAGCCGCACCGCGGAGGCGGAAACCAGACACCTCGACACGGCCCCCTCTCCCGCGCGCCTGCCCCTTCGCCGCCCTCCCACCCTGCCCGACCGCGGCGGCTTGCCAGAAGGCGTAACGGCGGGTACTGCTGCCCGCAACAAGGGAAGGTTGCCTTATTAAATTCTTGGGTTCGGTGTCCGCGTTCGTGGGAAGAACGTTCGCAGTCTGGGTCATCGTGTTCGCCGCGCTCGGCTTCTTCCTGCCCGCCGCCTTCCGGCCTGTCGCGCCCTACATCGTGACGCTCCTCGGTATCATCATGTTCGGCATGGGGCTCACCCTGTCGCTCGACGACTTCCGCGAGGTCGGCCGCCGTCCCTTCGACGTCGGCGTCGGCGTGCTCGGACAGTTCCTGATCATGCCGCTCGTGGCGGTTCTCCTGACGCGCATCATCCCGATGTCGCCGGAGGTCGCGGCCGGCGTCATCCTCGTCGGCTGCTGCCCCGGCGGCACGTCGAGCAACGTGATGACCTATCTCAGCAAGGGCGACGTCGCCCTGAGCGTCGCCTGCACCAGCGTCACCACGCTCCTTGCCCCGCTGGTCACGCCGTTTCTGGTCTGGCTCTTCGCCAGCCAGTTCCTGCCAGTCGACGCCATGAGCATGTTCGTCAGCATCGTGAAGGTCATCCTCCTGCCCCTCGCGCTGGGCTTCGCGCTCCAGAAACTCGCCCCGTCGCTCGTGCGGGTGGCCGAGCCCGCCCTGCCCCTCGTCAGCGTCACCGGCATCGTCCTCATCGTCGCGGCGGTCGTGGCCGTCAATCAGGCAGCCACCGCCGGTTCCGGCCTCCTGATCTTCGCCGTCGTGATCCTGCACAACGGCATCGGCTATGCGCTGGGGTTCCTGACGGCACGGGCCTGCGGCCTGTCGCTGGCCAAGCGCAAGGCGATCAGCATCGAGGTCGGCATGCAGAACAGCGGTCTCGGCGCGGCCCTGGCGAGCGCCCACTTCTCGCCGCTGTCCGCCGTTCCCAGCGCGATCTTCAGCGTCTGGCACAACATCTCCGGCGCGCTTCTCGCCAATGTCTATGCGCGGCTGCGGGACGAGCGGGAGAAGCCGCGAAGCATCGCCCCGGCCGAATGAGGGCAGCCGCTCGCGGCGCGCAGAATAGCCCTCACGAAGCGTCGATCCTGGCGGTGGCCGGCAAGGGCCGTGCGCTGCGGCCCTCGTGAAGCGTCGCGTCCGCGATCGTCAACGGGCGACGATCCGCTCGGGCTTGCCCTGCATCAGCCACTCGCCCTCGATCTCGGCGGACGCCCGGGCCCAGAACTCGTGCTCGTGGCCCCAGGGCCGGCCTGCAGCCTCCCACAACTGGTAGGCGCGGTCGCGCACGCGCTTGCTCATGTCTTCGAGGCAACCGGTGGAAATCGAACAGGCGGCTCCCGTCAGGGGGTGCTGACTCATCATGGTCATGGCTGGGCTCGCAAAGATGTTCGCTTCAAGGATGTGGGTCGCCCGCGGCCGCTCGATCCGAGCATCGCAGGGCTGATCAGGTCGTAGATTGTCCCGATCCGCGTCACGTCGAGAGGGCCATCCGAGGATAGTTCGATGGACGCCTCATCAACCGCGGACCGAAAGAGCGATCCTTTTCAAGGGCATGGGGCCGATCTCCCGGCGTGGCATGACGCTGGTCGCCGCCACGGACCACCGGCGAGGCGGACCCAAACGGGGCCATCGCGAACCACGGTCGCCCGTCAGTCCATCTCCAACGATCTTACGACCTCATCATACCAGTTGACATCTGTTCCGGCGTCGTCCGATAGTCTCGTCGGCCCTTGGGAGAGGGAGCGGAGATTTGATGCGGGTCGCTGGGGGGCCGCGCCTCCGCGTTGAGGAGGACCACATGCTCAAGACGTTCATCCTGTCGGCGCTGTCTGCCGCCGCCATCGTTTCCTCGCCGATCACGGCGTCGGCTGCGGACCTGATGGCGATCATCACCCCTAGCCACGACAACCCGTTCTTCAAGGCCGAGGCGGAAGGCGCCGCGGCCAAGGCTAAGGAACTCGGCTTTGAGCCCCTGATCCTCGTCCACGACGACGACGCCAACAAGCAGAACCAGCTGATCGACACGGCCATCGCGCGCGGCGCGAAGGCGATCGTCCTCGACAACGCCGGCGCGGCGGCCACCACGGCGGCGGTGCAGAAGGCCAAGGACGCCGGCATCCCGTCCTTCCTGATCGACCGCGAGATCAACGAGACCGGCATCGCCGTGTCGCAGATCGTCTCCAACAACTACCAGGGCGCGCAGCTCGGCGCCGAGGAGTTCGTCAAGCTGATGGGCGAGGAGGGGCCGTATGCCGAGCTTCTCGGCCGGGAGGCCGACACCAATGCCGGCATCCGCTCCGGCGGCTACCACGAGGTGATCGACCAGTATCCCGACATGAAGATGGTGGCCCAGCAGTCTGCCAACTGGAGCCAGACCGAGGCCTTCGAAAAGATGCAGACGATCCTGCAGGCCAATCCGGAGATCAAGGGCGTCATCTCGGGCAACGACACGATGGCGATGGGCGCTTGGGCCGCGCTGGAGCAGGCCGGGCGCAAGGACGTGATCGTGGTCGGCTTCGACGGCTCCAACGACGTGCGCGACTCGATCAAGGCCGGCGGCATCAAGGCGACCGTGCTGCAGCCGGCCTACCGTCAGGCCCAGCTCGCGGTGGAACAGGCCAAGCAGTATCTCGAGACCGGCAAGACGGGCGTCGAGGAGAAGCAGCTGATGGACTGCGTCCTGATCAATGCCGACAACGCGGCCAAGCTCGAGACCTTCGCCCTGAAGGACTGACGGGTCGCCGGGCGGTCCCGCCGACCGCCCGCTTGCCGCCGATCCGGGGCCGGTCCGCCGGCCCCTCCTGCCGCCCGCCCCGTGTCGAGGTCGCCGATGATCCGCCGCCCTGCCCGTCTTGCCGCGCTCGCGCTCATCCTGGCCCTGCCGGGATGCAAGTTCGTCGAGACCGCGGAACTCGCCGCCCGCGCCGAAGCTGCCGCGAAGCCTGCGGCCGGCTCCGACATCGCCGGCCGCTGGGACGCCGAGATCGTGCCGTATCTGGTCGGGAAGGCGAAACCCCTTGGCGAGATCCGCGCCGCGCTCGGGGGCGGGCTCGATGCCGCGGGCCAGACCTTCGGCTATCGCGAGGTGCCGGAAGGCGCGCCCTGGAACTTTCCGGTCGCGCTCGTCGGCACGATCGTCGAGGCCAACACGAAATCGCGCGCCGCGACCGCCGAGGTCGACACGGACGGCGACGGCAAGCCGGATGCGACGCTCCAGCTCGGACCCGTCGTCAAGGGCACCTCGATCCGCGACGTCCTGCCCTTCGTCTCCTTCACGAGCTACGCCAACCAGATCGAATATGCCGATGTCGCCAAGGCGCTGAACACGCAGGCCTTCGAGCGCGCCCTGAAGGACCTGCCGCGCGACACGCTGGTCGGATCGCGCGTCGAGGCGACGGGTGTCTTCACGCTCCGCACGGCAGGCGACAAGCTGGTCGTCACGCCCGTTCTCGTGAAGCTCGGAGCCGGCGCGTGAGCGACGACATCGTCCTGTCCGTCCGGGGCGCGACCAAGGTCTATCCCGGCACGCAGGCGCTCAAGGGCGTCGACTTCGACGTCCGGCGCGGCGCCGTCAACGTGCTCGTCGGCGAGAACGGGGCCGGCAAGTCGACACTGATGAAGATCATCGCAGGCGTCGAGCAGCCGACCGAGGGCGAGATCCATCTCGACGGCAAGCTCGTCTCGCTGCCCGACACCGCCGCGGCCTCGCGCCACGGCATCGGCATCGTGTTCCAGGAACTCAACCTCTTCCCGAACATGAGCATCGCCGACAACATCTTCATCGGCCGCGAGAAGACGCGGCTGGGGATCGATATCGACGGCGGCGCGCAGAACGAGTTGGCCCGCGCGCTGCTCGCCCGCCTGGAGCATTCCAATTCGCCCGGCACGATGGTCGGGGACCTTCGCATCGGCGAGCAGCAGATCGTCGAGATCGCCAAGGCGCTGAGCCAGGACGCGCGCATCCTGATTCTCGACGAGCCGACGTCGGCCCTGTCGGCGACCGAGGTCGAGATCCTCTTCGGCGTGATCCGCGAGCTGAAGGCGCAAGGGGTCGCGATCGTCTACATCTCCCACCGGCTCGAGGAGCTGGTGCGCATCGGCGACTACATCACGGTCTTGCGCGACGGGCGCATCACGGGCGCGAGAGGCATGGCGGACGTCGACGTGCCCTGGATCGTGCGCGCCATGATCGGCTCGTCCTCCAAGGATTTCGCCAAGGTGGTCGAGCACGACTACGGGCCCGAGATCCTGCGCGTCGAGGACATGACCCTGCCGCGCAAGGGCGGCGGGTTCGCGGTGGACCACGTGTCGCTGTCGCTGCGCTCGGGCGAGATCGTCGGCATCTACGGGCTGATGGGCGCGGGGCGCACCGAGCTCTTCGACTGCATCATGGGCCGCGAGCCGCTGTCGACCGGCCGCGTGACGCTGGGCGGCGAGACGCTGTCCGACCGCTCGATCCACGGCCGCATCAAGCGCGGCATCGCGCTGATCCCGGAGGACCGCAAGGCGGAAGGGCTGGTGCAGATCCTCTCGGTCGCCGAGAACATGTCCATGTCGAGCCTGTCGTCCTTCACGCGGCTCTTCCACCTCGATGTCGGTCGCGAGCGGTCGAGCGTGCGCGACTTCGTCAGGCGGCTCGCGGTCAAGGTGTCGAACATCGACAACCCGGTGTCCTCCCTGTCGGGCGGCAACCAGCAGAAGATCGTCATCGGCAAGGCGCTGATGACGGGCCCCAAAGTGCTCCTGATGGACGAGCCGAGCCGCGGCATCGACATCGGCGCGAAGGCGGAGGTGTTTCGCGTCATGCGCGAGCTGGCCGCGCAAGGGCTCGGCATCCTGTTCGTGACCTCCGACCTCGAGGAGGTGATGGAGCTGTCGGACCGCATCATCGTCATGTCCAACGGCCGCGTCGCCGGCGAGCGCCACCGCTCCGAGACCGACGAGCCTGAGATCGTCGCCCTGTCCGCCGCCGGCCACGGCCGGGCGCCCGCCATTCCACCGACCCGACCGGAGCCCGCCCGATGACCGCCACCCATCCCGCGGCCACCGCGCCCGCCAGCGACCTGTCCCTCGCGCTCCTGCTTCTCAAGGCGCGCACCTTCATCGCGCTGATCCTCGTCGTCCTGTTCTTCTCCTTCGCCGCCCCGAACTTCCTGTCGACGGCGAACCTCATCATCATGTCGGAGCATGTCGCGCTGAACGCGTTCCTCGCGATCGGCATGACCTTCGTCATCATCACCGGCGGCATCGACCTGTCGGTCGGCTCGATCGTCGGCCTCTGCGGCATGGTCGCGGGCTACCTGGTGCTGAACGGCGTGGCGATCGACCTCGTCGGCTACACCGTGTTCTTCAACACGTTCGAGATCGTGCTGATCACGCTCGGCGTCGGCGTCCTGGTCGGCGTGGTCAACGGGCTCCTGATCACCCGGCTCAACGTCGCCCCTTTCATCGCGACGCTCGGCACGCTCTACGTCGCGCGCGGGCTGGCGCTCCTGTCGTCCGACGGGGCGACCTTCCCGAACCTTCGCGGCTCGGCCGAATGGGGCACGGCGAGCTTCCCCCTGATCGGGTCCGGCTCGTTCCTCGGCATCCCCGTCTCGATCTGGACGCTGGTCGTGGTGGGGTGCGGAGCGGCCTATCTCGCCGCCCGCACGCCGCTCGGCCGCGCGATCTATGCGGTCGGCGGCAACGAGCGCGCCGCCGCCCTGTCGGGCCTGCGGGTCAACCGGACCAAGATGTTCGTCTACATGTTCTCCGGCTTCTGCGCCGCGATCGTCGGTCTGATCGTCGCATCGCAGCTCGTCGCCTCGCATCCCGCCACCGGCGAGACCTTCGAGCTCAACGCCATCGCGGCGGCCGTGCTCGGCGGCACCTCCATGTCGGGCGGACGGGGGCGGATCGGCGGCACGATCGTCGGTGCCTTCGTAATCGGCATCCTGTCCGACGGGCTCGTGATGATGGGCGTCTCCTCGTTCTGGCAGACCGTGATCAAGGGCCTCGTCATCATCGCGGCCGTCGTCGTCGACCAGTTCCAGCAGCGCCTCCAGCAGCGGATCGCCCTCCAGCGCCAGGCGGCGCTCGCGCGCTAGCGCGGCCCTCGGGCGCGGGGCCCCGAGGGCATCCGCGCCCCGCGCCTCACGTGAGGTTCTTTGCCGCGACGAGGGATCGACCGCCGCAGCGGCGATCGCGGCAAGGGTCCCCCGAGACGCCTGATCGCCGAAAGGGCGGCCGTGCCGGCGCTGCAGAAGCGGCCGACGGCACGATGGATACCAACCTTCGGATGCCGACGTCGGAAGGAAAGGCTGCCGGCACGGTCACCGAAAGCCGATGGGTGACCAGTCAGCCATGCGCGGTCCGGAACGGAGACGGGAGCGAGCCGGCGCCTCCCCGCACCGGCTCTTCACCGCGGGAGCCCCTCAGCCGTCGACCGCCGGTTTCAGGACGTCCGTGCACCATTGGCGGAAGGTCGTCGGCGTCGTGTTCTCGGGCGTGCGGGCGACGAAGTTGTCGAGCCCCTCGGCCTTGGCCGCCATCATCGCGGCATAGCCGTCCGCGATGGCCGGCGACAGGCCGCGCCGGGCGAGCGTGGCGCGGAAGTCGTCGAGCGCGACCTCGCGGAAGGCGATGGGCCGCCCGAGAGCGTCCGACATGATGCGGGCCAGGTCGTTCGGCGAAAGGTCCTCCGGTCCGAGCACCGGCTGCTCGCCCTGACCCGTCCAGGCCCGGTCGCGCAGGAGCGTCACGGCCCTGTCGGCGATGTCGCCCGTCGCGCAGATCGGCGCCTTCAGATCGCCCGGTGCCGGCAGGTAGAACTCGCCGCGCTCGCGCAGCGAGGCGGCCTGCCGCAGCAGGTTGTCCATGAAGGACGGCATGACGAGCGCCCGAAAGGCGACACCGGTGGACGCGATCAGATCGTCCATGGCGAGCGAGGCCGTCACGAACCCCGCCTGCTGCGCCAGCGGCGTGCCGCGCCCCAGCGCCGAGACGCCGACGACATGGCCGACGCCGCACCGCGCGAAGGCCTCGCAGGCCGGACGGGCGAAGCCCGCATAGACGTCGTCGAGATCGCGCGCATGCATGTCCGGCGGCGGCAGCCAGAAGACGGCGCGCGCCCCCTCGAATGCGCGGTTCACGACGACGGCATCGCCGTGCGATCCCGCGACGACGTCGACGCGCTCCCGGATTTCCGGCGGGATGCGGCCGGGATCGCGCACGACGACGCGGACGGTTTCGCCGAGATCGAGGAGCTTTGCCAGAACCTGGCTGCCGATGGCACCGGTCGGTGTGGTGACGACGATCATGACATCCACCTTTCCTGAGGGCCGACATGCGCGGCCGATGGAAATCGTATAATCCTCAAGCGGTCGGACGCTCCATGCGAGCTGGTCCAGCTTCTCTTCGAGATCGTCCAGGATGCTTCCCGATCCGTTGTCCGAAGTCCTCTCGCTCCTGAAGCCTCGAAGCTCTGTATCGTCGGGCTTCGAGGCGGGCGGCGACTGGGCGGTGCGCTTTGCGGACCCGGAGGCGCGCATCAAGTGCTACGCCGTCACGCACGGGTCCTGCTGGCTGAGTGTCGAGGGGGGCGAGGCGCCCGTGCGCATCGCGGCCGGCGAATGCTTCGTCCTGCCGCGGGGGCGCCCCTTTCGCCTGGGAAGCGATCTCGTCACACCGCCCGTCGACGCCCGCACGATCTTCCCGCCCCGCGTCGTCGGTGGGGTCGTCAGCCTCAACGGTGGCGGGTCGTTCGCCCTGGTCGGCAGCCGCTTTGCGGTCGAGGGGCGGCTGGCGTCCGTCCTTCTGGACGGCCTACCCGCCATCGTGCAGGTGCGCGGCGCGGCGGACCAGGAAGCGCTCGTCTGGCTGGTCGAGCAGATGCGGCGCGAGGTGCGCGAGCCGAGACCGGGCGGCGCGCTCGTCGCAAGGCACCTCGCCCACATGATGCTCGTCCAGGCCCTGCGGCTGCATCTCGCCGATGCGGCGACGAGCGGCACCGGATGGTATTTCGCGCTCGCCCATCCGCGGCTTGCCGCGGCGATGGCGGCCCTCCACGCCGATCCCGGCCGGCGCTGGACCTTGAGCGAACTCGGACGCATCGCCGGCATGTCGCGCTCCGCCTTCGCGCTGACCTTTCGCGAGCGCGTCGGGGAGACGCCGATCGGCTATCTCCAGCGCTGGCGGATGCTCCTGGCGGGTGAGCGCCTCAAGCAAGGCGAGCCGATCGCGGCGATCGCACCGGGGCTCGGCTACGAGTCCGAAAGCGCGTTCAGTACCGCCTTCAAGCGCACCATGGGCTGCACACCCCGCGCCTTCAGGACGCAGGCCTAGAGCGCTTTCCGACCGGCTCGAATGGCCGTCATCGTCCTTCGGACGCCCGCTGCGCGGCGGGGCGCTTTCGCTCCGCGGCGGCGTTGCTCGTCGGTCACGATGCGACAGCATCGCTCCCTCCTCGCGCCTTGCCGAGAACCAAAACCACCTCCGTGCCGACCACCCGAACCGGTCGGGAAACGCTCTCGACGAGGCCGCCGTATCGCGCCCGCAATGCGACCTCACACCCGATCGCCCGCCGGCCCGACCGCCACCCTCGTCGGGGCGCCGGAAGCCTGCGAGGAGGCCAGGATCGCGTCGATCAGGGCGTGGACCTTCAACGCCTCGCGTCCCAAGACGCGCGGTTCGCGGCCCTCAGTGAGACTGTCGAGAAAGTCTGCCAGCAGTCGCTGGTGGTTCGCGCTGGAGAAGGCCATGGGATCGGCGCCCGTGCCGTTGCCCACCGTTCCGTCCTCGATGCGCCACTGGCGGCCGTCCGCCAGCGTGACGGCGACGCTCGACGAATCGAGCCGCAGCGAGCCCAGGGTGCCGAACAGGTCGATCGCATCGGGAAAGCCGGGAAAGGCTGCGGTCGTCGCGCTGACCGCGCCGAGCGCGCCGTTGGGAAAGCGCAGCGCCGCGTGGGCCACGTCCTCCGTCTCCATCCGGTGGGCGCGGCTGGTCGTGGCGAAGCCCGCGACCTCATCGGGCAGGCCGACGAGCGCGATCATCGCGTCGAGTGTATGGATGCCTTGCGTGAGAAGCACGCCGCCGCCGTCGCGCGTCCGCGTTCCCCGCCCCGCTTCGTCATAGTAGCTCTGCGGCCGCCAGTTGCTGAGACGCGCGGAGACGCTGACCACCTCGCCGATGGCGCCCTCGCGGAGGAGACGCAGGGTCCCTTCCACCGATGGGCGGAACCGGTTCTGCAGGACGACGCCGAGCCGCACGCCCGCCCCCTCCGCCGCCTCGACCAGCGCGCGGGACCGGGCCGGGTCGACCTCCAGCGGCTTCTCCAGGAGGATGTGCTTGCCGGCCGCCGCCGCCTGGCGCACGAGATCGAGATGCGTCGCGGGTGGGGTCAGGATGAGGACGGCCTCGACCGAGCGGTCGTCGAGAAGGGCTTCGAGCCGCTCCGCCACCGGAAGCCCATGCGCTTGCCCGAACGCGGCGCGGCGCTCGGGCGACGGGCTGAACGCCCCGGCGACCTCCACGTGGGACCCGAGCGCACGAAGCGCCGCGACATGGGGGGCGGCCGCCATGCCGAGCCCGACGATTCCGATCCTCACCATCGACGTTCCTCCCGATACAAAGTCATCATACCATTTCTGAATTTGTATGTTGACATGATCTCCGCTGCGGCACTACCGTCCGCTTGCCTTGGGAGGGGCTCGCGCACGCATGGCACTCGTCGACCCGAACTATCTGTTTCCGGCCGAACCCGGCGTGCGCTCGCTGGCACGTGACCTCTACGGCACGGTCCGCGACCTTCCGATCGTCAGTCCGCACGGCCATACCGACCCGCGCTGGTACGCCGACAACCAGCTGTTTCCCGATCCGGCGCAGCTGCTGATCGTCCCCGATCACTACATCTTCCGGATGCTGTTCAGCCAGGGACACCGGCTCGAGGACTTCGGCGTTCCGACGCTCGACGGTGCGCCGGTGGAAACGGACGGGCGCACGATCTGGCGACGGTTCGCAAAGTCGTATTATCACTTTCGCGGCACGCCGACACGGCTCTGGCTCGACTACACGCTCCAGACCCTCTTCGCGCTGGACGAGCCGCTGACGGGAGCGACCGCCGACCGGCACTACGATGCGATCGCCGAGCGGCTCGCCAGCGACAGCTATCGCCCCCGTGCGCTCTACGAGCGGTTCAACATCGAAGTGATCGCCACCACCGATGGCGCGCTGGACGATCTGTCGTCGCATCGCGCGATCCGCGACAGCGGCTGGCGGGGCCGCATCGTGCCGACCTATCGCCCGGATGCCGTGGTGGATCCCGATTTCGAGGGCTTTGCCGCCAATCTCGACCGGCTCGCCGACATCTCGGGCGCCGATACCGGCACGTGGGACGGCTATCTCGACGCGCACCGCCGGCGTCGGGCCGCGTTCCAGGCACTCGGCGCGACGGCCACAGATCACGGCCACCCGACCGCCGAGACCGCGAACCTCACCCACACTGAAGCCGCACGCCTGTTCGACCGGGTGCGCCTCGGCACGGCCGACGCCGGCGAGCGCGCCCTGTTCCGGGCCCAGATGCTGACCGAAATGGCGCGCATGAGCGCCGACGACGGGCTGGTCATGCAGATCCACCCCGGCTCCATGCGCAACCATTCGGCCGCCATGTTCGCCCGCTTCGGCCGCGACAAGGGCTTCGACATCCCGACGCGCACCGACTACGTGCGCGCGCTCCAGCCGCTTCTCGACGCCGTCGGCACCGATCCGCGCGCGAGCGTCATCCTCTTCACGCTGGACGAGACGAGCTACGCACGCGAGCTCGCCCCGCTCGCCGGCGTCTATCCCGCGTTGAAGCTCGGCCCCGCCTGGTGGTTCCACGACAGCCCGGAAGGCATGCGCCGTTTCCGCGAGGCGACGACCGAGACGGCCGGCTTCTACAACACGGTCGGCTTCAACGACGACACCCGTGCCTTCCCCTCGATCCCCGCGCGCCACGACGTCGCGCGTCGCGTCGACTGCGCCTTCCTCGCCCGCCTCGTGACCGAGCACCGCCTGCGCGAGGCGGAAGCGCACGAGCTGGCCCACGACCTCGCCTACGGCCTCGCCAAGAAGGCCTACCGGCTTTGATACCGCCGCGTCTCAGGACGGACCCGTTCGAAGACGCGGCGGCCAGGCCCGAACGGAGGCCCGCCCCCGTGGGCGAAGCCGAACTGGCATGACCGATCAGAACAGGGCGAAAAGCCCGGACCCTTTGGAGGAACACCCCATGCGCATGATGAAACTCCTGGCGGGCGTCGCGCTCGCTTCCCTTCTCGGCATGGGCGCGGCCGGCGCCCAGACGCTCCTTCGCTCGTCCGACACCCACCCGGACGGCTATCCGACGGTCGAGGGCGTCAAGTATTTCGGCGAGCTGGTGAAGGAGCGCACGGCCGGGCGCTACGAGGTCGAGGTCTACCACTCCGCCCAGCTCGGCGAGGAGAAGGACACGATCGAGCAGGTGCGCTCGGGCGTGATCCAGCTGAACCGCGTCTCCATGGCGCCCTTCAACGGCACGGTGAAGGAGACGATCGTCCCGGCGCTGCCTTACGTGTTCCGCGACGAGGAGCACATGCACAAGGTCATGGACGGCCCGGTCGGCGACCAGATCAAGGCCGCGTTCGAGCCGGCCGGTCTCGTGGCGCTCGCCTTCTACGACGCGGGCTCGCGCTCCTTCTACAATTCCAAGAAGCCGATCCGCACGGTCGCCGACCTCGCCGGTCTCAAGTTCCGCGTCATCCAGTCCGACATCTTCGTCGACATGACGTCGGCGCTCGGCGCCAACGCCACCCCGATGCCCTACGGCGAGGTCTATTCCTCGATCGAGACTGGCGTCATCGACGGGGCCGAGAACAACTTCCCGAGCTACGACACGGCCCGCCACGTCGAGGTCGCGAAATACTATTCGCTCGACCAGCACACGATCCTTCCCGAGGTCTTCGTGATGAACAAGGCGGCCTTCGACGCCCTGACGCCGGAGGATCAGGCGATCTTCCGCCAGGCCGCCAAGGACAGCGTCGGGCGCCAGCGCGAGTTGTGGACCGCGATGACGGAAAGCTCGCGCAAGAAGGTCGAGGAGGCCGGCGCCGAGATCAACGAGGTCGAGAAGCAGGGCTTCATCGACGCGATGAAGCCGGTCTACGACAAGCACGTGAAGGACGACGTCCTGCGCAAGCTCGTCGAGGACGTGCGCGCGACGCAGTAAGGCGGCTCCCTCGGGGTCGGCGCAGTCGCCCCCGATCCCCCATCCTGACCGCCCGTCGGCCGCGCGTCACCGCGCGCGGCACCGGCGCCCTGCACTCCCCGCGCAACGGATGATCCGATGTCCGCACAGCCGATCTATGGCGTCCCGATCCTGTCACGGTTCAACCTCGCCGCCCTCTATGTCGCGGGCATCGGGCTCGTCCTGATGACGCTGATCGTCGGCTGGCAGGTGTTCTGCCGCTACGTCCTCAACGATTCTCCGAGCTGGACGGAACCGGGCGCCGTGATGCTGATGAGCTGGTTCATTTTTCTGGGCGCCGCCGTCGGCGTGCGCGAGAACAACCATCTCGGCTTCGACGTCCTCCTTTATGTCGTGCCGCCCGGCGGCAAGAAGTGGCTGCGGATGATCTCCGACATCGCGATCCTCGTCTTCGGGATCGGCATGGTCTGGTACGGCTCCAGCCTCGTCGCGCTCACCGCCGCGACCACGCTGCCCGCGCTCGGCATCTCCGGCGCCTGGGACTACTACCCGATCGTCGGCGGCGGGGCGCTCGTCTCGCTCTTCGCGCTGGAGCGCATCGTCCTGCGCCTGTCGGGCGCGCCGATCGACGCGGCGCTCGACGAGGTCGCCCCGTCCGAGATCGCGGTCGAACTCGAGAACATCGCCGACGTGCGCCGCGACGCGGCCGACCTCAACACCAAGGGCTGACCGTCATGGAACTCCTGATCCTCTTCGGCAGCTTCACGGCCCTGATGCTGATCGGCACGCCGATCGCCTTCTGCCTCGGCATCTCGAGCCTCGCCACGGTCGCCTATATGGGCCTGCCGCCGCTCGTCGTGTTCCAGCGGCTGAATTCGGGCATGAGCGTCTTCTCGATGCTCGCCATCCCCTTCTTCATCTACGCCGGCGACCTGATGGTGCGCGGCGGCATCGCCGGGCGCATCGTCGCCTTCGCGGCGAGCGTCATCGGCCACGTGCGCGGTGGCCTGGGGCAGGTCAACATCCTGACCTCGACCCTCTTCGGCGGCATCTCCGGCTCGGCGGTGGCGGAGGCGGCGGCCGTCGGCGGCATCATGATCCCGCAAATGAAGTCGCGCGGCTACGGCGCGGACTACGCCGTCAACGTCACCTCGATGGCGGCGCTGATCGCGCTCCTCCTGCCGCCGTCGCACAACATGATCATCTACTCGATCTCGGCGGGCGGGCGCATCTCGATCGCCGACCTCTTCACCGCCGGCATCATCCCCGGCCTGCTTCTGGCCGCCTCGCTCATGGTGACGGCCTATATCGTGGCGCGGAAGCGCGGCTATCCGACCGAGCCGTTCCAGGGCTTCCTCGTCATCGGCCATCTTCTGGCCGCCGCGGTGCCGGGCCTCCTTCTCATCGCCATCATCTTCGGCGGCGTGCGGTCCGGTATCTTCACGGCGACCGAGAGCTCCTGCATCGCCGTCCTCTACGCGCTCCTCGTCACCACCTTCGTCTACCGGCAGCTGACCTGGGCGGACTTCGTCCATGCCACGATGGGCGCGGTGCGCACCACCGCCATGGTGCTCCTCATCATCGGCACGGCCGCCGCCTTCTCCTGGCTGATGGCGTTCCTCCGGGTGCCGGCGACCCTCGTCGACTGGATGCAGGGCCTCTCCGACAACCCGATCATGATCCTCCTTCTCCTCAACGTCTTGATGCTGCTGCTCGGCACCTTCATGGACATGGGGCCGACGATCATCATCACGACGCCGATCTTCCTGCCGATCGCCACCGCCTACGGCATCGATCCCGTGCATTTCGGGGTGATCATGATCCTGAACTACGGCATCGGGCTGAACACGCCGCCCGTCGGCGGGGTGCAGTTCGTGGCCTGCGCCGTCGGCCGGATCACGGTATGGGAGGCGATGCGCTCCGTATGGCCGTTCTACGGGGCGGGCGTCGTGGTCCTGCTGCTCGTGACCTACATTCCCGCCCTGTCGCTGTGGCTGCCAGCCGTGTTCCGATAAGGGTCTGACCGATGTCCGAAGCATTCGTGGATGGGCGCATCGAGCGCAAGGCGAAGCTCTCGGAGTCCGTCGTCAGCGCCCTGCGCGCCCAGATCATCGCCGGCGACTTCGCCGTCGGCGAGAAGCTGCCGACCGAGACACGCATGTCCGAGATCTTCGGCGTCAGCCGCACCGTGGTGCGCGAGGCCGTCGCCATCCTGTCGGCCGACGGGCTGGTCGAGCCGCGCCACGGCGCGGGCGTCTTCGTGCGGATGAACCCGCAGCGCCGCATCGCCTCCATCGCGGCCGACGTCGGCGATCGCATCAGCCAGGCGATCAACGTGCTCGAGGTGCGCATGGGCATCGAGATCGAGAGCGCGGGGCTCGCGGCCGAGCGCTGCAACGCCTCGCAGGCGGCCCGCATCCAGGAGGCCTTCTTCGAGTTCGACCGCCTCATCCCGCTCGGCGAGCAGACCGGCAAGGCGGACTTCGCCTTCCACCGCGAGATCGCGGCGGCCACCAACAACCCGTTCTACGTCGACATCCTCGACGCGCTTGGCGACCGCACCATCCCCTGCGACCGCACCTCGCCCTGGTATTCGGTCGAGGTCCTCTCGCCGCAATACCTGATGGGCCTGCAGCGCGAGCACCTCGCGGTGCTCCAAGCGATCACCGCGGGCGACCCGGCCGGCGCGCGCGACGCGATGCGCCGGCATCTCACTTCCGCCCAGCAGCGCTACCGCCGCCGCCTCGCCCACCAGCAGGACTCCTACGCCGCCGCAGCCGGCGGCCGACGCCCTCCCGATACGGAACCGGAACCATCATGACGATCGACCACGAGACACGCTTTGCCGTCCATCCCGATGCGGCGGCAGCCATGGGCACCGAGGACCTCCGCCGGCACTTCCTGATCCAGGACCTCTTCCAGCCCGGCCGCATCCGCCTCACCTACACCCACTACGACCGCATGATCGTCGGCGGTGCCGTCCCGGGCGCCGATCCCCTCCCCCTCGAAACCATCCGCCCCAACGGCACGGCGCGCTTCCTGGAGCGCCGCGAACTCGTGGTCGTCCATGTCGGCGGCGGCGCGGCGGAGATCCGCGCCGGCGAGGAGAGCCACGCGCTCCAGCCCCGCGACATGCTCTATGTCGGCATGGGGCAGGAGGTGACGTTCCGCTCCGCCGATGCCGGCGATCCCGCGCGGCTCTATCTCCTGTCGGCGCCCGCCCACCGCACGCTGCCGACGCGGCACCTGCCGCATGCGGCGGCGAAGCGCATGGATCTCGGCGCCCGCGCCACCGCCAACGAGCGCTCGATCTTCCAGTACACGACGACGATCGAGACCTGCCAGATCGTCGTCGGCATGACCCAGTTGGCCGAGGGCTCGGTCTGGAACACGATGCCAGCGCATATCCACGACCGGCGTATGGAGGCCTATCTCTACTTCGACCTGCCCCTCGAGGCGCGGGTCTTCCACATGATGGGCGCGCCGCACGAGACGCGCTACATCGTCATGGCCAACGAGGAGGCGGTCGTCTCGCCGCCCTGGTCGATCCATTCGGGCTGCGGCACCAGCGCCTACGCCTTCGTCTGGGCGATGGCGGGCGACAACGTCGACTACACCGACATGGACCCCGCGCCCCTGAAGGACATGCGCTGATGACCCCGGATCCCTTCAGCCTCCACGGCCGGCGCATCGCGGTGACCGGCGCCAACACCGGGATCGGCCGGGGCATCGCGCTCGCCGTCGCCCGCGCCGGTGGCGCTGTCGTCGGCATCGGCCGCTCGGCGATGGACGAGACCGCCGCCGAGATCGAGGCGGCGGGCGGCGTGTTTTCGAGCTGCCGCGTCGATCTGTCGAACGTCGCGGCGGGCGTCGAGGCGCTGGACGGCATCATGGGCGAGGCGCCGCTCGACGGTCTCGTCAACAATGCCGGGATCATCCGGCGGGCGGATTCCACCGAGTTCACCGAGGCCGAATGGGACGCGGTGATGGACGTGAACCTGAAGTCGGTGTTTTTCCTGTCGCAGGCCTTCGCGCGAAGCTGCCTGTCCGCCGGCCGGCCCGGACGGATCGTCAACATCGCCTCGCTCCTGTCGTTCCAGGGCGGCATCCGCGTGCCGTCCTACACGGCGGCCAAGCACGGCGTCGCGGGGATCACCAAGATCCTCGCCAACGAATGGGCAGCGCGCGACATCAACGTCAACGCCATCGCACCCGGCTACATCGAGACCAACAACACGGCGGCGCTGCGCGCCGACCCGGACCGATCCCGCGCGATCCTCGAGCGCATCCCGGCCGGTCGCTGGGGCGTCGCCGAGGATATCGGCGCGGCCACGGTGTTCCTGCTCGCCGAGGCCTCGCGCTACGTCCACGGAACGGTTCTGCCGGTCGACGGCGGCTGGCTCGCGAGGTGACCCCGATGACCGCCAAACCCGACATCTTCGCGCGCGCCGGCGACGGCACCTTCGAGCCGACGCCCGACGGCAACGAGCGGCGCATCGTTTGCTGGACGCCCGAACTGATGATGGTCGAGTTCCGCTTCGAGGCCGGCGGCGTCGGCTGGCTGCACGAGCATCCGCACGTCCAGTCGAGCTATGTCGCGGAAGGGGCCTTCGAGGTGACTGTGGACGGTCGTACCGAGACGCTGCGCGCCGGCGACTGCTTCATCGTCCCGTCCGGCCTGCGGCACGGCGTGAAGGCGCTCGAGAAGGGCCGTCTCGTCGACACGTTCACGCCCTCCCGGCAGGATTTCCTGTCGCATCCGCCCGGCTGACGCGCAGCAGCCTTTTCGTGCCGCCGGACGCGCGCCGTTGCCAGGCGGTCCCGGTCCGTCGCATCAAGGCGTTTCTTCAGCGGCGCGCCTTCGGGAGGAGTGGGTATGGGCAGCGGCATCGAACTGGCGACCTATCCGGGTCTCGACGAGCGGATTTCGGTGCTTCGGCTCGGCACCACCGTCGATGCGATCTTCGTGCGCACGGCGCGCTTCGACGTCCTTATCGATACGCTCGACACGCCCGAGACGTGCCGTGAGGCGATGGAACTCGTCGGCGCAGAACGCGGTGGCCGGCCGCTGGTCGTCGTGAACTCCCACATGGACTGGGACCATTTCTGGGGCAACGCGGCCGTCGCCGGGCGGGCGGCGATCGTCGCGCACGAGGCCGCGCGCGAGCGCTTCCGGAACGGAAGCGTCCACGAGGTCCTGCGGCGCAAGGCGGCAGAGGACGCGCGCTTCGGCGCGGTCGAGCTTCATCCGCCCACCTTGTTCTTCTCCGATCGGATAGGACTCGACGGGGGCGATCTCACGCTCGAACTCCTCCACACGCCGGGGCACGCGCCCGACCATGTCGTGGTCTGGATCCCGGAACTGCGGACATGCCTGGCGGTCGATGCGGTCGAGAACCCGATTCCGAAGGTCTGGAGCGACGATCCAGCGGACCTTGCCTCCCTCGTCGCCTCGCTCCACCGCATCAGGCGCCTCGGCGCGCAACACCTCGTCCTCGCGCATGGCCAGACCGATGCGCCCTCGACGATGGACAGGAACCTTGCCTACTTCGAGGCGCTGGCCGAACGCGTCGGCGCACTCGGCGCCGCGCCCTCGGTCGCCCCGGACGACGCGCTGCCGGACGGGCTCCGGTTGACGGACTTCGTGGAGGGCATCGACGCCCTGCCGGACGCCGCACGCCGGTTCTACGAGCGCTTCCACCGGGCAAACCTTGCCGCCACCATCCGCAGCGTTCACGGCCGCCGCTGACGGCGCGGGCCGGTGATGGACGGCGGGTGCCCGCAGACCGGCCCCCGGCGTCAGTCCCGGTCGTTCGGAGGCGTCGGCGCCTGATGGTCGGCGATGGCGCCCGCCGTGGTCCACCAGATGCGCGGATCGTCCTTCTCGCGCAACCGGGTCAGGACGCGATCGAGGTGGAGGGCCCGGTGGGCCTGTCCCATGATGTAGGGGTGGAGCGCGATCCCGAGAACCACGGGGCGCCGGTCGCATTCGCTCAGAAGCTGATCGACGGCATCCTCGATCATCGCGGCAAAGGTCGCCCCCTCCTGATGGCGCGAGACGATCGCAGGGATGTCGTTGATCTCCTGCGAATAGGGAACCGACAGGATCCCCGTCCCGCTGCGCGTCCGCAGCCGGATCGGCTGGTCGTCGTGCGCCCAGTCGAGAACGTAGGCGAAGCCCGCCTCCTCCAGAAGATCGGGCGTCCGATGGCTTTCGGAAATCCACGGCCCCAGCCAGCCCAGCGGCCGGACGCCGATCGTCGCGAAATCGTCGAGGGTTCGGGCGATCATCGCGCGCTCCTCGTCCTCGCCCATCCCGCCTTGCGCCTCCGCATTGGTGCGGCCATGGGCAGCGATCTCGTCGCCCCGGTCCCGGCAGGCTTCGGCAAGGCCCGGGCAGCGTTCGATCACCGCGCTGTTCAGAAGCGCCGTCGTGGTCAGCTCCAGCCGGTCGAACATCTCCATGAAGCGCCAGGCGCCGACCCGGTTGCCGTAGTCCCGCCAGGCGAAGTTCATCACGTCGGGCTGGGTCTGGGACGGCGCGAGCGTCGCTCCCAGCCCGTCGCCGAACCCGAACACCTCGTGGTTGACGCCGAGATAGACGGCCAGCCGGCGTCCCTCGGGCCAGGCGTAGTCCGGACGCCCGACGATGGGCGCGTAGTCGTACCGGCCGTGATGGGGAAGCTGGCTCATGGCGAAATCCTGGGCGCGTGACGAAGTGTGCGGCGGGAATGCCGGCGGCCGGAACGTGCGTCCGCGGCCAGGCGCCGGGCAGAGCCGGCCGTTCTAGACGCTCGGCCGGATCGAGGGTTCCGCGCGTCGCTCGGATCACGGTTCATGCCGAAGGGCAACCGGGACCATCCGGCCATCGTCCCGCCAGAGCCTGCCCGGCGCGTCGTCGCGACCGGCTCTCGCGTGGCGATGACCAGATCGCGCCCTGCCCGAGCGGAGTGATGAAGCCAATCCCGGGCACGGTCCGCCCTGTCCATCCCACGCCCCGGTTTTGTGCAGCGCACATGCTTGCCGCCCGTTTCATCATCGCATAGCGTCCCCTCACCGGGACGTGACGGGATTCTCTCTCGCCGCTCCTGCTCGCCCCACGAACCCGACGAGGTCGCCCGTGTCTTCTTCTCTCCGTTCGCTCGCCTGCCGCCTGTTTGCCGGGACCGTGCTTCTCGGATCGGTCGCCGCAGGCTCGGCGGCCCTGGCCGAGACCCCGGCCGACACGCTGGTGATCGCCAACGGCATCGACGACATGAAGTCGCTCGACCCGGCCGAAAGCTTCGAGTTCTCGGGCCAGGATCAGATCAACAACATCTACGAGACGCTGGTCGAGATCGATCCGCAGACGCTGAAGCCCGTTCCGGGACTGGCCGCCAGTTGGTCGGTCAGCGACGACGGCCTGACCTTCACCTTCAAGATGGCCGAGGGGCGCAAGTTCGCGTCCGGTAATCCGGTGACAGCCGAGGACGCCGCCTTCTCGCTCCAGCGCGCCGTGAAGCTCGACCAGACGCCGGCCTTCATCCTCACCCAGTTCGGCCTCAGCAAGGACAATGTCGACCAGACCGTGAAGGCGGTGGACGCCTCGACGCTCCAGATCGTCACCGACAAGCCCTACGCGCCGTCCTTCCTCTACAACGCGCTGACCGCCGAGGTCGGCTCGATTGTCGACAAGGCGGTGGTGATGGAGAATGCCGGCGAGGACTACGGCAACACGTGGCTCGACACCCATTCGGCGGGCTCGGGTCCCTATGTCCTGCGCGCCTGGAAGCCGAACGAGTCCGTCGTGCTCGACGCCAACCCGAACTTCGACCGCGAGGTCGCGATGAAGCGCGTCTTCGTGCGCCATGTCGTCGAGCCCGCGACGCAGCTCCTTCTTCTCCAGAAGGGCGACGTCGACGTCGCGCGCAACCTCGGGCCCACCGACATCGCTTCTGTCGAGAAGGATGCGAACCTCAAGGTCCAGACCGAGCTGCGCGGACAGGTCTACTATCTCTCCGGCAACCAGAAGGACGAGATCCTGTCGAAGCCGAAGGTGATGGAGGCGATAAAGTACCTGATCGACTACGACGGCATCACCAGCCAGCTCCTGAAGGGCCAGGAGCAGGTGCACCAGTCCTTCCTGCCCGCCGGCTTCCTCGGCGCGATCGAGGACAAGCCGTTCAAGCTCGACGTCGCCAAGGCCAAGGCGCTTCTGGCTGAGGCCGGCTATCCCGACGGGTTCGAGACCGAGATCCTGATCCGCAACGAGAAGGAGCGCGTCGACATCGCGCAGGCCATCCAGGGCACGCTCGCCCAGGCCGGCATCAAGGCGTCGCTCCGCTCGGTGACGGGCGCCGAGGCGCTCTCGATCTATCGCGCGCGCAACCACAAGCTGACGCTGCAGACCTGGGGTCCGGACTACCCGGACCCGCAGACCAACGCCTCGGTCTTCGCCGCCAACGCCGACAACTCCGACGCGGGCGCCCTCGTCGGCAACCTCGCCTGGCGCAACGCCTATGCGGCCACGGAAACGACGCCGCAGGTGGCCGCCGCCGTGGTCGAGAAGGACGAGGCCAAGCGCGCCAAGCTCTACGAGGACATGCAGCGCCATGAGCAGATGGCCTCGCCGATCGCCGTCCTCTTCCAGCGCTCCGAGCAGCCGGCCGTGCGCAAGGGCGTCGACGGCTTCAAGACCGGCAGCGCGGTGGCCTCGGCCTTCTACTGGACCGTGACCAAGACGGCGCAGTAAGCGTGATCGCCAAGACCGTGGAGGCGGGCCGTTGAGCCCGCCCGTGATCGACGAGCCGGCGCTGCACGGCGCCCGCTCGGGGCTTCGCGCCTTCGGCCTGCCGCGCTTCGTCTCGCGCGGCGCGAGCCTTCTGTTCAGCCTGCTGCTGACGCTCTTCGGCCTGCTCTTCGTCACCTTCCTGATCGCGCGCGTCGTGCCGGTCGATCCGGTGCTCGCGATCGTCGGCGACCGGGCGACGCAGGCGCAGTACGACGCCGCGCGCGTCTCGCTCGGCCTCGACCAGCCGCTCCCCGTCCAGTTCGTGCGTTATCTCGGCGATGTCGTGACCGGCGATCTCGGGCGCTCTAACCTCACCTCGCGCCCCGTCGTCGAGGACATCGCCTCGGCCTTCCCGGCAACGCTCGAACTTGCCACGCTCGCGACGCTGATCGGCGTCCTGATCGGCGTGCCCGCGGGCGTCGTCAGCGCGGTGCACCAAGGGCGATGGCAAGACCAGGCGATCCGCGTCGTCGGGCTGCTCGGCTATTCCATGCCGGTCTTCTGGCTCGGCCTCATCGCCCTTCTCGTGTTCTACGGGCAGCTCGGCTGGGTCGGCGGCCCCGGGCGGCTCGACGTGTCCTACGAGCTCGCCTACGAGTTCGACGTGACGCCCGTCACCGGCTCGATCCTCATCGATTCCGCGCTGTCGGGCGCCTGGGACGTGTTCCGCAACGCCTTGTCGCACCTGATCCTGCCGGCGCTGGTGCTCGGCTACTTCTCGCTCGCCTACATCTCGCGCATGACGCGCTCGTTCATGCTGGAGCAGCTGTCGCAGGACTATGTGACGACCGCGCGCGTCAAGGGCGTGTCGGAGCGGCGCGTCGTCTGGGTCCACGCGCTCGGCAACGCCATGGTGCCGCTCGTGACCGTGATCGCCCTGTCCTATGCCGCGCTTCTGGAGGGATCGGTGCTCACCGAAACCGTCTTCGCCTGGCCCGGCCTCGGGCTCTACATCACGCAGGCCCTCTTCGCCGCCGACTTCAACGCCGTGCTCGGCGGCACGCTGGTCATCGGCGCGGTCTTCGTCGTCCTCAACATCCTGTCCGACCTCGTCTACACGCTGGTCGATCCGAGGGCGCGATGAGCGGGACGGCTTCGACCTCCACCGGCTGGGTCGGCTGGCTGACGACGGACACGCCGCGCTCGCGGCTGCAGGCGCGCGCCGTCTCGCTCTACCAGGGTTGGCGCATCCTCAGCCGCAATCCGCTGGCGATGATCGGCCTCGTTCTCATCGCGATCCTTCTCCTGATGGCGGCCTTCGCGCCGCTTCTCGCCACGCACGATCCCAACGCGCAGAACCTGTCCACGCGCCTCCTGCCGCCCGGCGCCGGACACTTTCTGGGAACCGACGAACTCGGCCGCGACGTCTGGAGCCGCCTCGTCTACGGCTCGCGGGTCACGCTCTATGTCGTCGCCCTCGTCGCATTGACGGCGCCGGTGCTCGGCCTCGTGATCGGCACCGTCGCCGGGACGCTTGGTGGCTGGACCGACCGCGTCCTGATGCGCATCACCGACATCTTTCTCGCCTTCCCACGCCTCGTGCTGGCGCTCGCCTTCGTCGCGGCGCTTGGTCCCGGCATCGAGAACGCGGTCCTCGCCATCGCCTTGACCGCATGGCCACCCTATGCGCGCGTCGCGCGCGCCGAGACGCTGACCGTGCGCCGCTCCGACTACATCGCCGCCGCCCGGCTGCAGGGGGCGGGCACGCTGCGCATCATCACCGGCCACATCATGCCGATGTGCCTGTCTTCGGTGATCGTGCGCATCACGCTCGACATGGCCGGCATCATCCTGACGGCCGCCGGCCTCGGCTTCCTCGGCCTCGGCGCGCAGCCGCCGCTCGCCGAATGGGGGGCGATGATCTCGTCGGGCCGGCAGTACCTCCTCACCCACTGGTGGGTCGCGACCATTCCGGGCATCGCGATCCTGCTCGTCAGCCTCGCCTTCAACCTCCTCGGCGACGCGCTTCGCGACATTCTCGATCCCAGGAGCGGCCAGCAATGAGCGGGCCCGCCTCGTCCGACGCACCGCTTCTCGAGGTGCGCAATCTCCAGGTCGGGTTCGATACGCGGCGCGGTCTCGTGGAAGCCGTGCGCGACATCTCCTTCGATGTCGGGCGCGAGCGGGTCGCGATCGTCGGCGAATCGGGCTCCGGCAAGTCGATGACGGGGCGTGCGATCCTGCGCCTCGTGCGCCCGCCCGGGCACGTCGCGGCCGACCGCCTCGCCTTTCGCGGCACCGATCTCCTCGGCCTGTCCGAAAAGGAGATGCGCGCGGTGCGCGGCCGGCGCATCGCCATGGTCATGCAGGACCCGAAATATTCGCTGAACCCCGTCATGCGGATCGACCGGCAGCTCGGCGAGGCGCTGCGCGCCCACGGGCGCATCTCGTCCCGTGAGGCGAGGCATCGCATGATCGCGATGCTGGAGGACGTCCAGATCCGCGATCCCGAGCGCGTCCTGCGATCCTATCCGCACGAATTGTCGGGCGGCATGGGGCAGCGCGTCATGATCGCGATGATGCTGATCCCGGAGCCCGAACTCCTGATCGCGGACGAGCCGACCTCGGCGCTCGACGTCACCGTCCAGCTCGAGGTCCTTCGGATCCTCGACGGACTCGTGCGCGGGCGCGGCATGGGGCTCCTGTTCATCAGCCATGACCTGCGCCTCGTATCGACCTTCTGCGACCGGGTGCTCGTGATGTATCGCGGGCGGATCGTCGAGGAGATCGAGGCCGACCGGCTCGGCCAAGCGCGCCACCCCTATACGCAGGGGCTTCTTGCCTGCCTGCCGCGCATCGGCGGCGGGCACGAGACCCTGCCGACGCTCGACCGCCGACCGGAATGGCTGAACGCATGACGACGGGACCCCGCATCGAAGTCCGCGACCTGGTGGTGACGCTCGAGGAAGGCCGCAACCGCGTCGACGCGGTGAAGGGCGTGTCCTTCCGGGTGGAGACGGGCGAGTCCTTCGGTCTCGTCGGCGAATCGGGCTCTGGCAAATCCACGATCCTGCGTGCCATCTGCGGGCTGGCGCCGATCTCGGCGGGCGAGATCCGGGTGGATGGCGAGACGCTCGGGGAGCGGCGCGACAAGCGCTTCGCCGCCCGCGTCCAGATGGTGTTCCAGGACCCCTACGGCTCGCTGCACCCGCGCCACACGATCGACCGCATCCTGTCAGAGCCGCTGGCGATCCACGGTCTCAAGGATCGCGACAGGCGGGTGCTCCAGGCGCTGTCGGACGTCGGGCTCGACCCGGCCTTCCGCTTCCGCCTGCCGCACCAGCTCTCGGGTGGGCAGCGCCAGCGGATCGCAATCGCCCGCGCGCTGATCCTCGAGCCGTCGGTCCTGCTTCTCGACGAGCCGACCTCGGCGCTCGACGCCTCGATCCAGGCCGAGGTCCTGAACCTCCTCACGCGACTTCGCGCGGAACGGGGTCTGACCTACCTCTTCGTCAGCCACGATCTCGCCGTGGTCGACCACATGTGCGAGCGCCTCCTCGTCATGCGCGGCGGCGAGGCGGTGGAAGCGCTGGAGGAGGGTCGCCTCGCTGCCCGAGACGTCGCGTCCGATTATGCGCGGACGCTGATGACGGCGAGCGACGGCTTCGTGCGCCCGCCAGCCAGCGGATAGGGCGCGTCGTCAGGCGGCCTCTTCCTCGATCGTCAGGTCCCGCAGGAGCGTGTGGATCTCGTCGCCGCTGAGGCGCGACGGGTCGAAGCCGCTGGACGCGCCGACGCCGGCAAAGCGCCCGGCATCGACGTCCGACGCCCCGACGAAGCCCATCGCCCAGTTCGGAAAGCTGCGGGCGGCGATCGGATCGAGGGCGAGGAGCGACACGTCGCCGTGCCGCTCGTCCTGCTGGATCCGCTCGAAGGCCGCCTCCACCGTCGCGAGCGGGCCCTCCAGCACCTGCGCGAAGCAGCCGCGGTTGAACAGGAGTGCGCCCGTGATGCCGTCGCGCGTGTTGTTGGTGCGGCTTCGCGCCAGGATGTCGCCGACATGGGCGTCGAACGTGTCGGCGTCGCCGCGGATGTGGTTGCGGCTGTAGTAGACGAGACGAAAGAGGTCGTCGTTCATCGCGGATCGCCTTTCGGATCTTGGTCGGGCCGGGTCAGGAAGTCGGCGACGAGATGGGCCGCCATCGGCCGCCCCGTCAGGTAGCCCTGGACATGCGTGCAGCGCTCGTCCCGGATGCGGGCGAGTTGTTCGGCGGTCTCGACGCCCTCGGCGGTGATCGCCATGCCCAGACTTGCGCCGAGCCCCGCGACCGCCCGCAGGATCGCCTCGCTGTCGGCGTTCGCGTTGGCGATGAAGGAGCGGTCGATCTTGATCTTGTTGAACGGGAACTTCTGGAGATAGCTGAGGGACGAATACCCCGTGCCGAAGTCGTCCATCGAGATCTTCACCCCGATGTCGCGAAGCGCGGCGAGCGTCCTCAGGACATTGTCGGTATCGTCGAGAAGCGCGCCCTCGGTGATCTCGATCTCCAGCCGGTGGGCCGACAGGCCCGATCGCTTAAGCGCCGACATCACGGTGTCCAGCAGCGTATCGGCCTTGAACTGGATCGGGGAGACGTTGACCGCGACGATTATCTCGCCCGGCCAGGTTGCCGCCTCCTGGCAGGCCGTCCGCAGCACCCATTCGCCGATCTTGACGATCAGCCCGTTCTCCTCGGCGAGCGAGATGAACTCCAGCGGCGGGATGTAGCCCCGCACCGGGTGCTTCCAGCGCAGGAGCGCCTCGAAGCCGATGCAGCGGTCGTCGGAAAGGTCGAGGAAGGGCTGGAAGTTCAGCTCGAACTGCTTGAGCGCGAGGGCGCGGCGCAGGTCGATCTCCGTTTCCCGGCGTCGCTGCAGGAGATCGTCCATGCCGGTCTCGAACAGGCGGTAGCGGCCCCGGCCGGCCCGCTTGGCCTCGTAGAGCGCGAGGTCACCGTTGCGCAGCAAGTCCCGCGCCTGCGTGACGTCGCCCTGCAGCGCGACGCCGACGCTGACGCCGATGTTGATCGTATGGCCGCTGAGCACATAGGTCCGCCCGACGAGATCCACGATGCGGGCGGCCAGCTTTTCGGCGTCCGCCGTCTCGCGCACGCCGTGCTGGAGGACCACGAACTCGTCGCCGCCCAGACGCGCGACGACGTCGCCCTTCCGGCAGGCGCTGGCGAGGCGGTCGGCCACCTTCTTCAGGAGAAGGTCGCCGATCCCGTGACCCAGCGTGTCGTTGATCATCTTGAAGCGGTCGAGATCGAGGCAGTGGACCGCGACGGCCGAGCCCTCGCCGCGCGCCAGCGCCGCAGCCAGGTGCCGCATGAACATGTTGCGCTTGGCGAGCCCGGTGAGGTCGTCGAGGTCCGCCGCGATGGCGGTTTCCCTCCCCTCGTTCGCGAGCCTGAGGTCGACGACGAACGAGTCCTCGCCGAGGGGCGCGAGCCGGGCGTCGAAGCTCACGTGCTCCTTGGTCGTCAGGATCATCGGCGAGGACCGGCCGCGGTCCGCAGCCGCCGGCGCAAAGCCCGAAAACAGGTCGCGGATGTTGAGACCGATGATCCACCCCCCGAACGAGGCTTCCGCCGCCGCATTGGCATAGGTCACGCTGCCGTCCGCGCCGAGCGCCAGCACGGGATGGGAGAGCCTCTGCAGGATGAGTTCGCAGCTCGGTGGATCGAGCGGGCTCGCGGGCGAAAGGGCAGCGGGAACGTTCATGACGGTCTCCTCGTCATGGCCTGGGAGCCCGAACCCTCGCAGGCGAAGGTTGACGAGCCGCGCGCCGGTCCCGCGCCTGTCCACCGCTTTCGGCGGCGATTGCCGGAACGGTTAGCGCCCCGTGAAGCCGGCGGCACGCGAGACGGTCGGCGCCGAGGCGCGGCGATGCGAGCCCTTTCGGGCATACATCGCGGTATCCGCGACCGACAGAGTCTGCGCCACGGCGTCGCCGGGATGCCAGACGGCCCCGCCCAGCGAAACGGCGATCCGCGTCGGCAGGCTCGACCATCGAAGCTCGTCGGCGGCGGCTTCGCGCAGCGCATCGAGGCGCCGGTCGAGGCAAGCCTCGTCGGGTTCTTCCAGGAGCAGGTGGAACTCGTCGCCCCCGATCCGCGCGGCGGCCTCGCCGGGACGCACGTGATCTCGAAGCCAGGCCCCGACGCGCCGGATCGCCTCGTCCCCGGCGTCGTGCCCGTGGCGGTCGTTGATCCCCTTCAGACCGTCGAGGTCAACGACCACCAGGGCAAAGCCGAGGCGCGATGCGATGGCCGCGTCGCACCGCTCAGCGAGCATCCCCTCGAAGCCGCGCCGGTTGGCAAGACCGGTCAGCGCATCCTTCAGCGCCGCGTTGGCGAGGCGCTTGGTCGCCGTGATGTTCTGGCAGATCGTCAGGATGCGCACGACCTCCCCGGTTTCCCGGTCGATGCAGGGCGAGAGCGTCGTCCGGTACCAGTCGCCGGTCGGGGACATCTCGCCCCGCTCCTCGAACTGCATCGAGCGACGCGACCGGACGCAGACCCCGTAGCGATCCGTCAGCATGCTGGCCTTGGCCAGTGGAACGCAGTCCTCGAACATGCGCCCCGCCAGGCTTCCGCTGGACTGCCCGGTTTCCTTCTCGGCCGCCTGGTTCATGCCGAAGATGCGAAAGCGTGGGCCGGACTCGACGTCCACCACGAAGATCGGGACATCGATCATGTTGAGATTGAATGTCAGATCCATGCTGCGCCCCCGCCCTGCCGCTGCGTCACATTGGCCCTTCGATGGTTGAGGAAGGGATAAGGGTTCGATCCGGCGTGCTTAGACGACCATGGTTTGAAGGACCGTTCAAAGACGAGGCATCCAACTGAGCCGGTTGGGCCTCCGAAAGAACCGCAGGGTTTCCGGCCGCCTCAGTGACCAGAAAATGTGCATCTCTCGATCTGCACAAAATACGGTTGACACGGCCAATGAAAGCGATTTGTCTGAACCAATCGTTCATTGGTTTGGTCACCCCTTGTCGCTCACTGGCCCCGACAATTCCGCCCTGGCTCTCGGTCGCATCCGCGACCTGCTGGGTCAGCTTGCAGGACGAGAGGAAACGCGGCTTCCGACCGAGCGCGCCCTGTCCGAGCAGCTGGGCGTCAGCCGGAGCGCCGTTCGGCGCGCCCTCGAAGTCTTGGAGGCCGAGGGCGTCGTCTGGCGGCGCCAGGGCTCGGGCACCTTTGCCGGCCCCCGGCCGGATCCCTCGCCGGCACAGACCGATCCCCTCGTCGCCTCGATCGATTTCCTGGAGATCATGGAAGTCCGCCTGCGGATCGAGCCGCCGCTTGCACAGCTCGCCGCGATGCGGGCGACGCCGTCCGATGTCGAGCGCATGCGCGAGCTCGTCGAGCGCATCGCGGGAACCGAGGACGCCGACGCGCGCGAGCTCTGGGACGGCGCCCTGCACCGGCAGATCGCCATCAGCGCCCGCAACCGTCTGTTTCTCGCGCTCTTCGACACGGTCGACCGCATCCGCCAGGACGACAGCTGGCGCATCGTCCGCGAACGGGCCCGCACGCTCGCCGGCTCGCGCGCGGCCACGCTTGGGCAGCACTGGGCCATCGTCCACGCCATCGCGGCGCGCGACCCGATGCGGGCCGGCGAGGCGATGCGCGAGCACCTCCTCCTCATCCAGGAAATCCTGATCCGGCAGACCTCGATCGAGCCGGTGCCGCCGCACGTCCCACCAGCCGCCCAAGAGCTAGAGCCCGTCTGACCCCTCCCCCGATCTTTCAGGAACGCGACGCCATGACCCTTCGACGCCTTGCCGTTTCCCTTCTCCTGACCGCCGCTCTCGCCGGCCCTGCCCTGTCGGCCGAGCTGCGGATCGGCCTCGGCGACGATGCCGATGTCCTCGACCCCGCCCAGTCGCGCACCTTCGTCGGGCGCATCGTCTACACCGCGCTCTGCGACAAGCTGGTCGACATCTCGACCGATCTCCAGATCGTCCCGCAGCTGGCGACCGACTGGAAATGGTCGGACGATGCCCGCAGCCTCGTCATGAACCTGCGCCAGGACGCCCGCTTCCACGACGGTGAGCCGCTCGACGCCAAGGCGGTCGTCTTCAACATCGAACGGATGAAGACGCTGCCAGAATCGCGGCGCAAGAGCGAGCTCGCCTCGGTTTCGAAGGTCGAGGCGACGGGCGCTTATCAGGTGACCTTCACGCTCGGCACGCCCGACGTCTCGCTGCTCGCCCAGCTGTCGGACCGGGCGGGCATGATGGTCTCGCCGAAAGCGGCGGCTGCCAGCGGCGCGAACTTCGGGGCCAACCCGGTGTGTTCGGGTCCCTACCGCTTCGTCGAGCGCGTCCAGCAGGATCGCATCGTTCTGGAGAAGTTCGCCGAGCACTGGGACGCGGCGAACTACCCGCTCGATCGCGTCACTTATCTTCCGATCCCGGACACCACCGTGCGCCTCGCCAACCTGCGCTCGGGCGATCTCGACATGGTGGAGCGCGTGGCCGCGAGCGACGCCGCAGCGGTTGCCGCCGATTCGAGCCTGAAGAGCGAGACGGTGATCGGCCTCGGCTACCAAGCGCTCTACGTGAACGTCGCCAACGGCGCACGGGCCGACAACCCGCTCGGCAAGGACAAGCGCGTCCGCCAAGCCTTCTCGCTCGCCATCGACCGCGATGCGATCAACCAGGTGGTCTACGAGGGCACGCAGGCCGCCGGAAACCAGCCATTCCCACCGGAAAGCCCCTGGTTCAACACGAGCTTCCCCGTGCCGGCCCGCGACATCGAGAAGGCGAAGGCCCTGATGGCGGAGGCCGGGGTGTCGAGCGTCGACGTGCAGCTGCAGGCGGCCAACGTGCCGGTGACGATGCAGGCGATGCAGGTCGTCCAGGCGATGGTCGCCGAGGCGGGCTTCAACGTCTCGCTGCAGGCGACCGAGTTCACCACGCTCCTCGCCGCACAAAGCTCGGGCGATTTTCAGATCTCGCGCTCGGACTGGTCGGGCCGGCTCGATCCGGACGGCAACGTCCACCAGTTCATCACCTGCGCGGGTGGCCAGAACGACGTGAAATACTGCAATCCCGCGCTCGATGCCCTGCTCGACGAGGCGCGTACCATCCCGGATCCGGCCGCGCGCAAGGTGAAGTACGACGCAGCCACCGCGATCATGCAGGACGACATGCCGATCATCTACCTCGGCAACCAGTCCTACATCTACGCCTTCGACACCGACGTGTCCGGCTTCACGCCCTATCCCGACGGCCTGATCCGCCTGCGCGGCATGAACAAGGCCGACTGACGCCCCTTCTCAACGCCCGGCGGCCGCGATCGCGCGCCGCCGGCCTCTCCTCCCGAGGCCCGTCATGTTGAGCATCATCGCCAAGCGGCTCCTTCTTGCGATCCCGACGCTTCTGATCGTCTCCGTCTTCGTCTTCCTCCTGCAGAAGCTCCTGCCGGGCGATCCGATCCTGGCGCTGGCCGGCGAGGAGCGCGATCCCGCGACGCTCGATTTCCTGCGCGAGAAGTATCGCCTGAACGATCCGATCATCTGGCAATACGTCTACTGGCTCGGCGACCTCCTGCGCGGCGACCTCGGGATCTCGCTGCGCACCAACCAGCCGGTGACCGAGCTGATCCTCGAGAAGCTGCCCGTCACCATCCAGCTCGCGGTGCTGGCGATGATCCTTGCGATGGCGATCGGCATACCGGCCGGCATTCTCGCCGCCGTGCGCAAGAACTCGGCGATCGACGTGACGGCGAACCTCGTCGCGCTGTCGGGCCTTTCGGTGCCGAACTTCTGGCTCGGCATCATGCTGATCCTCCTCGTCTCGGTGAACCTCGGCTGGCTGCCGGCCTCCGGCTACGCCCCGCTCTTTTCCGATCCGGTCCGCGCCCTCGAGACCATGATCATGCCGGCCTTCGTCCTGTCGACGCCGCTGGCGGCGACCCTGATGCGCCACACGCGCTCGGCCATGCTCGGCGCGCTGAAGGCCGACTACGTGCGCACGGCGCGCGCCAAGGGCCTGTCGCCGCGCGAGGTCGTGCTGGGACACGGGTTCCGCAACGCGCTCCTGCCGGTCGTCACGCTTTCGGCGCTCCTCTTCGGCGACCTCCTCGCCGGGGCCGTCCTCACCGAGCAGATCTTCACGATCCCCGGCTTCGGCAAGCTGATCGTCGATGCCGTGTTCAATCGCGACTACGCGGTGGTGCAGGGCGTCGTCCTGTGCACGGCGGTCGGCTTCATCGCCATGAACCTCGTCGCCGACATTCTCTACGTCCTCCTCAACCCGCGCATGAGGACCGCCCTGTGAGCATCGCAGCCACCACCGCCGTCCCGGCGGCCAGCGCCCTGCGCGACACGCCGATGCGTCGTTCCTGGCGCAAGCTCGCGGCCAATCGCGGCGCGCTCGTCGGCCTCGTCATCGTCGCCTTCTTCACGCTGGCCGCGATCCTCGCCCCCCTCCTGCCCCTGCCCGACCCGAACGCGACAAGCTGGAGCGTGATCCGCAAGGCGCCGTCCGCCGCCCATTGGCTTGGCACCGACGAGATCGGCCGGGACATCCTCTCGCGCCTCGTCTGGGGCACGCGGGCCTCCCTGTCCGCCGGCATCGTGTCGGTGCTGATCGCGGTGGCGATCGGCGTGCCGATCGGGCTCCTCTCCGGCTATTTCGGCGGATGGTTCGACCAGGTCGTCTCGCGGTTGACGGAAGCCTTCCTCGCGATGCCGTTCCTGATCCTCGCCATCGCCCTCGCCGCCTTCCTCGGCCCCTCGCTCGGCAACGCGATGATCGCGATCGGCCTGTCGGCGATGCCGGTCTTCGTGCGCCTCACGCGCGGGCAGGTCCTGTCGGTGATGACGGAGGACTATGTCGAGGGCGCCCGCTCGGTCGGCCTGCGTCACCCGCGCATCCTGTGGCGCTACATCTTTCCCAACGTCCTGCCGCCGATCGTGGTGCAGGCGACGCTGACCATCGCCACCGCCATCATCGCCGAAGCCTCCCTGTCGTTTCTCGGCCTCGGGCAGCAGCCGCCGGCCGCGTCCTGGGGGTCGATGCTGAACACCGCCAAGAACTTCCTCGGCCAGGCGCCCTGGATGGCGCTGTCACCGGGCGCCGCGATCTTCACCGTCGTGATCGCCTTCAATCTCCTGGGCGACGGCCTCGCCGACGCGCTCGACCCCCGCGAATCCTGATCCGGACACCTCCCATGCTGCCACCCGTCGCCGTTCCCTTCACCACGCGCCCCGAGATCCTCGGCACGTTCGGCACCGTCGCCTCCACCCACTGGATCGCGTCCGCGGTCGGCATGAGCATCCTGGAACGGGGCGGCAATGCGTTCGATGCCGCGGTGGCGACGGGCTTCGCGCTGCAGATCGTCGAGCCGCACCTCAACGGACCGGGCGGCGACCTGCCGGCGATCGTCTACTCGGCGGCCACCGGGCGCACCGAGGTAATCTGCGGCCAGGGCACGGCGCCCGCCGGCGCGACGCTGGAGCACTACCGCGCGGAAGGGCTGCGGATCATTCCCGGCAACGGTCTGCTTGCCACCGTCATCCCCGGCGCCTTCGACGCCTGGATGCTGATGCTGCGCGACTACGGCACCATGAGCGTGCGCGAGGTCCTCGAGCCCGCGATCCATTACGCCGAGCACGGCCATCCCGTCCTCCCGCGGGTGTCCGAGACGATCCGTGGGCTCGCCACCTTCTTCGAGACGGAGTGGCCGACCTCGCATGCGACGTGGCTGCCGGCCGGCGTCGTGCCGGAAGCCCACACCCTGTTCAGGAACCCGGTGCTCGCCGAAACCTGGCGGCGGATCGTCGCGGAGGCCGAGGCGGCGGGCAGCCGCGAGGCCGGCGTCGAGGCGGCCCGCAACGCCTTCTATCGCGGCTTCGTGGCCGACGCGATCACGCGCTACCTCGACACGGCCGAGGTCATGGACGGCAGCGGCGCCCGCCATCGCGGCGTCCTGTCCGCCGACGACCTCGCGGGCTACCAAGCCCATGTGGAAGCGCCGCAGACCTACGAATACGAGGGCTGGACGGTCGCCAAGACCGGGCCCTGGGGGCAGGGTCCGGTGCTCCTCCAGTCGCTGGCGCTCCTCAAGGGCTTCGACCTCAAGAACCTCGATACCGAAGGCCCGGACTTCGTCCATGTCGTCACCGAGGCGATGAAGCTCGCCTATGCCGACCGCGACATCTACTACGGTGACCCGAATTTCGGCGACGTGCCGATCGATCGGCTGCTGTCGGACGCCTACAACGACGAGCGCCGCGGGCTGATCCGGATGGATCGCGCCTCGCTCGACCTCGATGCCGGGCGCCTTCCAGGCTTCGAGGACCTGCACGACCGCACGATGGCCATGCTGAACGCCGACGGCATGACGGCCGGCACCGTCTACGAGCCGACCATGTCGCACCTGTCGGAGAAGCGCGGCGACACGGTGCATATCGACGTGATCGACCGCTGGGGCAACATGGTCTCGGCAACGCCCTCCGGCGGCTGGCTCCAGTCCTCGCCGATCATCCCGGACCTCGGCTTCTGCCTCAACTCGCGCGCCCAGATGTTCTGGATGACGCCGGGCCTTCCGACCTCGCTCGCGCCCGGCAAGCGCCCGCGCACGACGCTGACGCCCTCGCTCGCCATCCACGGCGACGGCCGCCGGCTGGCCTTCGGGACGCCCGGCGGTGACCAGCAGGACCAGTGGCAGCTTTCCTTCTTCCTGCGCTACATCCATCACGGCGGCGACCTGCAGGCGACGATCGATCGCCCGCTCTTCCACACGACGCATTTTCCCGGCTCGTTCCATCCGCGAACCCGCTCGCCGGGCAACCTGACGATCGAGCGCTCCTTCGGCGATGCGACGCTGGCCGAACTCGAGCGTCGCGGCCACCGCCTCGCCGTGACCGATCCCTGGAGCATCGGCCGCCTGACGGCCGCGCAGCGCGACCCGTCCGGCCTCCTGCGCGCGGCGGCGACGCCGCGCCTCATGCAGGCCTACGCCGTCGGCCGATAAGGAGACCCGCGCCATGACCCTTGCCCCGATCCTGTCCGTGCGCGACCTCACGGTGTCCTTTCCCGTTGCGGGAACCTGGAAACCCGTGGTGCGTGGCGCCTCCTTCGACGTCGCCCCGCGCGAGACGGTGGCGATCGTCGGCGAGTCGGGATCGGGCAAGTCGGTCACCTCGCTCGCCATCATGCGGCTCCTCGCCAAGGGCGCGAGCCGGATCGAGGGCTCGGTGACGATGGGAGGCCGCGACCTCCTCGCCATCCCCGAGCGCGCGATGCGAGACGTGCGCGGCAACGAGATCGCGATGATCTTCCAGGAGCCGATGACGAGCCTCAATCCGGTCTACACGATCGGGCGGCAGATCTCCGAAGTGCTGATGCGCCATCGCGGCATGGGCGCGGCGGCCGCGCGCGCCGAAACGATCCGCACGCTCGAGAAGGTGCGCATTCCCAACGCCGCCTCCCGCTTCGGCAGCTACCCGCATGAGTTCTCCGGCGGCATGCGACAGCGCGTGATGATCGCGATGGCGCTCGCCTCGTCGCCCAAGCTCCTGATCGCCGACGAGCCGACGACCGCGCTCGACGTCACGATCCAGGGCGAGATTCTCGACCTCATCAAGACGCTGCAGGACGAGGACGGCATGAGCGTCCTCTTCATCACGCACGACATGGGGGTCGTGGCCGAGATCTCGGACCGGACGCTGGTGATGTTCCGCGGTTCGGTGGTGGAGAGCGGACCGACGGCCGAGATCTTCTCGAATGCCGCCAAGCCCTACACGCGCTCGCTTCTGGCCAGCGTGCCGCGCCTCGGCTCGATGAACGGCGAGGCGATGCCGCGCCGGTTCCCGACGGTCGGCATTGAGGATGGGGCGCTCGTCGAAGGCGCGCCGCTCGCGGTGTCGCTCGGGTCGGAGGCGACGCCGATCCTCAGCGTTCGCAACCTGTGCACCCGCTTTCCCGTGCGCTCGGGCGCGTTCGGGCGCCGCACCGGCTCGGTCCACGCGGTCGAGAACGTGTCCTTCGACCTGCGCGCCGGCGAGACCCTGTCGATCGTCGGCGAGTCCGGCTGCGGCAAGTCCACCACGGGGCGTTCGGTGATCCGCCTTCTGGAGCCGAGCGACGGGACCATCCAGCTCGACGGCTGGGACGTGCGCAATCTCGGCCCCGCCGAGCTGCGGCGCATGCGCCAGAGCGCCCAGATGATTTTCCAGGACCCGTTCGCCTCGCTCAACCCGCGCATGAGCGTCGGCGAGACGGTGGCCGAGCCCTTCCTTGCCCACGGTCTCGGCACGAGACGCGAGGCGGAGGCCATGGTCGCGGACCTTCTCGGCCGCGTCGGCCTCGGCGAGGAGGCGGCGGACCGCTTTCCGCACGAGTTCTCCGGGGGACAGCGCCAGCGCATCGCCATCGCGCGTGCCCTGTCTCTGAAGCCGAAGGTGATCGTCGCCGACGAGGCGGTGTCTGCGCTCGACGTGTCGATCAAGGTCCAGGTCTGTAACCTCCTCCTCGACCTGCAGGAGGAGATGGGCCTCGCCTATCTCTTCATCAGCCACGACATGGCGGTGGTGGAGCGCATGAGCCATCGCGTGGCGGTGATGTATCTCGGCGAGATCGTCGAGATCGGGCCGCGCCAGGCCATCTTCGAGAACCCGCAGCACCCTTACACGAAGAAGCTGATGGCCGCGGTCCCGGTGCCCGATCCGTCGCGACGCCACCTGAAGCGCACGGTCGGCTCGGACGACCTGCGCAGCGCGGTGCGCCCCTTGAGCTACGTTCCGCCCGAGCGGACCTACACGCAGGTCGGCCCCGGCCATCTCGTGCAGGCCGCCTGATCCCTCCCCGAACCCCTCCGGCGATCGTCCCCGCGCATGTCCCTTCTCTGGATTCTCCTCCTGTTCCTGTCGGGCTTTGTCTCGGGTGCGATCAACGCCGTCGCCGGCGGCGGCACGTTCATCACGTTCGGCGCGCTCAGCCTCGCCGGCGTGCCGCCGATCGTCGCCAACGCCACGTCCTCGGTGACGCAGTTTCCGGGCTACGTCACCTCGACACTCGCCTATCGCGCCGACATTGCGCGCTTCTGGCGCGGCGCACTGCTGCTGGCGCTCTTGTCGGCGCTCGGCGCCCTGGCCGGCGCGGCGATCCTTCTCGTCCTCGACAACGACGAGTTCCGCCTCACCGTGCCGTGGCTGCTGCTCGGGGCGACGGCGCTCTTCGCCGCCGGCCCGTGGCTGAAGCCCAAGCCGCGCGAAGCCGGAGCGTCGGCGCGCGTCGGCACCCTACCCGGCAGCATAGTCCAGTTCCTGACCGCCCTATACGGCGGCTTCTTCGGCGCGGGGATGGGCGTGATGATGCTGGCGACGCTCGGCCTCACCCAACCTGCCGACTACCACCGCCTCAACGCCCTGAAGAACCTCCTGTCGATCGTCATCGCGCTCGTCGCCATCGCGGTGTTCGTGAGCGGCGGGCTGATCAGCTGGCCCCACGCGGCGGCCATGGTGCCGGGCGTGGCGCTCGGCGGCTACGCCGGCGTCTGGGCAGCGAAGCGGCTGCCGCAATCGATCCTGCGCGGGATCGTGATCCTGATCGGCCTGTCGCTCTCCGTCTACTACTTCGCGGCAGCGGACTGAGCGCACCGGGCTCCGCTTCGACCTTCGCAGCCTATAGCAGCCGGTAGTGCGCGGCCCGCGCGATCATCTGCGCCCGGTTACGCGCACCGAGCTTCCGGGCGGCGGCGTTCAGATGCATCGTGACGGTCGGCACCGAGCGCGACAGGCGACCGGAAATGTCCTTCGCCGACAGGCCCTCGGCAGAAAAGCGCAGGCATTCGCGCTCGCGCGGTGTCAGGTGCACCGCGCGCGAGCGGCGCTCCGCCTCGCCGAACAGCGGCTCCACCGCGGCATGGACCGCGTGGGCGAGGAGCGTGAAGTCACCAAGCAACTCGGCGCCCTCGCGGTGGAAATCGTCCTCGGCCCCATAGCGGATGCCGGTCACCGTCGCGCAGTCGCCCGACCGCCCATGGATCGGCACCGTCATGCCGCAGGTGATCGCCATGTCGTGGACATAGGTGACGACCGGTTCGTGCCGCTCGTCGAGCGCCCGGTTGAGCACCGTCTGCCCGTTCCGGCGGTAGCTCCAGACGAACGGGCGCGGGCTGTTCAGCGCCAGATGCTGCACCGGATCGATCTGGTAGAAACCGCTCGACGACCAGAGGTCGACCATGTCGTCCGGCACCTCGCGCATCCCGAAGAACGACGGCGTGATGAGTTCGCCCTCGTGCGTGTAGGCGACCGGCGCGTAGTCGTAGATCAGGGCGCCGAGCCCGAGCGCCGCCATCGCCGCATGGGCGATGTCGAGGCGGGCGCCGATCGTCGGCGCCTCCTCCAGCGCCGCCTCGAGTTCCAAAGCATTCCAGGCCGTCACGGGCGCATCCCGCTGCTGAACATTGAGGCATGTTCACATCTTGTGCGGCGCCGGGCAAGCGGGCACGCTGCCATCCTGTTAGTTTTGATAGCTTTCGCAGGGCGCGAACCCCGGCCTAGTCTCGGCGCGAAGCAACCAACAGAGTGACGGGCGGCCATGTGGCGCGAGATCGAACCGGACCAAGTCCAGCGTGTCGAGGTCGAGGGCGGCAGCGTCGTCACCTATTCGTTCGGCGAGGGCGACGAGACGATCCTCCTCCTCAACGGAGGGCCCGGCCTGCCCTGCGACTACCTGCGCGACTCCCATTCCTGCCTCGTCGACCACGGCTATCGCGTGGTCGCCTTCGACCAGCTCGGCACCGGGCGCTCGGACCGGCCGACCGATCCCGCGTTGTGGACGATCACGCGCTATGTCGGCGAGGTGGAGGCCGTGCGCCAAGCCCTCGATCTCGGCCCCGTCCACCTCGTCGGCCAGTCCTGGGGTGGCTGGCTTTCGGTCGAATACGCGCTGACCCATCCGCGGGCGCTGCGCACGCTGGTGCTCGAGAACACGGCGGCCGACATTCCCCATCTCGTCGCCGAACTCGGCCGCCTGCGCGAGGCGCTCGGCTCCGAGACGGTCGCCATGATGCAGCGCCATGAGGCGGAGGGGACGCTCGACCATCCCGAATACCAGGCGGCGATCACGGTCCTGAACTACCGGCATGTCTGCCGCCTCGCCGAATGGCCGGCCCCGGTGCGCCGCTCGCTGGGCGACTGGAACATGGGTCCCTACGAGACGATCCAGGGGCCGAACGAGTTCACCTATACCGGCAACCTGAAGGACTGGAACCGCATTCCCGACATGCATCGGATCACGGTGCCCACGCTGATCACGGTCGGCCAGCACGACGAACTGACGCCGGCCTGCGCCATGCGCATGAAGCTCGCCCTGCCCGACGCCGAGCTCCGCGTCTTCCCCAATTCCAGCCACATGCCCTTCTTCGAGGAGCCGGCCGCGTTCTTCCCCGTGCTGGTCGACTTCCTCGCCCGTCGCGGCGGGCGAAGCCGAGCCGCCGACCTTGCGGGAGCCGCCTGAGCCCGCCCGATGCATCGCTATCGCTTCGTCCTGTCGCGCCCCTTCCAGTTGATCCCGGTCCTGATCGGCATCAGCCTCGTCACCTTCGTGCTCGTCCGCTCGATCCCCGGCGACCCGGCGCGGCTGATCCTTGGCACGCGCGCGACGCCGCAGGCGCTGGAGCGCGTGCGCGCGCAGTTCGGCCTGGATGAGCCGCTCTGGCTTCAGTACCTCTATTTCCTGCGCAATCTCGGGCACGGCGAGATGGGCCGCTCGATCCTCTACAAGGTCGACGTCCTCGGCCTGATCCTCCAGCGCATCGAGCCGACGCTGGTGCTGGTGGCGGGATCGGTCGTGCTGTCGCTCCTCATCTGCGTGCCGCTCGCCACGATCGCCGCGCGGCGGCAGGGCTCGGCCACCGACAGCAGCGTGCGGCTCGCCTCGACGCTCGGCCTCGGCCTGCCGAACTTCTGGCTGGCGATCATGCTGATCATCCTCTTCTCGGTGACGCTCGGCTGGTTTCCGGTCTCGGGCTACGGCGACACGATCGCAGAGAAGCTGCACCACATGGCCTTGCCCTGGCTCACCGTCGCGCTCTCGCTGTCGGCCGTCCTCACGCGGCAGCTGCGCGCCTCGCTGATCGCCGAGATGCGGTCCGACGTCGCGCTCGCGGCCCGCGCGCGTGGCCTGCCCGAGGCCGTGATCTTCCGGCGCCACGTCCTGCCCAACTCGATCCTTCCGACGCTCAACCTCCTGGCGGTCAACATCGGCTGGCTGATCGGGGGCACCGTCGTGGTGGAGCAGGTCTTTGCCATCCCCGGCATGGGTCAGCTCCTGGTCCGGGCAATCTTCTCGCGCGACTACATGGTGGTGCAGGGCGTTGCGATGGTCTTCGCGCTGGCCACCGTCCTCGTGAACTTCCTCGCCGACGTCCTGACCGTCACGGCCGACCCCCGGGTGCGCCTGTGAGCGTCGTCCCCGTCCCGGCCCCCTTGCTCGTTCCCGCCCGGCCGCGCCGCGGCGCAGGGACGCCGCTGCCGCTCGTCGCGGGCCTCGCGCTGCTCGCGGGCTTTCTTCTTCTCGCGCTCCTCGCCCCGCTCGTCGCGCCCTACGACCCGATCTTCCAGGATGCCGCCGCGCGTCTTGCCCCGCCTTCGCTCGCCCATCCCTTCGGCACCGACAACTATGGGCGCGACATCCTCTCGCGCATCATCTGGGGCACGCGGATCGACCTGCAGCTCGCCGTCTTCGGCGTGGTCTTCCCGTTCCTGATCGGCACGGTGGTCGGCACCGTGTCCGGCTATTTCGGCGGGCTCGTCGACGGCATCTTCATGCGCGTCGTCGACGTCGTCCTCGCCTTTCCGTTCCTCGTCCTGATGCTGTCCGTGATCACCATTCTCGGACCCGGCCTCCAGAGCTTCTTCATCGCGATGGCGCTGGTCGGCTGGGTGTCCTACGCGCGGCTCGTGCGGGCGCAGATCCTCGTCCTGAAGGGCAGCGACTTCGCGCTCGCCGCCCGCTCGCTCGGCTTCGGCCATGCGCGCATCATGTTCCGCCACCTCCTGCCCAATGCGCTGACCGCGTCGGTGGTCTTCGCCATGTCGGACTGCGTGCTCGTCCTCCTGTCGGGCGCGGCGATCAGCTATCTCGGCCTCGGGGTGCAGCCGCCCGCCGCCGAATGGGGAATCATGGTGGCCGAGGGGCAGGCCTTTCTCGCGCGCGCCTGGTGGATCTCCGCCTTCCCGGGCCTTGCGATCGTGCTCCTCGCCTTCAGCTTCAGCCTCGTCGCCGACGGGCTCGGCGACGTCCTCGGGCGGCGCGCATGAGCGGGGCGGGTTCGCATGCGCTGGAGGTCGAAGGCCTCACCGTCACCGCGTCCGGCCCGTTCGGCGAGCGCCGGATCGTCGACGACCTCTCCTTCCAGCTGGAGCGCGGCGAGATCCTCGGGCTCGTCGGCGAGAGCGGCTCGGGCAAGACGGTCGCCTGCCGCGCCCTGATGCGGCTCCTGCCGCCGGCGCTCGCCGTGTCGGCCGACGCGATCCGCCTGAAGGGCCGCGAGGTCGCCGGGCTGTCCGATGCGCAATTCGCGCCGCTGCGAGGTCGCGAGATCGGCATGGTCTTCCAGAACCCCGCGAGCCACCTCGATCCGGTGATGCGCATCGGCGAGCAGATCGCCGAGACCGTGCGCCTGACACGCGGCCTCGGGCGGCGCGAGGCCCGCGCGGAAAGCGTCGAGCTTCTCCGGCAGGTGGGCATCCCCGATCCCGAGCGGCGCGCAGAGGCCTACCCGCACGAGTTTTCCGGCGGCATGCGCCAGCGCGCGATGATCGCCGTCGCCCTCGCCTCCGATCCCGACATCCTCATCGCCGACGAGCCGACCACGGCGCTCGACGTGACGGTCCAAGCGCAGATCCTGCGCCTCCTCCTCGACCTTCGCGACCGGCGCGGCCTGTCGATCGTCTTCATCACCCACGACCTCGGCGTCGTGTCGCAGCTCTGCGACCGGATCGCGGTGCTCTATGCCGGCCGCCTCTGCGAGATCGGGCCGAAGCGCGACGTGCTGATGCAGCCGCGCCATCCCTACACGGCCGGCCTCGTCGCATGCCAGCCGGCCCGGAGCACCGGGGCGAGGCGCCTTCGCACCATCGAAGGTCAGCCGCCGGGCGCCGGCGAGATGCCGTCCGGATGCCGGTTCCATCCCCGCTGCCCCCGCTCGGGCGAGGTCTGTCGTACCCGCCAGCCGCCGCTCGTCGCCATGGATACGGAGCGACGCGCGGCGTGCCACCATCCGCTCGGGCACGGCATACTGGAGGGCGCGGCATGAGCCAGCCCGACATCATCCTCGAAGCCGACGATGTCGTCGTCCGCTTTCCCGGCCCCGGTGCGGGGCCCCTCGGCCTCCGGCGGCGCAGCGTCCAGGCGGTGAACGGCGTCTCGCTTCAGGTCCGGCGCGGCGAGACGATCGGGATCGTGGGCGAATCGGGATCGGGCAAGTCGACGCTCGGCCGCGCGCTTCTCGGGCTTGAGCCGATCTCGGGCGGCCACGTCCTGCTCGACGGGCTGGCGGTCTCGGACGGCCGGCGGGCCGACCTGAAGGCGCTGCGCCGGCGCACCGCCATGGTGTTCCAGGACCCCGCGAACTCGCTCAACCCACGCCTCACGGTCGGCGAGACGCTGGCCGAAGTCCTGCGCGTCCACGGCAAGGCGCCGCGTGGCGGAACGGATCCCCGCGTCGCCGAGCTTTTAGCGATGGTCGGCCTCGATCCGGCGCTGGCCAGCCGGCGTCCGGCCGCGCTCTCCGGCGGCCAGTGCCAGCGCGTCGGCATCGCACGGGCGCTGGCGGTCGAGCCCAGCCTCGTCATCGCCGACGAATGCGTCGCCGCGCTCGACGTCTCGATCCAGGGGCAGGTGATCAACCTCTTCCTCGACCTGAAAGAACGGATCGGCCTGACGCTGATCTTCATTGCGCACGATCTCGCCGTCGTGCGCCGCCTCTGCGACCGGGTTGCCGTGATGTATCTCGGCCGGATCGTCGAGGAGGGGCCAACCGAGAGTGTGTTCCGCGCGCCGCGCCATCCGTATACGGCGGCGCTCATCGCCTCGATCCCCGAGATCGACCCCAATATCGCGCTGCCGCTGGCGCCAATGGGCGGCGAGCCGCCGAGCCCGCTCGATCCCCCGCCCGGCTGCCCGTTCCATCCGCGCTGCACCTATGCCGAGGATCGCTGCCGCACCGGCCCGGCGCCCGCCCTGCGCCGCGCCGACGACCACGGCTGGGCCTGCATCCTCGAGCCCGGCACCCTCCCGGCGCCGGTCCGCGAACCGCCGACCTCCCCTCCCCCAACGACCCGCGAGGCTTTTCCATGTCCCGACCCCGCATGACCCGCCTTCTGGCCGCAACGGCGCTCGCCGCCCTGTCGCTCACCGCCTCGATCGCGGAGGCCGCCGGCGTCCTCACGATCGGACGGCGCGAGGACTCCACGACCTTCGATCCTATCGCCTCGGCCCAGAACGTCGACAACTGGGTCTATTCCAACGTCTTCGACGTGCTCGTGCGGGTCGACAAGACCGGCACCAAGCTGGAGCCGGGCCTTGCGGAAAGCTGGACCGTCTCGGACGACAAGCTGACCTACACGTTCAAGCTGCGGGATGCGAAGTTCTCGGACGGCTCGCCCGTCACCGCCGAGGATGCGGCCTTCTCGCTCCTGCGCATCCGCGACGATCCGGCCTCGCTCTGGTCGTCGAGCTACTCGATCGTCGACACGGCGACGGCCAGCGACCCGCGCACGCTCACCGTCAAGCTGAAGGAGCCCTCGGTTCCCTTCCTCGCCTCGCTGGCTCTGCCCAACGTCTCGGTCCTGCCGAAGGCCGTTGTGGAGGCCAAGGGCGAGGAGTTCGCATCCGCGCCGATCGGGTCCGGCGCCTTCTCGGTAAAGGAATGGGTCCGCGGCGACCGCGTGATCCTCGAGAGGAACCCGAACTACTGGGAGGCCGACAAGGTCAGCCTCGACGGCGTCGAGTGGATCTCGGTGCCCGACGACAACACGCGCATGCTGAACGTGCAGGCGGGACAGCTCGACGCGGCGATCTTCGTGCCCTTCTCGCGCGTCGAGCAGCTGAAGCAGGACCCGCAGCTCAAGGTCTCGCTCGATACCTCGACCCGCGAGGACGCGCTGCTCATCAACCACGAGAAGGGCAAGCTCGGCGAGATCGCGGTGCGCCAGGCGCTGGACATGGCGATCGACAAGCAGGCGATCGTCGACGCCGTCACCTTCGGCATCGGCGAGGTCGCCAATTCCTACATCCCGAAGGGTGCGCTCTACTACTACGCCGACAACCTGCGCCGCCCCTACGACCCGGAACGCGCCAAGGCGATGCTGGCGGAGGCGGGCGCTTCCGACCTTGCCCTCGACTACAACGTCAAGGCCGGCGACGAGGTGGACGAGCAGATCGCCGTCCTGATGCAGCAGCAGCTCTCGAAGGCGGGCGTCACCGTCAACATCAACAAGGTCGACGCCGCCTCGCAGTGGGACATGTTCATCAACGGCGATTTCGACGTGGCCGTCGGCTACTGGACCAACGACGTCCTCGATCCCGACCAGAAGACCACCTTCGTGCTCGGCCACGACACGAACATGAACTACATGACGCGCTACAATAACGACACGGTGAAAGATCTGGTCGCCAAGGCGCGCACCGAAGCCGACTCCGCCAAGCGCGAGGCGATGTATGTCGAGCTGCAGAAGATCGCCAAGGAGGAGGTCAACTGGATCGACCTCTACTACAGCCCCTACATCAACGTGACGCGCGCCAATATCGACGGCTTCTACCAGAACCCGCTCGGCCGCTTCTGGCTGGAGGACGTGCGCAAGAACTAGCGCCCGCAAGATCCCTCGCAAGCGGTCGGCCGAGCCCCCTGGCTTCGCCGGCCGCTCCGGCATGTCCGGCCGGCGGCGCACCGATCCGGCCTCGGCCCGCCGGTGCGAACGCGCGGAGTGCCGGGCGTCCGTCTATTTCCAAACGACCCGAGTGCCACACATCCTGCGAAGTGCGGCCCGCAAGGGCTCGCGCAGGCCTACGCCCTCCCCCCACGCGCGCTGCGCTGCCGAGACGTCGCATCCGGCAGGTCGCGGCCGATCGCCGTCGCCCACCGAACGGACCACGCATGCTCTTGTGGATCGCGATCGCCGTCTGGCTCTACCTCACTCTGCGGGTGATCCGGCGCCTGCCGATCGGCCCGTGGCGCATCGCCCTCTCACTCGCGCTTCTCGCCCTGCTGCGCCACCACTGGCTGACTGATCTCGTCTGGGGCAGCATGTTCTCGCTCGAACTGCCGCGCCCGGTGGTGATCGCGGTGAACTGGCTGTTTGCCGGGGCCGTTCTCTTTGCGATCCTCCACGCGCTCGCCGACGTCCTCGCCCTCGCACTGTCGGCCTTCAGGCGCCGCATGGCGCGCGTTCCGGCCGGCGTCGGTGTGGCGCTCGCCGTCGCGGGCTTCGGCGTTTCCGGCTATGCCGTCTCCTCCGCCATCCGGGTGCCGGAGGTGAAGGAGATCGAGGTCGAGATCGCCGATCTTCCCCCCGCGTTCGACGGCTACCGCTTCGTCCACCTCACCGATCTCCATGTCAGCCGCCTCTTCGACGCACGCTGGGTCGAGGATCTCGTGCGGCGCGTCGACGACCTGACGCCCGACATGATCGTGGTGTCGGGAGACGTGATCGACGGGACGCCGGAACGGCGCGTCGCCGACGTCGCCCTGCTGGCCGATCTCCGCGCGCCGGACGGCATCTTCTTCATCGCGGGCAACCACGAATATTACTTCGGGTTCGAGCGCTGGATGGAGCGTCTGGGCGCGCCGGGCTGGCGGTCCGTGGTGAACCGGCACGAGGTGGTGGCGCGGGACGGCGCGCAGCTGGTGATCGCGGGGGTCGCCGACACGGTGGCGGACCGTTTCGGCCTGCCGGGTCCCGACCTCGGCACCGCGCTCGGCGGGGCGCCGGATGCGCCCGTCATCCTTCTCCAGCACCGCCCGGAAGGGGCCGCGGCCAATGCCGCGGCCGGGGTCGACCTCCAGCTGTCCGGCCATACGCACGGCGGCATGATGATCGGCTTCGACCGGCTGGTCGCCAACGCCAACGAGGGGTTCGTCTCCGGCGTCTACCCGGTTGGCGACATGACGCTCTACGTCAGCAACGGAACAGCCCTCTGGCCCGGCTTCGCCTATCGCCTGTTCGTGCCGCCCGAACTCACCCGCGTGACGCTGCGCGCCCGCTGAGCGCCCCGACCCGATACCGCTGGCAACCCGGCCTCCCGGCGTCAGCCAACGACTTCGATCCGTACCGCGCCTTGCGCACCCGCCCGCACGGCCGACTTTCAAGAAGACCCTGGCGACCTTCCGCCGGCGGTGCGCAGACCAGATCGAAGGCGAGAACCCGATGACCGACGACGATGCGAACCGCCTGACCCCCGCCGCCTCCGCCGAGGACCTCAACGAGGGCGAGCAGCGGGCCGTCGACCATCAGAGCCGCCCGAGCGCGGCGCTGATCCACGAGACGATCCGGGTCGAGGGCGAGCGGGAGCTCGAGCGCAGCGGCTTCGCGCTGATGATGTCGGGCCTTGCGGCCGGCCTGTCGATCGGCTTCTCGGTCGTGGTGCCGGCGATCCTGATCGTGGCGCTGCCGGAAGCGCCGTGGAAGCATCTCCTGACCTCGCTCGGCTACACCGTCGGCTTCCTGATCGTGGTGCTCGGACGCCAGCAGCTCTTCACCGAGAACACGCTGACGCCCGTCCTGCCCATGCTGCGTGCGCCGAGCTGGCGGCGGGCCGGCCTCGTGCTGCGGCTCTGGCTGATCGTCCTACTCTCGAACGTCGCGGCCACCTGGATATTCTCGGCGGTCCTCGCGCACACGCCCGTCTTCGAGCCGGAGATCAAACAGGCGCTGGCCGCCTTCTCGCAGTCCACGATGGCGTCGCCCTTCTGGACGATGCTGCTGAAGGCGGTGTTCGCCGGCTGGCTGATCGCGCTGATGGTGTGGCTGATGCCGGCCTCGGGCGATTCCAAGCCCTTCGTCATCATCATCGTGACCTATGTCGTGGCCGTCGGTCACTTCGCCCATATCATCGCGGGGTCGGTCGAGGCGTCGTATCTCGTCCAGATCGGCGAGGCGACGCTGCGCGACTACGTCCTCACCTTCTTCGTGCCGACGCTCCTCGGCAACATGCTGGGCGGCATCGCGCTCGTCGCCTGCTTCAACTTCGGGCAGGTGGCGCCGGAACTGCAGGGGTCCGACCGGCGGCTCCCGCGGGACTGAGCGGCGGCCTCAGGCGACCGCTCGCGCGGGCGACAAGCGGTGTCGACCGGTGAGGCGGGCGAAGATTGCGCCGCCGATCAGCCCGGTCGACGAGAGCGCCAGGAGGCCCTCGGTCGTGCGGGCGGCCGCGACCAGCGTCGGCATCGGCGTGAAGACACCCATCACTTCGAAGGCCGTCCACAGCGACACGGCGCCCGCCACCGCATGGATCAGCCCCCTTGCGATCGGGAAGGCATGCGACACCAGCGAGGCGGCAGCGAGGCCCGGCAGAAACGCGGCGGCCGTGATTGCGGCCATCACCGGCCCGAAGAAGGCGATGTCCTGAAGCGTGGTGAGCGCGCGGATCGAGGGCGTCACGGGGGCGCCGAGCGCCGTGAGCGCGGACAGGTTGAACTGCGTCTGGACGATGCTGGCCGCGATCGCCGTCGCCAGCACCGCGAGCAGGAAGGCGAATGCGAGACGCCCGGCGGTTGCGATCATCGTTCACCATTCCTTGTGCCGCGGCGTCGCCAGTCGTTTCGCGCCTATCTTCCCGTCGAGATAGGAGCGAGATCGCCGATATGAACCCGAACATCGACATGCCCTCGGCCTCCCGACGCCGTCGTCTGGCTGCGGGTCTCCTTGCCATCGGGTTCCTCGCAGGCCTTCCCGAGGGTGCCGTTGCCGAGCCCGCGCGCGTCGATCCCGCGCGCTACCGCATCGTCGCCGAGGTCGAGGGGCTGGAGCGTCCCTGGTCGCTCGCCTTCCTGCCCGACGGGCGGCGCCTCGTTACCGAGGCGGTGGGGCGGCTTCGCATCGTCGGCGCGGACGGGACGCTCGATCCCGAGCCGGTACGCGGCCTTCCCCCGATCTACACGGCCGGCCAGGGCGGGCTGATGGACGTGGCGGTGGACCCGGACTTCGGCGAGACGGGCCGGATCTTCCTGAGCTTCCTTCATGGCGACGCGAGCGCCAACAACGTGCGGCTCGTCAGCGCCCGCCTTGGCGACGGCGTGCTGGACAACCTGCGCGTCCTCTTCACCGCGACACCGAAATCGGGCGACTCCAACCACGGAAGCCGCATCGCCTTCCTGCCGGACGGCACGCTGGCACTTTCGCTCGGCGACGGGTTCGACCGGCGCGAGGAGGCGCAGAACCCCGCCAACACGCTCGGCAAGATCGTGCGGCTCAACCGCGACGGATCGATCCCGCCGGACAATCCGTTCGTGGGCCAGGGCAGCGCCGCACCCGAGATCCTCACCCTCGGCCATCGCAACGTCCAGGGCATCGCGCTCGACCCAGCCGACGGCGCGCTGCTGATTGCCGAACACGGGCCGCGCGGCGGCGACGAGCTCAACCGCCTCGTGCCGGGCGGCAACTACGGCTGGCCGCTCGCCTCGCGTGGCCTCGACTACACGTTCGCGCGCGTCACGCCCTTCGCCGCGCTGCCGGGCTTCGAGGCGCCGCTCCTCGAATGGACGCCCTCGATCGCGCCGTCGGGGCTTGCGGTCTACGAGGGCACCTTGTTTCCCGAATGGCGCGGCGCGCTGCTGGTGCCCGCGCTGGTGGAAAAGGCGGTGCGCCTCGTCCGGCGCGACGGCCAACGCATCACCGGGCAGGCGTTGCTGCTCGCCGAACTCGAGACCCGCATCCGCGACGTCCGGTCCGCGCCCGACGGGTCCATCCAGGTGCTGACCGACGGAACGCCCGGACGCCTCCTCCGCCTCGTGCCGCCATCCCCCTGATGCCGCGGGCCGCGGCCAGGCGTTTCAGGCCGGCTCCCTCGCCGCTCCGATCCGGCGATAGCGAAACGGCGGCGCCTCGCCTTGCGCTTCGTCTCGCGCGATGGCGTTGATCCGATCGTTCAGGGGCGACAAAGAGCAGGCGGGGTCGGTGGCGGCGGCGTCGCCCGCCAGCATCATCGCCTGGCAGCGGCAACCGCCGAAATCGATCTCCCGCCGATCGCAGCTTCGGCAGGGTTCCTTCATCCAGGCCGTCCCGCGATAGGCCTCGAAGGCGGGCGAGCGCGCCCAGATGTCGGCGAGCGGAACCCGTGCCGCGTTGTCGAAGACGAGATGCGGGATCGACGCCGCGCCATGGCAGGGCATCGCGGTGCCGTCGGGGGTGATCATGAACGCGTCGCGCGCCCATCCGCCCATGCAGGCCTTGGGATAGCGCGCATAGTAGTCCGGCGCGACGAAATCGATCGCAAGGACGCCGCGCAGGCGCTCGCGCGCCGCTTCCACTACAGCGATCTGGCGCTCCAGCGCGGCGCGCGAGGGCATCAGCGTCGCGCGGTTGAGGAGCGCCCAGCCGTAATACTGGACATTGGCGATCTCCAGACGTTCCGCGCCGAGCTCCAGGGCAAGCTCGATGAAGAGCTCCACCTCGTCGATGTTGTGCCGGTGGATCGGCGCATTCACCGTGAGCGGCAGGCCGGCGTCGCGCACGGCGCGCGCGGCGGCGAGCTTGCGCTCGTGCGCGCCCTTCAGCCGGCCGATCAGCTCGGTGGTCTCGGGCCGCGCGCCCTGGAACGAGATCTGGACGTGGTCGAGGCCGGCCGCCCGGAGCGTCTCGACGAGCGGCGCATCGACGCCGACGCCCGCCGTGATCAGGTTGGTATAGACCCCTCGTGCGGCGAGCGTCTCGATCAGCGTCGGCAGGTCGCGCCTGAGGGTCGGCTCGCCGCCCGACAGATGCACCTGCAGGATGCCGAGATCGGCGGCCTGCCGGAAGATCGAGACCCAGTCGTCGGTGCCCAGTTCGCGGTCGGCCTTGAGCAGTTCGAGCGGATTGGAGCAATAGGCGCACTGCAGGGTACAGCGGTGGGTGAGTTCGGCGAGGATGCCGATCGGAAGTCCGGGTCCGGCGAGGCTCACAGGCGCACCACCATGCGGTCGCTCCAGTCCTGGAGGAAGGCGAGGACGTCGGCGCGCACCTCGGTCTCGTCCGCTCCGTATTCGCGTGCGAGGTCGCGGGCGATCTCGGCAACCCTCGCGCGTCCGTCGCAGCGTCGCAGGATCGCGAGGCTGATCTCGTCGGGCCAGAGCACCTTTTCCGGCGAAAGAAGCGCCCAGGCGCCCCGGTGCGGGTCGAAATGCATGCGAACGTGGCGCGGCAGGACGGGCTGGGAGGCCTCGACCGCCATCGGTCTCCGGCGGGCCGTCACGAGGCCGCCTCCGGCACGAACGCGCCGGGGGGCACGTGGCCCGGCTCGACATAGCTGAAATGCAGCGCGTCCAGCATGGTCCACAAGATCTCGCACTTGGCGATCAGCGCATCGACCACCAGCTGCTGCGTTTCGATCGAGCGGGCGTGCTCGCGCACATGGGCGAGGGCGACGTCGACGTCGCGCGGGGCCTGCGTCAGGCGCGGCGTGAAATAGCCGAGCGTGTCCTCGTCGATATAGGGGTAGCGCTGGAGGATCGCGGCGACGCGCTCGCCGATCACCTGCGGCGAGAACATCTCGGTCAGCGACGAGGCGATGGCCTCGAGAAGCGTGCGCTTCTCGACGAAGGTCAGATAGGCGCCGACGCTGAAGCGCGTGGCCGGCAGGGCGAGACGCTGCGAGGCGACGATGGCGGCGTCGAGCCCGAGGCCGGTGGCCAGCCGCATCCAGCGTTCGATGCCGCCGGGCGAGGCACCGTCGCCGTCGTGGTCGAGGATGCGCTCGCGCCAGACGAGCCGCAGCGACCGGTCCTCGATCCGCGACAGGATGATGGCGTCCTTTCTCGGGATCGCCGCCTGGTAGCAGTAGCGGTTCAGGGCCCAGGCCTGCATCTGGCCGCGCGTCAGGCGGCCCTCCACCATCAGGCGGTGGAACGGGTGGCGGATGTGGTAGCGCTCGCTCCCCACCTGCCGCAGCACGTCTTCGAGTTCGCTGGCCGAGAGCGTGCGGTCGAGCCGGAAGTCCGGGGTCACAGGGCGATCTCCATGCCGTCGAACGCGACCTCCCAGCCGCCGGCCTCCACCAGGCGGCGTTCGGGCGAGGCTTCGTCGAGGATCGGATTGGTGTTGTTGATGTGAACGAAGATGCGTCGCGCCACCCCGACGCCTGTCCAGGCGTCGAGCGAGCCGTCCTCGCCGGTGATCGGCTGGTGCCCCATGCGCCGGCCGGTCTTGCTGCCGACGCCGGCCTCGGCCATCTCGTCGTCCCGGAACACGGTTCCGTCGAACAGGAGCACGTCGCCGCCCTCGACCCGGGCCCGCAGCACCGGATCGACGCGGGCGCAGCCCGGCACGTAGAAGACCGACCGTCCGTCGGCGTCGGTCAAGCGCACGCCGACGGTGTCCTCGGGATCGGCCTCGAAATCCTGCGCGCGCCGGCCGGTCTCCAGAAACAGCGCGACCTTGCCGGGCACGGCGAAGAGTTCGGCGGTGAGCCCGGCCTCGCCCTGCGGCCCCTCGATCGCGAAGGGCCGGTCGAGCAACACGGGCACGCGTCGGACGAGGGCGGGATCGAGCACGCGAAAGATCGGGTTGGCCTCGAGAACACCGAGGACCCGCGGCGTCGCGTAGAGATGGAAGGCCTGTCGCTCGCGCAGCGACAGGAGCCCGGCAAGATGATCGACGTCGGCATTGGTGAGCACCACCGCGCGGATCGGCGTCGAACGGGACGGCGCGTCGGCGGCCGGCTGGAGCTCGGGCGTCTCGTTGATCTGCTGGCGGATATCCGGCGAGGCGTTGAAGAGGACCCAGCCGCGATCGTCCCCGCCGCTCGCCGCCAGGCTCGACTGCAGCCGCGGGCGGATGCCGGGCGCGCGCGCGCGCGCCGCGCGGCTCAGCCGATAGTTGCAGTTCCACTGCGGGAAGCCGCCGCCCGCCGCCGATCCGAGGATCTTCAATCGCACCTGTCGCATGCCCCGCTGCACAAGGAAACGGCCCGCCGCAGGAGCGGCGGGCCGTCGGAACGAGCCTGCGGGCTCCTTACTTCTTGGCGTCCTTGCGCACGGCGATCTCGGCTTCCGCATAGCGGGTGATCTCGAAACCGGCCGCCACCTGGCACATCTCGGGCTTCTTCCAGGACTTGGTCATGGGTCTTGCTCCATCATGCAGCCGGAACATCCGGCCTCCGCCCATGAGCTAGGGTCGGTTCGCAGCTGCGAAAACCGGGAGGCCATCAAACCATCTTGATGAAAAAGTTGAGCCATCCGGAGGAACAAGCCGGCGAAGCGCCCTGCCGCTCGACCTGTCGCGCTTATCGCGATTCCTTCGCGTGCACGGCGGCGCCGATCAGACCGGCGTCGTCGCCGAGCTTCGAGCTGGCGATGTCGGGCACCTCGTGGCCGGGAAGCAGACGGCGGCGCATCGCCTCGCGGATGTCCGCGAGCATCAGGTCCAGCGCCTGCGACACGCCGCCGCCGAGCACCACGCGCTCGGGCGAAAAGGCATGCTGCACGTTGACGAGGCCGGCGGCGAGCCAGGCCGCCTCCTCACGCAGGAGCGTGAGCGCGACGGGGCAGCCCTCGCGCGCGGCGCGCGTCACGTCTTCGCCCGTGGCCGGCGCTTCGCCGGCGAGCGCCGCCAACCGTGAACGGGGTTGCCGGTCCACCGCCATACGGGCGGCCCGCGCCAGCGCCGTGCCGGACGCGACGGCCTCCCAGCAGCCCTCGTGCCCGCAGGAGCAGGGCGCCGAGCGGTCGGTGATGCGGGTGTGGCCGACCTCGCCGGCCAGACCCCGGAATCCGCGCACCAGCCGGTCGCCGACGACGAAGGCGCCCCCGATGCCGGTGCTGATCGTGAGATAGGCGAAATCGGCGATGCCGCGCCCGGCTCCGAAGCGCCACTCGCCGAGCGCGGCGACCTTGGCATCGTTCTCGAGGACGGTGGGAAGACCGGTGCGCGCCTCGATCTCAGTGGCAAGCGGGATCGCGGTCCAGCCGGCCAAGGCGGGAATGTCGAGGACGAGCCCCTGCCCCGGATCGAAGGCGCCGGGAACGCCAATCCCGACGACCGCCGTGTCCGGGCGCCGGACCTTGGCGATCAGCGCCTCCATCTGCCCGATCACCGCCCGGACGCCCCCGGCCCGATCGACGGGCGCGGCGCGGCGGTCGAGAATGCGGCCGGCCGCATCGATCGCCGCGACGCGAAGCTGCGTGCCGCCGAGGTCGATCCCTATGAAGCTATCCTCCCGGACCATCGCCTCCGCCCGCCCGTCAGGCCGTGACCTTGGTGGTGCGCTGGGGCGTGCCGATGCCCGCCGGGATCGTGCGACGCGCGACGGCGATGTTGAGGTGCTGGAGCGCAAGGATCATGCTGGCGGCTGCCGCCAGCCCCTCGCCGCGCCGGAGCGGCACATGCACCGTGCCCGGCGGCGGCGCGTCGCCGGACGCATCGAAGACGACCGTGGCGCATCCGGCCGCGACAGCGGCCTCCGCCAGCGGCGCGACGCCGGCGCGGTCGGGCCCGAGGCTGCGAAACAGCACCACGCCGAGCCCGGGGCGCAGCACCTCGAACGGCCCGTGGCGGAACTGGCCGCCCTCCAAGCCGATCGTCGGAACGCGGGCAAGCTCCATCATCGACAGCGCCGCGCTTTCCGCGACGCCCGCCATCGCGTGGCGTCCGGCAAAGATCGTGGCGTCGACCCCGGCGAGCGCGGCATCGGCGGCGTCGACCGCGGCCGGATCGGCGGCTTCGGCAAGGCTCGCCCGCAGCGCGTCCTGCGGCGCGCCCAGCGCCTCCAGCACCGCGCCGTGCATGGCGAGCGTCAGGACGATCGAGCGCGAGGCGGCAAACGCCCGCTCGGTGCCGCCGGCCGCCACGATCGAGGCGCGTGCGCTGCGCGCGAGCGTGCTGTCGCCCTCGAGCGTCAGGCCGAAGCGCTCCTCGCGTCCGGGCCCGCGCTTCAGGAGGTCGCGAATCTCGCCGGACTCGCCCGACTGCGAGACGACGAGCGCGGCGCGCGCCGCGTCGGGCAGAGGCGAGAGGAGCGCCTCCGAGGCGTTGAGCGCGCGCGCGTCCCAGCCGAGGTCGCGGTAGAGCGGCTCGGCGATCCGGTTGACGTGATGCGAGCCGCCCATCGCATAGAGCACGATGCGGCCGGTGCGGCGCACCGCGTCGGCGATGCGGACGGCGACCGGCGCGCCGGCCTCGATCGTCGCGAGGGCGTCGAGCCCCTGCCGGCGCATTTCGTCATACATGAGGTCGAGACCGGGGTGTTCGCTCATGGGCGTTCCTAATCGGGTCGGAGGGAAGAACGACGGGGCCGCCGCGCGGCGTGTTGCGCGCAGGCGCTAGGCGGCGCATGGAAGAGGACGGGTGCGAGCCCGATCCGCCGGGGCGACGTTTGAGCGACACGACAGACCACAAGACCGGACGGCCGACCCTGGCCGACGTGGCCGCGCTGGCCGAGGTCTCGCGCGCGGTGGTCTCGCGCGCGCTGTCGCCCTCGCCCCGCCCCGTCTCGGCCGACAAGCGCGAGCGCGTGCTCCGGGCCGCCGAGGCGCTCGGCTACCGGCCGAACCCGCTGGCGCGCAGCCTCACCACGAAGCGGACCAACCTCGTCGCCGTGGTGGTGAACCACATCCACGACCTGTCCGACCTCGACCTCTTCGACCGGCTGCTCGGCGAGATCCAGGCGATCGGCAAGCAGGTCCTGCTCCTGAAGGTCGGCTCGGTCGATCGCGTCGAGGCGTTCCTGCGCGAGGGCGTCGCGCATCATGTCGATGCGGCGCTGGTCTGGTCGGACTTTGCGGATGCCGCGACCGTGCGGCGCATGTTCCGCTCCGACCTCGTGGTGATGATGAACGGGTGCCACGATGCCCTGTCGCCCGCCGTGGTGCCGGACGAGGCGGTGGGCATCCGCGAGGCGGTCGCGGACGCCGCCGCAAAGGGCGTGCATAGCGCCGCGCTGGTCACCGGCCGCGCCTCTTCGGCGATCGAGGGCGAGCGCGTGGCCTCCTATCGCGCGGCCTTCGAGGCGGAGGGCATTGCGCTCGCGGCGGTTCTCCAGGGCGACTATTCCTATGCGAGCGGGCGCGCGGCGGCGGCCGCCTTTCAGCACGAGGCGACGCCGGACGCGGTGTTCTGCACGTCGGACGCGATGGCGATGGGCGTCCTCGACGCCTGCCGCCGGTTCTTTCCGGACGACCGACCGAGCCGCTTCCGCCTCTACGGCTTCGACAATCTCAGCATCACCGACCACGACGCCTATCCGATCAGCTCGATCGGCTTCGATAAGGCCGGTTTCGTCGAGCATATCGTGCGCTTCGTGGTGCATCCGGAGACCTTCGTGCCGGGCTCGCCGCCGGTGGGCGTTCCTACGCGCTTCTTCCCGCGCGCGACCGGCTGACGTCCGGCCCGCGCGCGGCAAGCGGTGTTGGCCTACCAGAGCGGGTTCAGCTTCGGCGGGTTGGCGTTCTCGCCCCACCACTTCTTGTAGTTCGCCTCGTAGGCGCCCGACTGGACGTAGTCGGAGACGAACATGTCGAGCCAGCGCACGAACTCCGGATCGCCCTTGGCGACGGCGATGCCGATCGGGTCGTTGGAGTAGAGGTCGGGCAGGGTCACGAGCTGGTCGTTCTGCGTGGCGAGATAGTCGACGAGCGAGGAGTCCTCGACCGCGGCCTGGACGCGGCCCTGCTGCAGCTGGAGTACGCCGTCGGGCGCGAAGTTGTCGACATAGGCGATGGTGGCGCCCGGCGCCTCGCGCTTGATGAAGGCCTCGCCCGTCGTGCCGCGGCCGACCACGACGCTCTTGCCGGCGAGGTCGGCGAGCGAGGAGATGCCGGCGTCCTTGCGCACGATCACCCGCAGGCCCGCACGGTTGTAGGGGATCGAGAAGTCCACCGTCTTGGCGCGCTCCAGCGTCGCCGAGGTGTTGGCGACCACGATGTCGAGCTGGCCCGAGACGAGCATCGAGATGCGCGCGTCACCCGAGACGTCGGTCAGTTCCACCGGGACGCCGAGCTTCTCGGCAAGGCGGTTGGCGACGTCGACGTCGTAGCCGACCGGGTTGTTCTGCGGGTCGCGGAAGCCGATCGGCTCGCCGCCGAGCGACACGCCGATGCGGACCTTGCCCGCCGAGCGGATGTCGTCGATCTTGCCGGCCGCGGCGGGCGCGACCGCGCCGGCGACGAGCGCGAGGGCTGCGATGGCAGTCAGGATGCGCTTCATGGACTTCTCCCCTTCTCGTTAAAACACCGTTGCCGGCCGGAGTTCGGGCTCGGCCATTCCGTCGGTCCAGAACCAGTAGCGGATCTCGCCCTCGCACCGGAAATTCACCACCTCGTGCCCGCCATGCGCATCCACCGCGTGGATCACGACACCGGCGAGGAAGCCCTCGCGAAGCTCGGCAAGGTCCTCGACCGCAAGCCGCACGGCATCGTGGAGCGAGTGCCCGAGCCGCATGGCGAGCACGATCGAGCGCGCGGTGCCGCAGCGCATGGTCATCTCGCCGGTATGGGTGCAGGCGGCGGCGCCATAGCGGCTGTCGGCATAGAAGCCGGCGCCCGGAATGGGGGAATCGCCGAGCCGGCCGGGATATTTCCAGGCCCAGCCGGAGGTCGAGGTGGCGGCGTGGATGCCGGCCGCCGGATCGGCGCTGAGGAACACGGTCGTATCGCGCACGCGCTCCGGGTCGGTGATGGTCCGGCTCAAGGGCGCCAGCGGCACATCGGGGAAGCGGGCGAGTTCGTCCGGCGAGAGTTCGCGCTCGAGGCGCTCCCACCAGACGCGGCGGCTGTCCTCCAGAAGCGTCGTGTCGAGCGGCATGCCGATCTCGGTCGCGAAGCGCCGCGCGCCCTCGCCCGTCAGCATGACATGCGGCAGGCGGCGCATGACCTCGAGCGCGAGCCTTGCCACGGGCACCGTGTCCGGCACGGCGCCGACCGATCCGACCTCGCGCGTCGTCCCGTCCATCACGGCCGCGTCGAACTCCATGATCCCCAGCATGTTCGGCCAGCCGCCGTAGCCGACGCTGCGAACCTTCTCCTCGCGCTCCACGAGGCCGATCCCCTCCACCATGGCGTCGAGACTGCCCTGCCCCGCGCGCAGGCGATCGACGGTGGTGGAGAAGCCCGGCCAGGCCTCGGCATTGGCGAGGAGCAGCATGTCCGCGTCAGTCCTTGTGCATCTTGGAAAGGAATTGCGCGATGCGCGGGTTGGCGAGCCCGCCGGCCGGGCTGAAGAATTCGACCGTCGGCAGGTCGACGAGGAGACGCCCGGCGTCGAGAAAGACGATGCGGTCGGAGATGCGCCGCGCGAACTCGATCTCGTGGGTCACGAAGAGCATGGTGGTGCCGCCGCGGGCGAGCTCCCCGAGGATCGCCAGCACCTCGGCGGTCATCTCGGGGTCGAGCGCGCTCGTCACCTCGTCGAGGAGGAGATAGCGCGGCTCCATGGCGAGCGCGCGGGCGAGCCCGACGCGCTGGCGCTGGCCGCCCGACAGCTGGGCGGGATAGGCATCGGCGCGCGGGCTGAGGCCGACCGAGGCGAGGATCGCGCGCGCCTGTGCCTCCGCCTCGCGGCGCGGGCGCTTCAAGACCTCGACCGGCGCCAGCATGACGTTCTCGACCGCGGTCATGTGCGGGTAGAGGTTGAAGAGCTGGAATACGGTGCCGGAGCGCTTGCGCGCCTCCGCGAGCTCACGGGGTTTGGAGACGTCGAACTCGTCCACCGTGATGCGCCCGCCGTCGAGCCGCTCCAGCCCGTTGATGCAGCGGATGAGGGTCGACTTGCCCGAGCCGGAACTGCCGAGCACCGAGACCACCTCACCCGGCCGGATCCGCAGGTCGACCCCGTCGAGCACGGTGGTCGCGCCGAAGACCTTGCGAACCTTGTCCACCGTCAGCATGTCACAGCCCCCGCCAGGCGTTGTGGGCGCGCAGGCGCCTTTCGAGGCGCACGCCGAGATGGGCGACCAGCTTCGCCGCGACGTAGTAGAGGAGCCCGACCACGGTCCAGACCACGAAGGGCTTCAGCGTGCGCAGGTTGAGGATGTTGCCGACCTTGGTGAGATCGGTGATGCCGATCACCGAGATCAGCGAGGTGACCTGCAGCTGGTTGACGAGAAGCGCCACCAGCGGCCCGATCGCGAAGGCGACCGCCTGCGGGGCGACGACGCGTCGAAGCACCTGCCAGCGCGTCAGGCCGAAGACGCGTGCCGCCTCGATCTGGTCGCGCCCCACCGCCTCGACGCCCGCCACCGCGATCACGAAGACGAAGGCCGCGGTGTTGGCCGACAGGGTGATGATCGCCGCCTCGACCGGCGTGACGTTGATCTTGAGGAAGGCGGGCAGGCCGAAGAAGACGAGGAAGAGCTGGACGAGGACCGGCGAGTTCTTGAGGATCTCGGCGAGGAACGTCAGCCCCTGCGAGAGGATCGGCACGCGGTAGAAGCGCACCACGGCCCAGGCGACGCCGAGGACCAGCCCGATCGCCGAGGTCGCGAGGAACACCGCAAGGCTGGTGCCGAGCCCCTGTGCCAGGAGCACCGCGTCGTAGGGCGTGAAGCTCGTGTAGCGCATCAGGCGACGTCCTGCGCGAGGCCGCGGTTCATGCGCCGATGCAGGAGTTCGACCGCCACCGAGACGGCCCAGGTCATCGCGGCATAGGCGACGAGCAGCACCGCATAGACCTCGAAGGGCCGGAACGTGTCGGAGGCGACGATCCGCCCGGTTCCCGTCAGCTCGTTCAGGGTGATGGCCGAGAGGATCGAGGAGGTCAGGATGAGGTTGACGAGTACCGAGCCGAGCGGGCGGATCGCGGTGCGCAAGGCTATCGGCAGGACGATGCGGGTGAAGATCACCCGGCGTGACAGCCCGGAGACCTCGGCCGCCTCCAGGATGCCGGGCTCGATCGCGAGGATGCCGGAGCGGATCGCATCGGAGGCGAAGGCGCCGCCGGAGATCGACAGGGCGAGGACGCCGGTGGTGAAGGCATCGATGAAGATGCCGATCTCCGGCAGGCCATAGTAGAGGAAGAAGAGCTGGACCAGGAACGGCACGTTCCGGAACAGGTCAACATAGACGTAGGCCGCGCCGCGCAGCCAGCGCGAGGACGAGGTGCGTGCGATCGCGACGAGCATGCCGAGGATCGTGCTGCCGAGGATCGCGAGCGCGCAGACCTCGGCGGACAGGATCGCCCCCTGGCCGAGCGCCCCGAGATACGGCGTCAGAACCGACAGATCCAAAGACACGTCCCGCCCGACTGAGTGAAACCGATTTCAATGTGAAAGCGGGTCCGGGATCTTGTCAAGCGGCTGCGCGGCCGGCCGGCGCACGCCGCCCCACAGATGCGTCCTCTGCGAGGCGGTCGCGCGGGTCGTCGAAGCCTTGCGCCGTTACGGGATCAACCGGTCGGCGCGCAGGCGTTCGAAGAGGTCGAAGAAGGCGTCGTCGGTCGGCTGGTAGTCGAGGAAGCCGAGGCGGCGCGACTTGCCCATGTCGGTCACCACCTCGATCGGCCGCCCGAGGTCGGCGTCCGTGTGCCAGGGCGAGGCGAGGCGATCGAGATCCGCCTCGGCCAGCCCCTCCCGCTCGGCGATCCGCCGCCAGACCGGCGCGTCGTCACGCATCTGCTCCTCCAGCGGCAGGACCGTCCCGTCGAACGGGGCGGGCTCCAGCCCGAACCACTCGGCGATGCGCGCCCACATCCACTTCCAGCGGAAGACGTCGCCGTTGACGATGTTGAACGCCTCGTTGAAGGCGTCCGGCGTCGTCGTCGCCCACAGGAGCTGGCGGGCGAGCTGGCGCGCGTCGGTCATGTCGGTGAGGCCGTTCCACTGCGCCGCCGAGCCGGGGAAGCGGAACGGGCGGCCGGTCTCGCGGCAGAGCGTCGCGTAGACGGCG
>NZ_FOOA01000042.1 GCF_900113065.1 Aureimonas phyllosphaerae
GGCGAATACGACGAGCAGGTCCTTGGCGTCGATCTGGTCGCCGGCCTTGACGTGGACGGCTTCCACCGTGCCGTCGGCTTCGGCGTGGAGCGCGGTCTCCATCTTCATCGCCTCGATGGACAGGAGGACATCGCCGGCCTTGACGCTCTGGCCGGGCCGCACGGCCAGCGTCGAGACGACGCCCGGCATCGGGGCCGCGACATGCGCCGCGTTGCCGGGTTCGGCCTTCGGGCGCGCGGCCCCCGAGCCGTTGCCCCTGGCGCGGTCGGGCACCTTGATGCGGCGCGGCTGGCCGTTCAGTTCGAAGAACACCGTCTTCTTGCCCTTCTCGTCCGTATCGGCCGAGCCGAGCGAGCGGATGACGAGCGTCTTGCCGGGCTCGAGGTCGACGAGGATCTCCTCCTCCGTCTCGATGCCGTAGAAGTAGTTCGGCGTCGGCAGGGTCGAGACGGGACCGTAGGTGTCAGCGGCAACTGCGAAGTCGGTGAAGACCTTCGGATACATCAGGTAGGAGGCAAATTCCTGGTCGCTCACCTTGCGGCCGAGCTTCTCCTCGACCTTCGCGCGTTCGGCGTCGAGGTCGGCGTCGGGGATCAGCGATCCCGGGCGCACCATGATCGGCGCCTCGCCCTTCAGGGCCTTGCGCTGCAGCCCTTCCGGCCAGCCGCCGGGGGGCTGGCCGAGATCGCCGTGCAGCATGGAGACGACGGAGTCCGGGAAGGCGATGTCGCGCGAGGGGTTCTCGACGTCAGTGACGGACAGGTCCTGCGCCACCATCATCAGGGCCATGTCGCCGACGACCTTGGAGGACGGCGTCACCTTCACGATGTCGCCGAACATCAGGTTCGCCTCGGAATAGGCCTTGGCCACCTCGTGCCAGCGCGTGTCGAGGCCGAGCGAGCGGGCCTGTTCCTTCAAGTTGGTGAACTGGCCGCCCGGCATCTCGTGGAGATAGACTTCCGACGCCGGCCCCTTCAGGTCGCTCTCGAAGGCGGCATACTGGTTGCGCACGGCCTCCCAGTAGAAGGAGATGCGACGGATCGCGTCCTGGTCGAGGCCGGGGTCGCGCTCCGACCCCTTCAGCGCCTCGTTGAGCGAGCCGAGGCAAGCCTGCGAGGTGTTGCCGGATAGCGCGTCCATCGCCGCGTCCACCGCGTCGACGCCGGCATCCACCGCCGCGAGGATCGTCGCGGCTGCGATGCCGGAAGTGTCGTGCGTGTGGAGGTGGATCGGGATGCCCACCTCCTCCTTCAGCGTCCTGATCAACATGCGGGCGGCCGCCGGCTTCAGGAGGCCCGCCATGTCCTTCACGCCGAGGATGTGCGCGCCCGCGCGCTCCATCTCCTTGGCGAGGCTCACATAGTACTTGAGGTCGTATTTCGAGCGGGCGGGATCGAAGAGATCGCCCGTGTAGCAGATCGCGCCCTCGCACAGCTTGCCGGACTCGATCACCGCGTCGATCGAGACGCGCATGTTCTCGACCCAGTTCAGGCAGTCGAAGACGCGGAAGAGATCGACGCCGCCGGCGGCCGCCTCCGCGACGAAGCGCTTCACGACGTTGTCGGGATAGTTGGTGTAGCCGACGCCGTTGGAGCCGCGTAGCAGCATCTGGAGAAGGATGTTCGGCGCCTTTTCGCGGATCGCGCTAAGGCGCTCCCACGGATCTTCGGTCAGGAAGCGCATGGCGACGTCGAAGGTCGCCCCGCCCCAGCATTCGAGCGAGAGAAGCTGCGGCAGCGCTCTGGCGTAGGCATCCGCGATGCCGACGATGTCGTGGGTGCGCACGCGGGTCGCGAGCAGCGACTGGTGACCGTCGCGCATCGTCGTGTCGGTGACGAGCACTTCGGCCTGCGCGAGCATCCAGTCGGCAAAGCCCTTAGGCCCCAGTTCCTCGAGCCGCTGGCGCGAGCCGGGCTGGATCGGCCGGTCGAAGCGCGGCGCGACGGGCCTGCGGGCGTCCGCCGGCGGCTTCGGGCGCCCGCGCGTCTCGGGATGGCCGTTGACGGTGACGTCGGCGAGATAGGTCAGGAGCTTCGTCGCGCGGTCCCGGCGCTTCACCTGCGCGAAGAGCTCGGGCGTCGTGTCGATGAAGCGCGTCGTGTACGAGTTGTCGGCGAAGGCCGGGTGCGTGATGATCGCTTCGAGGAAGGTGAGGTTGGTCGCGACGCCCCGGATGCGGAACTCGCGCAGCGCTCGGTGCATGCGCGCGATCGCCTCCTCCGGGCTCGGCGCCCAGGCCGTCACCTTTTCCAGGAGCGGGTCGTAGAAGCGGGTGATCACCGCGCCCGAATAGGCCGTGCCGCCGTCGAGCCGAATGCCAAAGCCCGTCGCGCCGCGATAGGCGGTGATGCGGCCGTAGTCGGGGATGAAGTTCTGCTCGGGGTCTTCCGTCGTGATGCGGCACTGGAGGGCGTGGCCGTTGAGACGGATGTCCTCCTGGCGCGGGACGCCGCTCTCAGGGGTCCCGATCGCGTGCCCGTCGAGGATGTGGATCTGCGCCTTCACGATGTCGATGCCCGTCACCTGCTCGGTGACGGTGTGCTCGACCTGGATGCGCGGGTTCACCTCGATGAAGTAGAAGGCGCCGGTGTCGGCATCCATCAGGAACTCGACGGTGCCTGCGCCCACATAGTTCGTCGCCGCACAGATGGCGCGCGCGTAGGACGCGAGCTCGCGCCGCTTCGTGTCATCAAGATAAGGGGCCGGCGCGCGCTCCACGACCTTCTGGTTGCGCCGCTGGATCGAGCAGTCGCGCTCGAAGAGATCGACCACCGTCCCGTGCGTGTCACCGAGGATCTGCACCTCGACGTGGCGGGCGCGTTCGACGAGCTTTTCGAGATAGACCTCGTCCTTGCCGAAGGCGGCCTTGGCCTCGCGCTTGGCCTCGGTCACCTCGCGCGCGAGGTCCTCCGGTTTGCGGATGGCGCGCATGCCGCGCCCGCCGCCGCCCCAGGAGGCTTTCAGCATCACGGGATAGCCAATGGTCTCGGCGAGACGCTTGACCTCCTCCATGTCGTCGGGCAGCGGATCGGTCGCGGGCACCACCGGCACGCCGACTTGCGTCGCGAGGTTGCGCGCGGCCACCTTGTTGCCGAGGCGGCGCATCGTGTCGGCCGTCGGGCCGATGAAGGTGATGCCGGCCTGCGCGCAGGCATCGACGAATTCCGGGCTCTCCGACAGGAGGCCGTAGCCCGGATGGATCGCGTCGGCGCCGGACTCCCTCGCGACCCGGATCACCTCCTCGATCGACAGGTAGCTCTCGATCGGCCCGAGGTCGCGGGACAGATGCGGGCCGCGCCCGACCTGGTAGCTCTCGTCCGCCTTGAACCGGTGAAGGGCGTACTTGTCCTCCTCCGCCCAGATCGCCACCGTCTTCAAGCCCAGCTCGTTCGCCGCGCGAAACACGCGGATCGCGATCTCGGAGCGATTGGCGACAAGGATTTTCGAGATCGGCATCAGGAGCCGGACTTCGCCAGCAGCTCTTGGAAGACCATCTTGGCCTTGCCCGGATGCTTGACTGCGATCGCTTCCGGTTGGTTCACCGGCTCGCCTACCTTGATGAGCGCCACCATGCCCATGCCGTAGTGGGGCGTGCACTTCACACCGTAAAGACCTTCCTTGGAGACCGTCAGTCGGTACTCCTCGTTGAAGGCGCTCTTGAATGGGTCGACGCCTTCCGGGAGCATGCCTTTGATGGATTCGACGTCGTGTCCCTTGCTGGTCGGCTTGAAGACGATCACGTCGCCAGGCTTGGCCTCGATGTAATCGGGCTCGAACACCATCGCCCCCTTGGCGCCGGCATTCAGCATCTGAACCTCAATCTCGGCGGCATGCGCTGCGGTCGGGGCGAGTAGGATCAGAGCAGCGAGAACAGTCAGCTTCATCGTCGTGGACCTTCGTTTCTGGAAAACGGGCGCGTGGAGGCGTTGCCGGACGAGCCGACCCATGCAACCGGGGGACAGGAAAAACGGAAGCGGTCGCCGGACTCTCCCGGCGACCGCATGGACGCCTTAGAGCTCGCCGCGGGACATGCGTCCGGCGATGTGGTCCGCCTGACGGAGCGCCAGGGACACGATCGTCAGCGTCGGGTTCTCGGCGGCGCCCGTGGTGAACTGCGATCCGTCCGACACGAACAGGTTCGGGATGTCGTGCGTCTGGCCGAAGCGGTTGACGACGCCGTCACGGGCGTTCTCGCTCATGCGGTTGGTGCCGAGGTTGTGGGTCGAAGGATACGGCGGGGTGTGAATGCTACGGAGCGCACCGACGGCCTCGTAGATCGCCGAGCCCTGCTTGTAGGCATGGTTGCGCATCGCCGTGTCGTTCTCATGGTCGTCGAAGTGCACGGACGCGACGGGCATGCCGAACTTGTCCTTCTCCTCGGCCAGCGTGATGCGGTTGGTCTCGCAGGGCATGTCCTCGCCCACGATCCAGAGGCCGGCGAGGTTCTGGTAGTTGTCCATCGCGTCCGCGAAGTCCCGGCCCCACTTCTGCGGGTCGAGGAACGCCGCCATGAACGGCAAGCCGAGCGAAAGGGTCTCGAACTCGTAGCCGCCGACGAAGCCGCGGGACGGGTCGTGCCTCGCTTCGTCGCGAACGATGCCGGCCATGGTGGTGCCGCGGTACATGTGGACGGGCTTGTCGAACACGCCGTAGACCGAGCCCGTGGTGTGGCGCATGTAATTGCGGCCGACCTGGCCGGACGAGTTGGCGAGCCCATCCGGGAACATTGAGGACTTCGAGTTCAGGAGCAGGCGCGGGCTCTCGATCGAGTTGCCTGCGACTGCCACCGCACGGGCCTTCTGCCGCTGCTCGACGCCCTGCGCGTCGGCGTAGACCACCGCCGTCACCTTGCCGCTCGCGTCGTGCTCGATGCGCAGCACATGGCTTTCGGGCCGAACCTCCAGGCGTCCCGTCGCCTCGCCCTTCGGGATCTCCGACACGAGCGTCGACCACTTGGCGCCGGACTTACAGCCCTGGAAGCAGAAGCCGATCTGGAGGCACGAGCCGCGGTCGTCGCGCGGCTGCGAGTTGATCGCCATGTTGCCCGTGTGGACTTCCTTGTAACCGATCTTCTTGGCGCCCGCCTCAAGAACCTTGAAGTTGTTGTTGCCCGGCAGGCCGGGGATGCCGTTGGTGCGAGTCACCCCCATCCGGTCCTCGGCTTTGGCGTACCAGGGCTCCATCTCCTTCAGGTCGATCGGCCAGTCGAGGAGGTTGGCGTCCTTGACCTCGCCGTAGTGGGTACGTGTCTTGAACTCGTGCTCCTGGAACCGCAGCGACGCGCCGGCCCAGTGCACCGTCGAGCCGCCGACCGACTTCACGATCCAGGCCGGGAGGTTCGGGAAGGTCCGGGAAATGTCCCAAGAGCCGGACGTCATGCGCTTGTCGCCCCAGGCGAGCTGGGCGAACGAGTCCCATTCGTCGTTGATGAAGTCCCAGGTCTCGTGACGCTTTCCCGCCTCGAGGACGACGACGTCGATCCCCTTTATGGCGAGCTCGGCGCCCAGCGTTCCGCCGCCGGCGCCGGAGCCGACGATGACGAACACGCTGTCGTCGTTCAGTTCATAAGGTGCGGGCATGGCTTCTTCTCCCATCCGGCATCGACCACGCCCGCCTCCCTGCGGGTGCTTGCGGTCGCCGGCTCAAACGGTGTTGCAGGTTCGGGCTGCGCGCGCCGGCGCGATCAGGCGAGCCAGTCGATGTCGTCGAACCCGCGCTCGAGGTAGCCGCCCTTGTCGTAGGAGGCGCCCTCGTAGCCGAAGATCGGCCAGAGTTCCTTTTGGTTGTAGAGACCGACCACGAGGTTGCCGCGCACCTTCTGGAAAAAGGCGGTGTCCTCCATAGCCTTCAGGAGCTCGACGCGATCGGCCTCGCTCTCGACCTTGGCATAGGGCTTGCCGAAGCGGTCGGCAGCGGCCTGGTTCAGGCTTCCCATGCCGCTCTCGAGAAGGTCGCGCTCGGCCGGAAGCGCGCGGGCGGCCTCGTCGAGGATCTGCACGGCGGTCGCGTAGAAGCGATCCTCGATCTTGTCGTGGGGGTAGCAATCCCGCGACATCTGCACGAGGGACGCGAAGGTCTCGGGCTCGGTGGCCTGGGGCATCTGGGCAAAGGCCCGGCCGGTCACGAGGCCGCTCGGCATCACCGTCATCGCAATGATGCCGGAGGCCGCACTTTTGAGGAAACGTCGGCGCGACAGGTCGTTCGCCGACGAGGTCGATCTCGTCATCGTTCAGTCCTCCCGTTAGGGCGCCGCGACGTGCCTCCCAGCACCGGCGCCAGAGTTGCAGTGCTAGACGGTCACTTGAAGCGCCAGGAGCGCTCGAGAACCTCGATCTTGTAGCCGTCGGGATCCTCGATGAAGAAGAAGTTCGCCGCCCCGCCGCCCGGGGCGTTCAACGTCTTCAGGTCCTTCGGCGAAAGCCCGGCATCGAGAAGGCGCTGGTGTTCGGCCTTCAGATCGGCCACGGAAACGGCCAGATGCCCATAGCCGTTGCCGAGGTCGTAGGGTGTCTCGGTTCCCTTGTTGACCGTGAGCTCCAGTTCGAAATCGCTTCCCGCGTTCCGCATGTAGATGAGCGTGAAGCTGTCGAACTCGATGCGATCGGCCACCTCGAGATCGAACGCCTGCTTGTAGAAATCGACCGAACGCGCCTCGTCGAGGACACGGATCATCGAATGAATGAGTTTGGCCAAGCCTCTCTCCCAGAATGCTTTTTCATCGGCTTGCCGACACGGATGAGAGCTTAGAGTGATTACAGAGACGGATGGTAGTAAAGGGGTAGGACAGACGGCGAAGCGGGTAAAAAATCCTGTGTGGACCTCGTGTTGAGACGGGTTGTCGCAGCGACCACCGAGTCGTCAGAGTGCCGGAGTCGCGGCCGCCTTACGCCACCGGAGCAGCTTGCTGGTGCGCCCGATCCCAGGGTTCAGGCAATTGCACGGATCAAGGCTGCGATAGTGCCGCTCCAGAACGGGGTCGGCCTTGTAGAGATGCCCGACATTGTGCTCCGCGGGATAGCGAGCCCGGCGCGTGTCCAGCAGCGCCAGCATCCTTCCCTTCACGGCGTGCCAGTCCGCTCCCTCCCGCAGGAGGTAGTCCTGATGGAAGACGTGGCAGAAGAAGTGGCCATAGTAGAGCTTGTGGACGATCTCGCCCTCGATCTCTGACGGCAGGCGCTCCGTCCAGTCACGCTCGTTTCGCGGAAGCGCGATGTCGAGAGCCACCACACCGCCGCTGCGACGTCCCTGCACGGCGTCGTAGCGGATCGCCGCTCCCGCGGTCGCGAAACGGTGAAGGAAGGCGGCGGAGCCCTCCTTAGCCGTGCATTCGAAGTGGTCGGTCTGCGGGTTCCGGTACCGATCGGCCAGAAGCTTGGCGAGAGCCATCGCCCCTTCGCCCGACACCTTGATCATCAGATGGTGCTCGAAGCGGTCCCGGAAGGCGGTGAGCCTCGGCGGAAGATGAGACGGGAAGAGATGCGAAGCAGCTTGAAGGAGCCGATCCGACAGGTTGCGCGGCAGGAACGGGATCCGTTCGGCGAAGCTGTCGAAGCGGCTCTTCCACGAGAAGAGGGCCGGGAGACGCGCGGTACCAAGGCGTCGAACGAGGAGGAAGGTGTCCTTGCCGTATCGCTCGGCGATCCGGAACGCATCGCGATGCATGTATTCCGCGGCGATCGGCAGCGGCATCGGGCTCGCCAGCATCTCGCGCCGCAACTCAGTGAGTTCGCCGGGGTCATTGGTGCCCAGGTAGAAGACCCGGGTGTCCCGTTCGGCCTCGAACGTGTCGAGACGGACCGCGAACACGATGAGACGTCCGGCCGAACCCGATGCCTCGAAGAGGCGACGGGGGTCCGCGTTGAAGCGGGCCGGCGTGTCGGCATTTACGTCGCGGACGTACTCGCCGTACTCCCCGTCCGAGGCCCGTCTGCCGGCTGGGTGGCCGACGGCGTCGGGCGGTACGTCGCCCCTGTCGAGCCGTTCGAGGATCTCGATCGGGGTCGTCCCGAGCGAGACGTCCAGATGGTTCACGAGCTCCAGCCGGCCGTCCTGCGTCACCCGAGCGAACAGGGCCTGCTCGGTGTAGGCCGGACCGCGCCGGATCAACGAGCCGCCGGAGTTGTTGCATACCCCGCCCATGACGGACGCGCCGAGGCACGATGACCCGATCACCGAATGCGGCTCGCGGCCCAGCGGCTTCAGCGCCTTCTCGAGCGTGTCGAGCGTCGTGCCGGGGAAGGCGAGAACCTGGCGCCCCCCGTCAAGCAGCAGGAGGGAGCGAAGGCGCAGCGTGCCGACCACGACGACGTCGCGATCGTAGTCGTCGCCGAAGGGCGTCGATCCGCCCGTAAGCCCGGTGTTCGCTGCCTGCATGACGACTACGGCACCGTGCTTGATGCACAGGGAAACGGTGCGCCACAGCTCGACGAGCGTGCCGGGCAACGCCACGGCGCTGGCGTGCCCGGCGCCGAAACGGTACCCCCGGACGTAGCGGCGCATGCGGGACGGCGACGTCAGGAGGTTGCGCTCGCCGACCACCGCGCGCAGTTCGTCGGCCAGTGCCGTCCCCGCTCGTGCTCCGCTTGTCCCGTTGTTGGAAACGGAAGTCTGGCGTGGGCGATCCAAAGCGGATGTTCGGTCGCTGGGGCTCGGAACGCCTCCCGCCGAGCGTTCGTAGATCGTCACAGGATGTACTTCTGGCTCTTGCGCGGCAGGGCGACCGGGGCTGCGGCTTTCCTGCTTTCGCGAGCCCGGTTGGCCTCGTCCTCCAGCGCAAGGATCTCTTCCGGCTTCAGGTTGCTTCCCTGCTCCTTCGAGAGGAAGCCCTGGAGTTGCAGGTTCAGGTACCGAAGGCAGCACACGCGCAGGAACGACGTGAAATTCCCGAGGTCATGTCCCTCGTCGATCGACTCATTGTACAACTGGTGGAGGAGCTGCGGGATGTTGAGATCGTCCTTCTCGGCGATCTCCTCGAGCACCGTCCAGAACATCTTCTCGAGGCGAACGCTCGTGACCATCCCGTCCATCCGGACGGATCGGGTCTGGCTTTCCCAAAGGTCCGCGCTCGCGCCTACGAACAACCTGCACATCCCGGCCTCCTCCCCGCCGTTCACTCCCGCTCGAACCATTGCGCGGTTTCCCGGTCGATGGGTAGTAGTCCGCTACGCAGTCAGATCGATCGGTTAGGCTTTTGCCACCAGGTCGTTCGCCTTCGGCAACGGCAGCAATCTTCAGGAGTAAATTCCAGAGCAGACGGACCATCAACCACCCGGTCGAGCCAATCACTCCTCGAAAGGTGGTCGCCCAGTCGCGCCGAGCGACGCCGAGCGAGTAGACGCTGGGAGGCGATCCGTCCGCAACCTACGTAGTCCCACTACCGCTGCACTTGCGTTGCGTTGGCGGCTGGGCAACTAACCCTGAGCGCATACCTCGAGCGCGCAGCATGTTCTCCTCGAACGCTCGTCCCATCGCGGTGATCGTACCCGGCGAGTACACGTGTCCCGACGGCGTCCAGATCCAAGGCGACAGACCGAGCGCTGCCTTGTCCGCCTGCATGGCGATCGCAAAGCGGATGGCCTCGCCGAGCGACGGCCAACGATCCGCCGCCTTGCCGGACCACTGCTCGTTCGTCGGCCGTTGTTCCGCATCGCTCCAGACAAGCATGACGTCGTCGTTGATCTGCATGGCTGTCCCCGCTCGCCGGCCGGACACATCTCAATGTCTGACAGGCAGGCATCGCTAACGTCGGCAGCCAAGGAAGGATCACGAGCGCGTGAAGTCAGCCTTCCTTAGCATTCGCAATGGCTTAGCCATCATGCAACCCAATCCGCCTCACGCCATTCTGGCCTCGATCCCGAACCCGGAAGGTCCCGTGCCGCTCGACACCTTTGCGCCGTTCGTCCTGGCCTCGATGGCGCTCCTGCTGACGCCGGGCCCGACGAACACCATTCTCGCCGCCAGCAGCGCCGCCATGGGACTGCGCAGGGCCTGGATGCTCCCGCTCGCGGAAGCTGCCGGCTACGTCATCGCGATCTTTGCGTTCGTTCGCGCGTCCGAACTCCTTGCGGACATTCCGATCGCCCTCCCAGCGCTAAAGGGGGTTGCGGCCGCGTGGCTCCTTTATTCCGCCTACAAGCTTTGGACGCAGCCCGTCGAACAACGGGTACCGGCGGTCGGCGAGGCGATCAAGCAGGTGTTCCTGACGACGCTCCTGAACCCGAAGGCCATGCTGGTTGGAACGATCATCATCCCGACAGCGCTCCCCGCGCAGGCCATCAGTGGCCTCCTTCTCTTCCCATGCCTGTCGGTCGCGGCCGGCGCGCTCTGGATGACGATCGGATCTGCGGTCCCCAGCCGTCTTCGCCCTTTCGCCTACAAGGGTGCCGCCTGCATCATCGGCGTCTTCTCGTTCGCGGCCGCCAGCAGCGCGGCTCACCTGATCTGAGGGCGTTGGGCCAACCTCCCGGTGTTGGCTGAGGACAGCCCTCTTCCCCTTGGCTGTCCTACCGTAGCCAGCACTCAAGCTTCCGTATTGCGTCAACCGGTTCTTACGGTCGACGCGAAGACCCGCTCGAGACCCCACGGCGCTCGAGCGGGTCGCCTATAAAGTCAAGACGAAGCAGATTGGCGATGAGGCCAAAACTTTTCGTCAGCGCATCGTTTTGCGCCGTCGACGTCTACACGATCCAATCTCGACCGTTGCTACCCCAATGCGTAGATGACCTATCCTCTGATAGATGCTTCATCCAACCTGCTGACATGTACAACCTGCGACACAAAATCAGCCCGACCAAACACGGTCATGAAGGCGATGTCTGTGGCATCTCGTCCGACAGCAATCCGTACCAGCCCCTCGGTCGAAGCAAGGCCGCTTGCATCGACGAGCCGCCAGCGGCCATCCAACCAAACGTCCACGACCGCATGGAAGTCTTCAGGCTTCAGTTGCCACGCGTAGGTCGATACGAGGCGTGCGGGAATGCCCGCAGCACGCGTGAGGGCCGCCATGACGTGGGCATAGTCCCGGCAGACACCACTTCGAGCCAGAAACGTGTCGACCGCGCTGGTCTTTTCGTGGCTTGAACCGATGCGATAATCGATGTGGTCGTGGATCCAGGAAGCCATAGCGGCGATCAGCGCGCCCCCCTCCAGTCCGGCGAACTCGCGTTCCACGAAGGAGACAAAGACATCAGACTGGCAGAAGCGACTTGGCCACAAATACGGGATGACGTCAGCCGGAAGCTCGTGATGCGGCGTCACGGGCAAGCCTAAGAGTGGCTCGGGTTCGCGTTCGATTAAAAACGTTCCCTGGTAGCTTGCGATCAGCTCGCCGTTCGCTCGGACCCAGGTTCGGCGCCCGATCCCGTCATCTCCTTGAACGGTTCGAAGTGCACCAAGCGAGTTGACCCGAAGCCGATCGTCCAAGAGCTTCTGCTCGAGGGTCGGCGCAGCTTCAATTGCGAGAAGAACATCGGCTGGCTTCGGAAGCCGGTATTGCAGATCGGCCTCGACCCGAAGACGCATAAACTCTCCATCCGGCAAATCCGCCTCAGGCCTTGGGATTGGGGCCATTGGAATTTGCGTTTAGCAAACCCGATGGAGTTGGGCACTGCGCTCTCGCAGGAATCCACCAGCGCATTATGCCGCGCTGGCAAATGCTGGATCGAAACTACGCCCTGGACTGTTCATCCCGCCCAGGGGTTCGGTCGGCGATCTCCCGTCCACCTCTTAACAGGTGGAACTGAAGGACGTGTCTTCCGTGAGAACAGAGTCACTAGAATTCTTGAAGGGCCTCGTGAAGGCCCCGTCGCCAAGCGGCTACGAGCAGCCTGCGGCGACCGTCTACCGGACCTATACGAAGGCCTTCGCTCACAGGGTCGCGACCGATATCAGCGGCAACGTCACCGCTGTCTTGAACCCGGACGCGCCGATGAAGATCATGCTGGCTGGCCATCTCGACGAGATCGGCTTTATGGTGCACCACATCAGCGACGAGGGTCTCCTGTACTTCAGTGCGATCGGCGGCCACGACAGCGTCATCCCGATCGGCCAGCTCGTCTGGGTCCATGGTAAGGAGCGCGTGCCGGGCGTCATCGGGCGCAAGGCGATCCATCTCCTCGATCCGGAAGAGCGAAAGAAGAAACCGGAGATGCACGATCTATGGATCGACATCGGCGCGACTTCGCGCAGCGAAGCCGAGGCCATCGTTCAGATCGGCGACGTCGCGACCTACCAGTACGAGTTCCAGGCGCTGATGGGCGGACGGGCAAGCGCGCGCGGCTTCGACAACAAGGCCGGCTGCTTCATCGTCGCCGAAGCCCTGCGGCTGCTGAAACAAGACGGCGGGCTGCACCCGGAGGTCGGTGTCTGGGGCGTGGCCACCGTCCAAGAGGAGATCGGCTCGCGCGGGGCTAAGACAGCAGCATTCGACATCGGAGCCCAGACGGGGCTCGCGGTCGATATGAGCCATTCGATCGACTACCCGGGCGTCAGCAAGACCCGGTATGGTCAGCTCGACGTCGGCCGCGGCCCGAGCATTACGCGCGGCGCCAACATCAACCCGGTCGTCTTCCGCTTGCTCCAAGAGGCGGCGAAGGAGGATGGGATCGCCACCCAAGTCATCGGCGCTCCGTCAGTGACGCCGACGGACGCCGGAATGATGCAGGTCAACCGTTCGGGCATGGCGACCGGGCTTCTCGGCGTGCCGCTCCGTTACATGCACACGCCCTGCGAAGTCGTCAGCCTGGAGGACATCGAGAACTGCGCTCGGCTTATGGCGGCCTATTGTCGCCGGATTCGCTCAGATACCGATTTCACGCCGATGTAGCAGGCGAAGGCTCGGGTCGGCACTGCAGCCCTCCTTGCATCTCTGATGCTGATGCCCCATGTGCGCCCGTAGTCTCGCTTATGGTTCATGCTAGCGGCTCGCGGCCGCCGGCTTGGGGGGTTGCGTCGTGTTGTGCGGAGCGCGGGCGTCGTCCGGCAGGGGCCGGGCGACGCTTTATTGCATAGCGGGATAAGAGGATCTCACCCCCGCGTCGTGGCGGCTCTCCTCAGGCGGCGACGGGCTGTTCGGCCGAGGCCGTGGCGCCAGCCGCGGGCACGGGCTCGACAGGCGCCGCGCGCTCGGCCGGCCGGGCGGCGTGACCGATGCGGCCGTGCACGAGGTCGTGGATGAAGCCGAGCTTGCCGATGACGGTCGGCGACAGGACGAACGGGTAGAGGTCCTGCAGGCCCATCGCACGGTTCATCGAGTTCAGCGCCTGGCTGACGGCGAGCCAGCCGTCATTGATCTGCTCGATCGTGGTCGCCTCGTCGTAGACCTTGAAGTCGAGGTCGGTCGTGAGGATGCCGTCGCGGTCGAGCCGCGGATGGATCGTCATGCCCCAGGACCCCGCAACCTCCAGCGAATCCACGATGTGGAGATAGTGCGCCCAGGTCTCGGCGAAGTCCTCCCACGGATGCACCGCGGCGTAGGACGATACGTATTCCTCCTGCCAGTTCGGCTTCGGCCCGTTGGCATAGTGCGTCTTCAACGCCTCGCCGTAGTCCTGGCGGTCGTCGCCGAAGATCGCTCGGCATTCGTCGAGCGCGCCGCCGTCGCGCACCAGGATGTCCCAGTACCAGTGGCCGACCTCGTGTCGGAAATGGCCGAGCAGCGTGCGGTAGGGCTCGCCCATCGCGGTGCG
>NZ_FOOA01000009.1 GCF_900113065.1 Aureimonas phyllosphaerae
GAAGCCGAAGCCGAAGCCGAAGCCGAAGCCGAAGCCGAAGCCGAAGCCGAAGCCGAAGCCGAAGCCGAAGCCGAAGCCGAAGCCGAAGCCGAAGCGGACGCGGAAGCGGTGCTTCCACGGCCGGTCTCGCGCTGGGATGTACCATCCGAGGCCGCTGCGGGTCCGCCGGTGCGGCCTGCGGGCGGCACCGATGGCGGGGCGCTCCCCAGCGCCGTGCGCGTCGTCGCGCTCGTGCTTCTGGCCGGTGGCGCTCTCTATGCCGCACTTCTGGCCGTGCGGCCGGACGACGACCGTGCGGCCGTTGCGGTGCGGGCGCCGCGGGTGGAGGACGGGCGATCGGTGGTGGCCCAGCCCGGCCCTCGACCGAAGCCCCTCGTGGTCGAACGCTTCGCCGGCACCCGCGACCTCGACCTGAAGACCAGCGCCTTCCGCTTCATCCGCCTCGTGCCGCAGCCGCCCGCCGACGTCTGCGCGGCGTTCGGGACGGCCGGATGGGACGCAGGGCCCTGGGGCCCGAGCCCGCTCGGCGACCTCGACGAATGCGTGGCGTCGAAGGTCTTCGGCGGCCGGAAGCAGGCGGAGGCGTTCGCGGTCCTGCGCGGCCGCGAGACGCTGCTCGAGGTGCGCATCAAGCTGAACCTCTACGACGGGGCGCGCCGCGCGGAGGCCGCGGGCGAGATCGCGAGCCTCGTGTCGGGGTTCTTCGAGCGCTGGAACTGGGAGGGTGCGGCCGGCTTGAGGCAGCGGATCGTTGCGCTCGATCCGTTCGAGGAGACCGCCCACGGCACGCGGGTGGTCCTGTCGCGCGAGCGCGGCGAGGTCGAGCGATGGAACCTGTCGCTCCGCTTCCCGAGCCCGCCGAAGCCGCCCGAGGACAAGCCGAAGGCGTCGACCCTTGCCGACATCGCCGCCATGGCGGGCGTGCCGGTGCAGACCGTTCCACCGGAGCGCGACACGCCCTGATGAGAGTGCCGGCTAACCTTTCAGCCTGCGTCCGAGATCAGAGCGCGTTGCGGCGCCCGAGCGCCTCTTCCCAGTCCAGCGCGTGGCGCACGATGAGCGGCAGATCGTCGTATCGCGGCTCCCAGCCGAAGGCCTGACGGGCGGTGGTGGCATCGGCGACGATGGCGCTGGCGTCGCCCGGCCGCCGCTCGGCCATCCGCACGTCGAAGTCGCGCCCCACCACCTGCCGCACGGTGTCGAGCACCTCCAGCACCGAATAGCCGTGACCGTAGCCGCAGTTGGCGATGATCGAGGCACCGCCGCCCCGCAGGTAGTCGAGCGCCCGGCGGTGGGCGCTGGCGAGGTCCGATACGTGGATGTAGTCGCGCACGCAGGTGCCGTCCGGCGTGTCGTAGTCGTTGCCGAACACCTGAAGGAAGGGGCGTTTGCCGAGCGCGGTCTCGCTGGCGACCTTGATGAGGTGGGTCGCGCCCTCGGTGGACTGCCCGGCGCGGCCTTTGGGATCGGCGCCCGCCACGTTGAAGTAGCGCAGCGCCGCGAAGGTGATCGGGTGAGCCGCCGCCGTGTCGCGCAGCATCAGCTCCGTCATCCACTTCGACGTGCCGTAGGGAGATTCCGGCGCCGGCGGCTGCGTCTCGGGCACCGGCATCGTCTTCGGCGAGCCGTAGACCGCGGCGGTCGACGAAAAGATGAAGTGCTTCACGCCGCCCTTCACCGCCGCTTCGATCAGCGCGCGCGAGGCGACCGTGTTGTTCAGGTAGTAGCCGAGCGGATCGGCCACCGATTCCGGCACCACGATGGAGCCGGCGAAATGGATGATCTCCCGGATGTCCTTCTCGGCGATCAGCCGCTCGACCAGCGCCATGTCGGCGATGTCGCCGACGACGAGTTCGGCCTCCGGCGCCACGGCCCATTCGAAGCCGGTCGACAGGCGGTCGAGCACCACCACCCGCTCGCCCGCATCCACGAGATCCCAGACCATGTGGCTGCCGATATAGCCGGCACCGCCGGTGACGAGTACGCTCATGCGCGGGATCCTTCGATGGGCCGGGCCGCCCCGGTCTGAATCGCGCCGGATGCTATCTTGCACAGGATGTTTCGCAAGTGCGAAAACGCCGGTCGCGGGGCGACCGAACCGGTTCGCTCCCACCCGTGGGATCGGATGTGCCGGATGCTTCGACGCGATGAATGGGTCGGTGCGCTGACGGCCGTGGCGGCCGCGATCGTCCTGCTGGTCGGGATCGGCCTCCTTCTGCCGAGGACGCCCCTCGTGTCGATGATCGGCCAGGTCCTGCCGATCCTCGGTCTCGCCCTCATCCTGCCCGCGCTCGGCCTCGCCCTCCTCCGGCGCCCGTGGCGGGCTGGCGGGACGGCGCTCGTCGCCCTCGCCATCCTGGCGCTGGTCTTGTGGCGCTTCGAGAGCGTGTCGGCCGACCGGGCTGCGGAGCCCGTCACCGGGGCGCCCTTCACGCTGATCAGCTTCAATGCGCTGTCCACCAACCGGGAGGGCGTCTCGGCGATCCCGTTCCTTCTCGCCTCCGGGGCCGACGCCATCCTGATCTCCGAGGCGGCGCAGTTCGAGGCCGAGCTTCCCCGCCTTCAGGCGGCCTATCCCTACCGTCTCGGCTGCACGGCGCCCGAGCCCTGCGACACGCTCCTCCTGTCGCGGCGTCCACCGGTCTCGGCGCGGCAGACCTGGCTCGGCGCGGTGCCGGCCAAGCGCTACGCGGAGTTCGCGTTCGACCTCGATGGCCGCCGCGTGACGCTCGTCGGCGCGCACCTGACGAAGCCCTATTTCGACGAGCTGCCGGCGATCGAGCGCCTCGTGCTCGGCAACCGGCTGCGGGCGATGCGCGGGGCGGTGATCCTCGCCGGCGACTTCAACGCCGTGCCCTGGTCGCCCGATCTCGTGGACCTCGCGACGCGTGCCGAGATGCGCTTTTCCGGTGTTTACGTGCCGACCTGGCCGGCCGGCGCCGGGCGCTTCGGCCTGCCCATCGACCACGTCCTCACCCGCGGCGCCGTCGTGACGTCGCTGGAAGCGCTGCCGAGCGCCTTCGGTTCGAACCACCGCGGACTTCTGGCGCGGCTCGTGGTTCCCTGACCGGGGACCGAATACGACGGCGGCGGCCTCGGGTCGCCCCGAAGCCGCCGCCGATCATCATCCGTTCGCGATGGTCAGCCGATGCGCCCGCCGCCCTGGCGGGTGATCGCGACGACGGAGGGGCGCGTCGGCATGGCGTCGTCGAAGTCCGGCCAGCGGGTCGACAGGTCCTCGTAGTAGGACAGGCGGCCGAAGCCCTCCCAATCCTCGCCGCCGTCGGCCGGGTGCTGCACCGCGACGAAGGCCGTCTGCATGTCGGGCAGGAGGAGGGGGCCGCACATCTCGGCGCCGACCGGCACGCGGAAGAAGAGCTTCGAGGTGCCGCGGCCGTCGCCCTCGGTCTCCACCGCCCAGAGGCCGTCGGTGCGGCCGGTTGCCTTCGGCGAATTGCCGTCGGTCGACACCCAGAGGCGCCCTTCGGCGTCCACCGCGCAGTTGTCGGGCATGCCGAACCAGCCGTTCCTGGTGGTTTCGGTCGAGAAGGTCGCGCCGACCTCGGCCACCGACGGATCGCCGCACTTGAGCAGCACTTCCCAGCGGCCTGTCTCGGCCGTGAAGTCGTCGCCGTCCTCGTGGATCTCGATGATATGGCCGAAGGCGTTGGCCGCGCGCGGGTTGGCGGCATCGACCTGGTCGGCCTTGCGGCGCGTGTTGTTCGTCAGCATCACGTAGACGCGGCCGTTCGCGCCGTTCGGCTCGATGTCCTCCGGCCGGTCCATCGGCGTCGCCTCGAGAAGGTCGGCGGCGCGGCGCGTCTCGATCAGGACGTCGGCCTGGGACCGGAAGCCGTTGGCCTCGGTCAGCGGGCCTTGGCCGTGAACCAGCGGCAGCCAGGCCATGCCGCCGTCCTCGCCGAACCTGGCGACATAGAGCGTGCCCTCGTCGAGGAGGTCCATGTTGGCCGCACGGTCGTCCGGGTTGTAGCGGCCCGCGGTGACGAACTTGTAGACGTAGTCGAAGCGTTCGTCGTCGCCGAGATAGAAGACGACGCGGCCGTCCTTGGCCACCGTCGAGGCGGCGCCTTCGTGCTTGAAGCGGCCGAGCGCGGTGCGCTTCTTCGGCATCGACGTGGGGTCCTCGACGTCGACCTCGACGACCCAGCCAAAGCGGTTCGGCTCGTTCGGCTCCTTCGACAGGTCGAAGCGGTCGTGGAAGCGGCCCCAGGCATAGGTGCCCTCCGGAACGCCGAGGCGCTTGTAGTTGCCGGCCTCCGGGTGGCCCTCGGGCAGCGTGCCCGTGAAGTACCCGTGGATGTTCTCCTCGGCCATGATGTAGGTGCCCCAGGGCGTGACGCCGCCGGCGCAGTTGTTGATCGTGCCGAAGACGCGGGTGCCGGTGGCGTCGGCGTTGGTCTTCAGGCGGTCATGGCCCGCGGCGGGACCCGACAACGCCATCTCGGTCATCGCGGTGATGCGGCGGTTCTTCGCGCCGTCGCGCACCACCTGCCACTTGCCGTTCTCCTTCCGGATCTCGACCACGGTGCCGCCGTGGGCGGCCATCTCGATGTCGACGCGGGTCTTGTCGGCTGGAGCGATCTCCAGCTCCTTGACCATCTTGGCCGGGTCCTTCTTGTCGGCCTTCTCGACGACCTGCACGATCCCAGGGAACATCAGGTGCTCGTTGGTGTACTCGTGGTTCACCACGAGATAGCCGTGGTCGGACGAGCCGTCGATCGGGATGAAGCCGACATAGTCGTTGTTGTAGCCGAACTGGCGGGCCTGGGCTTCCGGCGTCTGGCGGTTCGGGTCGAAGGCCGGGCTGTCGGGGAACAGGGCGTCGCCCCAGCGCAGGAGGATGTCGGCGTCGTAGCCCTCGGCGACATGGTGGTGCTCGTCGATGCCGGCCTCGACTTCCGGAAAGTCGAAGCGCGTCGTCGAGGCTGCGCGGGCATGCTCGGCCGAGATCAGCGCCATCGGGCTGACCGTCGCGGCGATCGCGGCGGTCGCGAGCGAGCCGCGCAGGAAGTCGCGGCGCGAGAAGCGCGCGGCGATGATTTCGCCCATGGTGCGGTTCGCGGTCGGGTTCAGACCTTCGCCCTCGGCCTCCTCGAGGCGGCTGGTCGGAAACACGGCGTGGCGCGGCGTGACGTGCTCGTTCATCGGAGCGGTCCCTTTCCCTTGGAATGGTTCCAGGTCGCCCTAAGCAGCCAAGATCACAGCGGGATGACAGTCGGCGAGTTCGCCCGACGGTTTCACGGGGCTGTGAAGCGGGAACTGTGACGGTGCATGCCGCGTCCGGTTCGTTCCGGAGCCACGATCCCGCAAGGCTCCGTTCTTCAGGAGATTTCGCCCATGACGCCGCCGCTCCGCCCCGCCGCGCTGGCCGCCCTTCTCGCCTTCGCCGTTCTGCCGGTCCATGCGCAGGACCCCGGCGCCCCGCAGCCGCCCGTCCCCTCGGTGACGCAGGAATCCGAAACGCAGGATTCGGGTGTCGGCGACCTCGAGACCGCCGAGTGGATCGGCAAGCCGGTGATGAGTTCGGACCGCAGGGCCGTCGGCACGCTGCGGGAGGTCCGCACGGCGAGCGACACCGCCGATGCCGGCCTCCTTATCGTGGAGCGCGACGGCGGCGAGACGGTGGAGGTGCCGATGCAGGGCGCGGCCTTCGACGGTACATCGGTCGTGGTCACGCCGCTGGCGGACGCCATCGCTGCCAACTGAGGACATAAAAAAGGCCGGGCGCCCGTTGGGGCGTCCGGCCTTTTCGAAGATCTGCAAACCTCAGTTCGAGCCGAGGCAGAGCACCGGATAGATCGAGTCCTGCACCTTGGCGGTCGCATCCGGCACGCTTTCGAGCGGGGCCGAGGCGTCGGCCGTCTCGAAGGCGACGTGATGGGTCTGAAGGAATCGGGCGGCGGCATCCGGGCGGATCGCGAAGTTGATCGACTGCGGAATGTCGCCCGTGAGATCGGCCACCGCGACGGCGTTGAGCTTGGCGGTGACGACGCCGACGACCCGGCCGGCCAGATCGACCAGCGGGCCGCCGGAATTGCCGGGCTGCACGGGGGCCGAAATCTGCAGGTAGTTTGCGTCGTTCATCAGGCCCATGAGCGACGAGACGTTGCCGCGCGTCACGTTCAGGCTGTCGGCGAGGATCGAGCGCAGCGGGAAGCCGAGCGCCAGGACGTCCTCGCCGAGACGCGGCTTGCCGGCGACGATCGGGAGTGGCTTCCCGACCTTGGCGTCGACCTTCAGGAGCGCGAGGTCATGGTCCTCGTCGACCACCACCTTGGACGCCGCGCCGAGATCGCCGACGAGCACGGTCTTGCAGGCCTTGGCGACATGGGCATTGGTCAGGAGCCAGCCATCCTTCGACACCACGAAGCCGGTACCCGACGAGTCGAAGCCCGGCGAGGGATTGGCGAGCGACGGCGATTCGGACTTCGGCGTCGAAGCCTTGGCATGCTCGCCCTCGCCGAACGCGACACCCTCGGCCCGCCCGCTCTCGAAGAGGCGGGCCATTGGGCCGACGTCGCCTGAGCGCGGCTCGCCCGCGAAGGGCTCGACGGACTCGGCCGCGACCTGGGCGTAAGGGGCGATCACCGAGGCGTGCGCCGCGTTCCAGGCGACCGAGAAGCCGCGCAGATCGCCGCCGCGGCCGGAAAAGCGGATCAGGAAGTCGCGGCCGTCCTCGTGACCGCGGATGGTGAAGCCGCCGTTGGCTTTCGAAGCCTCGCTCACGGTCTTGTTCGGGCCGGTCTCGGAGAGGACGCCGAACACGCCGTCGAGCGTGTAGCCCTCCTTGGAGAAGCGCACGGTCTCGATCTCGACGCCTCCGTCGTCCGAGCGCCAGAGGCTGCCGACCTCGGTCTCGCCGATCGGGGCGACGACGTTGCCGGGCAGGCCGAGGCGCACGCCCGTCGCCGCGTCGGTCACCTGCACGAAGCCGGCGGCGTCGCGCGCCGCGTCGCTCTTCTCGATCACGAGCTTCAGGAAGGCGTCGTCCATGACGCCGTCGGCAGCCAGACCGTGGCGGGCCTGGAAATCGCGCACGGCGCGCAGCGTCTGCGGGCCGACGCGGCCGTCGAACGGGCCGGCATAGTCGCCGGTCCAGGTCAGGCGGTGCTGCAGGCCGGTGCGGAAGGCAAGGTCCGTGTGCTGGTTGTAGAGCGTCGCGAGGTCGGCTTCGGCGCCGGTCGCGGCCACGGCCGGGGCGGTCACGGCCACGGGTGCCGCGCACAGAAGCAGACCTGCCAGAACCGCCGTCGTCACGCCGCGCATTGTCGTTGCCCCCGTTTCATCACTCGCAGAAGAAACGCAGCACAACCGGATTCGATCCCGCGCATTAAACATTTGTCAAGCTTTGGATCGGCTGAATTTCCGTCTGGTTTCCGGAACGTGTGGAAAACCGGACGAATCGGAATGGTTCGGCGGTGGTCGGGCCCTGTCGGACTTAAGGCTGGGGCAGGTGTCCCCGTGCCTCGTCCTGTCCGAGTTCGGCCCCCGCGATCTTCTCGCCGCGCCGGATCAGCTTCTCGGTGGAGATCAGGATCTGATCGACGTCGCGCGCCGTCTGGCCGAGATGGGTCTTCAATGCCGCGACCCGCGCGTCGAGCCGCTGCAGGTCTTCCGACAGAAGAACCACCTCGCGCTGGATGAGCCCCGCCTCGCGCCGCATGCGCTGGTCCTTCAGGAGCGCCTTCACCACCTCGATCGACAGCATCAGGAGCGAGGGCGAGACGATCACCACGCGCGCGCGGTGCGCCCGCTGGATGATGTCGCCGAAATGCTCGTTGATCTCGGCAAAGACCGACTCCGACGGCACGAAGATGAAGGCGGTGTCCTGCGTCTCGCCAGGCAGGAGGTACTTCTCCGACACGGCGCGCACGTGCACCTCCATGTCGCGGCGCAGGCGCGCGGCGGCGACATCCCGCGCCTCGTCGCTCGGCGCCTCGCGGAACGCCGTCCAGGCCTCGAGCGGGAACTTCGCGTCCACCACCAGCGCCGGCGCGCCGTTCGGCATCGGGATCAGGCAGTCCGGCCGCTTGCCGTTCGAGAGCGTCGCCTGGAACGAGTAGGCGCCGGGCGGCAGGGCGTCCATGACGATCGCTTCCATCCGCGCCTGCCCGAAGGCGCCGCGCGCCTGCTTGTTGGCGAGGATGTCCTGCAGCCGCACGACCTCGCCGGCGAGCCCCTGGATCTGCCCCTGCGCCCGGTCGATCACCGCGAGCCGCTCGGCGAGCCGCGACAGCGTCTCGCCGGTGCGCGCCTGCGCCTCGGTCAGGGAATGGCCGACACGCTGGCCCATGCCGTCGAGCCGTTCCGACACGGCGCGAGCGAGGTCGGCCTGGCGCGCGCCGAGCATATCGCCCATCGACTGGACGCGTCCGGCAAGCTCCGCCTGCGCCTGCAGGATGTCCTGCGCGGTCTCGCCCTCACGGCGTGGGCGACGCCAGACCATCCGGACGAGGAGCGCCAGGATGCCGAGCAGGAGCAGCGCCTCGCCCCATGAGAGCGCGATGCCGAACGGGGCGGCCAGCGGGCGGTCGAGAAAGGCGGCGAGGGCGGAGAATTCCATTGTTCCGAGGCTAGCCGATTCTGCGCGGGCGGGCCAGATCAAAACGGGAACATGCGGGCGTGGTTGACCGCTTGGCGGCTTGCGATTACCTGACGCCCATGAGCGTCAAGCCCCTTGTCATCCTGCCCGATCCGATCCTGCGCCGGGCGTCCGAGCCGGTCTCCCGCGTCGACGACGCGCTGAAGCGTTTCACCGACGACATGCTGGAGACGATGTACGATGCGCCCGGCATCGGTCTCGCCGCCATCCAGGTCGGCGAGCCGCTGCGCATCGTCACGATCGACCTGTCCAAGGAGGACGATCCGGAAAAGGCGCCGCAGGTCTTCCTGAACCCGGAGATCCTCTCCTCCTCCGACGAACGCTCGGTCTACGAGGAGGGATGCCTCTCGATCCCCGACTACTATGCCGAGGTCGAACGGCCGGCCAAGGTCACGGTGCGCTATCTCGGCCTCGACGGGAAGACGCACGAGATCGAGGCCGACGGGCTCCTGGCCACCTGCCTCCAGCACGAGATCGACCATCTCAACGGCGTGCTCTTCATCGACTACATCTCGAAGCTGAAGCGCGACATGGTGATCCGCAAGTTCTCCAAGGCCTCCAAGCGCGGCGGCGCGTGAGCCGCCGATGACCCTTCGCCTCGTCTTCATGGGAACGCCGGACTTCTCGGTCCCGACCTTGCGCGCGCTCCACGAGGCGGGCCACGAGATCGCCGCCGTCTACACGCAGCCGCCGCGCCCGGCCGGTCGCCGCGGCCTCGAAACGGTGCCCTCGCCGGTCGAGCAGGAAGCGCGCCGGCTGGGTCTTTCCGTCCGCAGCCCCGTCTCGCTGAAGGGCGCCGAGGAGCAGGCGGCCTTTGCCGCGCTCCAGGCCGACGTCGCCGTGGTCGTCGCCTACGGTCTTCTCCTGCCGAAGGCGATCCTCGAGGCGCCGCGCTTCGGGGCGTTGAACGGCCACGGCTCGCTCCTGCCGCGCTGGCGGGGCGCCGCGCCCATCCAGCGGGCGATCGAGGCGGGCGATACGGTGACCGGCATGATGGTGATGGGCATGGAGGCCGGCCTCGACACCGGCCCCGTCGCGCTGACAGAGGAGGTCGCGATCGGGCCGACCGACACGGCGCGCGAGGTGCACGACCGCCTGTCGGCGGCCTCCGCCGCCCTGATGGTCGAGGCGATGACCCGGCTCGAGGACGGCTCGCTCCGCTTCGAGACGCAGGACGCGATCGCCGCGCGAACGGGCCGCGAGGTGAAGTACGCCGCCAAGATCGAGAAGGGCGAGGCCGCCGTCGACTGGTCGCGGCCCGCCGCCGAGATCGCGCGGCGCATCAACGCCTTCTCGCCCTTTCCGGGCGCCTGGACGGTGCTCGGCGGCGAGCGGCTGAAGCTCCTGCGCGCGGCGGCCGAAGAGGGCGCGGGCGAGGCGGGCACGGCGCTCGACGACACGCTGCTGGTCGCGGCCGGCGAGGGGGCGGTGCGGCTTATCGAGGTGCAGAAGGCCGGCGGCAAGGCGAGCGACGCGGCGGGTTTGCTGCGCGGCGCCAAGGTGCCGGCCGGCACGCGCTTCGGCGCCTGACGCGATGCCCCGCTACAAGCTGACCATCGAATACGACGGCTCGACCTATTGCGGCTGGCAGCGCCAGAAGAACGGCATCTCGGTGCAGGAAACCGTGGAACGGGCGCTTCTCGCCTTCTGCGGCGAGGAGGTCACCCTGTTCGGCGCGGGGCGCACGGATGCCGGCGTCCATGCGACGGGGCAGGTCGCCCATGTCGACATCGCCAGGCGCTGGAAGACCGACACGGTGCGTGATGCCCTCAACGCGTATCTTCGCGAGGAGGGGGGTGTCGCGATCCTCGCCGCCGAAGAGGTGAGCGACGCGTTCGACGCGCGCTTCTCGGCGAGCAAGCGGCACTATCTCTACCGCATCCTCAACCGCCGCCCGCCGCCCTCGATCCTGAAGGGACAGGTCTGGTGGGTCTGGCGGCCGCTCGACGTCGCGGCGATGGACCGGGCCGCCAAGCGGCTTCTGGGCACCCACGACTTCAACACGTTCCGCTCGGTGAACTGCCAGGCGAAGAACCCGGTGCGCACGCTGGAGCGGCTCGACGTCGTGGCGGCGCCGGGCGGCGAGGTGCACCTCCATGCCTCCGCCCAGTCCTTCCTCCACAACCAGATCCGCTCCTTCGCGGGCTCGCTGAAGCTCGTCGGCGAGGGGCGCTGGAGCGAGGGCGATCTCGTCGCGGCGTTGGAGTCGCGCGACCGCAAGCGCTGCGGCCCCGTCGCCCCGCCGGACGGGCTCTACCTCACCCGCGTCGACTACGCGCCGGAAGCCACCTGGGGCGTGCCCCGCGCAGCGCCCGCGTCGCCTGCCTCACCCGACCGCCACGCCGAAGAGATCGGAGACGGCGGCGAAGGAGAGGAGTGAGACGAAGATCATCATCGTGACGATGGCGATCGCGAGCGGGATGTCGCAGTTCGTCGCCACCGCGATCAGCCGCACCGTCAGCCCGATCGACAGGAGCGCGATGACGAGGCCGAGGACTTGCGTGAGTTCGCTCGGGCCTCCGACGAGGAGGAGCACGAAGAACGGCGAGAACACCCAGGTCAGGAACGCCCCGCCCCAGTTCACCGCGACCACGAACGGCACCATGCGCCGCTCGAAGCCGATGTGCCGGGCGGCGATGCCGACGAGGAAGAGCGGCAGGAGCCAGGCCGTCAGATCGGCCAGCGCATGGGCGGCCAGCGCCGTGACGGGGCTCGCCGCGCTGAAGCCGCGCTCGACGCGCTCGAACTCCAGCCAGGACAGGGCCGTCGGCGGCAGCGCCACGACCAGCGCCGCGAAGGAACGCCAGAACCCGTCCGCCGACAGGTCGAACCGGTCGAGGCCGCGCCGGTCCCCGGCCATCAGGCGCCAGGCACCGGTGAAATAGCGCCCGATCTCGGGCAGCGTCGGCAGGAAGTCAGGACTGGGCGGCGAACCAGCGGGCAACGAAGGTTTCATAGATAGCCGTCAGCGTTTCGAGGTCCGAGAGGGCGACCCTCTCATTGGCCATATGCATGGTGGCGCCGACAAGGCCGAATTCCACCACCGGGCAGTGGTTCTTGATGAAACGCGCGTCCGACGTGCCTCCGGAGGTGGAGAGTTCGGGCCGGCGCCCGGTCACCGTCTCCACCGCCACCGAAAGCGCCTGCGTCAGGGGGCCGGGTGCGGTCACGAAGACGTCCGACACCGGCTCGCGCCAAGAGATCTCGTAAGGAGCCCCCCCAAGCGCCGCTTCGATCCGCCGCAGGAGCTCGGCGCGCAGCGTCTCCGGCGTCCAGCGGTCGTTGAAGCGCACGTTGAATGCGATGGTGACGCGGCCGGCGATGACGTTGGTCGCCGCGTTGCCGGTGTCGACCGCGGTGATCTCGAGATTCGAGGGCTGGAACGCCTCGCTGCCCGCATCGAGCGGCGGCTCGTTCAGCGCGTCGACCGCGGCGGCCAGGCGGCGCATCGGATTGTCGGCAAGGTGCGGATAGGCGACATGGCCCTGCCGCCCGAGAAGTGCGAGGCGCCCCGACAGCGAGCCGCGCCGCCCGATCTTGATCATGTCGCCGAGCCGCTGCGGGTTGGTGGGCTCGCCGACGAGGCAGGCGTCGAACCGCTCGCCCCGCGCTTCGGCGAACTCGAGGAGCTTCACCGTCCCGTTGATCGCCGGCCCTTCCTCGTCGCCCGTGATGAGGAGGGAGACGCGTCCCCCGTCCAACGCGCCGCGTGCTTGGAGGCGGGCCAGCGCCGCGACGAAGCAGGCGATGCCGCCCTTCATGTCCACCGCGCCGCGCCCGAACATCTCGCCGTTCTCGACCGCACCGGAGAACGGCCCGTGCCGCCAGTCCGCCTCGGGCCCCGGCGGCACAACGTCGGTGTGGCCGGCAAAGCAGAGATGCGGGCCCGTCTCGCCGCGCCGGGCCAGGAGATTCTCGACATTCGGCGTGCCGGCCTCCGTGAACACCGGGCGCTCGATCGCAAAGCCCAAGGGCGTGAGCAGCCCGGCGAGTTCCGCGAGCGCGCCGCCCTCGTCCGGCGTCACGGACGGGCAGCGCAGGAGGCGCAGGAGATTCGCGGCGGGATCGATGGGGAGCGTTGTCATGGCCCCCGGTTTAGCGTCCGCGACCGGGCTCGGATACGATTTTTCCACCCGTCCCGGAACCTTTCGTCGCAGGAGCGGCCGACGAATCATCGCGCGGATTCAGTCGGATAGTGTGGCGCGACCTTGTCTGGAATCTGTCAAGCTTGCCCGAAGCGCACGAATCCAACTTCGGTGGGGTGGTGTTTTTCGGTCACGTTGCGCTAACCTTCGTGAACGCTTCGTAACCTTTCCCCCATTCCCGCCACGTTTCGGCCGGGTTTGGGAGGGCAAGGACGAGGTCGAGGGAAACGGCTGTGGGGACCTTGCATGATTGATCAGCGGGCTGTGGGAGCCCGGAGCGCGCGTGTGCGTTCCGGCCGGATGGTTTCGGTCGCCGGACTGGCGCTCCTCGCACCGTTGATCCTGTCGGCCTGCGTGTCGGACGGCGACCGGATGGCCGGCACGGCCGACATGACCCCGAAGGCCGCCAAGGTGGCCGATGCCGCCTCGGCGTCCACGACCTCCCAAACGCCCGCCGCGCCGACCCGTTCCGTGGTCGAGATCGCCGCCAACGACGCCGGCCCGAGCCGCGTCATCCTGCCGACCGACCGTCCGGACACGGGCGCGGTCGAGGTCGCCGAGGCGAAGGGCGGCCGCGTCGTCCATGTTGCCGCAGCCGCGCCGACCGTGCCCGCAGCTACCGCGCCCGCCACCGAGGATGCCGGCATCGCCTCGCGGGCGATCGACACTGCCGTCGCCGCGCATGAAACCGTGAAGGGCGGCGTCGTCGCCGCCAAGGACACCGTGGTCGCCGGCGCTTCGGCGGTCGGGTCTGGCGCAGTCACGATCGCATCCGCCGGCGCGCGCACGGTGCGCGATGCGGCCAAGGCGATCGGCGACACGATCACCGGCGATCCGAAGATCGACCGCATGATCGAGAAGGCCGCCGACGACAACGACATTCCCCGCGAACTCGCCTACGCCGTCGTGCGGGTGGAAAGCCACTACAATCCGCGAGCCCGCGGCTCCGGCGTCTACGGCCTCTCCCAGATCAAGCCCGCCACCGCGCGCGGCCTCGGCTTCGACGGGCCGGCGGAAGCCCTCCTCGACCCCGAGACCAACCTTCGCTACGGCATGCGCTACCTGAAGGGCGCCTGGGAGCAGGGCAACGGCGACGTCTGCCAGACCGCGATGAAGTACAAGGGCGGCCACCGCACCACGGTGATGTCGAAGTCCGCCAGCGTCTACTGCTCCAACGTCAAGCGGCACATGGCCGCGATCCGCGCCCGCAAGTCGCCCGCCATGGGCGGCGAGGCGCCGACGCTGGTCGCCGCCGTCGAGCCCACCGTGCGCTCCGGCCTGATCGCGCGCGAAGTCGCCGCCCAGCCGGCCGCCGCGCGCAAGGCCGTGGCCATCGCCATGGCGCCGGAGGCCGCAGCGCCCGCCACCAACGCCGCCGCCGCCGTCCTCACCGTGCCGGCCGCCAGCGCGCCGGTGCCGGTCGCACGGCCCGTGCGCGTCGCCGAGAACGCGCCGCGCCCGGCGAGCCCCAAGGCATCCGACGGCTCGATCGGGGTCGGCTCGATGGTGGGCGGGCGCGTCGTGCGCCGCGAGCAGCCCGACGTCGGCCGGTTCGGCGATGCGTTCGACGCCAGCGCGCCCGCTAGCGCGGCGCCCGTGGGCGGTCTCGGCTTCAACTGAGCCGGTCACGAGGTTTCTATGAAAAAGACCCGGAGCGCTGAGCTCCGGGCCTCTTTCGTTGGCAGGTGGTCTTGCGCAGCGCGTCAGGCGCGCAGGAGATCGTTGATCGAGGTCTTGGAGCGGGTGCGCTCGTCGACGCGCTTGACGATCACGGCGCAGTAGAGCGCCGGGCCCGCCTCGCCGTTGCCCATCGCCTTGCCCGGCAGCGAGCCGGCGACGACGACGGAGTAGGGCGGCACCTCGCCGTAGGTGATCGAGCCCGTCTCGCGGTCGACGATCTTGGTCGACTGGCCGATGAAGACGCCCATGCCGAGCACCGAGCCCTCGCGCACGATGCAGCCCTCGACCACTTCGGAGCGGGCGCCGATGAAGCAGTTGTCCTCGATGATCGTCGGGCCGGCCTGCAGCGGCTCGAGCACGCCGCCGATCCCGACGCCCCCCGAAAGGTGGACATGCGCGCCGATCTGGGCGCAGGAGCCGACCGTCGCCCAGGTGTCGACCATCGTGCCTTCGCCGACGGAGGCGCCGAGGTTGACGAAGCTCGGCATCAGGATGGCGTTCCGGCCGATATGGGCCGAACGGCGCACGATGGCGCCCGGCACCGCACGAAAGCCTGCCTCGCGGAAGCGGGCGGCATCCCAGCCGTCGAACTTCGAGGGCACCTTGTCCCACCAGGTCGCGCCGCCGGGGCCGCCCGCGATGGGTTCCATGTCGTTGAGGCGGAACGACAGGAGGACGGCCTTCTTCAGCCACTGGTGAACGGTCCAGATGCCGTCGTCCCCACGCGTCGCCACCTTCGCCTCGCCCCGGTCGAGGAGGCCGAGCGCCGCCTCCACCGCCTCGCGGACCTCGCCCGTCGTGTCCGGGGAGATGCCGTCGCGCCGGTCGAACGCGGCTTCGATCGTGGTTTCGAGGTCGGCGTGGGCGGCAGCGGACATGGGGCTTCGTCTCCGGGGTCTGGGGCCAATCGAGGGATCGCGCCTCTCCTAGAGGCAGCGCGGAAGGGGCACAAGGCTTGCCCCCGTCCCGCAACAGTCTCTAAACCCTTGGAGCTTCGGCAGAGCACATGGCAGGCAGGCGAAAATGGCCGACGACGATTCGACGAACACTGCACCCGCGCCAGTGGCACCGGCCGGGACCTGGGTCCCCTTTCCCTCGGCCGGCGACGACAAGAAGCGTCAGGAGGCGAAGCCCAGGACCCCGCAGACGCTGTCGCCGACCTACCGGCTCGCCTACGACGATCCGGATTTCCTGACCTCGGAGGCGACGCGCGGCGTCCGGCTGCAGCTCGAGCTGATGAAGCCAGAGCTCGCGCTGATCGAGGCCGGGATCCTCTCCACCGTGGTCTTGTTCGGCGGCGCGCGCATCCCCGAGCCCGGCCAAGCGGCCTGGGCGGCGCGCAACGCGGGCCAGAAGGCGCGCCTCGAAGCGAACAGCCGCTACTACGAGGAGGCGAGACGCTTCGCGCGCCTCGCCTCGCAGCACTCGGCCAACTCGTCGGGCGGCAAGGAGTTCGTGATCGTCACCGGCGGCGGGCCGGGGGTGATGGAAGCCGGCAACCGCGGCGCCGCCGATGTCGGCGCCGTCTCGATCGCGCTCAACATCACCCTGCCGCACGAGCAGGCGCCCAATCCTTATGCGACGCCCGAGCTCTGTTTCAATTTCCACTACTTCGCCACGCGCAAGATGCACTTCCTGTTCCGCGCCAAGGCGATGGCGATCTTCCCGGGCGGCTTCGGCACGCTCGACGAGCTGTTCGAGGCGCTGACGCTGATCCAGACCGGGCGCATGGCGCGCATCCCGGTTCTTCTCTTCGGGGCCGAGTTCTGGCGCCGGCTCGTCGACTTCGAGTTCCTCGCCGAGGAGGGAACGATCGCGCCGGCCGATCTCGACCTGTTCCGCATGGTGGATACGGCCGAGGAGGGGTGGGAGGCAATCCGCAGCTTCTACGGCTTCTGACGCCCGGAGGAACCCGCATCCCCGGCTTCCGTTTCGCCCTCGACAATATGAACGAGCGGAGACGGACGATGGGCGGCGAAGACACCGATTCGGAAATGATGCGGCGACAGCAGGCGATGGACGTCGCGGAAACGATCCCGCCGGACGAGACGCGCGAGCGCCGTCCCGCCTCCGACAGCGACCCAATGAGCGCGTCGGCGCGTGCGGCGGCAAAGGCCGGAACCGCCGGCGCTGCGGAATGGGCCGAGGATGCCGTCCTTCGCCAGAACCAGGCAGGCCTGCCGCCGGCTCAGGCAACTGCCGGGCACCCCGCCCGCGGCGGCGCCGTGCCGGAGGGCTCCCTCGCCAGCCCGGGCCGCTCCCTGCTCGGTGATTGATCACAATGGCGTCGGATTCATCGCGAGCGCTGGAACGCCCCTGCGATTCGGCTCGTTAGCCGCCTTGAGAACCGCTATCGCAGCATTCGGCTCGGCGGCGGATATTCACGGGAGACCCGCATGAGCGACTATCGGAACTTCGGCGATCGCAACCGTCCGCGCTACGACGACGAGCGCAACGGCAGCCTCAACGAGCGCGACGCGCGACGCCGCGCCGCCTACGGCGAGCGCGATGCCTACGGCGAGTGGGACCGCGACAACTACGGCCAGAACACCGAGACCGGCTACGGCCGCGAGCGCGCGAACGCCGATCGCTACGGCTCGTATTCGCGCAACAGCAGCCAGGCGTCCTTCGGCGGCGCCTACGACGATCGCTACGATCGCAACGACAGCTATCGTGACCAGCGCTCGAGCTACGGTCCCAGCCGCTATGCCGGCCGCAACGACTACGGCCAGACCTCGTCCTACGACGACTATGCCAACCGCGACCGCTATCGCCAGTCCTCCGGCTACGGCCGCGACTATTCGAGCGACCGCGGCTACGGCTACGGCTCGTCCTCCTACAACGCCGCCCGCGACGAAGATCGCGGCTTCTTCGAGCGCGCCGGCGACGAGATCGCCTCCTGGTTCGGCGACCGTGACGCCGAGCGTCGCCGCGAGGCCGACAAGCAGTTCGGTGGACGCGGCCCGAAGGGCTACACGCGGTCGGACGAGCGCATCCGTGACGACGTCAACGACCGCCTGACCGACGATCACTACATCGACGCGTCCGATATCGAGGTGACGGTGAAGGATCGCGAGGTCACGCTGGCCGGCCACGTGCCGTCGCGCGACCAGAAGCGCCGCGCCGAGGATCTCGTCGAGCGCATCTCGGGCGTCAGCCACGTCCAGAACAACCTGCGCGTCGAGACGGGTTCGGGCGGCCTCTTCGGCACCAGCTCGACCACGGCGACCTCGACGACCGGCTCGACCGCGACGACGGGCGAGATCGGCGGCGCGCGTAGCTGGAGCACCGACACGACGGTGAAGACCATCTCGTAACGACGGCGCGCCGGGACGTGGTCCCGGCGACCCGACCGACGGACCCTGGTGCGGCGACGCGCCGGGGTTTTTTCGTCGATCAGGCGGCGGCGCGGATGCGGCGCAGGAACGCCGTCAGGTCGTCGGTCACGAAGTCGATATGGGCGCCCTCGCGGCCTTCATGCTCCCAGGCGTCGCCGAGCGCCGTCTCGAAATTCTCCGGCACGATCAGGACGGTGCGCATGCCGAGGCGCTTGGGCACCTCGAGGTTGCGCGCGAGATCCTCGAACATGGCGGCGCGCGCCGTGTCGATGCGGTGGAGGCCCATGAACTTGTCGTAGGTCTCGGCGGCAGGCTTGGGGATGAGGCCGGCCGCGACGATGTCGAAGACGTCCTCGAAATGCTCGAAAATGCCGAGCTGGCGCGCCGTACGCTCGGCGTGGCCCCGGTCGCCATTGGTGAAGATGAACTTGCGTCCCGGCAGGGCCGCGATCTCGGCGCCGAGCTCGGGATTGGGCGCGAGCCACGAGTAGTCGATGTTGTGGACATAGGCGAGGAAGGCGTCGGGATCGATGCCGTGCACCTCCATCAGCCCGCGCAGCGTGGTGCCGTACTGGCGATAGAACCCCTTCTGGACCGCCTTGGCCTCGTCGCGCGGCACCGACAGGAGTTCGGCCACATAGTCCGTCATCCGTGCGTCGATCTGCGAGAACAGGTCGGTGCGGCGGGGATAGAGCGTGTTGTCGAGGTCGAAGACCCAGGTGTCGACATGGGCGAAGTCGGCGGGGTCGGCGTCGCGCGTGCGGCCGATCGATGTGTCGGTGCTGTTCATGACCTCATTCGGCACGGGAGCGGGGCGCCGTCAACGCCAAAGCGCGGGGATCAGTAGATGAAGGCGGCGCGAAGCAGGGTGGCGTTCACCCGCTCGCCGTCGTCGGGCCCGTCGACCGTCCGGCTGTGGACGTGCGTCGCGGTGAAGCGGAGCTGGTCGGTCGGATACCAGTTGGCGATGGCGGTCGCGGCAAACTCGGCACCGGCGTCCGGCCCGTCGTCGGTGAGATCGAGATAATCGAGCCGCCCGCCGATCTCCAGCGCGCCGAAGCCGCCCTCGCCGAGCCCGCGACGGGGCTCGACCTGCTCGAAGATGCCCGACCTGGCGTCATAGGCGCGATGATCGGGAGTAAGGAAGACGAGCGCTCCGAGATAGCCGCCTTGCGCGGTCGTCCCGCGTCGCCCGAACCCTTCGGCATGCAGCACCATGTACTGGCTCTGGAGGGTGAAGCGGCCGAGCGTCGCGGCAAGCTCGAGGTTGGCGCCTTGTGTCTTGCCCTTCGGCTCGAAATCATCGGTGGAGACGAGCGAAGCGGACACGAAGTCGACCCCCGCGCCGCCCGACAGCGAGAAGGTCTCCTGCCGGTCGAACCCCGCCGAGAGGCCGAGGCCGAGATGCACGGCGTCGTCGCCTTCGAGATAGGGCGCGTAGGTGGCGCGCGCGGCAAGGCCGATGCCGTCGTCGAAGGGCTGGCGGTTGATGTCCGAGCCGAAGACGCCGCCCGACAGGCTCCAGCGATCGGCGCCGTAGAGGGCCGCCGCGCCCACCGCATCGGCCGGCGACAGGGTCTCGACCAGGGCGTCCTCGGCAAACAGGGCGGAGCGGCTGCCCTGGAGTTCCTGGAACGAGTAGGTCACGTCCTGTTGGCCGGCACGCAGCGTCACGGCGTCACTCGGCGCGTAGTCGATGAAGGCGTAGGGCACCTCGACGCGGCCCGGCGTCGCGAAGTCGAGGACAAGGCGGCCGCCGAAATCGTCGTAGCCGAAATCGGTGTAGATGCGCGCCCGGCGGACCGAGCCCTCGCGGCGCTCGTCGTCGCCGAGGAGGTCGCGCGGATGCGAGGACGCCCAACCGCCATCGAGCTGCAGGAAGGGCGAGAAGGCGACGAACCTGTCCTCGTTGCCGAACCGCAAGGGGTCGGCACCCTCTTCGGCCGCTGCCGGCGCGACGGCGAGAAGGAGCGCGAGACCCGGGACGTAACGCGAAACCATCGGCGAACCTCTTCGAAGCGCAAGGGTGGGCTCCGTTATCGCCGACGGGATCGATCGGGGCGAGTGCGTTGCAGCAACAGGCGGGTCGCCCCGCCCCGTCATCGAACCGTCAGGGAACAATGAGCGTGCCGGCGCCGTGCTCGGTGAGGAGCTCGAGGAGCACCGCGTGCAGGACCTTGCCGTTGAGGATGACGACGCCCTGGACGCCGCGCTCGATCGCCTCGATGCAGGTCTCGACCTTCGGGATCATGCCGCCCGAGATCGTGCCGTCGGCGATGAGCGCGCGCGCCTGCGCCACCGACAGTTCCTTGATCAGCTGGCCGTCGCGATCGAGAACGCCCGGCACGTCGGTGAGGAAGAGGCAGCGCGCCGCCTGGACGGCGCCGGCGATGGCGCCCGCGAACGTGTCGGCGTTGATGTTGTAGGTCGCTCCGTCGCGGCCCGGTGCGACCGGCGCGATCACCGGGATCATCTCGGAGCGCGCGAGAAGGTCGAGGAGCGTGCGGTCCACCTCGACCGGCTCGCCGACGAAGCCGAGGTCGAGCACGCGCTCGATGCGCGAATCGGGGTCGACATAGGTCTTCTTGGCCTTCTCGGCGAAGACCATGTTGCCGTCCTTGCCGCACAGGCCGATCGCCCACTCGCCCTCGGCGTTGATGAGCGCGACGATCTCCTTGTTGATCGAGCCGGCCAGGACCATCTCGACGATCTCGACCGTGCGCTGGTCGGTGACGCGAAGGCCGCCCTCGAAGCGGCTCTCGATGCCCATCTTGGCGAGCATCGCGCCGATCTGCGGCCCGCCGCCATGCACCACGATCGGGTTGATGCCCGACTGCTTGAGAAGCGCGATGTCGCGCGCGAAGGCCCGGCCGAGCGTCTGGTCGCCCATGGCATGGCCGCCGTACTTCACCACCACCGTCTTGTTCTCGTAGGCCTGCATGTAGGGCAGGGCTTCGGCGAGAAGGTTGGCCTGCATGGCGGCGCTGTCGGTCATGGAGCGGCTCCCGGCGGGGTCGTGGTTCGGTGTCGGCGCTCTGCCTAACCGTGATTCGTGACAGGCTCTAGACCAGGTCGCCCGGCAAAAGAAGGGCATCCCGCCGCGGCCACGCGCCGGACGGGTCGGGATCAACGAAGGATTAAACTTCCAATTGCAATTCTACGCCGGACCGAAGGGGGCCGGGAATCGAGACGATGCCGACGAAACGCATGCGCAGTCGGCCATCGAGGGCTCTGGCCACCCTTGCCGCGCTGTCCGGATTTCAACTCGGAAGCGTGGAGGAGGCCACGGCGGGCGCCTGGACGCTCGAGAAGGGGCGGGGCCTTGCGATCGTCTCGGCCGGCGGGTCAGAGGCCAGGGGCGCCTTCGGCGACAACCGACGCCGCGCGCCCGTCTCGGGGTTCCGAAAGGCGGAGATCCAGGTTCTGGCCGAGTACGGCATCACCGACCGATTCACCCTACGCGGGCGCACTGAAGTCCGCCATCTCAGCTTCGAGGCGCGCGATGGAGAGACAGGGCTCGGCGTGTCGGAGATCGGCGGCCGGTTCCGCCTGGTGCAGCGCGGCGGCGTCGTCGCTTCAGCGGAAGCCAACCTTCGCATCGCAGAGGCCGATCCGGCGCTCGATCCCGGCGGCGCAGGGCTGCTCGCCGGCGAGGTCGAGGCGCGGCTTCTGGCCGGCTACGGCTTCACGATTGCCGGGCGCGACGCCTTCGCCGAGGCGCAGGGCGCCTACCGGACGGCCGGCGGGCTGACGGCCGACGAGATCCGTGCGGACCTCACGCTCGGGATCCGGGCGCGGCCCGACATCCTCCTTCTGGCCCAAAGCTTCTCGGTGGTTGGGCTGCCGGAGGACGGCCTCGAAGGCTTCGACCAGCACAAGCTGCAACTCTCCGGCGTCTACGATGTCACCCCTGCCATTTCGGTGCAGGCCGGCGGGTGGAGCGCGGTCGCGGGTCGCAATGCACTCGACGAGCACGGCCTTCTCGCCGCGCTCTGGCTGAAGTTCTAGCGCGTTGGCCGGCCGCGCGAGGCGGCCGGGACGGGCCTCTCATGCCATTTCGCGCTGCGCCTCGAGGACGCTCGCGATCGCCGCCTCGAGATCCTCCATGCCGTAGGGCTTCGGCAGGATCGTCACGCGCGGGTCCTCGCCGGGCGTCACGCCCGCGACATGGCGGTCGCCGGTCGCGAACACGATGCCGGTGCCGGGCTTCACCTTTCGCGCCTCGTCGGCAAGCTCCGTGCCCGACATGCCCGGCAGGTTCACGTCGCTGACGAGAACGTCGAAGGGCACGGTCTGGATCGCGGTGAGGGCGTCCTCGGCGCGGCCCGCCTCGAAGACGACGTAGCCGAGGTCCTTCAGCATGTCGGCCGTGTTCATCCGGATCAGGCCGTCGTCCTCGACCAGAAGCACCGTTCCCTTGCCGGTCGGCTCGGGCTTCGGGGCCGCGGCGCCGAGACCGCCGGTCTTCACCGTCGGCGCGTCCGCGGCGGCGGGCGCGAGCGCGGGGCCCTTGAGGGCCGCGCGGCGCGCGCCGTTCGCCTGCGCCTGGTTGGCGAGGACGTGGCGGAACTTCCGCGCCAGTGCCTCGCGCGTGTAGGGCTTCGACAGGAGCTGCACGCCGGCATCGAGCCGGCCGCCGTGGACGATCGAGTTCTCGGTGTAGCCGGAGGTGAAGAGCACGGCGAGACCGGGCAGGCGCTCCTTCGCCTTGCGGGCGAGCTCGGGGCTCTTCAGCTTGCCGGGCATCACGACGTCGGTGAACAGGATGTCGATCGGAATGCCGCTTTCCACGACATTCAATGCCGACTGCGCGTCCACCGCCTTGAGCACGCGGTAGCCGAGGTCGGTCAGCATCTCGACGGCGGTGGCGCGCACCTCCTCGTCGTCCTCGACCACGAGCACCGTCTCGGTGCCGCCGGTCACCGGACCGGTGTCGACCGCGATCTCCTGGTCCTCGCTCTGCGTCGAGCGCGGCAGGTAGAGGCGGATCGTCGTGCCCTGGCCGACCTCGGAATAGATGTTCACGTGGCCGCCGGACTGCTTCACGAAGCCGTAGACCATCGACAGGCCGAGGCCGGAGCCCTTGCCCTCAGCCTTGGTGGTGAAGAACGGCTCGAACACGCGCTCGATGACCTCGGGGCTCATGCCGGAGCCCGTGTCGCTGACCGCGAGCATCACGTACTGGCCGGCCGCCACCTCGTGCCGGCGCGCATAGTCGTCGTCGAGATGGGCATTGCCGAGCTCGATCGTCAGCTTGCCCTGGCCCTCCATCGCATCGCGCGCGTTGATGGCAAGGTTCAGAAGCGCGTTCTCGATCTGCGTCGGGTCGATGAACGTGTTCCACAGACCGCCGCCGAAGACGGTCTCGACCTCGATGCCCTCGCCGATCGCGCGCCGCAGCATGTCGTCCATGCCGCGCACGAAGCGCGTGACGTTGACGACCTTGGGCTCCAGCGCCTGGCGACGCCCGAAGGCGAGGAGCTGCGCGGCGAGCTTGGCCCCGCGCGAGACGCCGGCGAGCGCGTTGCGCACGCGCGTCTCGGCCCGCTCGTTGCCGGCGATGTCCTTCAGGAGAAGCTGGAGGTTGCCCGAGACGACCTGCAGGAGGTTGTTGAAGTCGTGCGCGACACCGCCGGTCAGCTTGCCGACCGTCTCGAGGCGCTGCGAGCGGTTCAGCGCGGCCTCGGCGGCGCGGCGCTCCTCGACGGCCTGCGCGACGCGATGCTCCAGCGTCTCGTTCAGCTGGCGCAGCTGCTCCTCGGCGCGCTGGCGATGGCGGATCTGGCGCTCCAGGACGCTCGCGTGCTCGCGCAATTGTTCCTGCGCGAGGCGCTCCTCGGTGACGTCGGTGTGGACGCCGACCCACTCGCGCAAGGCTCCGTTGTCGTCGAGGATCGGCACCGCGCGGATCGCGAACTGGCGCCATTCGCCGGAGGCGACGCGCACCCGGTGCTCAAAGATGAAGGTCGAGCGCGTGGCGACCGCCTCGTTCCAGGCCGCGACCGTCGCGTCGGCGTCTTCGGGGTGCACGGCGGCCGCCCAGCCGAAGCCCTCGTACTCGGCCTGCGTCTGACCGGTCAGCGCAGACCAGCCCGGCTGCTCGCCGCTCATGCGCCCTTCGGCCGAATTGGTCCACAACGTCGAGTGGATGGCGGCGACGGCGGCGCGGAAGCGATCGTTGGAGCGGCGCAGCCCCTCGCGCTCGGTGCGCTCGATCACCGTGCACAGGACGCCGCCGATCCCGCTGTTTCCATCGCGGATCGGAGTGTAGAAGAGGTCGAACACGACGTCGCGCAGGGCGCCGTTGCGGTGGAGGCGCATCGGCTGGTCGCGATAGGTCTCGGCCCGGCCGGCAAGGCCGGTCTCGAGGACCCTGCGGTTCCAGTCCCAGATTTCCGGCCACACGTCCGGCACCGTGCCGCCGAAGGCCGCCGGGTGCTTGTCCCCGGCGATCTCGCGGTAGCCGTCGTTGTAGACCATCACATGGTCGGGTCCCCACATCAGGACCTTCGGGATCTGGGAATCCAGAACGGTGTCGACCACCGCCGACAGGGCCGCAGGCCAGTTCGCGCGGGGGCCGAGCGAGGTCGCCTGCCAGTCCGTCCGGTCCAGAAGCGCGCGCGTCGTGACCGAGGCCTCCGGCTGAAGGTCGAGCGCTGCGCTCATGCTGGTGGTCCCCCGGTCCCTGGCGCCGCGAGGCGGCCTTTGAAGCTAACGCGTTGACATGCCGTCAAATTGCGGCTCCCGCAAGGCCGTTCGTGCAACGGGCCCCGCGGTTCAGGCCCCCCGGCCGAGCCATCCGCGTGCCGCCAGATAGTGCATCAGATCCGTGATGCCATAGCGCCAGGGCTGCGCCTTGTCGGTGTGGGTGACGACGTTCTCCAGGCGGCCGAGGCGCGGCGAGGCGATCGAGACGCGGTCGCCGACCTTGTGGGTGAAGCCCTTGCCGGGCGCGTCGCGGTCCTCGACCGGCGCAAAGAGCGTGCCGAGATAGAGCATCATGCCGTCGGGATACTGGTGGTGGCGTCCCAGCGCCTGGCCCGCGAGATCGGCCGGATCGCGGCTGATCTCGCGCATCGAGGAATGGCCCTCGAGCCGGTAGCCATCGTCCGCGCCCTCGACAGTCAGCGTCAGTTCGGCGGTGCGCACGTCATCCAGCGTGAAGCCGTCGTCGAAGAGGCGCACGAACGGGCCGATCGCGCTCGAGGCGTTGTTGTCCTTGGCCTTGCCGAGAAGGAGGGCCGAGCGTCCCTCGACGTCGCGAAGGTTCACGTCGTTGCCGAGCGTCGCGCCGACGATCTGCCCCTTCGAGTTCACCGCGAGCACCACTTCGGGCTCCGGGTTGTTCCATTCCGAGGACGGCAGGATGCCGATCTCCGAGCCCCAGCCGACGCTCGACAAGACCGGCGCCTTGGTGAAGACCTCGGCGTCCGGCCCGATGCCGACTTCGAGATACTGCGACCAGTATCCGCGCTCCTGCAGGATGCGCTTCACCTCCGCGGCCTTGGGCGAGCCCGCCACGACGTCGGTCAGCGCCCCGCCGATCACCTCGCCGATCTCGCCGCGGATCGCGGCCGCAAGGCTGAGGTCGCCCTTGGCCCGCTCCTCGATCACGCGCTCGATCATCGAGCGGGCGAAGGTCACGCCACAAGCCTTCACCGCCTGAAGGTCGCACGGCGCGAGAAGCACGGCGCTCGCCTCGCGATCCGGCCCGTTGCGGCGGCTCGCCTCGACGACCGCGGCAAGATCCCATTCGCGCCCGCCCGTCGCGGAGCGAAGGGCTCCGACCGGATCGGAGAGTTCCAGAAGCTGCGACAGGGTCGGGGCGGCACCGCTTACCTCCACCAGCATCTGCCCGCGCACCGCGACGAGGACGGGACCGCCGGTCTCGGGATCGAAGAGGCGGCCGACCAGCGTCGCATGGGCCGCGTCGTCGGGAAGAAGGGAAAGGGAGCTCATGTCGTCCGTCCATCGCTTGCGGGCGAATCACCCGTCGGCGGGGAGGGGACGCCAGAACCGCCGTCCGGCGCAAGCGTGCGTCATGCTGCGTTGCGAAAGACGCGTCCTCACCGGCGTCGCGCGAGCGAGGCCAGCTTGTCGCGCCAGCCGACCGGACGCTCGGGATCGGCCACGTCGGATTCGGCCAGCGCCTCCTCGGCGGCGGTGAGGGGGCGCATCGGCAACGGCTTCAGCCGCGCTTCGCCGAGTTCGTCGACGACGCGCGCGAGCCGCCCGCGATGACGCTCCAGCGCCTCGCGCAGCGTCTGCGGCGAGACGCCGAGATGCTCGGCAAGCAGCCCGTCGCGCTTGGCGAGAATCATGCGGCGCGTCCCCTCGTCGCCGCTGCCAGCCTCGATGAGGAGGTCGCATTCGGTGTCGTAGCCCATGGACCGGTTGTTGAGGTTGGCCGAGCCGAGCTTCAGGAGGCGGTCGTCCACCACCATGACCTTGGCATGGACGTAGATCGCCGAGCCCGCCTCGTTCACGGGAAAGCGGATGCGGAACCGGTCGAAGCGGTCGGCGCGCTTCAGGAGGCGCAGAAGGCTGATGCGCGCCGTGTCCATCGCCTTTGCCTCCAACCAGCCGTCGGCCGTGTCCGGGTTGATCACGACGATGTCGGGCCCGTGCGGCTCGGCGAGGCGCTCGGCGATCGCGAGCGCGATCTTGCGCGAGGCGAAGTACTGGCTCTCGATATAGAGATTGTCGCGCGCGGCGCCGATCGCGGCGAGCGTCGCCCGCTCGATCTCGGCGACCTGCGGCCGTGTGCCGTATTCGGGCGCGGTGCGCGCGATCCCGATGCGGACGGCCTCGAGATCGACGGCGAGCCCCTCCGGCCAGATCGCATGCGCGCCGGCCAGCTGCGACAGGGTTTCGCCGGTGGCCTGCGTCCACCGATCGCGCGCCAGCTCGGCAAGGGCTTGGGCGGCTGGTCCGGTGACGCAGCTCGTCGCATCGTGCCAGGGGCCGAGCGGCGCGCCGCGCGGCGAGCGTCGTCCGGGGCGGTTCTCCTCGTGCTCGCGCGTGTCCCAGCGCCCGGTGGTCATGTCGATGCCGCCGCAGAAGGCGATCGTCTCGTCCACCACGAGGAGCTTCATGTGATGGGCGCCGAGCGGGGGATGGGCGCCGTCGAGCTTGAGGCGCACGCGACCGCCCATCATCCAGTTCAGCATGAAGACCGGCGTCTCGCTGCGTGCCAGCGAATTGAGGAGGCCGAGGTCCCATTTCAGGATGCGCACGTCCAGATCGGGACTGCGCTCGGCCAGCCAGTCGAGGAGCGGTCCGATCCGGTTCGGCCCGTCCAGCGTCTGGCGCTCGGGCTCGATCTCGATGCGCGCGTCGAAGTCCCAGCCGACGAGGAGAATCGAGTGACGCGCGGCCAGCATCGCCTGCTTGGCGTGGTAGAAGAAATCGGCGGCATCCACGATCATCGAGAAGCGCTCGGCGCGCGCGATGCGCCAGCACGTCTCGCTCTCGCGCAGGAACGCGCCGCCGCCCGCTCCGGCCTCGTCCGGTTTCGTCATCACGCGGCCCCGCTCCGTGCCAGTCCTTGGTCCCCCGTCCGAAGATGGAGGGGCACCCGCCCGCGCCAACCCGCAGGGAGGGGCGATGCCTCGATCCGAAAATCTCCGCCGTTATACCTTTGTTCAATCTCGACGGCTAGAACAGGACCTGCAGCAGCGAACGAGCCGGCCCAAGCGCCCCTCCCGCCAGGCATGATGCCGATGTTGCCCGACGGTCCCGACCGTCATGTCCCAACAGTTTGTTTTTACGGGACAACTTCACATGACCTCGATCAACTTCAACGCCGCTGCTACTTCCGCGCTGCGTACCCTTCAGTCGACAAATACGTCGCTCAACAACACTCAGAACCACATCTCGACCGGTCTGAAGATCGGTGAGGCCAAGGACAACGCTGCCTATTGGTCGATTTCGACGACCATGAAGTCGGACAACAAATCGTTGTCGACGGTCAAGGATGCCCTTGGTCTCGGATCGGCCACGGTTGACGTCGCCTACCAGGCGATGAATGCAGCGCTCGATGTTCTCAACGAGATGAAGTCGAAGCTGACGGCGGCTACCCAGGACGGCGTGGACAAGCCGGCCGTTCAGGCCGAACTGGCCGAGCTTCAGAAGCAGCTCAAGTCGATCGCGAGCTCGGCCACGTTCTCTGGCGAGAATTGGCTGTCTGTCGACTCCACCTCGTCGAACTACAGTGCGACCAAGCAGGTCGTGTCTTCCTATACCCGTGACGCGAGCGGTGCCGTTTCGATCGGCACGATCAGCATCGACACGTCGTCGATGGTGCTGATCAACAACGGCGTCAGCAAGGAAGGCATTCTGGACGGCGGCGCGACCGGCAACACCGGCACGGGCGGTATCTCTGCCGCTACGAGCCCGACCACTGGCGCTGGCTCTGCGACCTCAGGAACCGATAACACCGGTGCCATCACCGCGCGTGCTGCCACGGTGGCAGCAGATGCGTACTCGGTTGTCGTCAAGATCGACGGCGTGACGAAGACCTTCACTGGCACGCTGACCGGAGAGACCTTCACCGCTGGTGCTGCGACCGCGACCGAAATCGCCACGGCCATCAAGAACAAGCTGACGGCGGACTCCGGTTTCGCAGCGCTCGGAACGGTCGATTATCCTGTTGCCGGTACGCCCAGCGACAGCCTGACCTTCACCTCCCGCACGACCGGCGCCAACAGCAAGATGGAGTTCACCAGCCTGACGATCGGCGGAGCCGCCATCACGACGGCTGGTGCCACCGGCACGGATGGTGTCAATGCCAAGGTGACGGCAGGCGCGGCGTTCGCTTCGGCCAACAGCCTGACGCTCGACAACAACGACGTGTTCTCGTTCGACATCACCGTGGATGGCGGTGCTGCGACGCGGGTGAACATCACGAAGGATCTTGTCTCTTCGGTGCTCGGCACCAAGGACGGTAAGATCACGACGGCCGGCGATTTCAAGACGATCCTCGCCAAGGCTGTCAGCGTTGCGGGTCTCTCGAATGTGGTGGTCGATCTGACCGGCTCCACGATCACGCTGCAGGGTGGTGCTTCGTCGATTGCCATCTCGAACGTCAACGCCAGCAAGGGAGCTGACCTGACGTCTTACGACATCACCAGTTCTTCGAAGGCTGATCTGGCTACCCTGATCAGCACCGTGAACGCGGCTGCAAAGGCGATCACGTCTGCTGCTTCTACGCTGGGCAGCGTCACGGCGCGCATCGATCTTCAGAAGACGTTCGTGCAGAACCTGATGGACACGATCGACAAGGGCGTCTCGGGCCTCGTCGACGCGGACATGAACGAGGAGTCCACGAAGCTCCAGGCTCTGCAGGTCAAGCAGCAGCTCGGCGTGCAGGCCCTGTCGATCGCCAACCAGTCGGCGCAGAACGTCCTGTCGCTTTTCCGCAGCTAAGAACGGGGACCCTGACGGGGCCGTCGCCTCCGGGCGGCGGTTCCCGGATGGGAGAAAGGGCTCCCGGACCGTCTGGTCCGGGAGCCCTTTTCGTTGGTCTCAACGGGCGTTCAAAAACTCGCCCGCCTCGATCAGCACGAACTCGTTGTCGTCGGCGCGGTCGAGGGCGCGGCCGGCGGAATAGGGGAAGTTGTTGTCGTTGGCGACGACGATATGCCTGTCGTCCACCCGGTCGACGTTCTCGATCGTCACGAAGGGCATGTCGTAGACGCCATTCTCCGTGCCCTGGCGTGCCTTTCCGTCCGGGTCCTTCACATCCATCAGGTCGAGATAGCCGACCTTGCGCACCGGCTGGCCGACATTGGCGTCGCTCATCTCGATCTTGTAGATGCGCTTGAGCTTGGCGGGCGTTGCGAAGCAGTCCGGCTTCGGCTCGCCCGTGCAGCCTTGCGCGGCGCGGCCCGCACCGTTGTCGCGCTCGATCACGAGGGCGGTGGTCGCGTCCAGCATGTTGAAGTCGCCGATCGCCACGCCGTCTTGGGCAAGCGGATAGATCCAGGAACGGCCGGTCCAGTCCCCCTTCGCCGTGTCGAACTCGATGACGCGAAGACCGGTCCGCCCGTCCGCGACGGTCTCGACCTTGCCGTCGGTGTAGAGCGGGCCTTCCAGGAGCGCATAGAGTTGCGCGCCGTCGGGCGAGCGGGCGAGGCCCTCGAAGCCGCCGGAGCGCTTGAGGTTGAAGGCCGGCATCGGCTTGGACGGATCGGCCGGCAACTGCAGCACCGGGTTGTCGGGCGACACGACCTTGGTCTCGCCGACCCGCGTCTCGTGGACGCTCTGGAGCCGGCCCTCGCGATCGAACTCGAGGAGCCAGGGTCCGAATTCCTCGCCGACGAAGAACCCATCCGCGACCGGTTGGATCGATTCGACGTCGAAGTCGGCGCCCGTCAGATAGCGCTTGTCGGACCCCTCCATCGCGATCGGGAAGGGCGCCTTGCGATCGGGATCGGACAGGAACACCGTCTCGCGGCGGTCGACGGTGCCCATGTCCCAGTCGATCGCGATGTGGTGCAGCATCAGCATGGCGTCGCTCGAGTTCGCCTTGGAGCCGAACCCGTTGTCGGAGAGCGTCCAGAACGTGCCGTCGTCAATCCGGCGGATGCCGGAGAAGCCCTGCACGGCCTGACCCCCGAGCGGCAGCAAGACGCCGGTCGGGCGTACGCCGTCCTTGCCGGGCACGGTGCCGAGGGCGTCCGCGCGGCGGCGGTCGGGCGTCGTGAACTTGCCGGCCTGGCGAAGGTGCGCGGGGGCGTCGGCGGGGGCGGCGACCTGCGTATCGGCGGGCAGGACGGCCTGCGCGGACAGGGTCGCCGGAAAGGCCCGACCTTCGGCGTCCTGAGCCTGCGCGTGGGCGGCGGTGCCGAGGGCGAGGAGCGCGAGGCTCGCGGTGAAAAGCGTCTTCATCGGTGTCGGTTTCCTGTTGGCCGGACGGCCGGGAAACCAACCCAAAAGCATGACAGCCGCACGACGAAGCGGTGACGCCCAGATGATGGATCGTCAGTCGCGCCGTGTGTCCGGCTCGCGACCGCCCTCCTCGACGGGGGCCGGCTCGGGCACCGTCCCGGCCTCCTCGCCGGGCAGCGGCCGATCCTCGTCGTCGCCGCGGCGGCGGATCTCCTCGATGTCGGGGGTGATGGGGCTCGCGCCGGGAACTCGGCTCATGGACGACCTCTGATCGCGTTCGAGGACGCCAAGTGCCGTCCGGCCGTCATGGTTCCCGCCTCAGGCGCAGGCGGCGCACAGGCCCTTGATCTCGACCGTCGTACGCTTCGGGACGAAGCCGCGCTCGCCGGCCCAGCCGGCGAGGCGTGCCTCGACCGCGGCATCGGCGAACTCGGTCACCGCGCCGCATTTCTCGCAGATCGCGAAGGCCGTGAGGGCATGGGCGCAGGCGTGGGGATGGGCGCAGGCGACGAAGGCGTTGAGGCTCTCCAGCCGGTGCACGAGCCCGGTCTCCAGAAGCTTCTCCAGCGCGCGGTAGACTTGGGGCGGCGCGCGCAGCCCCTCCTCGCGCAGCGCGTCGAGGATGGAGTAGGCGCTGAGCGGCCCGTCCGCCTGCTCCAGGATGTCGAAGACGAGCTTCTGGTTGCGCGTCAGCGCCTTCTCGGCGCCGGCCGTATGAGAGTGGTGATGGTCGTGGCTCACGCTCGATGGTCTCCCGCAAGACTGTGCGCAACCCGCGCGTCCCGCCCCTGATATGGCGGCGATCGGCACCCGGCGAAAGGGTGCCGATCGTCTCGGCTCAACTTGTCTTCAGCGCCTTGGCGAGTTCGCCGGCGTTGTGGCGGAACATGTCGAGATAGGTCGGGGCCGGGCCGTCCGCCGCCGACAGGCTGTCGGAAAAGAGCGACCCGCCGATCTCGGCGCCGGTCTCGGCCGCGATCCGCTCGATGAGGCGCGGGTCCGAGATGGTCTCGACGAACACGGCCCGGATCTTCTCGTCGCGGATCTGGTCGATGATGCGCGCGACGTCGGCCGCCGAGGCCTCGGCCTCCGTCGACACGCCGTTCGGCGCGATGAAGGCGATGTCGTAAGCCTTGCCGAAATAGCCGAAGGCGTCGTGCGAGGTGACGACCTTGCGCGCCTCGGCCGGCACGTCGTCGAGCTCGGCGCGGATCTGCGTATCGAGCGCCTTCATCTCGGCGATATAGGCCGCGCCGTTCGCCTCGTAGTCGCCGGCATTGGCGGGGTCGGCGGCCTTCAGGGCCTCGACGATGTTGCGGGCGTAGATCTGGCCGTTGGAAAGGTCCTGCCAGGCGTGCGGGTCGTTCGGGCCGTGGCCGTGGCCGGCATGGTCATGGTCGTGGTCGTCGTGACCTTCGTGCTCCTCCTCGGAAAACGCGATCGGGGTCACGCCCGTGGCCGCCACGGCGGTCCTGCCGGTGAAGCCGGACGTCGCGACGAGGCGCGGCAGCCAGCCCTCGAACTGCAGGCCGTTGGTGACGAGGAGCTTCGCGCGTCCCAGCGCGCGCGCGTCGGCCGGCGTCGGCTCGAACACATGGGCGTCGCCGCCCGGACCGACGAGGGTGGTGACGGCGACGTGGTCGCCGCCGATGCGGCTCGTCATGTCGCCGAGGATCGAGAACGAGGCGACGACGGGCAGGGGCTCCTGCGCCTGGGCGATGCCGAGCGACAGGAGGGTGGCGGCACCGGCGGCAAGACCGAGAAACAGACGGCGATGGATCATGGGAGAGTCTCCGGTTGGAGGGGGTCAGCCCGCCACCAGTCCGCCCCGGAGGGCGCGGGCGGCGAGGCTGTCGATGCGCCCGACGAGAACCGACAGGGCGTAGAGGGCGCTCGCCGACAGGATGATCGCCGGCGAGGCGGGAAGGCTGAGATGATAGGAGGCGAGGAGGCCGGCGACGGAGGACAGGAGGCCGACGAGGATCGCGACCATCATCTGGCCCGGCACCGATTCGGCCCAGAACCGCGCGGCGGTCGCCGGCAGCATCATGATGCCGACCACCATCAAGGTGCCGAGCGCCTGAAAGCCGCCGACGAGATTGAGGACCACGAGCGCCACGAAGCCCATATGGACGACGCCCCCCCATCCGCCGACCGCGCGCAAGAAGCCGGGATCGAGGCATTCCACGACCAGCGGCCGGTAGATCGCGGCGAGCGCCAGCATGGTGAGCGAGGCGATCGAGGCCATCAGGAAGAGTGCGGCGTCGTCGAGCCCGAGCACGGTGCCGAAGAGGACGTGGAGGAGGTCGATGTTGGAGCCGCGCACCGAGACGAGGAGGACGCCGAGCCCCAGCGAGAACAGGTAGAAGGCGGCAAAGCTCGCGTCCTCGCGCAAGGTCGTGTAGCGCGACACGAGACCGGCGAGAAAGGCCACGGTGAGGCCCGTCAGGATGCCGCCGAGCGTCATGGCGAAGAGCGAGAAGCCGGCGACGAGGAAGCCGACCGCCGCGCCCGGCAGGATGGCGTGCGCCATCGCGTCGCCGACGAGGCTCATGCGTCGCAGCACGAGGATCACGCCGAGCGGGCAGGCGCCGAGGCACAGCGCGAGGCACCCGGCGAGCGCGCGGCGCATGAAGGCGTAGTCGGCGAAGGGGGCGAGCGCGAGGTCGTAGAGGCTCATGCCGCGCGGCTCCGAAGAGCGTCGGCCTGCGTGTCCAGACCTTCGCTGAGCGCTTGGGCCCGCGCGAGGTTGGCGTGGGCCAGCGCGTCGCCCGTCGGGCTCCAGGCGACGCGCTCGCGCGCGAGCAGCAGCGTCTCGGGGAAGTATTCGCGCACGAGGTCCATGTCGTGGAGGACCGCGATCACGGTCCGCCCCTCGCCGTTCCAGCGCTTCACGAGGTCCATGAGATCGCGCGTCGTACGCGCGTCGATCGCGGTGAAGGGCTCGTCGAGAAGGAGGAGGCGGGCGTTCTGGAGGAGAAGGCGTGCGAAGAGCGCGCGCTGCAGCTGGCCGCCCGACATGGTGCCGATCAGCCGGTCCTCCAGCCCTTCGAGGCCGACGGCGGCGATCGCCGCCTCCACCTCGCCCGTGAGGTCGCGGCCGACGCGCCCGAACGGGCCGGTGCGCCGCCAGAGGCCAAGCGAGACGAGGTCGAGGACGCTGATCGGGAAGGTTCGGTCGAGATCGCCGACCTGCGGGAGGTAGCCGATGTCGCGGCGGCGGACGCCGTCCACCCGCACCTTGCCGCCGGCGGCGCGAACCGAACCCATGATGCCCTTGAGAAGGGTCGACTTGCCCGCCCCGTTCGGACCGACGACGGCCGTCATCGAACCCGGCGCGAAGCGGCCCGACAGGCCGCGCACGGCCGGGCGCCGCCGGTAGGCGAGCGTCAGGTCGCTGAGTTCGACGGAGGGCGCGACGGCCGAAACGTTCGCCTTCACGCCGCGACCGCCCAGGCAACGACGCCCCAGAGAACCAGCGTTGCCAAAAACGCGACGGCAAGCCGCTCGAAGGCTGAGCGCCGCAGGACGGACGGGGTGCGGGAGGCGATGGGCGGCATGGATCACGCGACGGCTTGAGGCGATGCGAGTGATATAACATTACATTTGCCGGGAGCAACCCGCTTTCGAGATCGCCGGCACCGACGCCTCCACGATGCGACGGCCAAAGAGCCGGGACTCGGCTTTGCCCGCGTCCGCGCCACATTCACGACGCGATGACAAGCGAGGCAGCAAGCGCTATGACGCGGCGCACGCGCTGCGACTGAAGCGTCGGCGTACATCCGCGCCAGAATCGGAACTTGAGATGGCTTTGGGCAGACTCCTCTTCGCGCTCACCGCCCTTGTGCTGGCGGCGCTGGCCGGCGTCCTTTTTGCGGTGGTCATCACCGCCAACGGCACGACCTGGCTCCATGTCATCCAGATCGTGCTGCTCGCGATCTGCTGCGTCTGGCTCGCCTGGGGCTTCAATACGGCGGTGACGGGCATCCTGTTCGGCCGGACGCGCAAGCGCGAGCGCCGCACCGGCCTGCCGCCCGCCTCGCAGCACAAGACCGCGATCCTCGTGCCGGTCTACAACGAGGACGCCGGCGCCGTGATGGCGCGGGTCGCCGCGATGATCGAGGGGCTGCGCTTCATCCGCCGGATGGACAATTTCGTGTTCTTCGTCCTGTCGGATTCGACCAAGCCGGAATGCGTCGCCGACGAGAAGCGCACGATCCTGAAGCTTGCGGGCGAGCTCGAGACCGGCTCGATCCTCTTCTACCGCAACCGCGTCAAGAACACGAACCGCAAGGCCGGCAACATCGAGGACTACGTCACCAATTACGGCGGCGCCTACGAGTACATGATCGCGTTGGATGCCGACAGCCTGATGCGGCCGGAGACGCTGGTCGAGATGGTGGCGCGTATGGACGCCGACCCCGAGCTCGCGCTGCTCCAGACCCAGCCGCTGATCATCGGCCGCAAGACGCTGTTCGGACGCGCGCTGCAGTTCTCGGCCGCGCTCTACTCGCCGATCTTCTCGCGCGGCATCGCCGCCCTCCAAGGGCGCGAGGGTCCGTTCTGGGGCCACAATACCATCATCCGCACCCGTGCCTTCGCCGACTGCTGCGGCATGCCCAAGCTCTCGGGCACCCCGCCCTTCGGCGGCCTGATCCTCTCCCACGACTTCGTCGAAGCCGCGCTCCTGTCGCGCTCCGGCTGGAAGGTGCGTCTCGACCCCGACCTCGAAGGCTCCTTCGAGGAAGCGCCCGCCAACATCATCGAATACGCCAAGCGCGACCGGCGCTGGTGCCAGGGCAACCTCCAGCACGGGCGGCTTCTCGGCGCGCCGAACCTGAAACTCTGGAGCAAGGTGTCGATGGTGTCCGGCATCATGGCCTATGCGGCCTCGCCGATCTGGCTCCTGTTCCTGATCGCCTCGATGCTCGATCCGGTTCTGGCGCCGGCGCCGAACTACTTCCCCGCCGACAGCCTGTTCCCGGTCTTCCCGACGCCCGAGACCGGCAAGGCGCTGCTCCTCCTCCTCGGCATCTTTCTGCTGCTCCTCCTGCCCAAGACCCTGATCGCCTTCCACACGGCGATGTCGCGCCGCGCCTCGCGCTTCGGCGGCGGCTGGGCGGTGCTGCTCGGGGCCACCTGCGAGCTGATCCTGACCAGCGCGCTCGCCCCGATCATGATGCTGTTCCAGTCGAAGGCGGTCGCCGAGATCCTGATGGCGCGCGACAGCGGCTGGCCGGCGACCGAGCGCGAGGACGAGGGCCTGCCCCTGTCGGCGGCGTTTGCGGCCAGCTGGTGGATGATGATCGCGGGCGCCGTTCTCGGCACCGTCGCCTACGTCTATTCGCTGCAGCTCTTCCTCTGGGTCTGCCCGATCGCGATCCCGCTCTTCCTCGCGCCCTTCTTCATCTCGCTGACGGGCGATCCCGGCCTCGGCGAAAAGGCGCACAAATTGTCGATCTTCGACACGCCCTTCGAGACCGATCCCGAGCCGGTGATCCGCGCCGCCGCCGTCTGGCACGCCCGCCTGTCGGCGAGCCCGGAGGAGCGCAAGGACAAGGTCGAGACGGCCGGCGTGCCGCAGCCCGCCTGAGGAGGCGCCCGTCATGACGTCCGACAACCGCACCTATCACGCCGTGCGCGGCGGGCTGCCGCCGCAGACCCAGCTGACACGCCAAAGCGCCGTCTTTACCGACGCCTATGCCGTGATCCCCGGCGGCACGATGGCCGACATCACGGCGAGCGCCCTGCCGTTCTGGGAGGGCACGCGCGCCTGGATCATCGCCCGGCCCTTGTCGGGCTTCGCCGAGACCTTCTCGCAATATGTCATGGAAGTGCAGCCGGGCGGCGGCAGCGACCGGCCGGAGCCGGACGCCGGAGCCGAAGGTGCGCTCTTCGTCACCGAGGGCGAGGCGACGGTCACCGTCGACGGCACCGAGCATGCTCTTGCCACGGGCGGCTTCGCCTTCCTGCCGGCCGGCCGGGCCTGGCGCTTGCGAAACCGGGGCAGCGTGCCTGCGCGCTTCCACTGGATCCGTAAGGCCTATGAAGCCGTCGACGGTCTCGGCGCGCCCGATCCGGTGTTCTCGAGCGACGCGGCGGTCGCCCCGTCGGTGATGCCGGAGTGCGGCGGCGTGTGGGCGACGACGCGCTTCGTCGACCCCGCCGATCTGCGCCACGACATGCATGTGACGATCGTCACGCTGCAGCCCGGCGGCGTGATCCCGTTTCCCGAGACGCACGTCATGGAGCACGGTCTCTACGTGCTGCAGGGCAAGGGCGTCTATCTCCTGAACCAGACCTGGGTCGAGGTCGAGGCGGGCGATTTCATGTGGCTGCGCGCCTTCTGCCCGCAGGCCTGCTATGCCGGCGGGCCGGGCCCATTCCGGTATCTGCTCTACAAGGACGTCAACCGGCATCCCAAGCTGCGCTGGCGCTGAACAATCCGCATCGAGGCGGCGGGGGCCGCCAGGGGAGGGGACCATGAAGGCATCTGACAAGCGACATCTGAAGCGGGCCGGGGTCGAGGTGACGGCGCTCGGCATGGGCACGGCGCCGCTCGGCGGGCTCTACACGCCGGTGGCGCTCGCCGACGCGCGCGCCGCCATGCAGGCGGCCTGGGAAGCCGGCATCCGCCATTTCGACACCGCGCCGATGTACGGCCTGACGCGCTGCGAACACCTGACGGGCGAGCTCCTGCGCGAGGAGGCGCCGGATTCCTACGTCATCTCCACCAAGGTCGGGCGCCTGATGAGCTTCGACCGCCCCGGCCGCCAGCTGCCGCCCGAAGGGCCGAAGAACGAGTTCGATTCGGGCTGGAACAGCGGCCTCTCGTTCCGCGAGATCTTCGACTACTCCTACGACGCGATCCTGCGCTCCTACGACGACTCGCGCCAGCGCACCGGCTGCCCGAAGCTCGACATCCTGTTCGTGCACGACATCGGCCGGGTCACCCACGGCGAGATGCACGACCACCACTGGGGGGCACTGACCAAGGGCGGCGGCTTCCGGGCGCTGGAGGAGCTGCGGGCGGCCAAGCTCATCGCCGGGTTCGGCCTCGGGGTGAACGAGAACGAGGCGATCCTCGACGCGATGGAGGAGACCGACCTCGACGTCTGCCTCCTGGCCGGGCGCTACACGCTGCTCGACACTTCGGCGGCCGACAGGCTCCTGCCGAAATGCGTCGAGCGGGACGTCTCGCTGGTGGTCGGCGGCGTCTTCAATTCGGGCATCCTCGCCTCGTCGTCGGGGCGCAAGAAGTTCAACTATGTCGACGCGCCGGCCGAGATCATCGAGAAGGCCGACCGCCTGCGGGCGGAATGCGAGGCGTTCGGCGTGGCCCTGCCGGCCGCCGCGATTCAGTTCCCGATGCGCCACAAGGCGACCGGCAACGTGGTGATCGGCGCGAAATCCGCCGACCAGGTCCGCCAGAACGTCGCCTGGTTCGAGCAGGCGATCCCGAACGAACTGTGGCAGAGCCTCGAAGACAAGGGTCTCGTCGCCGCGGCCTGAATGGGGCGGCGCCCGGTTGCCTTGCGCGCCGGGCGCGCCACCCTTGGAATCAATAGACGGCTGCGCACCGTTCCCGCCGAGGGGCGGGTCGTGCCGGGCAAGACCGGATCGGCCGGCAGGACGGAGCGCGAATGGAGATCGAAGAGGCCAAGGGCCCGGCGCGGCGCGACGAGCTCGCCTATCGGCTGAAGCAGCAGAAGCTTCTGGCCGAGTTCGCGCGCCTCACGCTTCAGGCGCAGGACCAGGCCGCCCTGTTCCAGGGCGTGACGGAGCTGTGCGCGCGCGGTCTCGAAGCGCCCTACTGCAAGATCCTCGAATATCGGCCCACCGAAGACGACCTCCTGATGCGCGGCGGCTGGGGCTGGGGACCGGGCGAGGTGGGCGTCGCGACGCTCGGCGCCGATCTCGAATCGCCGGCCGGCTACGCCTTCCACACCGGCGAATCCGTCCTCTCGAACCACCTGACCGACGAGACGCGCTTCCGCACGCCCAAGCTTCTGGCCGACTACGGCATCCGGCGCGCGGTGAACGTCCTGATCGATCGCGGCGGGCGCCAGCAAAGGGCGTTCGGCGTGCTGGAGGTGGACAGCCCCGACGCCGGCGACTTCGACGCGTCCGACGTCGATTTCCTGTCGGGCTGCGCGCGCATCCTCGGCGCGGCGATCGAGCGGGTCGAGACCGACCGGCACCTCAAGGAGGCGATCGAGACGCAAGGGATGCTGACGCGCGAGATGAACCATCGCGTCAAGAACAGCCTCGGCGTCGTTGCCGGCCTCCTGCGCGTCAACTCCAACGTCGTCGCCGACCCCAAGGCGAAGGCCGCGCTGGTCGACGCGGAAGCGCGGATCATGACGATCGCGCGCGTCCACGACCACTTGTGGAAGGGGGCGAGCGTCACCGAGGTCGACCTGTCGACCTTCCTCGACGACCTCTGCTCGCAACTCGGCTTCGCGACCGCGGGGCTCGAGATCCAGTGCCGCGCCGACGCGGTGGTGGTCAGCGCCGACAAGGCGATCCCCGTCGGCCTCATCGTCAACGAGCTCGTCACCAACGCGGTGAAATACGCCTACGACGAAGGCCAGCCCGGCGTCGTCGAGGTCTCGCTCTGGCAGAAGGGCAGCCGCGCCATGGTGCGCGTGCGCGACCGGGGGCGGGGCCTGCCCGACAGCTTCGACCTCGAGGCCGCGCGCAAGAGCTTCGGCATCCGCGTGATCCTCAGCCTGGTGCGCCAGCTCGACGCCGAGCTGACGGTCGAGAGCGTGCCGCGCGGCGCCTCGTTCCTCCTGTCCTTCGACCCGGTCACCGGGTCCTGAGGCGACGACGGGCCCGCCGGAGCGGGCCCGGAGCCGTTAGAGGACGGGCAGGGCGCCGACGATGCGCAGCGACAGGCCTTCCCATGGGTCGAGCACGATGCGCAGCTCGCCGTTCTCGGTGAGATCGCCCTCGATCGTCTCGTTGATCATGTCGACCACCGGGCCGGAGCGCACGTTGGGCAGGATCACGGTCTCGTCCACCGGATCGCGGCCGAAATTGAGGGCGGTGACCTGCGTGCCGCGCCCGTCGGGCAGCTCGTGCACCATCAGGAGAAGGCCCGGCGTCGTCACGTCCGGGATCATCGTCTGGCGGCTGGCGGCGATGCCGTAGGCCTCGCGCACGGCGAGCAGTCGCTTCAGCTGCGAGGCGAAGGAGCCGGGCTGGCCGAGCTGCTCGTTGATCGGGCCGTAGAGCGCGCGCGCCCGCGGCAGGCCCTCGGCCGACGTCGGCGCCTCCGGGTTGAGGCCGATGAGGTCGTAGGCGCCGCGCTCGATCCAGCGGGTGTCGCCGTCCTGCATGTGCTCGGCGACGGCTTCGGGCGGCAGCGGCAGCGCGCCGACGAGATCCCAGCCCGACAGGGCGAAGATGCCCGGCTGGAAGGCGTTGTACATGGCCATCAGGAGATGGCCGCGCTGGATCTCGGCCGTGTCCTCGTCGGTGATCGCCGAGAGATCGGTGATCCCGAGCGCCGCTGTGACGACGCTCGCCGAGGTGCAGGCGATGCCGTTGGTGACGAAGCGCAGGTTATACGGCGCGTTGGTGCCCGACAGCTTCTCGTACATCGTCTCGCGGATGCGGGTGCGCAGCGTGCGGCCCTGCCAGGTCTGGCCGCCGAACGTGTAGATGTCCTCCGAATGGAGGGTCCAGAAGTGGACGAGCTCGGTGGTCAGCTCGTCGTGGTTCTGCATGGCGTGGATCAAGGAGGCCGGGTCGATGCCGAACTCGTGGACCATGCGCAGCATCATGCGCAGGAACTCGGTGTCGCCGGTCAGGAGCGCGTGCTGGTAGGCCGGCCGCGTGATGAAGTCGTAGGAGAGGTCCGCGCCGCCCTTCGACATCGAGGCGATGTCGTCGACCGTGAGGTTCAACTCCTGGAACGAGAAGCCGCCGGCCTTGCGGACCATGCCGGCGAGAAGCGCGTTGCCGGTGACCGACAGGGGATGGCTTTCCGACCAGGCGGGGCCGTCGAGCCGCTTCTCGACGCCGAGGAAGCCGTTGGCGTCGAGGCGCAGGCCTCGCGCGCCCATCTGGTCGATCGAATGGAGCGCGTCGCCGATGATCATCTGCTGGGCGGCGAAGGTCGGATCCAGCCAGTTGAGGCTCGGCTGCCCCTCCTTGAAGTAGTGGAGATAGACCCAGCGCCGCGTCACGCCGTCGACGCCGGTGACGGGGCCGGTGGCGCTCCAGTCGGTTTCCTTGACGCCCGGCTCGAAGAAGATGACGCGCTGCAGCTGGCCGACGATGTAGCCCTTCTCGCGCAGGGTATCGACGGTCGGCGGCGACAGGTTCACCGCGTCGCGCCCCTCCGGCACCGCCGGGAGCAGGCCCCAGTCCTCCTCCGGGATCGCCACCATGTGGTAGAGGCCGGGATAGGACGAGTGGTTCATCTCGGCGAGGCGGAAGTCGACGCCCTTGCCGGTGTGGGCCGGGATCACGTCGTCGATCACCACCGCGTTGTGGGCGGCGGCCATGCGCGAGATCGCGACGAACTCCTCGGCCGTGCCGAAGGACGGGTCGATGTCGAAGCCGATGCGGTCGAAGTTGCCGTCGATCGTCGGCGTGTAGCGGCCATCGCGCCAGCCGCCGGCGCGCTTCGTCGGTCCGGTATGGATGCCGCGCACGCCGATCGAGGAGAGCGCCGACCAGAGCTGCTGGTCGCCGAGCGTCGCCAGCACCGTCTCGCCCGGCCGCGTGACGATCGAGGCGGGATAGGCGGTGAACCAGACGGGCGCGACGGCCGAGGCGATGCGCGGGCGCGTTTCGGCATAGGGACGCTGCCAGAAGCGGCCCTGGCCGCCGTAGTTTTCGGCGAAGCGGCGCGCCTGGTGCAGCATCGAGGTTTCGACCATCTGGTCGACCGTTGCGGTGTCCGGTGCGCTCATCGAGGCTCTGCCCTTCTGGTCTCTCGTGTCGCAAGGCCGGAACGCCACCGGCGCCATCCTCGCGAGGCCCCATCTAAGGGCGAGCGGGCCGCCGGCCAGACCCGAAGGATCATCGCCGCCCCCCGGTATCGGACAGGACGCGGCGGATCGCGAAGGAGGAATTGATCCGCGACACGGCCGGAAGGCGCGACAGGATCTCCTTGTGGATGCGCTCGTAGTCGCCCGCCCCTTGCGCCTCGACGCGCAAGAGATAGTCCTCCGCGCCCGTCATCAGGTAGCATTCGCGGATCTCGGGATGCTTCAGCACCTCCGCCTCGAAGCGGTGCAGGACGTCCTCGGTCTGGTGCTCCAGCGTGATGCGCACGATCACGACATGCGCGTCGTCGCCGCCCGGCCCCGCCACGATCGCGGTGTAGCCGCGGATCGCCCCGGACTCTTCCAGCATCTGGACGCGGCGCAGGCACGCCGAAGGCGACAGGCCGGCCTCGGCGGCGAGCGCGACGTTGGTGGCGCGGGCGTTGCGGCGGAGCGCCCGGATCAGGGCGCGGTCGATGCGGTCCATGCGAAGATCGTTGCGCCCGTTCGAAGGAAATGTCGGATCGGCAGCGAAATTATCACATTCTGCGGCAGTTCGGCATGTCCTTCGACGATCCTTCGACCATCATGGATGCCGGATCGCTCGGGGGAACTCGCCGTGAACGCCATGCCGCATTCGACGCAAACGCATGCCTCCGTCACCGGCTCCGCCGGCGGCGTCCTGACCGTCGATCTCGGCGCGATCGCCCGCAACTACCGCGCGCTGGTGGCGCAGGCCGGAGGCGCGGCCGTCGCGGGCGTCGTCAAGGCGGACGCCTACGGGCTCGGCATGGCGCAGGTCGCGCCGGTGCTACTGGAGGCCGGCTGCCGGACCTTCTTCGTCGCCCATCTGTCCGAGGCGCTGGCGCTGCGCCCGATCCTCCCCGAGGGCCTCGAGATCTTCGTCCTCAACGGTCTTCTGCCGGGCGACGAGCGTCTGTGCGCCGAGACCGATATCCGGCCGGTCCTCAACTCGCTCGATCAGGTCGAGGCCTGGAGCGAGGCGGGACGGTCGCTCGGCCGCCCGCTGCCGGCGGCGATCCAGGTCGACAGCGGCATGTCGCGTCTCGGTCTCGCACCGGCCGAGGTCGAGGCGCTCAACGCCTCCCCTGAGCGGCTGCGCGGCATCGACACCGTTCTCGTCATGAGCCACCTCGCCTGCGGCGACGAGCCGGATCACCCGGCGAACGCCGCGCAGCTTGCCGCCTTCCGGGCGCTGTCCGATCGCCTGCCGCGGGCGCGCCGTTCGCTCGCCAACTCCGCCGGGCTCTTTCTCGGCGACGCCTTCCGCTTCGATCTCGCGCGACCGGGCATCGCGCTCTACGGCGGCGCGCCGACCGGGGGGCGCCCCAATCCGATGATGCCCGTGGTGCGTCTCGACGCACGGGTGATCCAGCTGCGCGAGGTGCCGGCGGGCGCGGGCATCGGCTACGGTTTCACCGCCGTCGCCGAGCGGGCGATGCGCCTTGCGACGCTCTCGGTCGGCTATGCCGACGGCTGGCTGCGCTCGGCCTCGAACCGGGGCGCCGTCTTCTACGCAGGACGAAAGCTGCCGATCGTCGGGCGCGTGTCGATGGATTCCGTCATCGTCGATGCGGGCGATGCGCCGGTGCGGGCCGGCGACCTCGTCGAGCTCATCGGCCCCCACGCCAGCCTCGACGCAGCGGCGGCCGCGGCGGGCACGATCTCCTACGAGATCCTGACCTCGCTCGGGAGCCGCTACGAGCGCCGCTACATATCGAACAACGCTGCAGGAGAGCGGGCATGAAGGTCGTCGTCCTCGGAGCCGGCATCATCGGCGTCACCTCGGCCTGGTACCTGATGAAGGCAGGCCACGAGGTGATCGTGGTGGACCGGCAGGAGGGGCCGGCGCTGGAGACGAGCTACGCCAATGCCGGCGAGGTGTCGTTCGGCTACTGCAGCCCCTGGGCGGCTCCCGGCATCCCGCAAAAGGCCATCAAGTGGCTGATGATGGAGCACGCACCCCTCATCTTGCGCCCCAAGCTCGACCGCGCCATGCTGTCCTGGCTGACGAAGATGCTCGCCAACTGCACGGCCGGCGCCTATGCGCGCAACAAGAGCCGGATGCTGCGCCTGTCGGACTACAGCCGCGTGTCGCTCGCCGAGCTTCGCCGCGACACCAACATCGCCTACGACCAGCGCATGCAGGGGACGCTGCAGCTCTTCCGTAGCCAAGCCCAGCTCGACGCCTCGGCCAAGGACGTGAAGGCGCTTGCCGCCGACGGCATCCCCTACGAGGTGCTCGACCGCGAAGGCTGCATCCGCGCCGAGCCGGCGCTCGCCCACGCGCGCGACAAGATCGTCGGCGGTCTCCAGACCCCGCAGGACGAGACGGGCGACTGCTTCAAGTTCGCGAATGCCCTTGCCGAGATCGTCGCCTCGCGCGGCGTCGATTTTCGCTGGGGCCGCACCGTGCGCCGTCTCCTCGTCGAGGGCGGCCGGGCGGTCGGCGTCGCGACGGATGCCGGCGACATCCGGGCCGACGCCGTGGTGGTGGCGATGGGGTCCTATTCGCCGGTCCTAGTGCGCCCGCTCGGGATCAAGCTGCCGGTCTATCCGGTGAAGGGCTATTCGCTCACCATCCCGATCGTCGACGAGACGCGCGCGCCCGAATCGACCGTGATGGACGAGACCTACAAGATCGCGATCACGCGGCTCGGGACCCGCATCCGCGTCGGCGGCATGGCCGAGATCTCCGGCTTCACCAACGACCGATCCGAGCGCCGGCGCCGCACGCTGGAACATTCGGTCACAGACCTCTTTCCCGGCGGCGACATCGCCCGCGCAGACTTCTGGTCGGGCCTCCGGCCGATGACGCCGGACGGCACCCCGGTGATCGGGCCGACGAAGGTGAAGGGGCTCTTCCTCAACACCGGCCACGGCACGCTCGGCTGGACCATGAGTTCCGGCTCGGGCCGGCTTCTCGCCGACCTCGTGTCGGGCGCCACGCCCGACATCGACGCGCGCGACCTGTCCGTCGCGCGCTACGGTTGACGGGCGCTCAGATCCGGCCGACCGGCTTCTCCTCCTCGGTGCGGATGTCGCCGTAGCGCTCGGGATGCCGGTCGAAGAGGGCGCGCACATAGGAGCAGGCCGGCACGACGGTCTTGCCCTCGCTTCGTGCGAAGGCGACCGCATGGTCGACGAGCTTCTCCGCGATGCCCTGGCCGCGCAGGCGCTCGGGCACGTAGGTGTGGTCGAAGATCAGCGAGTTCTGGATGCCGGCCGGCGCATAGGTCAGTTCGGCCCGGTCGTCGCCCTCGCCGTAGGCGAAGACGCCGGTGCGGCCCTGGTCCTCGTGAACGATCTGCATGGGGCGTGATTCCTCGTGTTGCGGTTCCCTTCGCGCCTAGACGCCCCTCCGCCCGGCCCGTTCCATCAAACCAATGCGAGCGTGACGGTGCGTTCGGGCTCCGCAGGGTTAAACGACCCTTAACCCCGTTTGTTTACCTTGACCGCAAAGAGCCGGAGCCCGCGGGGGCGCGCCGTCGAAGGACGCGTGCGCCCCCGCGGCGCCGTCCGGGCAGGCAGCAGGCGAAGGGCAGCGACATGGCATCGATCGAGGCGCGGGACGAGGGGACGGGATCGATGGCACGACCGGCACGCTTGGGCCTCGGGGTCGGTCTGGTCGGCCTGGCGCTGTGGCTGGCGACCGCCTTCGCCACCTGGGCGGTGGACGACCCGTCGCTCAGCTATTCCAACGACAATTCGGTCCGCAACATGGCGGGCGCGGGCGGCGCGGTGGTCGCCGACCTCGCCATGCAGGTCTTCGGCCTCGGTGCCGTGCTCGTTCCACTGGTGCTGGCGATCCGCGGCATCCTGTGCCTCATCGGCCGTCGCGCGGGCCGCGCCGGCCAGCGCGCCTGGGTGGCGCTCGGCGGCCTCGCGCTCGCCAGCGCCGCGCTCGGCTCGCTCGAGGCGCCGGCCGGCTGGCCGCTGCCGATCGGTCTCGGCGGCATCGTCGGCGATCTTCTCCTGAAAATCCCGGCGCTCGCGACCGGCGCCTATCCGACGGGCGCCTGGAGCTTTGCCGCCGCGGCCCTCTTCGCCGCCCCGGCGCTCTGGTGCATCCTCCACGGCGCCGGCCTCGTCGGCGCGCCGGACGAGCCGGTCGCGCTGAGCGCCCGTCGCGCCTCGAAGATCGAGGAGGACGACGGCGAGGGCCGCCTCGCCCTTCTCGCCGGGGTTGCCAGCCACTGGGCCTACCGCATGCGCTCGGCCGCTGCGCGCGTGACGCAGTCGGTGCCGGTGCTCGGCCGCCGCGAGGATCCGTTCTCGCACCGCGACTGGGACGCCGACGCGCCCCTGATGCCGCCGGCCCCGCCCGCCCGCTTCCGCGACGGGGCGGCTGCGCCCGCCGCCCGCCGCGAGGTGCGCGTCGTGGTGCCGCCGGAGTTCCGCGAGCCCACCTTCGACGAGCCGGTGGCCGACCACGACGAGCGCGCCTGGGCCGAGGTACCCTATGCGCCCGAGTCCGCCATGCCGGCGAGCCCTCGCGCGCCGGCCGCTGCGGCCCCCGAGATTGAGCCCGCCGCGCCCACCCGCCGCACGGTCGACACGAGCCGCGCCACTGTGCGCCACGGCCGCTCGGACTGGAACGGCTCCTACAAGATGGCGCAGCGCCAGGCCGCGATCGAGGCGGCGGCCGCCGCGGGCCGCGCCGAGCCGACCTTCGCCGCGGACGAGGCGGGCGACGAGGACCTCTTCGAGACCGGCGCGCCGGAGGATCGCGGCGTCGTCGGCTACGACGACATCCACCGCCACGACGCGTCGGCCTTCGGCCATGACGACGAGCTGCCGTTCGAGACGCACGAGGACCATGCGCCCTATCTCGGCGACGACGGTCGCCTGTCCCTGGAAGAGCGGATCGCGATGGAAGAGGACGAGGCACGCCTCGAGGCGCCCGAGCGCGCCTCGGCGCCGGAAGAGGGCGGCGGCTGGCGCGACTTCATCGCCAACAACATCGTCGCCTTCCCCGGTCTGAAGCGCGCCCCGAAGCCCGAGGCCGAGCTGCCCCGCGCCGCGCCCGTCGAGCCGCGCATGGCCCCGGCCGCCCCGGCGCCCGCCGCGCCGGCCCCGCGCGGGTCGATGTTCGAGCGCCCGGCGCGCGTCGTGCCGCAGGCGGCAGCCGATGCCGTCTCGCGCCAGTCCTCGCGCGCCCGCCTTGCCGAACTCGGCAACCCGGCCCTCAACGCCGAGTTCGAGCTGCCGCCAATCGAGCTCCTGTCGCCGCCGAAGCCGAGAAACCGCGACAACACGCTGACGCCCGAGATCCTGCAGGAGAACGCGCGCCTTCTCGAGGGCGTCCTCGACGACTTCGGCGTCAAGGGCGAGATCATCGAGGTGCGCCCCGGTCCCGTCGTCACGCTCTACGAGCTCGAGCCCGCGCCCGGCATCAAGTCGAGCCGCGTCATCGGCCTCGCCGACGACATCGCCCGCTCGATGTCGGCGATCGCCGCCCGCGTCGCGGTCATTCCCGGCAAGAACGCGATCGGCATCGAGCTGCCCAACGCCAAGCGCGAGACCGTCTACTTCCGCGAGATGATCCAGTCGGAGACGTTCGCGGGCGCCAAGGCGAAGCTCGCTCTGGCGCTCGGCAAGACGATCGGCGGCGAGGCGGTGATCGCCGATCTCGCCAAGATGCCGCATCTTCTCGTCGCCGGCACCACGGGCTCGGGCAAGTCGGTCTCGATCAACACGATGATCCTGTCGCTCCTCTACCGGATGAGCCCGGCCGAGTGCCGCATGATCATGATCGACCCGAAGATGCTGGAACTGTCGATCTACGACGGCATCCCGCACCTCCTCGCGCCTGTCGTCACCGACCCGAAGAAGGCGGTCGTCGCGCTGAAGTGGACGGTCAAGGAGATGGAGGACCGCTACCGCAAGATGTCGAAGGTCGGCGTTCGCAACATCGACGGCTTCAACACGCGGGTGTCCTCGGCAATCGAGCGCGGCGAGACCATGTCGCGCACCGTGCAGACGGGCTTCGACCGCGAGACCGGGGAGCCGATCTTCGAGTCGGAGGAGTTCGACCTCCAGCCGCTGCCCTACATCGTCGTCATCATCGACGAGATGGCCGACCTGATGATGGTCGCCGGTAAGGACATCGAAGGCACCGTCCAGCGCCTCGCGCAGATGGCGCGCGCCGCCGGCATCCACGTCATCATGGCGACGCAGCGCCCCTCGGTCGACGTCATCACCGGCACGATCAAGGCGAACTTCCCGACCCGCATCTCCTTCCAGGTGACGTCGAAGATCGACTCGCGCACCATCCTCCAGGAGCAAGGCGCCGAGCAGCTGCTCGGCATGGGCGACATGCTGTTCATGGCCGGCGGCGGGCGCATCCAGCGCGTCCACGGCCCCTTCGTCGACGACGCCGAGGTCGAGGAGGTGGTCAAGCACCTGAAAGCGCAAGGCACGCCCGAATATCTCGATGCGATCCTCGAGGAAGAGGACGAGGACGGCACGGCGGCGGGCGGTTCAAGCGGCGGCTCGGTGGGCGGCGAAGAGTCGGCCGATCTCTACGACCAGGCGGTGGCCGTGGTCCTGCGCGACGGCAAGGCGTCCACCTCCTACGTCCAGCGCCGCCTGCAGATCGGCTACAACCGCGCCGCCTCGATCATCGAGCGGATGGAGCGCGAGGGCATCGTCGGCCCCGCCAACCACGCCGGCAAGCGAGAGATCCTGGTGCCGACGGACAATGCGTGACGAGCCGGAGGAAGAAGTCCTCTTCCACCGGCCTTACATCTCGCCGTCCGCATGGCGCTTGTTCCAACGGGCGACGACGAGCAGACATGAGCGGCATCGTTTCCGCATCATGCCGAGGACGCTGCGCTCCGTTCCCGCTCTCGAGCGCGGTCTGAGGCTTCGCGTGGCTGCGGTGCCCTTCGCCCTTTGGGGCATCGCTGTGCTTGCCTCGTTGCGTCTGTCACCCGAAATGAGGCAACTCTCGCTCACGTTGGCGGCCTACTATCTCGCTCCCATGATGCTTCACGGGATCTGGACCGTCGCATTCCGCAGGCGCCCGCTGAAGGTTTCAAGGTATCCGTGGACTTTTGGAATCGACGGTCTTGTTCTCGCGTGCAAAACCGCACTCATCGCGTTCGCTGCCAGTCCCTTCATACTTTCTCTTTGCAACCATCTCTTTGGAGAGGGGCGGGAGCCGAGCCGATCCATATTGGGCGTCTCGGCATTCGATATCACCTTTCTCATGTTTCTGAGCGTCGCGCCCATGACGATCGGTGCCGGGGTCGGATCTTGGGTTCTTTACAACATCATCGGAACCGGGCACCGCCGACGGCTTTACGAAGCTCTGACGCAGGCGCGCGCCGCACGCTAATTTCTCGCCAACTTCTTGCCGGCTGACAGCACCGGAATAGCTTGGCAGGATGAACCAGAGTTCATTTGAGCCGCCGCATTGGAGCCGATCTGAGGCTGTATCGACGGGTCGATCCCGGTGCCGTTCCTCTTCGGCCCGCCCCACGCTTCGAGGACTTGTACGACCCATGACCGCTCAACGTGGACGCATCGCTGGCGCCGTTCTCACGCTCGCCCTCCTCGCCGGCGCCTCGCTGTCCGGACACACGCTCGCCCACGCCCAGACCGCGACCGCCGCCGCGCAGCGCGTGGCCGACCATTTTTCCGGCGTGAAGTCGATGAAAGGCAACTTCGTCCAGTTCGACGCGGCCGGAAACCAGACCGAGGGCACGTTCTTCATGGAGCGGCCGGGCAAGATCCGCTTCGACTATTCCGGCTCGCCGGTGCGCGTCATCGCCGACGGCAGCCAGGTCGCGGTCAACAACCGCAAGCTCAACACCTGGGACCTCTACCCCCTGTCGAAGACGCCGCTGAAGCTGCTCCTCGACCAGCGGATCGACCTCTCGGCCGCCAATATCCAGAGCGTCAAGGAGGGGCCGGACCTCACCACGATCGTGATGGGCGACAAGTCGATCTTCGGCAATTCGCGCATCACCATGATGTTCGATCCCTCGACCATGGACCTGCGCCAGTGGACGATCCGCGACGCGCAGGGCAAGGACACGACCGTCATGGTCTACAACGTCGTCGAGGGTGGCGCGGTGGACGACAAGCTGTTCAACATCCCCTACGCCAACATCCGCGGCGGCATGACCGGCAACCGCTGACGGGAACAGGCGCGGCGGGCCGGGGTTGAGCCTCCGTCCCGCGGCCTCCGTCGCGCCGCCACCCGGAACACCTGCCCATGCGCCCGATCCTGGCCCTTGCCGCCCTCGGCCTTCTCGCTCTCTCCGGCTGCACCACGGTGACGCCGGCCGAACGGCGCGCCGCGGACGAAGCCCGCTGCCGCGACTACGGGTTCCGACCGCGCACCGACGCCTTCGCCGCCTGCCTGCAGCGCATCGATCTCGACCGCAGCGAAGCCCGCCGGGCACGCCTCTACGGCGGTCCGGGGTGGAACGGCGGCATCGGCGTCGGGGTCGGCTACGGCCGGATCGGCTGGTAGGGGCGGCTCACCGGAAGAAGGCGAGCATCGCCGTCAGCGTCTCCTCCGGCGCCTCCTCCACCAGGAAGTGACCGCTGTCGATCGCCTGTCCCGACACGTCGTCGGCGTAGCGCGTCCAGACTTCGATGGGATCGCCGTGCCTCGCCGGCGTGCCCTTGGCGCCCCACAGCGCCAGCAGCGGGCAGGCGATGCGCCGGCCGGCCGCCCGATCCTCCTCGTCGTGGCGCCGGTCGATCGTGGCGCCGGCACGGTAGTCCTCGCAGACGCCGTGGATCGTGTCGACGCGCGAGAAGGACCGGCGATATTCGGCGAGCGCCTGCGGCGCGAAGGGTGCGGTGGACTGGTTGGCCGTCCAGCTCGCCAGCGTATGATCGACGTAGAAGACCGGATCGGAGCCGATCAGGCGCTCCGGCATCGGGTTCGGCTGGGCGAGGAACTGCCAGTGGTAGGAGGAGAGGGCGCCAGCCGCGTCCATCCGCTCCCACATCTCCACCGTCGGGATGATGTCGAGGAGCGCCAGCCGCTCGACGGCGTCCGGATGGTCGAAGGCCAGCCGATAGGCGACGCGCCCGCCGCGGTCGTGGCCGGCGAGGCGGAAGCGCTCGAACCCGAGCGCCGCCATGACGCGCACCATGTCGGCCGCCATCACGCGCTTGGCGTAACCCTCGCCACCCTTCGATTCCGGCGCCGACGACTGGCCGTAGCCGCGAAGGTCCGGCACGACGACGCGGAAGCGCTCGGCCAGGCGTGGGGCGACGCCCGCCCACATCGCGCCGGTCTGCGGATAGCCGTGGAGAAGGAGGAGGGGAGGGCCCTCGCCCGCGATGCGGCAGAAGATCTCGGCGCCGTCGCCCTCGATCCTGCGCGTCTCGAAGCCTTCGAACATGACCTGAACTCCCCGCCGCCCCATACGCGCCCGGCCACAACGCGGGGGCCGCCTTGTCGTTGCCTCCGGCGCGAGACGCCCGGGCGTTTCCTTCCGCGGCGGTGATGGACTAGACAGGCGCCGACGCCCCTGCCCATCGGACACGCCCCATGCCCTTCACGCTCGCCACCTGGAACATCAACTCGGTGCGCCTGCGCCTGCCGATCGTGGAGGCGTTCCTCAAGGCCGAGGCGCCGGACGTTCTCTGCCTGCAGGAGACGAAGTGCCCGAACGAGCTCTTCCCCGAGGACGCGTTCCGTGCGCTCGGCTACGAGCACATCGCGCTCCATGGGCAGAAGGGCTATCACGGGGTCGCCACGATCTCGCGCCTGCCCTTCGCCGACCTCGTGCGCCAGGACTTCTGCGCGATCGGCGACGCGCGGCACCTGTCGGTGCGCGTGGCGGCGGGCGAGCGGCAGATCCGCGTCCACAATCTCTACGTGCCGGCGGGCGGCGACGAGCCGGACCCGGAGATCAACCCGAAGTTCCGCCACAAGCTCGACTTCCTCGAGGAGATGCGCCTGATGCGCGCCGAGGCCGAGCCCGGCGTCTCGGCGATCCTCGTCGGCGACCTCAACATCGCGCCGTTCGAGGACGATGTCTGGTCGCACAAGCAGCTTCTGAAGATCGTTTCGCATACGCCGGTCGAGACCGAGGGCATGAAGCGCGTGATGGCGGAAGGCGGATGGACCGATCTCGTGCGCCAGCACGTGCCCCTGCCGCAGAAGCTCTACACGTGGTGGAGCTACCGCGCCAAGGACTGGGACGGCGCCAACAAGGGGCGCCGGCTCGACCACATCTGGAGCTCGGCCGACCTCGGACCCCACCTTCGCGAAGCGCGGGTCCTGCGCGAGGCGCGCGGCTGGGACCGTCCGTCCGACCACGTACCGGTGATCGTCACGCTCGACCTCTGAACAACGGGGGCGTGGATCCTGGAATCGTTCCGAAACCCGTGTCCGCGCTGCATCATTCACTCGGCAATACGACATCGCCGCGGTCGTCGCCCCGCGGGTCGAAACCCGGAAATCCCAATGATCGGCTGCGATCGGGCCCTGAACAGGCCCAGCGACAAATATTGACTCTTTCAGTCATGTTTTCGTAGCGAGGATGGATCGGCGGGCGCGAGGGGCGCCGGCCCCTGCTTCCCGTGTGCGTCCATGGCCCGTTCGATCCCCAACCGCTCCCGCCGGATCCGTCCGCTGCTCCTTGCGAGCACCGGGCTCGTGGCCCTGTTGTGTGCCACGGCGCAGGCGCAGGAGATCGTGCTGGATACGGTGACGATCGAGTCCGGCGGCGAGGGCGCGCGGTCGGACGGCTCGCTCAGCGCAGCGGGCGGCGGGGTCGCGGGGGCCTCGGCGGACGGCTTCCGGACGGACGGCTACGTCACTGAGACGACGCGCTCGGCCACCAAGACCGACACGCCACTGGTGCGCGTGCCGCAGGCGGTGTCGGTGGTCACGGAGGAGCAGCTCGACGACCGCAATCCGCAGACGCTCAGCGACGCCGTCGGCTATACGCCGGGCGTGCGGATCGGCGCCTACGGGCTCGACCCGCGCTTCGACGCCTTCTTCATCCGCGGCCTGCCCGCGACCTATACCGGCATCTTCCGCGACGGGTTGCGCGAGTTCAACATCGGCTTCTCGACCTTCGACATCGAACCCTACGGACTCGAGGGCCTGTCGATCCTCAAGGGCCCGGCGGCCGGCCTCTACGGCTCGTCGAATGCCGGGGGCATCGTCGACCTGCGCTCCAAGCGTCCGACGCGGGCGGCCGCGCGCGAAGTGGAGGCGCAGGTCGGCTCCAACAGCCGCGTTCAGCTCAACATGGACGCGTCGGGACCGCTCGGATCGTCCGAGACGGCCTTCTACCGCGTCACCGGCGTCGCGCGCGACGCGGAGTCCGACTACCCGTTCGCCTCCGACGACCGGCTGACCGTCGCGCCGGCCTTCACCTGGACGCCGGACGCCGACACCTCGCTGACGATCTTCGGCGAACTCCAGCGCTCGCGCTCCGGCGGCACCTTCGCCTATGTCAACGACGGGACGCGCGTGACCGACGTCGCGGCGGGCGATCCGTCCTTCAACGACCTCGACCAGACCCAGGGCCGCCTCGGCTTCGAACTGGAGCGGCGCCTCGACGAGACCTTCACCTTCCGCCAGAAGGCGCGCGTCCAGAGCCTCGACGTCTACGGCGAGTACGCCTACGCGATCGGCGGCCCGCAGAACGGCATCGTCAACCGCGGCGCGGGCAATGTCGACCAGACGCTGAAGGGCGTCGTGTCCGACACGCAGCTGGAGGCGAGGTTCGACACGGGTCCGCTCGGCCACACGCTGCTCGGCGGCGTCGACGCGTCCTATGCCGAATACACCAACCTCGAAGGCTACGGCGCGGCGCCCTCGCTCCTCTTCGCCGCCCCGCGCTACGACACGGCGATCGCGACGCCCGCCTACTCGGTCGCGGCCTCGCAGGACCAGTCGCAGGTCGGCCTCTACCTTCAGGACGAGATCGTCTACGATCGCTTCACCCTGACGCTCGGCGGGCGGCACGACTGGGTCTGGACGGACACCGCGTCGGGCACGCCGGGCGCCCTCGCCGCCCAGCCGGAGCAGAAGGATTCGGAGTTCTCCGGCCGCGTCGGCCTGTCCTATCTCTTCGACAGCGGCGTCGCTCCCTATGTCAGCTACGCCACCGCGTTCGCGCCCAACATCGGCACGAACACGGCGGGCGAGGCCTTCGTGCCGACCACGGCCGAGCAGTGGGAAGCCGGCGTGAAGTACCAGATCCCCGGCTGGAACACGCTCCTGACGGCCGCCGTCTTCGACATCACGCAGGAGAACGGCGTCTTCTTCGACGTGAACCCGCTCACCGGCACCAACGAACAGGTGCAGCGCGGCGAATTGCGCTCGCGTGGGGTGGAACTGGAGGCGACGGCCTCGCTCATGGCGGGTCTCAACGCCACGCTCGCCTACGCCTATACCGACCTCGAGATCGTCGAAGGCACGGCGGCCACCACCGGCAACACCCTGTCCTCGACGCCGCGCCACACGGTCTCGCTCTGGGCGGACTACACCATGCAGTCAGGCGCGGCCGAAGGGCTCGGGGTCGGGGCGGGGCTGCGCTACCTGTCGTCGAGCTTCGGCGACGACGAGAACACGTTCCGCAACGACGCGCGCGTCTTCATCGACGCGGCCGCGCATTACGACGTGCCGGCGGTCGAGGGTCTTCGCATCCAGGTGAACGCCACCAACCTCTTCGGCGAGGATGCGCAGATCTGCTCGTCCGGCTTCTGCTACAAGGAACCCGAGCGCAACGTCATCGGCTCGGTGCGCTACCGGTTCTGACGTCTCCCGCGACCATGGGCAGTCAGGCTCTCTCCGCGGGACTGCCACGATGCCGCATCGGCGGGCGATCTGCCCGCCGGATAGGCGTTTTCGACAGGATCGGGCGTCATATCCGTCATGATCGACAAAAAAGTATCGTCGTTGCGGAAAGCCGGAGGTAGCTAAGCATCCGTCGAAGGTCTTAACTCCAAGCTGCAGAGTGCGGGGAACACGCGCCTGCAACGGGAGATACGGCCGGGAGGAGACGGCATGCATCCAGACCTGGAACTCGTCCAGATCCGGCAGGGAGAGGCGTTCAAGGCCTGGACGCACGGCTATCCCTTCCACACGGTCCGCTGGCACTTCCACCCCGAATACGAGATCCACCACATCGTCGAGACGCGCGGCAACTATTTCGTCGGCGATTTCATCGGCGAGTTCGAGCCGGGCAACCTCGTCCTCACCGGGCCGAACCTCCCGCACAACTGGGTGAGCGACGTCGCGCCGGATGCCGAAATTCCGCTGCGCTGCCGGATCGTCCAGTTCTCCGAGAGTTTCGTCGAGGAGACGACGCGCGCGCTGCCGGAGTTCGCGGCCGCCGGCCCGCTTCTGGCCTCCAGCCGCCGCGGCGTCCTGTTCTCGCCCGAGACCGCGGCGGCCGCCGGGCCGATCCTTGCCGACATGGTCGAGGCGAGCGGCTTTCGCCGCCTCTCCATGTTCATGGCGCTGATGGATGTCCTCACGGCCGCCGAGGACGCCCGCCCGCTCACCAGCGCCGACTACCTGCCGGACCCGTCGGGCTTCATGAGCGGGGGCATCAACGAGGCGCTCGCCTTCATCAACCGGCACCTGACGGAGGAGTTCTCGGAGCGCGACCTTGCCGCCATCTCCGGGCGCAGCCCCTCGACCTTCAGCCGCGCCTTCCGGCGGCACACCGGCATGACGCTGGTCAGCTACGTCAACCGGCTGCGCATCAACCTCGCCTGCCAGCTCCTGACCAGCGACCCGCACCGCGCGATCACCGACATCTGCTTCGCCGCCGGCTACAACAACGTGTCGAACTTCAATCGCCAGTTCCTGCTGCAGAAGGGGATGACGCCGACGCGCTTCCGCAACCTGTCGCAGCGCAACCAGACCCTGTCCTACGCCGCCTGACCGCGTGCGGGACGAGCCGATCGGTGGGCGGGGCTCCGGCCTCGGTCCTGCCGCCACAGGGCCCTTCGCGCGTGCCCCGAACGCCGAACTCGAAGACCACCAAAACCCAAGGGAGACGATCATGACTGTTTCGATGCGCCACGGCGGCCTTGCCGTCCTCGCCCTCGGCCTTCTGGCCGGCACCGCTTCGGCCCGCGCGGCCGATGCCACCGTCGCCTTCCTGATGCCCGACCAGGGCTCGACGCGCTACGAGGAGCGCGACTTCCCCGGCTTCAAGAACGAGATGGCGAAGCTCTGCCCGGATTGCACCGTGGTCTACCAGAACGCCAACGGCGACGCCGCGCTCCAGCAGCAGCAGTTCAACTCGGTGATCGCGCAAGGGGCGACCGTCGTGGTGCTCGACCCCGTCGATTCCAGCGCCGCCGCCTCGCTCGTCCAGCAGGCCCAGTCCCAGGACGTCAAGGTCATCGCCTACGACCGCCCGATCCCGGCGACGCCGGCCGACTACTACGTGTCCTTCGACAACAAGGCGATCGGCCAGGCGATCGCCCAGTCGCTCGTCGACCACCTGAAGGCCAAGGGCGTGCCGGACGGCTCGGGCGTCCTGCAGATCAACGGCTCGCCGACGGACGCGGCGGCCGGCCTCATCCGCGACGGCATCGACGCCGCGCTGGACGCCTCGCCCTACAAGACGCTCGCCGAGTTCGACACGCCGGAATGGGCGCCGCCCGAGGCCCAGCAGTGGACGAGCGGCCAGATCACCCGCTACGGCGCCGACATCAAGGGCGTGGTCGCGGCCAACGACGGCACCGGCGGCGGCGCCATCGCGGCCTTCAAGGCAGCCGGCGTCGAGCCCGTCCCGCCGGTGACGGGCAACGACGCCACCACCGCGGCGCTCCAGCTGATCATCGCGGGCGACCAGTACAACACGATCTCCAAGCCGTCCGAGATCGTCGCCGCGGCCGCCGCCAACATCGCCTTCAAGTTCATCTCCGGCGAGAAGCCCGAGGCCAAGACGACGCTCTACAACACGCCGTCCGAGCTCTTCGTGCCGCTCGTCATCACCCGCGAGAACATCAAGGCCGAGATCTTCGACAAGAACATCACGCCGGCCTCCACCGTCTGCACCGGCGACTACGCGGCCGGCTGCAAGGAGCTCGGCATCCAGTAAACCTCGCGCGAGACCGCCGGTCGCCCATGCTCGGGCGGCCGGTCCCCGTTCCATTTCAAGGGAGGCCCGGCTCATGGCCGATCATGCCGACCGCTCGACGTCTCCCCGTTCGGGTCGAGGCGAGCCGGTCATCTCGCTGCGCAACGTATCCAAGAACTTCGGCGCGGTGTCCGCGCTGACCGACATCGAGCTCGACGTCTATCCCGGCGAGGTCGTGGCGCTCGTCGGCGACAACGGCGCCGGCAAGTCGACGCTGGTCAAGGTCCTGGCGGGCGTCCACCAGCCCTCGTCGGGCACGATCCGCTTCGACGGCAAGGAGGTCGCCCTGTCGAGCCCGTCGACGGCGCTCGATCTCGGCATTGCCACCGTGTTCCAGGATCTCGCCCTCTGCGAGAACCTCGACGTCGTCGCCAACATCTATCTCGGGCGCGAGGACAACCCCTGGAAGCTCGACGAGGTCGCGATGGAGGTCCGCGCCTGGACGCTCCTCAACGAGCTCTCGGCTCGCATCCCGTCCGTGCGCGAGCCGGTCGCTTCCCTTTCGGGCGGCCAGCGCCAGACGGTCGCGATCGCCCGCTCGCTGCTGCTCGAGCCCAAGCTCATCATGCTCGACGAGCCGACCGCGGCGCTCGGCGTTGCCCAGACCGCCGAGGTCCTCAACCTCATCGAGCGCGTGCGCGACCGCGGGCTCGGCGTCATCGTGATCTCGCACAACATGGACGACGTGCGCGCGGTGGCCGATCGCATCGTGGTGCTGCGCCTCGGTCGCAACAACGGCGTCTTCACGCCGGCCGATTCCCATCACGACCTGATCTCGGCCATCACCGGCGCATCCGAGAACGCCGTGTCGCGCCGCGCCGAGCGCCGCGCGGGCGCTGCCGAAGGGGGGCATCCATGAGCCTGAATCCCAATTCCGTGTCCGGCCAGGCGCTCGACCGCGCGGATGCGCGCGTGCGCCAGGACGAGGGCCTCGGCGGCGCGCTGCGCGCCTTCGGCGACCGGGTCCGCTCGGGCGACCTCGGGATGATCCCGGTGGCGGTCGGCCTCGTGCTCATCGCCGTCGTGTTCACGACGCTGAACCCGGTCTTCCTGCGCCCGGGCAACGTCTCCAACCTCCTCTACGACTGCGCGACGACCGGCATCATCTCGCTCGGCATCGTCTGCGTGCTGCTGCTCGGCGAGATCGACCTGTCCGTCGGCTCGATGTCGGGCCTCGCCTCGGCGATGCTCGGCGTCCTGTGGATCAACAACGGCTGGCCGCTCGTCGGCGCGATCGCGGTGGCGCTCGGCTTCGGGGCGCTGGTCGGCGCGCTCTACGCCACGCTCTACAACCGCGTCGGCATGCCGTCCTTCGTGGCGACGCTGGCGGGTCTCCTCGCGCTGCTGGGGCTCCAGCTCTATCTTCTGGGCACGTCGGGCTCGATCAACCTGCCCTTCAACCTCGCCTTCGTGCGCTTCGGCCAGAACGCCTACATGCCGAACTGGCTGTCGGTCGTGCTCGCCCTCGTGCCGGGCGCGGTGGTGCTCTGGGGCGGGCTCAAGGCGCGGGCGCGGCGGCAGGCAGCGGGCCTCACAGGCACGGCGCTCAGTGTCATCGTCGCCAAGGCGCTGGTGCTCACCGTCGGCCTCGTCGCGGTGGTCCTCTATCTCGCGCAGGGGCGCGGCGTGCCGTGGATGTTCGGCATGTTCGTCGCGATGGTCGCAGGCATGGACTACGCCATCACCCGTACCAAGTGGGGCCGCTCGATGATGGCGGTCGGCGGCAACCGCGAGGCGGCCCGGCGCGCCGGCATCAACGTGCGCCGCATCTACATGAGCGCCTTCGTCCTGTGCTCGACGCTGGCCGCGCTCGGCGGCCTCCTGTCGGCGGCGCGCCTCGGCTCGGCCTCGCAGCAGGCCGGCACCGGCGACGTCAATCTCAACGCCATCGCGGCGGCCGTCATCGGCGGCACCTCACTCTTCGGCGGGCGCGGCTCGGCCTATTCGGCGCTGCTCGGCATCATCGTGATCCAGGCGATCTCGAACGGGCTGACGCTTCTGAACCTCTCGTCGAGCCTTCGCTACATGATCCTCGGCGGCGTGCTGGCGCTGGCCGTGATCGTCGATTCCCTCGCCCGCCGCTCGCGCGCCTCGCACGGCCGCGGCTGACCCCTCATGGCCCCGCCCGCACCGCGGGCGGGGCGACCGTCGTCCCCATTCGTCCATTCGGGAACAGCACCCATGAACTTCGATCTCTCCGGCAAAGTCGCCGCCGTCACGGGCGGGGCGTCCGGCATCGGCCTCGAATGCGCCCGCACCTTTCTCGCGGCCGGCGCCGAGGTCGTCCTCGTCGACCACGCGGCCGACCGTCTGGAAGCCGCCTGCGCCGGGCTCGGGGCCGGCGCCCACGCCGTGCGCATCGACCTCACCGACGGCGCCAGCGTCGACACGATGATGCCGCAGATCCTCGAGAAGGCCGGGCGCCTCGACATCTTCCACGCCAATGCCGGCGCCTATGTCGGCGGCGAGGTGATCGAGGGCGACCCCGACCGCTGGGACCGGATGCTCAACCTCAACATCAACGCCGCCTTTCGCTCGATCCACGCCGTCCTGCCGCATATGGCCGAGCGCGGCTCGGGCGACGTCGTGGTGACGAGCTCCGTCGCCGGCCTCGTGCCGGTGGTCTGGGAGCCGGTCTACACGGCCTCGAAATTCGCCATCCAGGCCTTCGTCCACACGCTGCGCCGCCAGGTCATCAAGCACGGCATCCGCGTCGGCGCCGTGGCGCCCGGCCCGGTGATCACGCCGCTGATCGACGACTGGCCGGCCGCCAAGCTCGAGGAGGCGCGCGCCTCGAAGAGCCTGATGGAGGCCAAGGAGGTTGCGGACGCCGTGCTCTTCATGGTCACACGGCCGCAAGGGGTCGTGATCCGCGACCTCGTGATCCTGCCGCACGGCGTCGACCTCTAGTCCGAAGGCCTTCCAGATGAGCGCCAACGATCTCTTCCTCGGCATCGATGTCGGAACCGGCAGCGCGCGTGCCGGACTGTTCGACGAGGCTGGCCGTCTCGTCGCCACCGCCAAGCGCCCGATCCGGATGTGGCGCGAGCCCGGCGAGATCGTGGAGCAGTCCTCCGCCGACATCTGGCACGCGATCTGCGAGAGCGTCCAAGAGGCGCTGGAGGCGGCCGGCGGCGATCCGGCGCGCGTGCGCGGCATCGGCTTCGACGCCACCTGCTCGCTGGTCGCGGTCGGCCCCGGCGCGCAGCCGCTCGCCGTCGGTCCCTCGAACGACCCGCAGCGCGACATCGTGGTGTGGATGGACCACCGGGCGCTCGCGCAGACCGAGCGGATCAACGCCACCGGCCACCCGGTCCTCGCCTATGTCGGCGGGCGCATCTCGCCCGAGATGGAGACGCCGAAGCTCCTCTGGCTGAAGGAGAACAAGCCGGACACCTTCCACGGGGCCGAGCACTTCTTCGACCTTGCCGACTATCTCACATGGCGCGCCACGGGCTCGGCCGCGCGCTCGGTGTGCACCATCACCTGCAAGTGGACCTATCTCGCGCACGAGCGGCGCTGGGACGAGGACTACTTCCGCACGATCGGCCTCGGCGAGTTCGCCGACGAGGGCTTTCGGCGCATCGGGCAGGCGGTGCTCGACATCGGCGAGCCGGTGGGCGCCGGCCTGACGGCCGAGGCCGCCGCCGATCTCGGGCTGAAGCCTGGCACGCCGGTCGGCGCCGCCCTGATCGACGCCCATGCCGGCGGCGTCGGCACGGTGTCGGGCGTCGGTCGCGACCTCGCGTTGATCATGGGAACGTCGGCCTGCGCCATGGCGGTGACGGCGGAAGCCACCTTCGTGGAAGGCGTCTGGGGGCCCTATTTCGGCGCGATGCTGCCGGGCGCCTGGCTTCTGGAAGGCGGGCAGTCGGGCTACGGCGCGGCGCTCGACCACCTCGTCGGCTCGCATCCGGGTTTTGCCGCCGCGCGCGAGGCCGCCGAGCGCGAGGGGCGGGGCGTTCTCGACCATCTCGAAGCACGCGCCGTTGCGCTCGCCGGCTCTGTGGAGGCGGCCCGCCTGAGCGCTACCCTCCACGTCGTGCCGGACCATCTCGGCAACCGCTCGCCGCACGCCGATCCGCATGCGACCGGCACGGTGAGCGGCCTGACGCTCGCCGCCGACGAGGACGCCATCGTGCGCCTCTTCGTCGCCGCGCTCTGCGGCCTCTGCTACGGCACGCGCGACATCGTCGAGGCGATGCGGGCGAAGGGCGTGCCGCTGGAGCGGATCGTGGTCTCGGGCGGCGCCTCGCGCTCGCCCCTTCTGCGGCGCATCCTGGCGGACGCGACGGGCACGACGGTGGTGCTGCCGGAGACGGCCGAGCCCGTGCTCCTCGGCAGCGCGATGCTCGGCGTCGTCGCGAGCGGTGCGGCACCGGATCTCGCCGGCGCGGCGACGCGGATGTGCCGGGCCGGCGAGACGATCGAGCCCGCCGGCGGTGCGATCGCAGCCTTCCACGACGCCAAGTTCCGGGCCTATCGCACCCTGCAGGCGGCCGAGCGGCAGGTGCGCGAAGCGATGGCGACGGTCGAGGGCGGCGGCGCCGGCCGGGGCTGACCGCTCAGGGGCGCGGTTCGCCGTCGCCGGGCGGCGGGCCGGCCGGCGCGTCCGTCTCGTCGTCGTAGTCGAAGACGTCGGACAGGGCGAGGATCCGGGCGGTCATCGCCGCGAGCTCGCCCGTGATGCGGTCGTGCAGCGTTACCGCGATCTCGGGATATTCCTGCAGCATCCGGCGAAACAGCGGGCGCGAGATGCGGATGAAGTCGCAGTCGGTGGCGGTGACCGCCGTCACCGGCCGGCGCGTGTCGGCCATGAGGGCCATCTCGCCGAGGAGCGATCCGGGACCCGCCGTCTCGACGACGCGCCGCGCGTCGCCCTCGCCGTCGACGAGGTTGACCATACCCGAGGCCACGATGAAGCCGGCATCCGCGCGCGCCTCGGCGCGGAACAGGATCTCGCCCGAGCGCAGGTGGCGATGCTCGGCGCCGAAGGCCAGAAGCCGCAGCTGGTCGCGCGTCAGGTCCTGGAACAGGGAGACGCCGCCGAGAAGCTCCATGTCGCTTTCCAGGCTCATGCCGACCGAAACACCCTTCACGCCCCCTGCCGGGCGCGGGGCGCCCGCTTCGGACATCGCAGGAAATCGCCGCCGCGTGAAGCCCAAAGCGGGGCGAAGTCGCAGCCAGCCGGCCCCTTCGCCCCACGGCGTTTCCAGCCGGCCACACAACCGGCGGTTCGGGTCAGGGCATCAGCTTGTAGCCGCCCGACTCCGTCACGATCAGCCGGGCGTTGGAAGGCTCCGGCTCGATCTTCTGGCGAAGGCGATAGACGTGGGTCTCGAGCGTGTGGGTGGTGACGCCCGAATTGTAGCCCCACACCTCTTCCAGAAGGACGTCGCGCGTCACGACGCGCCGGTCGGCCCGGTAGAGGTAGCGGATGATCGCGGTTTCCTTCTCGGTCAGGCGGATCTTGCCGCCCTTCTCGTCGAGGAGGACCTTCTGGCTCGGCTTGAAGACGTAGGGGCCGACCTGGAAGGTCGCGTCCTCGGACTGCTCGTGCTGGCGCAGCTGGGCGCGGATGCGCGCGAGCAGCACCGCAAAGCGGAAGGGCTTGGCGACATAGTCGTTGGCGCCCGATTCGAGGCCGAGGATCGTGTCGGCGTCGCCGTCCTGCGCCGTCAGGATGATGACGGGCGCCTTGAAGCCGCCCTTGCGCAGCGTCTTCACCGCCTCGCGGCCGTCCATGTCCGGCAGGCCGACATCCATGATCACGAGGTCGATCAGGTTGGCGCGCGCGGTCTGGATGCCCTTGGTGGCGTTCGCCTCCTGGAGCACCTGGAACTCCTCGTGGAGGGCGAGCTGATCCACCAGTGTCGTGCGAAGGTCGTCGTCGTCATCGACAATGAGAATGCTACGTACGCTCATCCAGGGTCCTTCGTTTCAACGATCCGGTCGGGCGACTGATTCGCGCCCGGCTTTGTAATAATTTGTGAGCGCAATGCGGCTTTTTCCACCCCCTAGGCCGAGGAAACCCCGTTCGGGCCCGCTTTTAACCGTTCGCGCCTCGCCGCTCGACCCGCGCCGCGGCATTCTGGCGGCGGGTCCGCTGCGCATTCCTTGTGCGCTCGGCCGCTCCGGCATCACCAGCGGCAAGCGCGAAGGGGACGGAGCGACGCCGCTCGCCGAAATGGCCGTCGTCGCGGCCTTCGTGCGGGGCGGGCGGCGCGGGGCCCCGTTCCGGCTGCCCGGCCTTCCGCTCCGCCGCGCACGGGCCGAGGACGGCTGGTCTGACGAGCCTCGCCACCCCGCCTACAATCGCCCGGTGCGCCTGCCTTTGACGGCCAGCGCCGAGACGATGCAGCGCGAGGACGCGCTCTACGACGTCGTCGTGGTGCTCGACTGGAACCTGCGATCGCGCGCACGCGGGCGCGGCAGCGCGATCTTCTTCCACATCGCGCGGCCGGGCTTCCGCCCGACCGAGGGCTGCGTCGCGGTCACGCGCCGGGACATGGGACGCTTGGCACCGTTCCTGCGGCCGGGCGCGCGATTGGCGGTGCGGCGATAGGATCGCGTGGCGGCAGGGAACCCGGGGCGCTTTCGCGCGTCCCCCTCACTGGACCTTCCATCTTCCGTTCCCGCCGAGGCCTGCCGTCATGAAGCGTAGCGAGATCCAGTCCGAGCCCACGGTCGAACCCTATGACGAGCCGACGGGCGGCTGGGGCTCGGTGAAGTCGCTCGCCAAGAAGAGCCTTGCCGAGGGGCTGGCGATCTCGACCATCTGGAACACGCTCTACAAGCAGAACAAGCCGGACGGCTTCGCCTGCGTCTCGTGCTCCTGGGCCAAACCCGCCGACGCCAACACGTTCGAGTTCTGCGAGAACGGCGCCAAGGCGACGATCTGGGAGCAGACCAAGCGGCGCACCAACCGCGACTTCTTCGCCCGCCACAAGGTGTCCGAGCTTCTCGACTGGCCGGACTACGACCTCGAGAAGAACGGTCGCCTGACGACGCCGATGCGCTACGACGCCTCGCTCGACCAGTATGTGCCGGTGTCCTGGGAAAGCGCCTTCGCCGAGATCGGCCGGGAGCTGCAGGCGCTCGATCCGAAGTCGGTGATCTTCTACGCCTCGGGCCGCGCCTCGCTCGAGACGAGCTACATGTACCAGCTCTTCGCGCGGGTCTACGGGTCGCAGAACCTGCCCGACTCGTCCAATATGTGCCACGAATCGACCTCGGTCGGCCTGCCGCTGTCGATCGGCTCGCCCGTCGGCACCATCGTCTACGAAGACTTCGAGCATTCCGACATGATGCTCTTCTTCGGCCACAACACAGGCACCAACGCGCCGCGCCTTCTCCACCCGCTGCAGGAGGCGCGAAAGCGCGGCGTGCCCGTCTTCACCTTCAATCCGGTGGAGGAGCGCGGGCAGATGCGCTTCAAGAACCCGCAGTCGCCCGTCGAGATGCTGTCGCCGGGCGCCGGCACCAAGATGTCGAGCGAGTACTTCCAGCTGAAGTGCGGCGGCGACATCGCCGCGATCACCGGCATCGCCAAGACCGTCTTCCAGCTCGACGACGAGGCGAAGGAGAAGGGCGCCCCCCGTGTCCTCGACGTCGCCTTCATCGAGGAGCATTGCCACGGCTTCGAAGAGTTCGAGCGCTTCGTGCGCGATGCGACCTGGGAGGAGATCGAGCGCTGCTCGGGGCTTGCGCGCGCCGAGCTCGAGGAGGTCGGCCGCACCTACGCCCGCTCCAACGCCGTGATGGCGCATTACGGCATGGGCCTCACCCAGCACCGTCACGGCGTCGCCAACGTGCGCATGGTGGTGAACCTCCTCCTCATGCGCGGCAATATCGGCAAGCGGGGCGCCGGCATCTCGCCGATCCGCGGCCATTCCAACGTGCAGGGCCAGCGCACGGTCGGCATCACCGAGAAGCCGGAACTCGCCCCGCTCGACAAGTTCAAGGCGTTCTACGACTTCGAGCCGCCGCGCGAGAAGGGCATGGCGACGGTGGAAGCCTGCCAGGGCATCATCGACGGCTCGGTGAAGGCCTTCATTGGGCTCGGCGGCAACTTCTCGCGCGCGGTGCCCGAGACCGAGGCGATCGAGAAGGCGTGGCGGAACCTGCGCCTCCACGTCCAGATCTCGACCAAGCTCAACCGCAACCACCTCCTGCCGGGCGCGGTCACCTATATCCTGCCTTGCCTCGGCCGCATCGAGCGCGACCGGCAGGCGAGCGGCGACCAGATCGTCTCGGTCGAGGACTCGACCGCCTGCATCCACGGCTCCAAGGGCTGGCGCCCGCCGGCCTCGCCCGAACTCCTGTCCGAGCCGAAGATCGTCGCCGAGATGGCGAAGGCGACCGTGCCGGGCAAATCCAGCATCCCGTGGGATGCGTGGGTCGGCAACTACGCGCTGGTGCGCGACGAGATCGAGCGCGCCTATCCGCAATACTTCAAGGACTTCAACAAGCGCTTCCTGCAGCCGGGCGGCTTCCACCGCGACCTGCCCGCCTGCCGGCGCGAATGGAAGACCGAGAACGGCAAGGCCAACTTCCACGTGCCCGAGGACGGGTTCGACACCAATCCCGACATCGACACGCGCGGGCCTGACGTCTTCACGCTGATGACGCTGCGCTCCAACGACCAGTTCAACACCACCGTCTACGGCTACGACGACCGCCTGCGCGGCATCTCGGGCTCGCGGATGATCCTCCTGATGAACGCCGACGACATGGCGCGCCTCGGGCTCAAGGACCAGGACTTCGTGGATGTGGAAACCCATGCCGACGACGGGGTGGAGCGCCGCGTCGAGGGCCTGCGGGTGCACGCCTTCAAGCTGCCGAAGGGCGATGTCGGCGGCTACTATCCCGAGCTCAACCGCCTGATCCCGCTCTGGCACCACGCCAAGGACAGCCATGTGCCGGCGGCGAAATCCGTGCCGATCCGTGTGGCCAAGGCGCGCGTCGCGGCGGTCGCGGCGGAATAGCCGGGTCTGTGGCGCGGCTCTCCCGCAAGGGTCAGTCGCGCCAGGGCAGGGCGCCCGGTGCGCCGCGCCCGAGCCGGTCGGCGAGGAAGGCGAGGGCCGCGACGAGAAGCGTGGCGAGGACGGAGAGCGCCGCCGCCTCGCCCGAATTGCCCTCGTATTGCAGCGAGAACACCATGACGCCGACGGTCTGCGTCCCCGCGGACCAGAGGAGCGCCGAGACGGTCAGTTCGTTGAAGGCGGTGAGCGCGGCAAGCAGCATGCCGGCCGCCGTCGCCCGGCCCGCGAGCGGCAGGGCGAGGAACGCCAGGCGTCGCCGGAGGCCGACGCCCGAGACGCGCGCGGCGTCGTCGAGCGCAGGGTCGAGGCTGGCGAAGGAGCTTGCGACCGGCGCCGTCACCAGCGGCAGGAACCGGGTGAGATAGGCGAGCGCCAGGATCCAGGGCGTTGCGTAGAGCGACACGCCGATGCCCGGCAGCGGCGGCAGGAACACCAGGATGAAGGCGAGCGCGAGGACGGTGCCCGGCACTACGAAGGGCGCATCCGCCACGATCCCCGTCATGCGCGCGACGGGGTTTCGCCGCACCGTCGCGAGATAGGCGAGCGGCACGGCCAGGGCGCCGGCGACCACCGCCATGCCGAGCGAGAGCGCCAGCGAGTTGACGAGGGCACGGCGGATCGCATCGCTCGCGAGCACCGAGCGGAACTGCGCGAGCGTCGCGGTGTCGGGCGTCAAGGCGACGCCGATGGCGGGCGTCAAGGCGCCGGCGACCAGCGCCAGCATCGGCAGGACGGCGACCACCGCGACGCCGATCCAGACCAGCGCCGGCGCCAGGCCGTGCGGGGCCGTTCGGTCGAGGGCGGCGGGCTGGCCACCGACGCGCTCCACCGGCACGGCGAGCGCGCGCAGCGCAAGGCTTCGCAGCGCCAGCGCCGCCAGTGCCAGCGCCACCAGCACGAGCGCGATCACCGCCACCTGCGGCAGGACCGACGGGCCGAAGCCGTTGAGCCGCTGGTAGGCGAGGGTGGTGAGCATGGGGAAGCGTCCGGGGATGCCGAGGAGCGCCGGGATGCCGAAATTGCCGACGGAGGCCGCAAACGCCAGCGCCGCGCTGCCGGCGATCGTGGGGGCGAGCAGCGGCAGGACGATGCGACGGAGGATGCGGCCGCGCGGGACGCCCGCGATGCGCGCGGCATCGGCGAGATCGCCTGGCACCAGCGCCAGCCCCGCCCGCACGGCCAGAAACACGAGCGGCATCGCCTCGATGCCGAGAAGCAGCGCAACGCCGGGGCCGGAGTAGAGAATCCGGCCCGCCTGTGGCAGCACGAGGCCCGTGAGCTCGATCCAGGCCAGCGCCATGATCTGCGACGGCACGAGGAGCGGCGACAGGAGAAGGAAGGTCGGGAGCGCCCGGCGTCGGGCGGGCATGCGCGCCAGGAGAAGCGCGAGGCCCGCGCCGAGCGTGACCGCGATCGCGGTCGCGCCAAGCGAGGCGGCGAGCGTGTTCCAGAAGGCGCGGTGGATCGCCCGCGAGCCCCAGGCCTCCACGAGATTGCCGAAGGCCGCGCCGTCCTCGCCGGCCGCAAGACCGAGCGACAGAAGGCGCAGGAGCGGCCACGTGCCGATCAGCGCGACGACGAGGAGGAGGGCGGCCGCCAGCACCGTCTCCGGCCGTAGCGCCGCGCGGGCGAAGGGCCGCCGCTCTGGAGCGGCGGCCTCGAGGCTTGCGGTGCCGTCAGCCACCGAAGAGGTCGGAGAAGCGCGCCTTGAGGTCGGCCTCGTCCTGGACGAGCTTGGCGGAATCGGTCGCCAGAACGCGCAGCGTCTTTGGATCGGGATAGCCGGCGGGCGGCGCCATGCCCTCGATCACCGGGAAGTAGCCCTGCGCCACCGACTGCTCCTGCGCGGCGCGGCCGAGCTGCCAGTCGACGAAGGCCTTCGCCGCGTCGGGATTGTCGGTCCCCTTCAGGATCGCGACCGGCTGGGTGATCGTCGAGACGCCTTCCGACGGGAAGACGAAGGCGACCGGCGAGCCCTTGGCCTTGGCATTCATCGCCATGTAGTCGACGATCATGCCGTAGCTCTTCTCACCGCGCGCGACGGCTTCCAGGACCGTGCCGTTGCCCTGCCCGGCCACGGCGCCGCCGTCGGCGAGCGCCTCGTAGTAGTCCCAGCCGAAGGCCGGCGCCTGCGTCATCGTGCCGACATGGACAACGGCCGCGCCGGAATAGAGCGGGCTCGGCATGATCAGCTGCGAGGCGGCGTCCTCGGCCTTCAGGTCGTTCCACGAGGTCGGCGCGGTCTTCACCTCGTCGGTGTTGTAGATGATGCCGGTGGTGAGCAGCTTGGTGCCGAAATAGGTGCGGTCGGGGTCGACGAGATTGGCCGGGATGCCCTCGACCGGCGCCTCAGTGTAGGGCAGGAGGCGGTCGGCCTCCTTCAGCTGCGTCATCGCCACCGTGTCGGCGATCAGGACGACGTCGGCGGGCGAGCCGCCGGCCGCGAACTCGGCCTGCAGCTTGGCCATCAGCTCGGTCGTGCCGGCGCGGAAGATCTCGACGGTGACGTCGGGATTGTCCTTGCGGAATGCCTCGACCACGGCGGTCATCTGGTCGTTCGGCTGCGAGGTGTAGAGCGTGATCGCGCCGGACGCGTCGGCGGCGAGCGCGGAGCCCGACAGGAGGATGCCGGCGAGGGCGGCGAGACTGGCGGAAAGGCGGCGCGTCATGGGCTGGATCCTTCGAGAGATGGTCGGGAGATGGCCCCCGCTATCGCCCCAACATGACAGGGGCGTGAAACCTTAAGATCGGCTCAGGGCTGGCGCGGAATGACCCAGCCGTCGGTGACGTGCAGCCGGACCGATGCGCCGGGGGACAGTGAAATCGGCCCATGCACCTCGACCGGCGTGTCGTCCCCGACCGCGACGTCGTGAAGATAGGCGCCGCCCTCGAAGCGCGAAGCCCGCACCGTGCCCGCCAGGGCATCGTCCGGCGATTCGGCATCCGTCAGGGCGAGGCCCTGGCGGCGCACGCAGAGCCAGCCGGGGCCGGCGGGCGCTTCGCCGGGCACGAGGAGGCGCGCCGCACCGAGCGCCACCTTCAATCCCGCGCCGGACGAGCCGAGCACCTCCACCGGCAGGAGACGCCCGTCGCCGATGAAGCGGGCGACCGCGGGCGAGGCCGGCCGGCGCCACAGTTCCTCGGGCGCGGCGCATTGCTGAAGCCGGCCGGCTTCCAGCACCGCGATCGTCGTGGCGAGCGCCAGTGCTTCGGCCTGATCGTGGGTGACGAAGACGAAGGTGGTGCGCGTTTCCGCGTGCAGGCGACGGAACTCGGCGGCCAGCCCCGTGCGCAGCGCCGGGTCGAGATTGGCGAGTGGCTCGTCGAGGAGGAGGAGCTTGGGGCGCAGCGCGAGGCTGCGGGCGAGCGCGACGCGCTGCCTCTGGCCGCCGGACAGCTGGTGCGGCCGGGCCGCCGCCCGGTCCTCGAGGCCGACCAGCGCCAGCGCCTCGCGCGTGCGCGCCTCGATCTCGGCCGCTGCGAGGCCCTTGCCGTGGAGCGCGAAGGACACGTTGCCGGCGACGCTCATGTGCGGCCACAGCGCATAGGACTGGAACACCATGCCGAGGCCGCGATCCTCGGGTTCGACGAAGGTGCCGGGCCCGACCACCACGCGATCGCCGATCGTGATCGTGCCGCCGTCGGGCCGCTCGAGGCCTGCCAGAAGCCGCAGCACCGTGGTCTTGCCGCAGCCGGACGGCCCAAGAAGCGCCAGGAACGCGCCGTCCGCGACCTCCAGCCGCAGGCCGTCCACCGCCCGTGCGCCGCCGAAGCTCTTGGTCAGCCCGTCCAGCCGAAATCCCACCATGCCGCGTTCCTCTCGAAAGCCCGGGGCTTTAGGCAGGCTCCATGACGGGGGGATGACGCGGCTCGAGGGTGAAGGCCGTACGGAAGCGCTGGAGCGCCAGCTCGTCGTCGCCCTCCGGCCACGCCTCGAGGCCGATCACGCCGCGGTAGCCCATGGCATCGAGCGCGCGAGCGATCGCGGGATAGTTGATCTCGCCCGTGCCCGGCTCGTGCCGGCCGGGTACGTCGGCCACCTGAATCTCGCCGATCAGCGGCAGCGCCCGGCGGCAGAGCTCGATCAGGTTCCCCTCGCCGATCTGCGCATGATAGAGATCGAGATTGAGGCGAAGGCCCGGCCGGGCGACCGCCTCGACCAGCGCGATCGTGTCCGCCGCCTTGGCGAAGGGCACCTTTGGGTGGTCGACCGCCTCGTTGAGGTTTTCGAGGACGAAGGTGACACCCTCGCGCTCGCCGAGGTCGGCGATCCGGCGCAGCGTGTCGACGGCCTCGATCCACATCGGCCCGGTCACCGTCTCGGCCGGCAGGACGGCCTGTCCCTTCCCGTCGAGGCCGGTACCGTGAAGGTTGAGCCGCGGGCAGCCGATTTCCTTTGCGACCGGGATCGACAGGGCGGCGGTGCGCAGGAGTTCGTCGGCGCCCTCGCGGTCGGCGAGCCGGCCGGTGACGTAGCCCGTCATCGACGAGAAGCGCGCGCCCGAGGCGGCGAGCGCCTTGATGTCGTGCCGGGTCCAGTCCCAGATCTCGACCAGGAAGCCGGCGGCGGACAGACGCGCGAGGCGTTCCGGCACCGGAAGCGCGGCAAAGACGGTCTCGGCGCAGACGGCCAGCTGAAACGGCGTAGTCGATGTCGAACTCATGGATCCTCCCCAGGAACGCATCGAGCTTTACGGGGGATGGGGCGCCGCGTCGAGCGTCAGGCGCCCGCCGTCCAGCGCCAGACCGTGGTGCGCTTGACCTCGGCATCCTCGAGCGCGCGCGTCACCGGCACCTCGTAGACGGCCAGCCGCTCGACGCGTGCCGCCGGCAGGTAGGCGCGGCCGGGATCGCCGACCAGAACCTCGACGCCCCCGGCCGCCAGCCCGTCGAACCAGGGCGCGAGGCGGGCGGCGAAGCCCTGGTCGTAGAAGACGTCGCCGGCAAGAAGCACGTCCGCCTCGACCTGCCGGCCGATCCGGTCCTCGCTGGCGATCGCGAGCGTGACGCCGTTCAGCGCCGCGTTGAGCTCGGCGGCTTCTCGCGCGAACGGGTCGATGTCGAGCGCCAGCACGTGGGCCGCGCCCGCCTGTGCCGCCGCGATCGCGACGAGGCCGGAGCCGGAGGCAAGATCCACGACGCGGCGACCGGCGACAGAGGCGGGATGGTCGAGCACGTAGCGCGCCAGCCCCTGTCCGCCCGCCCAGGCAAAGGCCCAGAACGGCGGCGGCAGGCCGATCGCCTCCAGTTCCTCTTCCGTCTTCAGCCAGAGCTCGTGCGCCTCGTCGGCGAGATGAAGCACGATCTCCGGCACATGGGGCGGCCGGAGCGGAACGGTGTTGGCGCGGATGAAGTCACGCCGGCGCGAACGATCGTCCATCACGCGACGGTACAATCGGTGGAACCGGCTGGCATAACGGAGGGTTGCAATCGTGACAGCAGCACAGGATCACGCGTAATGCTCAAAGGCGGCCTTCTCTGGCTGATCGGCATTCCGATCCCGATCATCCTTATTCTCTGGTTCCTCGGCTTTCTCAGCTAAATCCTAGAGAGCCGGAACATCCAACGAAACGGCCGCGCCTTCCGACAAGGCGCGGCCGTTTCGCGAACTTGGCGACGGTCCGGATCAGGCGTCCTTCAGGCGCTTGCTCTTGGCCTGTAACTCATCGATCAGCTTCGACGCGTCGCCCTTGGTCAGCGTGTCGTCGAACGGGTGGTCCGTCTCCTCGCACAGGGTCTTGAGATAGGACGCTTGCGCGCCCGTCATCGGCTCGTCGCCGGTGGTCCAGTCGTCCGGGTCCTTCACCGTGTTCGAATTGGCGGCGTCCGCCTTGGGATTGGCTTCGGTCATCAAACGCTCCGCGTGTCTGTTGTTCGCGAAACGTTCCGGCTCGCGTCAGGTTCCCGTCGCCGTCTTCCAGTCGAGCCCGCCCATCTCGCAGATCGTGCGGAACTCGTCCTCCGTCACCGGCTGCACCGACAGTCGCGAATTGGTGACGAGGACCATGTCCTTGAGGCGCGGCTCGGCCTTGGCGGCATCGAGCGTCACCGGGTTCGGCATGTCGGCGACGGCCCGGACCTCGACGCATTCCCAGCGCGGGTCGTCCGCGGTCGAGTCGGGATGGGCGAGGGCACAGACCTCGACCACGCCGACGACGGCCTTGCCCTCGTTGGAATGGTAGAAGAAGCCGCGCTCGCCGAGCTGCATGGTGCGCATGAAGTTGCGCGCCTGGTAGTTGCGAACGCCCGTCCACTCGGTGCCCGCCGCGCCGCAGTCCTTCTGCTGCTGGAAGGACCACTTGAACGGCTCGGACTTGAACAGCCAGAAGGCCATCAGGCGGTCTCGGGGTTGTTGACCGACCAGTTCCAACGCCGCACCGTGACCGACGAGAAGAGGCCTGCCTTCGCGAAGGGGTCCTGTTCGCCGAGCGCCCGTGCGGCCGCTGCGTTGTCCGCCTCGACCACGATCAGGCTGCCGGTCGGCTTGCCGTCCTCATCGAGGAAGGGCCCGGCGAACTTCAGCGTCGGACCGAGCGACTTGAGGTGGGCGAGATGCTCCGGGCGGTTGTCCGCCCGCAGGGTTCCGGCATCCGTGCGGTCTTCGCAGAGAAGGGCATACAGCATTGTCAGTCCCCGATCGGTTGGCTGACCGCCCCGTAGCAAATCGGGCCGGGCGATCAAGCGGTTTTCAGAACTCGCGCTTGAGCGGTCGCGCCAGAAGCGCGGCGACGGCGTCGGCCACCGGCAGCGTCCCGTCGAGAATGCCGGCGACGGCCTGGATGATCGGCGCCTCGATGCCGCGCTCGGTGGCGAGCCGCGCCGCGACACCCGCCGAGAAGACACCCTCGGCAAGCTTCAGGGTTGAAAGGTCCTCGCCGCGACCCAGCGCCAGCCCGTAGGCGAAGTTGCGCGACTGCGTGCCCGAACAGGTGAGCACGAGGTCGCCGAGGCCCGACAGGCCGACCAGCGTGCGGGGATCGGCACCGAGCGCCTCCCCGAGCCGCGTCAGTTCCACGAAGCCGCGCGTGACGAGCGCGGCCTGCGCCGAGGCGCCGAGCCCAAGACCGGCGCTGGCGCCGGCCGCGATGGCCAGGACGTTCTTCAGCGCCCCGCCCGCCTCGACGCCGAGGACGTCGGTGCCGGCATAAACGCGGAAGGCGGGCCCCGCGAGGCGTCGTGCGAGCGCGTCGGCAAGCGCCGCGTCGCGCGCGGCGAGCGTCACCGCCGTCGGCAGGCCGGCGGCGACATCGCTCGCAAAGCTCGGGCCGGACAGGACCGCGACGGGATAGCCGGGCAGTTCGGCCTCGACCACGGCGGAGGCGAAGAGCCCCGTATCGCGCTCGATGCCTTTGGAGCAGAGGACGAGCGCGGCGCCGGCCGACAGATGCGGCGCCAGCATCCGGCACACGGCGCGCAACGTCTGGGCGGGCGTCACCAGGAGGACGATCCCGGCGCCGCCGATCGCCGTCGGCTTCAGCACCGCCTCGATGCCGACGGGCAGCACGATGCCGGGGAGATAGGCCGGGTTCTCCCGCCGCCGGTTGATCGCGTCCGCGATCGCCGCGTCGCGCAGGAGAAGGCGCACCGGTTCTTCGCGTGCGGCGACCGTCGCGAGCGCCGTTCCCCAGGCGCCGCCGCCCACCACCGCGACGCTCATGCCTTGGCTCCGCGCTTGCCGAAGCCGATCAGCGGCGCGGCGGTCGCGTCGAGCGGCCAGCGCGGGCGCACCGGGGCGCTGGAGGCGTCGCGCTCGCCCGCCTCGAGACGCTCGAGCCCGGCATAGGCGATCATCGCCGCATTGTCGGTGCACAGGGCATGGGGCGGCGAGACGAGCCGCACGCCGGTGCGTTCCGACAGCGCGGCCAGAGCCCGGCGGATTTCGCCGTTGGCCGCGACGCCCCCCGCCACCGCGAGCGCAGGGTCGGCGAGATCGGGGAACCGGTCGCGGAAGCGCGCCAGCGCCAGCGCCAGCCGGTCCGCGACGCTCTCGCTCGCCGCGCGCTGGAAGGCGGCGCAGAGGTCGGCGACGTCCTGGGGCTCCAGCGGCGCGTTGGCTTCGGCCGTCTGCCGCACGGCGGTCTTCAGGCCGGAGAACGAGAAATCGAGCCGCTTCTCGCCGCGCAGCGGGCGGGGCAGGGGAAAGCGGTGCGGGTCGCCGCCGTCCGCCAGGCGCTCGACGCTCGGGCCGCCGGGATGGGGCAGTTCGAGGAGCTTGGCGGTCTTGTCGAAGGCCTCGCCCAGCGCGTCGTCGATGGTGGTGCCCCAGCGCTCGTAGGCCCCGAGGCCCTCGACCAGCAGGATCTGGGTGTGCCCGCCCGAGACGAGAAGCAGGAGATAGGGATAGGCGAGCCCGTCGGTGAGGCGCGGCGTCAGCGCATGGCCTTCCAGGTGATTGACGGCGATGAAGGGCAGGCCGAGCGGCCGCGCGATGGCCTTGGCCGCGGTCGCGCCGACGATCAGCCCGCCGACGAGGCCGGGCCCGACGGTCGCGGCTACCGCCCCGATCTCGCGGAGCGACACGCCCGCCTCGTCGAGCGCCGCCCGGACGATCCCGCCGATCGCCTCGGCATGGGCGCGCGCGGCGATCTCGGGCACCACGCCCCCGAAGGCGGCATGCTCGTCGATCTGGCTGAGGACGACGTTGGACAGGATCCGCGCCCCGCCGTCGGCGTCGCGCCCGACCACGGCAGCCGCGGTCTCGTCGCAGCTCGTCTCGATGCCGAGGACGAGCGGGCCGGTGGGGGAGGGGGCTTCTGGCGTCATGGAGGAGCACATAGCCGCGCGATGAGGTTTTCGCCACCGTCGGCGCGCGCCGGGGCTTTGGTGTGGAACCCGCCCGCCGGCCTGTTGTAGGGAGGGGCAGCACCGGCGGCGCATCCCACTGCCGGTGCTGCGATCGAAAGGCTGAGCCCCATGACCTCCCGACCCTTCCGCATCGGCACGCGCGGCAGCCGCCTCGCGCTCGCCCAGGCGCACGAGGTTCGCACCCGCCTGATGGCCGCGCACGGCCTGCCGGAAGAGGCGTTCGAGGTCATGGTGATCTCGACCGCCGGCGACCGGATCCAGGACCGCGCCCTGTCGGAGGTCGGCGGCAAGGGGCTTTTCACCAAGGAGATCGAGGAAGCGCTGCTCGGCAACCAGATCGACGTCGCCGTCCATTCCTCCAAGGACATGGCGACCGCGGTGCCGGCCGGCCTCAGCCTCTCCGCCTTCCTGCCGCGCGAGGACGTGCGCGACGTCTTCATCGGGCGCCGCGTCCGGGCGATCAATGAGCTTCCACACGGCGCGCGCGTCGGCTCCGCCTCGCTGCGGCGGCAGGCCCTGCTGCGCCGGCTGCGCCCCGATCTCGACCTCGTGATCTTCCGCGGCAACGTCCAGACGCGCCTCCAGAAGCTGGAGCGCGGCGAGGTCGAGGGCACGCTTCTGGCGCTCGCCGGCCTCAACCGGCTGGACGCTGCCGGGGTCGCCGGCGAGATCCTCGACGTCGCGGCGTTTCCGCCGGCGCCGGGGCAGGGCGCGATCTGCGTCGAGCAGCGTGCGGCCGACGAGCGGACCGCCGAGATGATGGCGCCGCTCGACCACCCGGAGACGCACCGCGCGCTTCTGGCCGAGCGTGCGTTCCTCGCCGTCCTCGACGGCTCCTGCCGCACGCCGATCGCCGCCTATGCCGAGCCGCGCGGCGACGCCTTCCGCTTCCACGGCATGATCCTCACGCCGGACGGCGCTCGCATGCACGAGACGGAGATCCACGTGCCCCAGACCGACGCGGTGGGCGCGGCGCGCGATGCGGCCCACGCGCTCGTCGCCGAGGCGGGGCCGGACTTCTTCGTCGGCTGGGCCGGCTGAGGCGAGGTGGCGCGGGTCCTCGTCCTGCGCGAGCCTGAAGACGGGGCGCGCACGGCCGCGATCCTGCGCGCGCGCGGCCACGAGCCTTTGATGCTGCCCCTCCAGGCGGTGCACCCGCTCTGGCCACCGCTGGGGGCAGAGCCGCTGGGCGGGTTCGTCGCGACCAGCGCCCATGCCGCGCCCTGGCTCGCCCGCCATGCGACAGGCACGGGCGCGCCGGTGCTGGCGGTCGGGGCGCGGACCGCCGAGGCGCTGCGCTCGAAAGGAATTTCAGAGGTGATCGAGGGGCCCGGCCGGGCCGAGGACCTCGTGCCGCTGGCCGAGGCGCTGCGGAGCCAAGCGCCGCTCGTCTACGCCGCCGGGCGCATCCGCCTGCCCGATCTCGAGGCCGGCCTGCGCGCGCGGGGCGTCGCGTTCCGCACGCTCGAGGTCTACGACATGGTGGACCGGCTGCCCGCCGATGCCCAGGTCGAGCTGGCCCTGACGGGCGGCGCGCCCGATGCCGTGCTCCTCCTGTCGCGGCGCCAGGCGGACCTCTTCGAGGCCTTGTCCACCCGCCATCCCGAACTTCGGGCGGGGTCGATTCGCCCGCTTTGCCTCTCGCAGGCGGTGGCCGCCCGGCTGGCATCCACCCGCCGCCCCGAATGGGGCGCTCGCCCGACGCTCGACGATCTCGTCGCCCGGCTGGGTTGAGCCGTTGGCAGGGCGCTTCTTCACCGTGCCGGTTCACGAACGCGGTTAGTGCCCACAAACTCCGTTGCAGCTTGGCGCGGACACGCTAAATCAGCATCGGCCTGTCCCGGCTCCACCGGGAGAGGCGGATCGGCCGTGCGCCGGAACCCAAAGGATGCGGCTTCGTTCGGAGCCGACGCGACTCGAGGAGACCCGGATGGCCAATCGCCCGCGCCGCCCCACGACCGGCGGCAGACCGGAAACCATCATCGACGGCAAGGCCGAGCGGATCGGGGCGACCGGCGGGCCGGAGGATCTGGCGCGTCCTGCCGACGCTGAACGATCCGCCGTGGAGCCTGGTTTTGGCACGGACACGGTCTCGGGCGCCGACGAGGCGGTGGTGAGCGGCGGCGCTGCGGCCGATCGCACCTCGACGCCGTCCGACGCGGTGGTCGAGACCGGCGATGCGGGCGAGGCGGCGCGCGTTCACGATGCGGTGGCAAACCCCGCGCCCGAAGGTGTCGACCGCGTCGAGCCGGCGACGGGTGCCGCCCTGCCGGCCGGCGACGACCGCCCTGCGGCGGTTGAGACGAGCGAATCGCCGGCGGTCGAGTTTGCGCGCGAGGAAGGCTTCGTGCCTGAGGATGCGGTGGCGGCCGAGCCCGCGCGCCAGCATCTCGGCGAGTTCGAGGATGACGAGACGGTGCATCCGCAGGCCGAGGCCGCGCGCACGCAGACCACGGTTCCCGACAACAGCCCTTATCTCGCCGGCCATTCCAGCGAGCCCCGCGGCGGCGCGGGCTTCGGTTCGCTCCTGGGCGCGGGCGCGCTCGGCGCCGTGATCGCGCTTCTTCTCGGCGGTACCGCGCTCTACGGCGGTCTCATCCCGCCGCCCGGCCAGCAGCAGCCGGTGCAGACCCAGCAGTTCGCCCAGGCCGGCGACGTCCAGCAGCTTCGCAGCGACCTCGATCAGGTGCGCGGCGTGGTCGAGCAGGTCCAGTCCGCGCAGGCCGCCGGCGGCGCGGGCTCGGGCACGGTGTCCACCGCCGAGTTCACGCAGCTGACCGACCGCGTGACCGCCAACGAGCGTGCCATCCAGAGCGGCGGCACCTCGACCGGCGATGCGGCGGCAGCCGCCGCCACCGCCAACGAGGCGGCGACCGCCGCGCGCGACACCGCGGCGCGGGCCGAGACCGCCGCCAACGCGGCCCGCGACACCGCGAATGCCGCGCAGGGCGCCGCCGACGAGGCGCGCCAGGGTGTCTCCGCCGCGCAGCAGGCCGCCCAGAACGCCCAGAGCGCCGCCAACGAGGCGCGCTCGGCGATCGACGGTTTCGGCCAGCGCCTCGGCGCGATCGAGGAAGCCAACAAGCGTGCCGCCGTCGCCCTCTCGGCCGCCGGGCTGAAGTCGGCGATCGATCGCGGCACGCCTTTCATGTCGGAACTCGAAAGCTTCGCGACCGCCTCCGGCGACACTGGGGCTGTCGCGCCCTTGCGCGATTTCGCCGCCAAGGGCGTCCCCACCACGTCGGCGCTGAACGCCCGTTGGCAGGAGGCCGAAGCGGCGATCCTTTCGGCCGTGCGCCCTGAAGTCTCAACGGAGGACGTCGGCACGCAGGTCCTGTCGGGGCTGCGCTCGCTGGTCCAGGTCCGCCCGGCCGGCAGCAGCGTTGCGCCCGATGCGCCGGGGCCGCAGGCGGCCGTCGCGCGCATGGACGCGGCCGTCACCTCTGGCAACTACGCCACCTGGCTCGCCGAGTGGGACAAGCTGCCGGACGCGGCCAAGACCGCCTCCGAGAGCTTCGCCGCCGACGTTCGCGCGCGCGTCGAGGCCGACCGCCTCATCCAGGACACGATCAACCGCGCCGTCGGCGCCTCGTCGCAGGGCTGACATGCTGGCTATTCTCGCCTTCTTCCTCGTCGTCCTGGCCGCCGGTCTCGGCTTCGCCTGGCTCGCCGACCATCCCGGAACCGTGTCGCTGATCTGGCAGGGCCAGGAGGTCGGAACGAGCTTCACCGTCTTCGTGGTTCTGCAGATTGCGCTGGTCGTTGCGGCGGTGCTCCTGTTCTGGATCGTGCGCGGCTTCTTCAAGGCGCCCAACCGCGTGTCGCGCTTCTTCTCGACGCGCCGCCGCGACAAGGGCTACCGCGCGCTGTCGGCCGGCATCATCGCGGTCGGTGCGGGCGATGCCGTCACCGCGCGGCGCATGACCAAGCAGGCGGCCAAGCTCCTGCCGGGTCGGTCCGAGCCGATGCTGCGCTTCCTTGACGCGCAGACCGCGCTGATCGAGGGCGACAATGCCCGCGCCCGCGCGATCTTCGAGGAACTGGAAGCCCAGCCCGAGACCCGTCTCGTCGGCCTCAGGGGCCTCTATCTCGAGGCCGAGCGCCTCGGCGACCGTGGGGCGGCCCGCAACTACGCCGAGCGCGCGGTGCGCATCGCGCCCCATGTCGGCTGGGCCGGCGGCGCCGTGCTTGACCTTAAGGCCGCGCAGGGCGACTTCGACGGCGCGCTGGCGATCCTCGAGGCGCAGCGCGATTCGCGCCTCATCGACAAGGCCGAGAGCCGCAGGCTCCGCGCCGTGCTGCTCGCCGGCAAGGCGCAGACGCTGGCCGACGCCGACCCGAACGGCGCCCGTGCGCTCGCCCGCGAGGCGCAGAAGCTCGCGCCCGATCTGGTGCCCGCCGCCGCGATCGCCGGCCGCGCCGCGATCCGCCTCGGCGACGGGCGCGCCGCCACCAAGGCGCTTGAAGCCTCCTGGAAGCACGAGCCGCATCCCGAGATCGCCGCGCTCTACATCCACGCGCGCTCCGGCGACGGCGTCGAGGAGCGGCTGCGCCGCGCCCGTGCACTGGCGGCGCTGCATCCCGGCCATGTCGAGTCGCGCCTCGCGGTGGCCCACGCCGCCCTCGACGCCCGCGATTTCGCGACCGCGCGCGCCGAGGCGACGGCGGCCGCGGACGCTGCGCCGCGCGAATCGACCTACCTGCTCCTGGCCGACATCGAGGATGCCGAGTCCGGCAACGAGGCTCTGGTGCGCCAGTGGATGGCGCGCGCCGTCCATGCGCCGAAGGATCCCGCCTGGACCGCGGATGGCGTGACGCGCCGCGAGTGGGCGCCGGTGTCGCCGGTGACCGGACGGCTCGACGCGTTCCGCTGGGTGTCGCCGCCGGCAACGCCGCAGGTCGCGACCCTGTCGGAGCCCGGCTCGATCCGCGCCATCGCCGACAGCTACCCCCGCAGCGCCGACCAGCCGCGCAGCCCGGACGCTGCGGCCGACACGCCGCACCCCGCCGAACACGCCTGACCCTCTCTCGCTTCCACCCCGCCCGGCCCGGACGATTCCATGCTTGAAGGATTGAAGGACTTTTTCGCCGCGCTGACCGGGGGCGGGGCCGGTCCGCACGACGCCGACGACCTGCGGGTCGCCGCCGCCGCGCTTCTTTTCCATGTGGCGGAGGCGGACGGCTCGGCCTCCGCGCTGGAGCTCGAGACGCTGCGGGCGGTGCTGGCGGAGGAATACGGGCTCGATGGCGAGGCCGCGCGCCGCATCGAGGCGGCGGGCGAGGCTGCCGACGCGGAGGCCGTCGACCTCTATCGGTTCACCAGCGTCCTGATGCGCCATCTCGGCGAGGCCGAGCGGGTGCATTTCGTCGAGCTCCTGTGGCGCGTCGTCTTCGTCGACGGAGCGGTGCACGAGCTCGAGGACAATGTCGTCTGGCGGATCGCCGAGCTTCTGGGCGTTTCGACCCGCGATCGCATGCGCGGCAAGCACGACGCGATGCAGGGCGCCGCGGAGCGGACCGGGAGCGTCGAGGCTTGACGCCCGCAGCGCCGGGCGAGGCGCCCGCACGCTTTCGCCTCTCCGGCCGCGACGATCCGAGACCCGTCCTCGTCGTCCTCCACCAGGAGACGTCGACGCCGGGCCGCGTCGGACAGGTGCTGGAGGCGGCGGGCGTGCGCATCGACGTGCGCCGGCCGGTGCTCGGCGAGCGCCTGCCCGCCACCCTCGACGAGCATCGCGGCGCGATCCTCTTCGGCGGGCCGCCGAGCGCCAACGATCCCGACCCGCACCTTCGCCACGAGATCGACTGGCTCGACGTGCCCTTGCGCGAGAACCGGCCGTTCCTTGGCATCTGCCTCGGCGCGCAGATGCTATCGAAGCATCTCGGCGGGACGGTCGGACCGCATCCCGAGGGGCTCGTCGAGGTCGGCTACTATCCGCTGGAGGCGACGGCCGAGGGGCGCGCGCTTCTCGGCGACTGGCCGCCGATGGTCTACCAGTGGCACCGCGAAGGGTTCACGCTGCCGGCCGGCGCGACGCTGCTGGCGACCGGCGAGCGCTTCCGCAATCAGGCGATGCGCTACGGCGACAACGCCTACGGCGTCCAGTTCCATGCCGAACTGACGCTTGCGATGATGCACCGCTGGACGACGCGGGGCCACGCCCGGCTTTCGCTGCCGGGCGCGCAGGCGCGGCGCGAGCACTTCACCGGCCGCGCCATCCACGATGCGCCGGTCAAGCGCTGGCTCGGTGATTTCCTGGCTCTCATCTTCGGCCGGCCCGCCTGAGGCTCGAGGCCCGCCTCGCATAAGCTCCTTTCGCTATGCAGCATCGGGCGGCCATCTCTGTTGAAGGGGCCGCGTAGGATGCGAAACGGCGCGGACGGGGGCCTCGATGCAGCGCTACGACATGATCGTGATCGGCAGCGGGCCGTCGGGCCGGCGCGCCGCCATCCAGGCGGCCAAGCTCGGGCGGCAGGTGCTGGTCGTCGAATCGCAGGCCCGCGTCGGCGGCGTATCGGTCCACACCGGCACGATCCCGTCGAAGACCATGCGCGAGACCGTGCTCAATCTGTCGGGCTGGCGCGAGCGCGGCTTCTATGGGCGCGCCTACCGGGTCAAGCAGGACATCACCAGCGCCGACATCCAGGCGCGCATGGTCAAGACGCTGGAGCACGAGGTCGACGTCCTCGACCACCAGTTTGCGCGCAACGGCGTGAGGATCCTCCATGGGCGCGCCGCCTTCCGCTCGAGCCACGAGGTCGACGTCGCGCTGCCCTCGGGCGAAGTGCGCACGCTCCACGGCGACACGATCCTGATCGCGGTCGGCACCCGGCCCTTCCGCCCCGACTACGTGCCCTTCAACGGCACCAACGTCTTCGATTCCGACGAGATCGTCGAGGTGCCGAAGCTGCCGCGCTCGCTGACCGTCATCGGTGCCGGCGTCATCGGCGTCGAGTACGCGACGATCTTCTCCGCGCTGGAAGTGCAGGTGACGCTGATCGAGCCGCGCCCGACCTTCCTCGACTTCGTCGACAAGGAGCTGATGGAGGAGTTCGTCCACGATCTGCGGGACCGCAACGTCGCGCTGCGGCTGGGCGCCGAGGTGACGAAGATCGATTTCGACGGTGCCGGGCGCCCGGTCTGCAGCCTCGCTACCGGGCGCGACGTCGCGGGCGACGTGCTTCTCTTCGCGGCTGGCCGCATGGGGGCGACCGACGGACTGAATCTCGCCGCCGCCGGCCTGTCGAGCGACCATCGCGGCCGCATCGCCGTGGACGGCAAGACGCTCCAGACCGCCGTGCCCCACATCTATGCCGCCGGCGACGTGATCGGCTTTCCGAGCCTTGCCTCCACCTCGATGGAGCAGGGGCGCATCGCCGCGTGTCATGCCTTCGGCGTCGCGACGCCCCCGGCGCCGGAGTTCTTTCCTTACGGCATCTACTCCGTGCCGGAGATCTCGACCGTCGGGATGAGCGAGGAGGACGTGCGCAAGCGCGGCATTCCCTATGAATGCGGCATCGCGCGCTTCCGTGAGACCTCGCGCGGCCACATCATGGGCCTCCAGAGCGGCATGATGAAGATGATCTTCTCCAAGAAGACCCGCCGGCTCCTCGGCGTCCACATCGTGGGCGAGGGGGCGACCGAACTGATCCACATCGGGCAGGCCGTGCTCAACCTGAAGGGCACGATCGACTATTTCATGGAGAACACGTTCAACTACCCGACGCTCGCCGAGGCCTACAAGATTGCCTCGCTCGACGCGTGGAACCGCGCCTTCGCGCCGCTACCGGGCGCCGTGCCCGTGGCGCCGCCGGAAGGGGCGGGCGAGGCGCTGGCCTGACGGCTCGTCGCCCGAGCGCGCTGATGACGCGGCGTTAAGCGGGACGCCTCTATGCTCCGTCCCGGTTGATCGGGAGATCGGGCATGATCCGCGTCGCGGCCCTGTTGTGCATGTGTTCCGCGGTGCTGGCCGCCTGCTACGGCGGAGGGTCGCGCGCCACGATCGTTCGCGCGCCGATGCCCGTCGCGGTCTGCCTCGACGGGCGCGACGCCGACACGCCGTCCTGGCGGCGCATCTGTCCCGGTCCGACGGCGGCGCGGGTCTCGGTCTCGCACCGCATCGGCGGCACGCATCTGCGCCGTTCGGCGGATCTCGCGCCTTGGGATCTTCGTCGTTCCGATTCCGGCCGAGAAGCCGCGCGGCAGGCCTATCTCAAGCGCTTCGTCCTGCGCCGCGCCTCATTCGAGCCGCCGCCCCCGCGGGACGCTGCGGGAGCCATCGACGCCTCGCTTCTCTTAGGTCCCGCTAGCGGCCCGGCGCCGCTCGCCCAGCCCTACGCGCCGCTCGGCCTCGCGCTGCGCGGCAGCCTCGACTGAGGCCTACTCGCGCGCGGCAAGGCTGCGCGCCCGGCGCAGCTGCGGGAAGGCGAAGGCCCAGATGCCGGCGATCGCAACCGTACAGGCGCCTCCGATCACGGTGGCGGGCACCGCGCCGACCACCGACGCCATGACCCCCGCGCGGAACTCGCCAAGCTCGTTCGATGCGCCGACGAAGATGCCGTTCACCGCATTGACGCGTCCGCGCACGTCGTCCGGCGTCCAGAGCTGGAGCAGGATCTCGCGGATATAGACCGAGATCATGTCGGCCGCGCCCATGAGCATCAGCGCCGCGATCGACAGCCAGGGCGAGGTCGACAGGCCGAACAGGACCGTGAAGGCGCCGAACAGCGCGACGAAGGCGAACATCACGAGGCCGGCATGGTCCTTCACCGGATGGGCGGCGAGCCAGATCGCGGTGAGGATCGCGCCGACGCCGGGCGCCGCGCGCAGGAGCCCCAGCCCGAACTCGTCGACCTGGAGGATGTCGCGCGCAAAGACCGGCATCAGCGCGACGGCGCCGCCGAGCAATACCGCGAAGAGGTCGAGCGACACCGCGCCGAGGACCACCTTCTCACGCCAGATGTAGCGAAAGCCGGCAAGGACGGTGGAGAGGTTCGCGGGCTCGCGGCTGGTGCGCTGGGCGGGGGCCGGTACCGAGAGGATGAGGGCACCGGCAACGACGAAGAGCGCGAGCGCGACCGTGTAGGACAGGTGCGAGGACAGGCCGTAGAGCAGACCGCCGGCCACCGGCCCGACGATCGAGGCGATCTGCCAGGACGACGAGTTCCACGCGATCGCGTTGGCGAGCTCGTCCTTGGAGACGAGGTTGACGACGAGCGAGGAGGCGGCCGGGCCGAAGAAGGCGCGCGCGATGCCGAAGAGGACGAGCACGGCGAAGACCGGCGCCGGCGTGACGAGGTCCCCGTAGGTGAGGGCAAGGAGGACGCCGGCGCCGAGCGCCTGCACACCGATCGCCAGCGCCATGATGTGGCGGCGCGAATAGCGGTCGGCGACCGTGCCCGTGACGAAGACGAGAAGCAGCGCGGGCAGGAACTGCGACAGGCCAATCAGGCCGAGATCGAGGGGATCGCGCGTCAGGTCGTAGATCTGCCAGCCGACCGAGACGGCGACGACCTGCACGGCGAAGGCGGCGAGGAACCGGGCGAGCCAGTAGCGCAGGAAGCGGGTGTTGCGGAAGGCGGCGAAGCGATCCTCGGCCGGCGCGTCGACAGGCGGCTCGGTGTCGGGGGTCCGCAGGTCGTCGGTCATGGCTGCGCCTCGCGGGGCCGGTCGGGCCCGCTTGTCTGCCATGGGTCGCAAGGGGAAGAAATGGTGGAGCTGAGCGGGATCGAACCGCTGACCTCGTCATTGCGAACGACGCGCTCTCCCAACTGAGCTACAGCCCCGTCCACCAGTGGGCGGCTTGTAGGATAGCGGCGCGGAGCCTGTCAAGCAGGATGTGCCCCCGCGTTCACGATCGCGCAAGCGGGCCCGTGGCGCTGGTATTCGTTAGGGAAATACCCATTTCGTCGTGCGAGCCTCGCGCTTTGAAACCGCTGGCCCGAGAGCCGCAACCGAAAGGCCGCCGCCCGACATGCTCGCCGTCATCCAAGTCGTCCTTCTGATCCTCAACATCCTGTGGTGGATCATCATCGCGTCGGCGATCCTGTCCTGGCTCTTCGCCTTCAACATCGTCAATCCGCGCAACCAGTTCGTCTCCACGATCGGCGACTTCCTGTACCGGATGACCGAACCGCTCTACCGCCCGATCCGCCGCGTCCTGCCGAACTTCGGCGGGCTCGACCTGTCGCCGCTGGTGGTGCTCCTGATCATCTTCTTCCTGCAGCAGATCATCTACATCTACGTGGTCCCGGCGGTGTATCGCGCCGGCATCTGAACCTTAAGGCTTGGCGAAGGTCGAGGCGGCGAGCGAGAGTGGGCCGACCTCGGTCGGAATGCGCACGCGCACCGGCGCATAGACGCCGGTGTCGCCGATCGGGGCGAACCACAGCCGGATCACCTTGCCGCGCAGGAACCGCAGTCCGTTGGACGAGGTGCGGTAGCCGCCGACGGGGCGGACCGTCGTGGTGCAGACCACGGCCTCGCCGTCGAACCCGTCGGTGCGCACCCGCTCCGTTCCGGCGGGGCTGAGGGGCAGGTCGATGCGGCTCCAGCCGTCATAGACGTTGAGCGTGCGCCGGCAGAGATCGGCCGGCTTTTCCGGCGCGATCATCAGGCCGCTCAAGGGATCGACGACGCTCGTCAGCTGCGCCCGGCGCACCGGCACGAAATCGGCAGGCGCCGGGTTGCGCGCCGGCGGCGCGACCTTCGACGACACGACGCTTCCCGAGCGCAACGACAGATCGCTCGACCAGGATTTTCCGTCGCTCGTGTAGGCGAGCGCGTAGCGGTCGGCCAGAAGCCGGCGCCCCGCGATTCGCCCCGACACCGAGCTCGTGCCGCGCGTCGAGGACACGAGCTCGGCAAGGCCCGCCGAGGACAGGGTCCCCTCCACCTTGAAGCGCCGCGCGTCGATCGTGGTGCGGAACTCGGCGCGCCCAACCGGTAGCCCGATCAGTGAAATCGTGTAGACCGTGCGCAGCGGCGCGGCCTCGGCGCCCACCGGCGCGGCGAGGGCGAGCAGCGCCGATGCGAGAAGGCCGGTCGCGGCGCGAAGCATGTGCGGTTCTCCGGCTGGGCTCGAGATCCCTTCTTTGTGGGCGCGCGTGCGGGCCGGATCAAGCCCCGCGCTGGCCCCGATGCTGCGGCGGCTTGACGGGGCGCGCACACGCCACTATAGGCACAGTCGATTTTCCGATCATGCCATGGGGTCGATGATCGCGCTGCCGTTCCGGCGGCGGCGCGCCCCGGAAGGCCGTATCGAACGTTTGAAAGGTGATCCCATGTCACGCGCTTGCGAACTGACCGGCAAGGCCGTCCAGACCGGCAACAACGTCAGCCACGCCAACAACAAGACCCGTCGCCGGTTCCTGCCGAACCTGTGCCAGGTGACGCTGATCTCCGACGCCCTCGGCCAGCGCTTCCGCCTGCGCGTGTCGGCCCATGCGCTGCGCTCGGTCGAGCACCGCGGCGGCCTCGACGCGTTCCTCGCCAAGGCCGCCGAGCACGACCTGTCGCAGAAGGCCCGTCTCCTGAAGCGCCAGATCGCCAAGAAGACCGCGACGACGGCCGAAGCCGCCTGAGCTAGGGTTTGTCTCGTTTTTCGAGTCTGATGGGGAGCGCTGTCATCTTGGCAGCGCTCTTTTTCTTGCCGGCCTGTGCGTCGCTGCCCAGCGAGTTCGTCCGTGCCGACCGACCGGGCGACCTCTGGGAAGCTGACTATGGCGATTGCCGCGGAAAAGTGGAGGAGGGCGTCTACGTCTCTCCCGTCCTCAATCCGTCGGGAAGCCTCGGCGGGGCTGCGGCTGCAGGGACAGCTCGCGGCGTCGCGCGCTCGATCGAGAAGTATCAGCTGACCGCCCAATGCATGCGTGACCGCGGCTACATCGCGACCAACGTGTCGTCCGAGGAGCGCAAGATCCTGCGGGGTCCCGCCGGGCCTGAACGAGACAAACTGGTCGTAGAGATCGCCGCGCGCCAGACACAGGCGCGCTGACACCGACAACCCGACGCTGGTGCCATACCCCAGCCTAAAAAAATGGATGTCCGCCGTGACCCTGTCCCGCCGCACCGTGCTGCCGGTGATCGCCATGACGATCATCGTCCTCGCCTCCAACATCGCCGTCCAGTTTCCCGTCCAGGGAACCCTCGGCCCCCTGTCGCTGGCCGACCTCCTGACCTGGGGCGCCTTCGTCTATCCCTTCGCCTTCATCGTCACCGACGTGAACAACCGCCTGTTCGGGCCGGCGGTGGCGCGGCGCGTCGTGTATCTCGGCTTTGCGGCGGCCGTTGCGAGCTCGATCGTGTTCCCGCCGATCCTCCATCGCCTCGGCCTGACGCCCTTCGAGACGGAAGCCGGTCGCCTGCTGCGCATCGCGCTCGCCAGCGGGTTCGCGTTCCTGTTCGCGCAGCTTCTCGACATCCTCGTCTTCAACCGGCTGCGCCGCCTGTCCTGGTGGAAGGCGCCGCTCGCGAGCGGCATTCTCGGCACGATCCTCGACACCCTCGTGTTCTTCTCGCTCGCCTTCGCGCCGGCCTTTCTCATCCTCGGGCCGAACGAGCCCTTCGCGCTGGAATCGGCCCCGCTCTTCGGGCTGCTCGCCGTCGAGGCGCCGCGCTGGGTCTCGTGGGCGCTCGGCGATTTCGGCGTGAAGCTGATCATCGCCGTGTTCGGCCTCGTGCCCTACCGCGTCGCGGTCAACGCCTTCCTGCCCTATCGCGACGCGCGGGTGGCGGCGGCCTGAGGGGCGCCGATCACCGGTCGGACGCCGCCTCGCGGTCGTCCATGAGGCGGAACTCGAGATAGAGGTTGCGTTGGAAGAACGAGCCGTTGTCGTCGGAGACGAGCGACAGGTGGGTGCGGCCGTCCGCGCCCCGCCAGGCGTCCAGCCCCTCCATGTTGTCGATCTCCTCGCCGAGATCGGCCTCCATCAGCACCGGGCCGTCGACCAGGGCGCCCGGACGGATCGTGGCGCCGTCGATCCGGCGGATGCGCATGCCGACGCGCCCGAGCCCCTCGTAGCGCCGCTCCAGAAGCAGGAGGTCCCCGTCCGGCAGGAAGGTGCCGTCGGTCACCGCCCAGGGCAACTCGCGCTTCACCTTGAAGACGCCGCGCCCCATCACGGCGGCAAAGAGGTTGCCGGCATCGTCGACCGAGGTTTCCGCGACCACCACGACGGCGCCCTTGAGGGGCGAGTCTTCGGGCGAGGCGGCGATCGTCTCCAGCCCGCCGTTGCCGCGCAGTTCCTCGCGCGGGATCGGGAGGGGGAGGCGCCGCCCCTTCGCCTCGAACGGCGCGGATGCGGGGCGGAAGGCCTCGATCCGGTGGTCGCGCTCGAAGCTGACCAGCGCCTCGCCCCCGGCGATCGCGAGCCCTTCGGCGTCGGCCTGCCCCTTGTTCGGCATGGCGCGTCCGGCCGGGTTGAGGATCGGCGCGATACGGGCATCCGCGATGCCGACGGGACGCCCTTCGGCGTCGCGGCGGATCGCGCCGGAAAACCAGAAGCCGGTGTCGGTGACGGCAAGAAAGCCCGCGCCGCGCGGGCGCATGCGGATCGAGGACACGCCCGACAGCCGCCCGTCGGACGACGAATAGGCGAAGCCGCCGACATATTCGAGCGCCCCGAAGCGCACCGCGTCGCGCCCGATGCCGAACCGCGCGATCGGCTGTGCGCGGACCTCGGTCTCGGCCGATAGCGCGCGCGGGGCGGGGTTCAGCGTCGCGCCGGCAAGGAGGAGGGCGGCCAGGAGAGCAAGACGCCCCGTCCGCTTCAGGCGCGGCGGCACCGTCAGCGGCGGCCGGCCGAGCGCCGACGGCGGGCCGGCATCTCGCCCTCGTCCTCGAAGAGGGCGGCCAGCTGCTCGGTCATCGCGCCCGCCAGTTCCTCGGCGTCGGAGATCGTTACGGCGCGGCGATAGTAGCGCGTCACGTCGTGGCCGATGCCGATGGCGAGAAGCTCGACCGGCGAGCGCGTCTCGATCTCCTCGATCACGGCGCGCAGGTGCCGCTCGAGATAGTTACCGGGGTTCACCGAAAGGGTCGAATCGTCGACCGGTGCGCCGTCCGAGATCATCATCAGGATGCGGCGCTGCTCGGGCCGGCCGAGCAGGCGGTTGTGCGCCCAGATCAGCGCCTCGCCGTCGATATTCTCCTTGAGGAGCCCCTCGCGCATCATCAGGCCGAGATTGCGCCGGGCGCGGCGCCACGGCGCGTCGGCGCCCTTGTAGATGATGTGCCGGATGTCGTTGAGGCGGCCCGGCCGCTGAGGCTTGCCGGCCTTCAGCCACGCCTCGCGCGACTGGCCGCCCTTCCAGGCGCGGGTGGTGAAGCCGAGCACCTCGACCTTGACGCCGCAGCGCTCCAGCGTGCGGGCGAGGATGTCGGCGCAGGTCGCCGCCACCGTGATCGGCCGGCCGCGCATCGAGCCGGAATTGTCGATCAGGAGCGTGACGATCGTGTCGCGGAACTGGGTGTCGCGCTCCATCTTGAAGGAGAGCGGCTGCATCGGGTCGGTGACGAGGCGCGTGAGGCGCGCCGTGTCAAGATAGCCTTCCTCGAGGTCGAAGTCCCAGGCGCGGTTCTGCTGCGCCATCAGGCGGCGCTGCAGGCGGTTGGCGAGCCGCCCAACGGCGCCCTGCAGCGACACGAGCTGCTTGTCGAGAAAGGCGCGCAGGCGGTCGAGCTCGGCCTCGTCGCAAAGCTCCTCGGCGCCCACCGTCTCGTCGAACGCTTCGGAAAAGACGCGGTAGTCGGTGTCGCCGAGATCGCGCGGCATTGCCTGGTTGGGGCGGCGCGAATCGCCGGGCGTCTCCGAGTCGGGCTCCTCGTCGTCGGACGGCTCCTCGGCCGTGACCTCGGAGGTCTCGGCCTCGGACGTGTCCTCCGATTCGGCTTCGCCTTCCGATTCCTCCGGCTCCGCCTCGTCTTGGCCGGCTTCCTTCTCGGCGCCGGACTCCTCGTTGTCGCGGCTCTGGTTGTCGCCGGCCTCCTCGGGCGATTCCTCGTCCTCGGACTGCTGGTCGTCGGCGAGCTCCTCGGCCATCTCCATGGAGACGAGCATGTCGCGGATCGCGCGCGCGAAGAGGCGCTGGTCCTCGACGGTCTCGCCGAGACGCTCGAACTTCTGGCCGGCCTTGTCCTCGATCCAGTCGCGCCAGACCTCGACCACGGCCTGCCCGCTCGGCGGCACGGGGCGGCCGGTGAGCTTCTCGCGCACCATCAGCGCCAGCGCGTCTTCCAGCGGCGCCTCCGCCCGGTCGGTCACCTCCGAGAGGTTGGAGCGGTGGTACTTGTCCTCCAGCATCGCGGCGAGGTTGTCGGCGACGCCCGGCATGGCGTTGGCGCCGATCGCCTCGCAGCGCGCCTGCTCCAGCGCGTCGAAGACGGCGCGCGCGCCGCGCCCGTCCGGCGAGAGCGTCGCATGGACGCGTGCGTCGTGGCGCGCCTTGCGCAGCGCCATGGCGTCCGACAGGCCGCGCACCACCGACACGTCGTTCTCGGCCGCGCGCTTGGGCAGTTCCGGCAGGCGGGCGCGGTTGCCCGTCAGGCCCGGCCGCTCGTTGCCGTAGGTGATCTCGAGCTCCGCGTCCCCGGCGATGGCGCGCATGCAGCCGGCCACCGCGCGCCGGAACGGCTCGCGGTCGGGCGCCTTGCCGCGCGGGGCCTTGGTGGAGTTGTCGCCGATGCGCGATGCCATGGAAGGGTCAGTCGAGGACGAGGTTCGACGCCGCTTCCGGCAGGTCCTCGCCGAAGGCGCGCTGATAGAACTCGGCGACCAGAGGGCGCTCGAGGTCGTCGCACTTGTTGAGGAAGGTGAGGCGGAAGGCGAAGCCGATGTCGCCGAAGATCTCGGCATTCTCGGCCCAGGTGATCACCGTGCGCGGGCTCATCACGGTCGATAGGTCGCCATTGACGAAGGCTGAGCGGGTGAGGTCGGCGACGCGCACCATCTTGGAGACCTGCGCGCGCCCTTCCTTGGTCTGGAAGTGCTTGGCTTTCGCCTGGACGATGCCGACCTCGTTGTCGTGCGGCAGGTAGTTCAAGGTGGTGACGATCGACCAGCGGTCCATCTGCGCCTGGTTGATCTGCTGCGTGCCGTGATAGAGGCCCGTCGTGTCGCCGAGACCCACCGTGTTGGCGGTCGCGAAGAGGCGGAAGGCCGGGTGCGGGCGGATGACACGCGCCTGGTCGAGGAGCGTCAGTCGGCCCGAGGATTCAAGGACGCGCTGGATCACGAACATCACGTCCGGCCGGCCCGCGTCGTACTCGTCGAAGACGAGCGCGACGTTGTTCTGGTAGGCCCAGGGCAGGACGCCGTCACGGAACTCGGTGACCTGCATGCCCTCGCGCACGGTGATCGCGTCCTTGCCGACGAGATCGATGCGGCTGACGTGGCTGTCGAGGTTGATGCGCACGCAGGGCCAGTTGAGGCGCGCGGCGACCTGCTCGATATGGGTCGACTTGCCGGTGCCGTGGTAGCCCGACACCATGACGCGGCGGTTCTTGGCAAAGCCCGCCAGGATCGCCAGCGTCGTCTGCCGGTCGAACAGGTAGTCCGGGTCGATCTCGGGAACGTGCGGGTCGGCCTTCGAGAAGGCCGGGACCTTCAGGTCGCTGTCGAAACCGAAGGTTTCGCGGACGGAGACCATGGCGTCGGGCAGGTTCGCCACTTCCAGTTCCGCTGCACTCATCATACCTCCAGGGGCGCTGCCGCCGATCGGCAGGCCTTACATCTCGCGGGTCGCCTCGTGCGGCCGCGCGTCTCGAACAGGGCTGGAATCAGGGATTAACAGAAGCCCGACGCCTTCAAAAGCTTGTAGGCCTGGATGACCTCGCGAAGACGGTCCTCCGAGCCGCGGTCGCCGCCGTTGGCGTCCGGGTGATACTGCTTGACGAGCGCCTTGTACTGCACCCGGATCGCCTCGCCGCCGGCGCTCTCGGGCAGGCCGAGCGTGGTCAGCGCCTTGACCTCGAGCGTGCGCGCCTTGCGGCGCGGCGCCGCGGGAGCCGCTTCGCCCTCGCCGAACAGGTTGAAGCTGTCGCGCGGGCGTCCGCCGTTGAAGCGGCGCGGGCGCCCGCTCGGCTTGGTCGAGGGCGTCGGCGAGACCTTCGCCCCGCCCGAGTTGTTGGAGCCCATCGTCCAGGTCGGGCGGTGGCCGGTCAGCGAGTCCTTCAGGTACTTCTGGATGTCGTCGTCGCCGAGCCCGGAGAAGTAGTTGTAGGACTTGTTGTACTGGCGCACGTGGTCGACGCAGAAATGGAGGTACTGGCCCTCGTGGTCGCGCCCGCGCGGCGCCTTGTGGGAGCCCGGCTCCTCGCAGCCCTCCCACATGCAGACGGGCGCACGTTCGGGTTCGGGCCCGGACCGGGCCGGGCGGACCCGGATCTTGTCGAAGTATTTGGAGTCGAGCTTCATCAGACCGCGATTATGGGGACCTGCCCCGGTGCGAACAAGAATTGACAGAACGGAAAACCCGCCCAAAACGGAAAGCCGGCGACGCACCCGCGATGTGGCGGGGCAAAGGCGATCACAGACGGACGGGGCGACATCATGACCAAGGCGGCCGAGATCGAGGCGAAGCTGACGCGGGGCTTGGCGCCTCAGCGCCTCGAGGTGGTGAACGAGAGCCATCTCCATGCCGGCCACCACCATGCCGGCAGCGACCACCACGACAGTTTCGACGGCACCGGCGAGACGCATTTCCGGGTCAGGCTGGTGGCGGAGGCGTTTGCGGGCAAGAGCCGGCTGGAGCGCCACCGCGCGGTGAACGCGTTTTTGGCCGAGGAGCTGGCGACCGGCGTCCACGCGCTGGCGATCGAGGCCGCGGCGCCCGGCGAGCCGACGCGGTTCTGACACCCGTGCGCCGCCGCGTCCGCCGCCGCGCGAGGGCGCGGATCGCCGTCGGCCTCCTCTTCGCCTCGCTCCTGTCCTTTGCGGCGGGGCTGACGGACGCCGTCGGATTTCTCCTCGCCGGCGACTTCGTCTCCTTCATGAGCGGCAATACGACGCGCTTCGGCATTGCGGCCGGCACCGGCGATCTCGCCCGCGCCGGCCATCTCCTGGCCCTCCTCGCGGCCTTCGTCGCCGGCAACGCGCTCGGCGTCCTCGTGATGCGCGTCGTGCGCGGCTCCCAGCCGGTGCTGCTCGTGGTCGTCGCCGCGCTGACGGCGCTCGGTGCGGCGCTGGGTCCCGGCGACCCGGCGATCGTGCTCCTGGTCCTGGCGATGGGCGCAATCAACGTCGCGCTGGAGGAGGTCGGCGGCCAGTCGCTGGGGCTGACCTATGTCACGGGCGCGCTGTCGCGCCTCGGACGGGGGTTGGCGCGCCGCCTCCTGCGCGAGCCGTCGCCCAGCTGGTGGGTGCAGGTCGTGCCATGGCTCGGAATGGCAGCGGGTGCCGTGGCGGGCGGCGTGGCCGAGGCCGAGCTCGGCCATGCGGCGATCCTCGCCTCGACGCTCGCCTGCGCGATGCTGGCCGTTCTCGCGCTCTGCATTCCGAAGCGCTGGCGCCGCACCTATCTGGCGCGGCGGCCGGACAAGACCGTCAGGCCGCGAGCTCCTGGTTGAGGAAGTCCCGCACCGCATCCGGCGCGACGTCGCGCGCGACGTAGGCCCGGCCGATGCCGCGCGTCAGGATGAAGGTGAGGGCGCCGCGCGAGACCTTCTTGTCCTGCGCGATCTTGTCCATCAGCGCATCGACGGTAAAACCGTCGCCCGGGATCTCCTGGATGCGGGTCGGCAGGCCGGCGGCCCTGAGATGCGCTTCCGCGCGGCCGGCGTCCTGGCCGGAGCAGAGGCCGAGCCGGACCGAGAAGCGGTGCGCCAGCGCCATGCCGATCGCGACGCCCTCGCCATGGACGAGGCGCGCGGGGTCGTAGCGCACGACCGATTCCAGCGCGTGGCCGAACGTGTGGCCGAGGTTGAGGAGCGCGCGGTCGCCGTCCTCGCGCTCGTCGCCCGCGACCACCGCTGCCTTGGCGCGGCAGCTTGCCGCGACCGCCTCGACACGCGCCGCACCGCCCGAAAAGATCGCGGCGCGGTTGGCCTCCAGCCATTCGAAGAAGTCCGGCCGGTCGATCAGGCCGTATTTCACGACCTCGGCGTAGCCGGCGCGGAACTCGCGCTCCGCCAGCGTGTCGAGGACATCGGTGTCGGCGAGCACCAGCGCCGGCTGGTGGAAGACGCCGACGAGGTTCTTGCCGCGGGCCGAGTTGATGCCGGTCTTGCCGCCGACGGAGCTGTCGACCTGCGCGAGCAGCGAGGTCGGGACCTGCACGAACTGCATGCCGCGCCGCGCGATGCCGGCGGCAAAGCCCGAGAGGTCGCCGATCACGCCGCCGCCGAGCGCCACCACCGCGTCGCCGCGCTCCAGTCGCTCGGCGAGGATCCGGTCGACGACGGCGATCAGGTGGTCGAAGGACTTCGTGGTCTCGCCGGGCGGCAGCGTGAGAAGCGCGGCGCCGATGCCGGCGCTCTCCAGCGCGGCAAGGAGGCGGTCGGCGTGGAGCGCTGCCACCGTCTCGTCGGAGACGACCAGCGCGCGGGCGCGCGGCAGGGCGGCCGCGATGTGCCGGCCGGCCGACGCTACGAGACCCGGCCCGATCAGGATGTCGTAGCTGCGCGGCCCCAGATCGACGCGCACGCTGACGGGCTCTGGCGTCTCGGTCATGGATCAGGCCTTGAAATGGGGATGGCGTTCCAGCTGGTCGAGTATCTCGCGCGCCACCGCCTCGCGCTTCACGTTGCGGGTCGGCACGTGGAGGTCGGCCAGCGCGTAGACGGGATAGCGCACGTCCATCAGCGCCTTCAGCGTCGCGCGCGGATCGGGCGTCTGGAGGAGCGGGCGCGTCGGCTTCTTCATCACGCGATCCATCAGGACGTCGAGTTCCGCCTTCAGCCACACGGTGATCGAGCGCTCCGCAAGGAGCCGGCGCGTCCCCTCGTTCATGTAGGCGCCGCCGCCGGTCGCGACGATGCGTGGGCCGTCGTCGAGGAGGCGGGCGACGACGCGCGCCTCGAGCGCCCGGAACTCGGCCTCGCCATAGGTGGCGAAGAGTTCCGAGATCGTCATGCGCGAGGCGTCCTCGATCTCCTGGTCGGTGTCGACGAAGGGCAGATCCAGCATCTGCGCGAGCTTGCGCCCGACCGTTGTCTTGCCCGCCCCCATCAGCCCGACGAGCACCACGGGACGCTGGACGGCGCCCGAGGCTTGGCGGTGCGGGAGGGGCGCGGCGGCCCGGGCGGTCTCGATCATCGGTTCAGGCGGCACAGGAAGCGGCGGGATCGGTCCTGCGTGAGACCAGAAAAGCCCTGTGGCGTCAAGCGAGCGGGGCTCGCGCTCCCGCCCCGGACTTGCCGTCTTCGCCCGCCATGGGAGGCACCTTGGCACTGTCGCTTCGCCCGCGCAGCCTCTAGTGTCCGCCCGCCCACCTCATGAAAGCCATGCCGCCCGATGCCCACCCTGACGCGCCTCCTGACCATCCTCGCGCTCCTCGTGGGCGCGGTCTATGCGGCGATGGCGGCGCTGGTGGCCTTCGTGGAGCCGCAGCCGGTACCGGTGACGGTGAAGGTGCCGATCCCGGCGCTGCAGCCGGCGCCCGTCGTGCCCAACACGCAGACGGGGGTGGCGAAATGAGCCGCGACGCCGCCCATCTCGACGCGTTCCTGGAGATGATGGCGGTGGAGCGCGGGGCGTCGCAGAACACGCTCGACGCCTATCGACGCGACCTCGACCATGCCCGCGCGGCGCTGAAGGCCGAGGGCGTGGCCTTGAGCGAGGCGACGACCGAGGCCGTTCGCGCCTACATGGCCGGGCTCGACGCCGGCGGTTTTGCCGCCTCCTCGCGCCAGCGGCGCCTGTCCTCGCTGCGCCAGTTCTTCAAGTTCCTCTATGCCGAGGGCCGCCGCGCCGACGACCCGACGTCGCCGATCGAGGGATCGCGCAAGGCGAAGTCGATCCCGAAGATCCTGTCGGAGGAGGAGGTCGACCGGCTGATCGGCGAGGCGGAGGCGCAGGCCGGCAATCCGGAGCTTCGCGGCACGGCGCTGGCAAGAGCCCGCCGGATGCACGCGCTGGTCGAGATCCTCTATGCCACGGGGCTGCGCGTCTCCGAACTCGTGTCGCTGCCGCGCTCGGTGTTGCGCTCGCGCGCCAGCCTGATCGTGGTGCGCGGCAAGGGCAACAAGGAGCGGCTCGTGCCGATCGGCGAGCGGGCGCGCGACGCGATGGACGCCTTCGCCGCCTCGCTCAAGGATCTACCCGGCGCGGGCGAGGCGTGGCTGTTTCCGGCGCTCTCGGAGAGCGGGCACATGACGCGCCAGGCCTTCGCGCGCGATCTGAAGGACCTGGCGATCCGCGCCGGCATCCGGCCGTCCCGCGTCAGCCCGCACGTCCTGCGCCACGCCTTCGCCAGCCACCTCCTGCAGAACGGCGCCGACCTTCGCGTCGTGCAGGAACTCCTCGGCCACGCCGATATCGGCACCACGCAGATCTACACCCATGTGATGGAGGAGCGCCTGATGCGCCTCGTCACCGACCACCACCCCCTGTCGGAGCTCTCGGGGGACTGAAACCGCCCGCTTTCTTGACATTCCCATGTCGGATCGCCAGTTTGCGCGCCGACGCGAACCCCATGGTTCGGCGCGCGGCCGAGCCAGCCGGCCGGCCCCTCGGCCGGCAGGCTCCGGAAACCGCCGCCCGAACCCCGACAGGACGGCGCAAGGCCCGGCTGGATGCACAATTATCTCGACTTCGAAAAGCCCGTCGCCGATCTCGACAGCCAGATCATCGAACTCAAGAAGATCGGCGACACCGAGGGGCGGATCGACGTCTCGGAGGACATCCAGCGCCTCGAGACCCGCTCGGCGGAGGCCTTGGCCGATCTCTACCGCAAGCTGACGCCCTGGCAGAAGACGCAGGTCGCCCGCCACCCCGACCGGCCCCACTGCACCGACTATCTCGCCCAGCTCGTGACCGAGTTCACGCCGCTGGCCGGCGACCGCTACTTCGCCGAGGACCACGCGATCATCGCCGGCTTCGGGCGCTTCAAGGGTCGGCCGGTCGCGGTGATCGGGCAGGAGAAGGGCTCCGACACCCAGACCCGCCTCAAGCACAATTTCGGCATGGCCCGGCCCGAGGGCTATCGCAAGGCCGTGCGCATCATGGAAATGGCCGAGCGCTTCGGCCTTCCGGTCGTCACGCTGGTCGATACCGCCGGCGCCTATCCCGGCATCGGAGCGGAGGAACGGGGTCAGGCCGAGGCCATCGCCCGCTCAACTCAGGTCTGTCTCGGCCTCTCGGTGCCGCTGGTCTCGCTCATCATCGGCGAGGGCGGATCGGGCGGCGCGATCGCGATCGCGGCGGCCAACCGCGTTCTGATGATGGAGCACGCGATCTATTCGGTGATCTCGCCGGAGGCCGGCGCCTCGATCCTGTGGCGCGACTCGAGCCGCGCCAAGGACGTCGCGCAGGCGATGAAGATCACCGCGCAGGACCTCAAGGGCTTCGGCGTCATCGACGAGATCGTCTCGGAGCCGACAGGCGGCGCTCATCGCTCGCGCGAGCGCGCGATCGAGACGGCCGGCGCGCGCATCGAGGCGGCTCTCGGCGAACTCTCCGCGCTGTCGGGTGACGAGCTGAAGCGCCAGCGCCGCGAGAAGTTCCTGGCGATCGGCCGCGAACTGAAGGTCTGATCGGGACGCCTCGTCAGCCGTCACGCGATCGTTGCCTTCAAACGGTCTTCGATCGGAGTTAGAAGGCCCGTCGCGGGGTTCCGGAGGGGCCTTGCATCGAGGGAAAGAATTTTCGGACATTTCCCGCCCGGTCGTTAATCTTCCGGTAACCGTCCCGGTCCGAAAAGAGGGCAGCGTCCCGAGCCGCGCGATGAGCGCGGTCGGGCGGGGATCGGTTCGAGGGCGCGGGGGAAAAGCCACCGCTCGCCCGCATCGTGGGGATCGGGGAATGACGGCACGACGTCTTGGGACGATGGCGTTTCTGGCGCTCGGTCTCATGGCCCTGTCCGGCTGCCAGCAGGACGATGTGTTCGCTGATCTCGTCGGGCCCAACGCGCCGCTGCCGCCTGCGCTCGTCAAGGTCATCAAGTCCAAGGAGATGGGCGAGAACTCGCCCATCCTCGTGCGCCTCTACAAGGAGGAGTCCGAGCTCGAGGTCTGGAAGCAGAAGACCGACGGGACGTTCGCGCTCCTCAAGACCTATCCGATCTGCGCCTGGTCGGGGCAGCTCGGCCCCAAGCGGAAAGAGGGCGACCGTCAGGCGCCGGAAGGCTTCTACCACCTGACGCCGGGCCTGATGAACCCGACCTCGAAGTATCATCTCGCCTTCGACATGGGCTACCCCAACGCCTATGACCGCGCCAACGAGGCCTCCGGCACCCACCTGATGATCCATGGCTCGTGCAACTCGTCGGGTTGCTACGCCATGGACAACTGGCAGATGGAGGAGCTCTACGCGCTCGCCAACCATGCCTTCCAGGGCGGGCAGAAGTCGATCCAGATTCAGGCGCTGCCCTTCCGGATGACGCCGGAGAACATGGCGCGCCATCAGAATTCGCCGCATGTCGCCTTCTGGAAGATGCTGAAGGAAGGCACGGACCGCTTCGACCTCACCCACAAGCCGGTGGCGGTGGCGGTCTGCGAGAAGCGCTACGTCTTCGACGAGACCCTGACGGACGGCCGCACGCTCGATGCCAACGGCGAGTGCCCGGTGGTGGAGACCCCGGCCGACCTCCTCGTCAAGCGCATGGCCGACGAGGAGATGCAGAAGAAGATCGCCGCCACCATGGCGCCCGAGGACTTCGCGATCACCACGGCCTCGACCTACAAGACCGGCACGCCGATCTCCGCCGAGGCCTACGCCGCCGAGCAGCATCGCCGGCAGGGCTACGATCGCGACGGCAAGCCGATCCAGACCGCGCGCTCCTCGATGTTCAAGAACCTTCTGCAGAAGAAGCCGGCGCTGCCGGGCGGGAGCGACTGAGCGGGTTCCCGCCCGTCTCCGACGCCGCGCGTTCTCCGCTTCGCCGATCCACAGAGCCCGATATCGGGGCGGCGCTTCGCCGCGATGAACGCATCGCTCTTGGCAGCAAGGCCAGCCTGAAGCTCCCTGAGCCCGACGCGGATCGCACGCTTGGTGCGGCGCTGACGCATCGCCGCTTTCCGTTCGTTCCCCGACCGACATCAGAACGCACCACGTGCGAGCGGCGTCCGCGCGAGCACGCCGACGCGGCAGACGCGCCCGACCGGAGCGCCGATCGCAGACCGCTCCCGGCCTTGTGCGGTAAACACTCGCGCGGACGGAGCCTCGGCCGCATCGGGTGTCCGCCACGAAAAAGGCCGGCTCGAAAGCCGGCCTTTTTACGGAGTTCGCCTCAGGCGATCTGCGCGTAGGCGCCGTGGCAGTGCTTGAACTTCTTGCCGGATCCGCAGGGGCAGGGCTCGTTGCGCGAGACCTCGCCCCAGGTCTCCGGGCGCTCGGGATCGCGCTGCAGGCGGTCGGCGCCGGGCGGGTTGAAGTCGGCGGTGAGGCGCGCGGCGCCGCGACCGAACTCGTCCTCGCCGGTGGTCGCGTCGATATGGTGCGCTTCCATGTCGGGCAGCACGGGCGCGTCGGTCTCGGGGCGCACGAGTTCGACGCGCATCAGCTGCTGCGTGACGCGCTCGCGCAGCTGGTCCAACATCACCTGGAAGAGCTCGAAGGCTTCCGACTTGTACTCGTTCAGCGGGTCGCGCTGCGCATAGCCGCGGAAGCCGACCGCCGAGCGCAGGTGGTCGAGGTTGACGAGGTGCTCGCGCCACAGGGCGTCGATCGTCTGGAGAACGACCGAGCGCTCGATGTAGCGCATGATGTCGCCGCCGAACCGCTCCTCGCGATCGGCCGCCGCCTTGTCGACCGCCTCGAAGATGCGCTTCTTGACGTCCTGGTCGTCGATCCCCTCCTCGTCCGCCCAAGCGGCGATGGGCAGATCGAGGTTCAGGAATTCGCGGATCTCCTCCGTGAGTTCGGCCGTCTCCCACTGCTCGGGATACGCGTTCTCGGGCATGCGCTTGGCGACCAGCGTGTCGATCAACTCGTGGCGCATGTCGGTGACGGTCTCGTGGAGCGACCCGGCGTCCATCAGCTCGAGCCGCTGCTCGAAAATGACCTTGCGCTGGTCGTTCATCACGTCGTCGTACTTCAGGAGGTTCTTGCGAATGTCGAAGTTGCGCGCCTCGACCTTCTTCTGCGCCTTTTCCAGCGCCTTGTTGATCCAGGGATGGACGATCGCCTCGTCCTCCTTCAGGCCAAGGCGCGTCAGCATCGTGTCCATGCGCTCGGACCCGAAGATGCGCATCAGGTCGTCCTGGAGCGACAGGTAGAACTTCGAGCGGCCGGGATCGCCTTGGCGGCCCGAGCGGCCGCGCAGCTGGTTGTCGATGCGGCGCGATTCGTGGCGTTCGGTGGCCAGCACGTAGAGGCCGCCGGCGGCGAGCGCCTCGCCCTTCAGGCGCTGGATGTCGGCCTTCAGAGCCGTAATCGCGGCCTCGCGCTCGGGGCCTTCCGACACCTCGGCGAGCTCGCGCTCGATGCGCATGTCGAGATTGCCGCCGAGCTGGATGTCGGTGCCGCGGCCGGCCATGTTGGTCGCGATCGTCACCGCGCCGGGCACGCCCGCCTGCGCGACGATATAGGCTTCCTGCTCGTGGTAGCGTGCGTTCAGCACCTGGAAGTCCTTGAGGCCCTCCTTGCGCAGCCGCTCCGCCAGCATCTCGGACTTCTCGATCGAGGTCGTGCCGACGAGGATCGGCTGGCGCCGCTCGGCCGCCGCCTTGATCTCCTTGGCGATGGCGCGGAACTTCTCCTCCGCCGTCCGGTAGACCTCGTCGTCCTCGTCGATGCGCACGACGGGCAGGTTGGTCGGGATTTCGACGACGTCGAGGCCGTAGATGTCGGCGAACTCGGCTGCTTCCGTCGCCGCCGTGCCGGTCATGCCGGCGAGGCGGTTGTACATGCGGAAGTAGTTCTGGAAGGTGATCGAGGCGAGCGTCTGGTTCTCGGGCTGGACCGTGACGCCTTCCTTGGCTTCGAGCGCCTGGTGCAGGCCTTCCGAGAAGCGGCGGCCCGGCATCATGCGGCCGGTGAACTCGTCGATGATGACGATCTCGTCGCCGCGGACGATGTAGTCCTTGTCGCGCTGGAAGAGCTTGTGGGCCTTCAGCGCGTTGTTGACGTGGTGGACGATCGTGACGTTCTCGATGTCGTAGAGCGAGGGGCCGTGGAGGTGTCCGGCCGCCTCCAGCATGCGCTCCAGCTTCTCGGTGCCGTCCTCGGTGAAGGACACCTGTCGCTGCTTCTCGTCGACCTCGTAGTCCTCAGGGCTCAGCTGCGGGATGAAGCTGTCGATCGTGCGGTAAAGGTCGGAGCGGTCGTCGAGGGGGCCCGAGATGATGAGCGGCGTGCGCGCCTCGTCGATCAGGATCGAGTCCACCTCGTCGACCAGCGCGTAGAAGTGCCCGCGCTGGACCATCTGTCCGCGCTCGTACTTCATGTTGTCGCGCAGGTAGTCGAAGCCGAGTTCGTTGTTGGTGGCGTAGGTGATGTCGCAAGCATAGGCCGCGCGGCGCTCGTCGTCGTTCATGCCGTGCACGATGACGCCGACCGACAGGCCGAGGAAGTTGTAGACGCGGCCCATTTGGCCAGAGTCGCGCGTCGCCAGGTAGTCGTTCACGGTGACGACGTGGACGCCCTTGCCCTCCAGCGCCTTGAGATAGACCGGCAGCGTGCCGACCAGGGTCTTGCCCTCGCCCGTGCGCATCTCGGCGATGGCGCCGCCCGCCAGCACCATGCCGCCGATCATCTGCACGTCGAAATGGCGAAGCCCGAGCGCGCGCTTCGACGCCTCGCGGACCGTCGCGAAGGCGGGCACCAGAAGGTCGTCGGTGGTCTTGCCGGCTGCGATCTGGGCACGGAACTCGTCGGTCCGGGCGCGGAGCTGGTCGTCGGACAGCTGGGCGAGCTCGGCCTCCAGCGCGTTGATCGACTTGACCGTGGGCTCGAACTTGCGGACGCGGCGCGAGTTGGAGGACCCCAGCAGCTTGCGGGCCAGACCGCCGAAACTCACCATCCGAAACGTCCTTCCAGGAAACAAGATTGTCGCGGGCGCGATCCGCCTCGCGGGGTCCGCCGCCGGGGATCGTCGCCGATCCGCAAGCCCGCGCTCCGGGACGCGGCGGCTGGACTTTCAGAACGTGGGAGAGATAAGAGGGCCCCCGGAGGAAGTCAACGCCGGCCCCAGCGCGGGCGTGCGGCCCTCAAAACACCGCAAAGTCGGCTCTTTGCCAGTCCTCGGGAGCCGCCTTGCGCACCCGCCCGGCCGGGCGAGGACGCCCGGCGCTCCCCCTTTGTTTCGTCGTCGTCGGGAAGGCTTCCGCTTCATGCTCACCTCGCTCCGCTCGCGGCTCGCCGCCTCCGGCCTGATCCTGGCCTCGCTCGCCGTCGGCGCCCATGCCCAGGACGCGCCGACGCCCGCGCCAGCAGCGCCCGCCGCTGCGCCCGCGCCCGCCCCGGTGCCGCCAGAGACGGTGCTGGTGACGGTCGGCAACGCCAAGATCACGCAGGCCGATCTGGAGGCCGCCAGCGCCGACCTCGGCCAACAGTTCGCCCAGCTTCCGCCCGAGCAGCGTCGTCTCGCCACGCTCGCCGCCCTCGTCGACATCAAGGCGCTGGCCCAGAAGGCCGAGGCCGAGAAGCTCGGCGACGACGCCGAGACGGCGCGCCGCATCGCCTTCCTGCGCGAGCGCGCGCTGCACAACGCCTATTTCGAGAAGCACGGCATCTCCGCCATCACCGACGCCGAGGTGCGCGCGCGCTACGACAAGGAAGTCGCCGCGATCAAGCCGGTCGAGGAGGTGCACGCCAAGCACATCCTCGTCCCCACCAAGGAAGAGGCCGAGGCCGCGATCAAGGAACTCGACGGCGGCAAGGACTTCGATGCGCTCGCCGCCGAGAAGTCGACCGGCCCGACCGGCCCGCAAGGCGGCGATCTCGGCTTCTTCGGCCCCGGCCAGATGGTGCCGGCCTTCGAGACGGCGGCCTACGCGCTCCAGCCCGGCACCTACACCAAGGAGCCGGTGCAGACGCAGTTCGGCTGGCACGTCATCAAGGTGATCGAGAAGCGCCCGCAGCAGCCGCCGGCCTTCGAGCAGGTCGCCGATCAGGTGCGCCAGGTCGTGATGCGCGAGAAGTATGTCGAGCTCGTCCAGGCCGCCCGCGCCGACGAGGTCGTGACCTACGAGGACCCGGCCCTGAAGTCGCAGATGGACACGATGGAAAAGGCCATGTCGGGCGCCGCCGAGGACCCGGAGGCCGCGGCCGACGAAGCCGAGACCGACGCCGCGCCGGCCCCGGCCCCGGCCCCGGCCCAGTAATCGGCCGCGCGAAAGTCGAACCGTCGAAACAGGGGCGCCGGAGCCGATCCGGCGCCCCTTTTTCGTGGGCCCGTCCGGCCGCGTCGCCGAAATGTCGCTTGCCGCTCACCCGCGGCTTGGGGCACAGGGAGGCGGACCGCTCCAGTTCCCCCGGCCCAAGGGTTGCGCCATGTCCCATCCCGTTTCCCCGCTCGCCCCCCGCTCCGTGCCGGACATGCCCGCCGTCGCGGGCGTGTCGATCGCGACGGGCGCCGCCGGCATCAAGTACAAGGGCCGCACCGACGTCCTCACGATGACCTTCGCGGAAGGCACCGCGGTGGCGGGGGTGCTCACCACCTCGCGCTGTCCCTCGGCCCCGGTGGACCATTGCCGCGCGAGCCTGAAGGGCGGGCGAGCCCGCGCGCTCGTCGTCAATTCCGGCAACGCCAACGCCTTCACCGGCCGCAAGGGCGCCGCCACCACGGATGCCACCGCCAGGGCCGCCGCCGAGGCGGTCGGCTGCTCGCCTTCGGAAGTGTTCCTCGCCTCGACCGGCGTCATCGGCGAGCCGCTCGACGCCGCCAAGATCACCCCGCTCCTCGCCGGCCTCTTCTCGCAAGGGGAGGGCGCGCGCTGGCGCGAGGCGGCCGACGCGATCATGACCACCGACACCTATGCCAAGGTCGCGACGCGCGAGGTCGCGCTCGGCGGCGCGACGGTGCGCCTCAACGGCATCGCCAAGGGCGCCGGGATGATCGCGCCCGACATGGCGACGATGCTCTCGTTCCTCGCCACCGACGCGGCGATCGCGCCGGGTGTCCTCCAGGCGCTGCTGGCAGACGCCGTCGGGCCGACCTTCAACTCGGTGACGGTCGACAGCGACACCTCGACCTCGGATACGCTGCTCCTCTTTGCGACGGGCGCCGCGGGCAACGCGGAGGTCGCGGACGCCGGCGACACGCGGCTCGGCCCCTTCCGCGAGGCGCTGGCCGCCGTCCTTCTCGATCTCGCGCGGCAGGTCGCGCGCGACGGCGAGGGCGCGCGTAAGGAGATCATCGTGACGGTGGAGGGGGCGGTCGACGACCGCTCCGCCAAGCGCATCGCGCTCTCGATCGCCAATTCGCCGCTGGTGAAGACGGCGGTCGCCGGCGAGGACGCCAACTGGGGCCGGGTCGTGATGGCGGTCGGCAAGGCGGGCGAGCCGGCCGAGCGCGATCGCCTCGCGATCTCGTTCGGCGACGTGCGCGTGGCGGTCGACGGCGAGCGTGACCCGGCCTACTCGGAGGCGGAGGCCTCGGCCGCGATGAAACGGGACGAGATCCGGATCGGCGTCCAGCTCGGCCTTGGGAGCGGGCGCTGGACCGTCTACACCTGCGACCTCACCAAGGAATACGTCGCGATCAATGGCGACTACCGGAGCTGATCGCGTGCCGCGGCTGACCGTGGTCCGCCGGCTGGAGGCGGCGGGCTTCCGCGCCTGGCCGGCCAGCTCGACCTTCTACGACGGCACCTGGGCGGTGCGGGTGACGACGAGCTTTCCGGCCAAGCGGCTGAACTCGGTGAACCCGCTCGATCCCGCCGACGACGCCGAGATCGAGGCGCGCATCGAGCGGGCCGAGGCGCGCTTCGCTGCGGTCGGCCGGCCGCTGGTATTTCGCCAGTCGCCGCTCGCCCCGCCGCGCCTCATCCGCCATCTCGACGAGGCCGGCTGGTCGAGCTTCGGCGAATCGATCGTCTACACCGCCGATCTCGCGAGCCTCGACCTGGCCGAGGCGATCGACCGGATCCCGCTGCAGGACGCGCGGCGCTACCTCGAGGCCTCGCTCGTCGTCCATCGCCGGCCGCCGGCGTTGCGCGAGGGGCTGGAGGCGGTGCTGGCCTCGATCCGCCCGCCCGCCGCCTATTTCGTGCGCGAGAACGACGAGGGCCGGCCGATCGCCGTGGCGCTCGCGATCTCCGACAACGACCTTGCCGGCATCCTCGACGTCGCGGTGGACAGCGGCTACCGCCGCCAGGGCATCGGCATCGATCTCGTCGCGACCGCGCTGCGCCACACCGCCCACAAGGGCGCGCGCACCGGCTGGCTGCAGGTCGAGGCCGAGAACGCTGCCGGCCGCGCCCTCTATGCCCGCCTCGGCTTCACGGAAGCCTATCGCTACGTCTACCGCGCCCCGCCGGGCATCATCGTCTGACGGGAGCCCTGTCCATGCCGACGCCTCGTCTCCTCCTCGTCGCGGCCTGCGCGCTGCTCGACGCCGACAACCGCATCCTTCTCGCCCAGCGGCCGCCCGGCAAGTCGCTCGCCGGCCTGTGGGAGTTTCCCGGCGGCAAGGTGGAGGCTGGCGAGACGCCGGAGGAAACGCTGATCCGCGAGCTTCGCGAGGAGATCGGCGTCGAGACCAACGCGGACTGCCTCGCCCCGCTCACCTTCGCCAGCCATACCTATGACGGTTTCCATCTCCTGATGCCGCTCTACGTCTGCCGGCGCTACGAGGGCATTCCACGGTCGATGGAGGGGCAGGCTCTGAAGTGGGTGCGGGCTTCGGCCCTGCGCGACCATCCGATGCCCCCGGCCGACCTGCCGCTCATTCCCTTCCTTACCGACCTACTCTGAACGCGAAAAGCGAGGGGAAGGGCCGGCGTTAAGCATGTCGCTTAAACCGGTCTTCACGGTGCGCGGCGATGATCCCATCGGTCTGGCGCAGGGCGCGCCGGACGGGACCGGAGCCGGATCGCATGCGCAAGAAGCCCCACCGATCGCCACGTCGCCCCGGAGTCGCCGGCGCCCTCCTGCGTGCCGCCCTTCTCGTCGCTCCGCTCGCCGGTGCCATCGCCTTCGGGATCGCGCCGCGCGGCAGCGACCGACTGGTCGCGGCCAACGGCTCGGAAGGCATCGACACGATGACCACGGGTTCGGTGTCCGCTTCGCGCTTCACCTTCGCGGTCGGAGCCGGCCCGGTCGGCGGCTGCCTTCGGGTCGGCGACGGGCGGCCGGGGGGCGCATGCTGAAGCGCTTTCCCACGTCGTGCCGCTTTCTCGCCGACCATTCGGGCGCCACCGCCATCGAATACGGCCTGATCATCGCCCTCGTCGGGCTCGCGCTCCTGGTCGGCCTCGGCAATACGAACGACAGCGTCAGCGCGATGTTCAACGACCTGATGGAAAAGGTCACCGAAGTCCTCCAGCGCAAGTCCTGACGGATCGTCAGCTCTTCGGTCGCAACGCCTCCGCCAGGCTGTGCGTCGCGCTGCCGGGCTTCATGGGCTTCTGCTGGCTCTCGTGCGGCTTCCAGCCGGAGAGGTAGACGACGTCGAAGGTCGCGCGCAAGCGACCGTCCGGGTCCGCGAAGCGCTCGGCATAGATGTCCGCTGCCCGGAAGAACAGCTGCCGCCCCACCGGGCGGCGCGCGCGCGCGTGCAGCATGTTGCTCATGCCCATGTCGCGCAGGTCGCGCATCAGCTCGAACATCGAGGCGTAGCGCACCGTCAGCCGGTCCTGGTCGATGACCGGCAGCGCGAAGCCGGCGCGCTGGAGGAGGCTGCCCGCCTCGCGCAGGTCCGCGAACGGCGCGACGCGCGGGCTGGCGCCCCCTGAGATTTCAGCCTCCGCCGTCAAGAGCGAGGCGCGCAGCTCGTTCAGCGTCTCGCCGCCCAGAAGCGCGGCAAGGAACAACCCGTCCGGGCGAAGCGCTCGCCGGATCTGCACCAGAACGCCCGGCGTGTCGTTGGTCAGGTGCAGCGAGAGCGGCGACAGGACGAGATCGACGCTCTCGTCGCGCAGGGGCAACGCCTCCTCGTCCGCGACGACCCCTTCGCCGGGGCCGAGGAAACGCGCGTCGCGCTCGATGCGCAGCAAGCGCTCGACCTGGCCGCCTTCGCCAAGCCGCGCGGCCAGCGCCCCGGTGTGGCCGGCGAGTTCCACGCCCACCGCGAACTGGCGCTGGACGAGCGACAGGCGCTCGGCAAGCTCGTCCGCCACCGCGTCGAGCAGGAACGAGGCGCCCGGTGCCGCGCGTGCCGCCGCGCGCACGCGGCGCCGGTCGATCAGCGCACGGTCGAAGGGGGCGTTGGCGGTCATTGTCGGGCTCCAGGTCTCGAAGCGGGGCAAGGGGCTTGTGGCCGGCTCGCCGGGGAGTATCGTCGGTGGCGGCGCATGGGAAGCGCCAGAGGAGAAGACGGGGTGGGGGCGATGGGCATGGATCTCGTCTGGCGCGGCCTGTCCCGTGTCGCAGGGCCGATCGGTCGGCTCATCTATCCGCCGGTCTGTGCCGGTTGCGGCGCCGCGCTCGCACGGGCGCCGGCCGTCTGCTCGCAGTGCTGGCGTTCGCTGCGCTTCATCGAGCGTCCCTATTGCGAGGTGCTGGGCCTTCCCTTCTCCTACGATCTCGGACGCGGCTTCCTGTCGGCGGAAGCGATCGCCGACCCGCCGGTATTCGCGCGTCTGCGGGCCGCCCTCGTCTACGAGACGCTCGCCGCGCGCATGGTCGCGTCGTTGAAATACGCCGACCGGGCCGATCTCGTTCCGCTGATGGCGGCCTGGATGCGACGGGCCGGCGAGGAGGCGATCGCAGCCAGCGACCTCGTTGTGCCGGTGCCGCTCCACGCGCGGCGTCTTATGCGCCGACGCTTCAACCAGTCCGCCGAGCTCGCCCGCGCGATCGCCCGCGCCGAGCGTCTTGCCTACGCGCCCATGAGCCTCCGGCGGCGACGCGCGACGCGCAGCCAGGTCGGCCTCGGACCGGACGAACGGCGCGAGAACGTGCGCGGCGCATTCGAGGTGCCCGCCGCCCAGAGCGGCACCGTGCGCGGCCGGCGCGTCCTTCTCGTCGACGACGTCTACACGACCGGCGCGACGGTCTCGGCGGCGACGCTCGCGCTGAAGCGCGCGGGCGCCGCCGAGGTCAGCGTCCTCGTCTTCGCCAGGGTTGCGGCGGGCGGCGGATGACCGCATATCAGCGCGTCGCCTGAAGTTTCGAGGACGCCATGCCCCCCGTCACCATCTATACCCGACAGTTCTGCGGCTACTGCGCGCGCGCCAAGGATCTCCTGACCCGCAAGGGCGTCGCCTTCGAGGAGAAGGACGCGACCGTCGAGCCGTCCTTTCGGCAGGAGATGATGAGCCGCGCCCCCGGCAGCTCCACCTTCCCGCAGATCTTCATCGGCGACCGGCACGTCGGCGGCTGCGACGATCTCCACGCGCTGGACCGGGCCGGCAAGCTCGATCCGATGCTGGCCGGCTGAGGACCCACGCGATGACGACGTTCAAGGCCGCCGTGGTGCAGATGCGCTCCGGCGAGGATCCCGCCCGCAACATCGAGGCGATGGAGGCGCTGGTCGCGGACGCTGCGGCACGCGGCGCGCAGTTCGTGCAGACGCCGGAGATGACCGGCATCCTCTGCCGCGACCGCGAGCGGTTCCGCTCGCACCTGAAGCCCGCGGACAGCGATCCGGTGGTCGCCGCCGCCAGAGCGCTGGCGCGCCGGCATGCGATCGTCCTCCATCTCGGCTCGACGGCGGTCGACGCCGGCGACGGGATGGCGGCCAACCGCGCCTTCCTGTTCGGGCCGGACGGCGGGACGATCGAGACCTACGACAAGATCCACATGTTCGACGTCGACCTCGACGGCGGCGAAAGCTGGCGCGAGTCGGCGACCTACCTGCCGGGCACCCGCTCGGGGCTCGCCGACGTGCGCTTTGCGGACGGCACGGCGCGGATCGGCTTTGCGGTCTGCTACGACATGCGCTTTCCCGAGCTCTTCCGGGCCGAGGCGCTGGCCGGTGCCGAGGTACTGACGGCGCCCGCCGCCTTCACGCGCCAGACCGGCGAGGCGCACTGGCACGTCCTCCTGCGTGCCCGCGCGATCGAGAACAACTGCTTCATGATCGCCGCCGCGCAAGGTGGGCGCCACGAGGACGGGCGCGAGACCTTCGGCCACTCGCTGATCTCGGACCCCTGGGGCCGGATCATTGCCGAGGTGAAGGGCGACGAGCCGGGCGTGGCGCTGGCGACGGTCGATACCGAACTCGTCGGCAGCGTGCGCGCCAAGATCCCCAACCTCAAGAACCGCCGGCCCTTCGAGGCGCCGGCGGTGCGCGCGACCGCAGAGGCATGATCCGCTACGCCCTTCGCTGCCGGGACTGCGGGCACGGGTTCGACGGCTGGTTCCGCTCCTCCGCCGATTTCGAGGCGCAGGGCGCGCGCAAGCTGCTCGCCTGCCCGGTCTGCGAAGGGCACGGCGTCGAAAAGGCGCTGATGAGCCCGGCCGTCGCGGCGGCGCCCGAACCGGGTCGCACACCGGGCCACGCGCCGGGCGGTGCGGTGACGAGCGCGCCCGTCGGCGAGGCGGCCGAACTCTACCGCCAGCTGCAGGACATGGCCCGCAAGGTCCGCAATGAGGGACACTATGTCGGCGCCGGCTTCGCCGAGGAGGCCCGGCGCATCCACTACGGCGAGGCGGAGGGCCGGCAGATCTACGGCGAGGCGAGCGGCCAGGAGGTGCGCGGCCTCCTCGAGGAAGGCATCGCCGCCCTGCCGCTGCCGCCGCTTCCCGAAGACAAGAACTGAACCGACGGATCGACCGACATGGCCAAGACCTTTGCCAAGGCGCCGAGCCCCTGCGTCTCCGTCTGCAAGTTCAAGATCGAGGGGCAGTGCATCGCCTGCCGGATGACGAAGCCCGAGAAGAAGCGGTTCAAGCGGCTGGAGGGCAAGGGCGAGAAGCGCGCCTTTCTCGCGATGCTGAGCGAGCGGCTGCAGGCGGCGGGCCGCTACGCCTATTGGTCGCGCATGTATCGCCGCCGCTGCGAGAAGAAGGGACGGCCCTGTCCGCTCGACAAGCTGGAAGCCGACCTCGACACGGGGGCCGAGGCTGCCTAACTCCAGGGTCCTGGACCCCGAGGACCCATCCATGAGCTTATCGCCAGCCTGGGCGGATGCCCCGAGCCCCTGCGTCGACGTGTGCAAGTACAAGCGCGCGGGGCGCTGCGTCGGCTGCATGATGACCAAGATGGAGAAGGACTCCTTCCCCCATTCGGGCAGCGCCGAGCGCAAGCGCGCCTTCTTCCAGGCGCTGCTCGAGCGCCTGCGCGCCGAGCACAAGAACCCCGCCTTCTGGGCGATCGCCTATCGTCGCAAGTGCAGCCAGGAAGGCGTGCCCTGTCCGCTCGACGAGGAGGACGGCGACCTCTGACCCCATACGAAAAAGACCCGCCGGATCGCTCCGGCGGGTCTTTTTATCGAAGAGTCGATCGCTCAGGCGGCGGTCGACTTGAGATGGGCGCGCAGCATCCAGGCGAACTTGTCGTGCTTCTCGATGCGGCCGGTCGCCATGTCGTTGGTCGCCCAGTCGCCGTGCTCCTCGGCGACCTGCGCCAGCGAGGACAGCGTCGAGGACAGCGTCTCCTGATCCTTCATCAGGACCTCGATCATCGTCTTGGCGTCGGTGCGACCGTCATGCTCCTCGACGGCGCTGCGCTCGAGATAGACCGAGAAGCGGCCTTCCGCATGGGCGTCGAAGGCCTTGATGCGCTCGGCCAGAAGGTCCTGCGCCTCGAAGTGATCCTCGTAGATCTCCTGGAACAGCTCGTGCAGCGAGCCGAAGCTCATGCCGGTGACGTTCCAGTGGAAGTTCTGCGCCTTGAGCGTCTCGATGGCAGTCTCGGCGAGCGCCTGCGTCAGGCCGTTGACGATCTCTTCCTTGGCGCTCGGTTCGATCTTGGCGGCAACCAGACCCATGATGCTTCTCCTGAGGTTTGCGGTTTCAACGCGTGGGCTTGCCCACGGGTTGCGAGGGCGAATTGGAATGGTTCCAAACTAGACGCGATGGCGACCCGTTTCAAGCCTTCTTTGAATCATTCTAAACTAGCAAGTGGACGACGCGGGTCTGCGTCTCCATGTGGGGCACGCCGGAGCGGATGCGCGATCGGGCGCTGCCGCAGGAGGAAACAGGAAGAGGCGGGATGAAGCGCATCCCGAAAAGGCCGACCGTATGGACGGGGTCGGCCGGGGCGCATCGGTCAGGCGGCGTCCAGCGCGCGGACCATGGCCGCGGACAGGAAGCGCATCCAGCGCCGCGCCGATGGGGCGACGCGCCACGCGACGAGGGCGCCCGCCGCCGCGTCCTGCCCGTCGCGGCAGGCGGCAACGAGGCGCAGGAGCCAGGATTCGTCGTCGCTGACCGACACGGCGCCCGGGCGATAGATCACCATCTCCGACGACGCCCGCTCGGACAGGCCGCGGAAGAACACGGTGGCGAGGCGGTCGAGCGAGGCGGTGGGCTGGCCGGCGAGGATGTAGCAGGCGCGCTCGAGATCGGCGCGCGGGGCGAGCTGCGAGCGCAGCGCCAGCCAGCGCAGGCGCTCGAGGTCGAGCCGCTGGTCGTCCGTCAGGGTGCGGGCGACATGGATGCGCTCGGCAGTCGGGCAACGCGGAAAGGCGACGACCCGGCGATCCTCGTCGGAGGGAAGGGCAAGCCGCGCGAGGGATGCTGACATCGAGAATTCCCGGCCTTCGCCGCGCCCGAAGGCCCGGCGACCTTAAACCTGACTTTCAACGGAAGCATTCCCTACCAGATCGCCGTCGCGACCGGAAGAGGGGGTCGGTTCCGCTTCAGGGTCGGCGGTAGAGGACCATATAGTTGACGTCCATGTCGCGCGAGCGGCGCCAGGCGTCGGCCAGCGGGTGGTAGACGACGCCGGTCTGGTCGATCCGCGTGAAGCCTTCCGCGCCGAGCGGCGCGTCGATCTCGCCGGGGCGGACGAGCTTGGCATATTCGTGCGTGCCCTTGGGCAGCCAGCCGAGAACGTATTCCGCACCGACGATGGCGAAGGTCAGCGCCTTCATCGTGCGGTTGATCGTGGCGACGAAGATGAGGCCGCCCGGCTTCACCATGCGCGCGGCCGAGGTGAGGAAGTAGTTCACGTCCGAGACGTGCTCGACGACCTCGAGCGCCAGCACGACGTCGAAGCGCTCGCCGGCCGCTTCCAGCGCTTCCGCGGTCTCGGCGCGGTAGTCCACCGCAACGCCGCTTTCCGCCGCGTGGAGACGCGCCACCTCGATGTTGGTGACTGAGGCGTCGGCGCCCACGACCTCGGCGCCGAGGCGCGCGAGCGGCTCGGAGATCAGCCCGCCGCCGCAGCCGATGTCGAGCATCCGCAGGCCCTCGAAAGGCTTCAGCGAATGGAGGTCCCGTCCGAAGTTGAGGCCGACCTGCTCGCGGATATAGGCAAGGCGCACCGGGTTGAACTTGTGCAGCGGCTTGAACTTGCCACGCGGGTTCCACCATTCGGCGGCGAGCTTCGAGAAGCGCTCGACCTCGCCGGCGTCGATCGTGGTCTGCCGTGCCTCGCTCATGGTGCTCATCCGTTGCCCAAAAAATCGCGTTGGCCGGGCATGTTCCGCCCGGCCGCGGGAAGTCAAGCGCGACAGGGTGGCCCGCCTCGCCTTGCGCTCCACCACCGCTTCGGCTAACCGAGGCCGCTCGCCGTGCCGATCGGGGACCGGCATCGAAGCGGGCACTCGTGTTCCCTCCTAAATGGACGGGCACGCCCGCAGAGCGAACGGCGGGCGGCCCGCTCGACATCGGTCTGAAGTCATGGCGCGTCTCGTTCTCAAATTCGGCGGCACCTCCGTCGCCGACATCGACCGGATCCGGAACGTCGCGCGCCACGTCAAACGCGAGGTGGACGCCGGCCATCAGGTGGCCGTGGTCGTCTCGGCGATGTCGGGCAAGACCAACGAACTCGTCGGCTGGTGCACGCAGGCCTCCGCCATGCACGACGCGCGCGAGTACGACGCGGTGGTAGCCTCCGGCGAGCAGGTGACGGCGGGTCTCCTCGCCATCACGCTGCAGCAGATGGGCATCAACGCCCGCTCCTGGCAGGGCTGGCAGATCCCGATCCGCACCGACGGCGCCCACGCCTCGGCGCGCATCCAGGAAATCGACGGCTCGGAGATCGTACGCCGCTTCGGCGAGGGGCAGGTCGCCGTGATCGCCGGCTTCCAGGGGCTGGCGCCCGACAACCGCATCGCGACGCTCGGGCGCGGCGGCTCGGACACGTCGGCCGTGGCGGTCGCCGCGGCGCTGAAGGCCGACCGCTGCGACATCTACACCGACGTCGACGGCGTCTACACCACCGACCCCCGCATCGAGCCCAAGGCCCGGCGCATGGCCCGCGTCTCCTTCGAGGAGATGCTCGAGATGGCCTCGCTCGGCGCCAAGGTGCTGCAGGTGCGCTCGGTCGAGCTCGCCATGGTCCACAAGGTGCGCACCTTCGTGCGGTCCTCCTTCGAGGACCCCGACGCGCCGGGCATGGGCGACTTCCTAAACCCTCCGGGGACTCTTATTTGCGACGAGGATGAAATCGTGGAACAGCAGGTCGTCACCGGCATCGCCTACGCCAAGGACGAGGCGCAGATCTCGCTGCGCCGCGTCGAGGACCAGCCGGGCGTGGCCGCCGCCATCTTCGGGCCGCTGGCCGATGCCGGCGTCAACGTCGACATGATCGTGCAGAACGTCTCGGAGGACGGCACGCGCACCGACATGACCTTCACCGTGCCGGCCGGCGACCTCGCCAAGGCGACGCAGGTGATCGAGGGCGCGAAGGCCGAGATGCGCTTCGACGTCGTCCAGTCCGAGCGCGGCCTCACCAAGGTCTCGGTGATCGGCATCGGCATGCGCTCGCACACCGGCGTCGCCGCCACGGCCTTCAAGGCGCTCGCGGGACGCGGCATCAACATCCGCGCCATCACCACCTCGGAGATCAAGATCTCGATCCTGATCGACGGCGAGTATACCGAACTGGCGGTGCGCACCTTGCATTCCGTCTACGGTCTCGACAAAGCTTGAGCCGGCGGCGCCAAAGGGGCGCCCGAATCTCCTCCGGCCCGATCGAACCGTCGGGCCGGGACCGACCGCAGACCGACGGAAGACGTGCCTGATGCGAAGCGACTCCTCGGGACCGCGCATCCTTCTGCGCCGGATCAGGGAACTCATGGCCGAACCGCTCGAGGCGCAGGCGCGCCTCGACGAGATCGTGCGCCAGATCGCCGCCAACATGGTGGCCGAGGTCTGCTCCCTCTATGTGCTGCGCGCCGACGGCATCCTCGAGCTCTATGCGACGCAAGGCCTGAATCCCGGCTCGGTGCACCTGGCCCAGCTGCGGCTCGGCGAGGGGCTGGTCGGCACGATCGCCGCCACGGCCCGCGCGCTCAATCTCCAGGACGCGCAGAAGCACCCCGCCTTCACCTACCTGCCGGAGACCGGTGAGGAGATCTTCTACTCCTTCATGGGCGTGCCGATCCTGCGCGCCGGTCGCACGCTCGGCGTCCTCGTCGTCCAGAACAAGGAAAAGCGCATCTATCGCGACGAGGAGACCGAGGCGCTCGAGACGGTCGCCATGGTGGTCGCCGAGATGATCGCCGCCGGCAGCCTCGAGGGCCTGTCGCGGCCCGGCGTCGTCCTCGACCTGTCGCGCCCTGTCCATTTCGAAGGGCTGGCACTCGCCGACGGGATCGGGCTCGGCCACGTCATCCTCCACGAGCCGCGCGTCGTCGTCACCAACCTCTTCAACGAGGACGCCGAGGCCGAGGTCGCGCGCCTCGAGAAGGCCGTGTCCTCGCTGCGCATCTCGATCGAGGACATGCTCCAGCGCCGCGACATGGCGGCCGAGGGCGAGCACCGCGCGGTGCTCGAAGCCTATCGCATGTTCGCGCACGACCGCGGCTGGGTGCGCCGGCTGGAGGAGGCCGTGCGCAACGGCCTGACCGCCGAAGCCTCGGTCGAGAAGGTGCAGAACGACATGCGCGCGCGCATGATGCACGCCTCCGACCCGTTCCTGCGCGAGCGGCTGCACGATTTCGACGACCTCGCCAACCGCCTCCTGCGCCAGTTGATGGGCCGCGACGGCGACATGTTCGGCGACGGCGTCGCGGGCGACGTCGTGATCGTCGCGCGCTCCATGGGCGCGGCCGAGCTTCTCGACTACCGGCGCGAGCAGATCCGCGGCCTCGTGCTCGAAGAGGGCGGGGCGACCAGCCACGTCGTGATCGTGGCCCGGGCGCTCGGCATCCCGGTCGTCGGCCAGGCCAAGGGCGCCGTCTCGATGGCCGAGAAGGGCGATGCGATCATCGTCGATGGCGAGGAGGGGGCGGTGCACCTGCGCCCGCCCGCCGATGTCGAGAAGGTGTTCGTCGAGCGCGTCCAGTTCCGCGCCAAGCGCCAGCAGCGCTACCAGGCGCTGCGCGACGTGCCGGCGCGCACGCGCGACGGACAGGACGTCGCGCTCCTCATGAACGCCGGCCTCCTCGTCGATCTGCCGCAGGTCGAGGCGGCGGGGGCTGCGGGCATCGGGCTCTTCCGCACCGAGTTGCAGTTCATGATCGCCTCGACCATGCCCAAGACCAGCGACCAGGAGCGCCTGTATTCGGCGGTGCTGGACGCGGCCGACGGCAAGCCGGTCACCTTCCGCACGCTCGATGTCGGCGGCGACAAGGTCCTGCCCTACCTCCACCAGTCGCCGGAGGAGAACCCGGCGCTCGGCTACCGCGCGCTGCGCCTTGCGCTCGACCGGCCCGGCCTGATGCGCACCCAGCTGCGCGCGCTCCTCAAGGCGTCGGCGGGGCGCGAGCTGCGCGTCATGTTCCCGATGGTCACCGACCTCGAGGAGTTGCGCCAGGCGCGCGACCTCATCAGCCGCGAGTTCAAGCACCTCACGCGCTTCGCCCACGCCATGCCGCGTCGGCTGAAGCTCGGCGCGATGATCGAGGTGCCCTCGCTCCTCTTCCAGCTCGACGAGCTGATGCAACTCGTCGACTTCGTCTCGATCGGCTCCAACGACCTGTTCCAGTTCTTCTGCGCGGTCGACCGCGGCAATGCGCAGATCTCGGGTCGCTTCGACGATCTCTCCTCGCCCTTCATGCGGGCGCTGCGCGAGATCCTCGACGCCGGGCAGCGCCATTCCGTGTCCGTCACGCTCTGCGGCGAGATGGCGGGGCGCCCCTTGTCGGCGATGGCGTTGATCGGATTGGGGTTCCGGTCCATATCCATGACCTCGTCGGCGATCGGGCCGGTGAAGGCGATGCTGCTCGAGCTCGATGCCGAGGACCTGCACCGCACGATCACCGCCCATCTCGCCGAACGTCACCCGCGCCAGACCTTCCGGCAGATGCTGGAAGATTACGCGCAGGCACACGCCATTCCCCATTGAGAGGGTCGCTGCCGGGCCGCACGGTCCGGCGCGCCCGGACCGGACGACACGCATGGCCATTCTACCCGCCGACACCATGACCGAGATCCTCCGGCGCTCGGATCAGCTGTCATCGGAGATGGCGTCCGGTCCCGACCACGAGACCTATGCCCGGCTCGCCGCCGAATATGCGGGGCTGGAGGACGTCGTCGCCGGCATCCGCGCCTATCGCGCGGCCGAAGCCGAGCTCGCGGGCCTGCGCGAGATGCTGGCCGACCCGGCGTCCGACCGCGAGATGCGCGATCTCGCCAGCGCCGAGATCGGCGAGGTGGAGGATCGGCTCGAGACGCTGTCGAAGGAGCTTCTCGTCCTCCTCCTGCCGAAGGACGCGGCCGACGCCAAGGGCGCGATCCTCGAGATCCGCGCCGGCACCGGCGGCTCGGAGGCCGGCCTCTTCGCGGGCGATCTCTTCCGCATGTACCAGCGCTATGCCGAAGGGCGCGGCTGGCGCGTCGAAATCATGGAAGCGTCGGAGGGCGAGGCCGGCGGCTACCGCGAGGTGATCGCCTCGGTGACCGGGCAGGGCGTCTTCTCGCGCCTGAAGTTCGAATCGGGCGTCCACCGTGTGCAGCGCGTGCCCGCCACCGAATCGGCCGGGCGCATCCACACCTCGGCCGCCACGGTCGCGGTGCTGCCGGAGGCCGAGGAGGTCGACATCGCCATCCGCAACGAGGACATCCGCATCGACACGATGCGCTCGTCGGGCGCCGGCGGCCAGCACGTCAACACCACCGATTCGGCCGTGCGCATCACGCATCTGCCGACCGGCATCGTCGTCACCTCGTCGGAGAAGTCGCAGCACCAGAACCGCGCCCGCGCCATGCAGGTGCTGCGCGCCCGGCTCTTCGACATGGAGCGCTCGCGGATCGATGCCGAGCGCTCGGCCGACCGCCGCGCGCAGGTGGGCTCCGGCGACCGGTCCGAGCGCATCCGCACCTACAACTTCCCGCAAGGGCGCGTGACCGACCACCGCATCAACCTGACGCTCTACAAGCTCGACCGCGTGATCGAGGGCGACATGGACGAACTCGTCGAGGCGCTGGCGGCCGACGACCAGGCCGCGCGCCTCGCCGCCATGGGCGACTGAGCCGGCCGTGACCGCGCCGACCGTCGCCAGCCTTCTCGGCGATCTGCGCGCGCGCCTGCGCGCCGCCGGGCTGGAGAGCGCGGACCTCGACGCCCGCCTGCTCGTCGCCGCCGCGCTCGAGCTCGATGCCGCCGGCCTGATCCTGCGAGCCGGCGACCGCGTGGATGCCGGCGCCGCGGCGCGGCTCGAGACCATGGCGGCGCGGCGGCTCGGCTTCGAGCCGGTGCACCGCATCCTCGGGTACCGGGCCTTCGGCGAACACGAGTTCGCCCTGTCGCCCGACACGCTGGAGCCCCGGCCCGACACCGAGGCGCTGGTGGATCTCGCCAGCGAGGTTCTGGCGCGCCGGGGCGACGGGCCGCTCCTCTTTGCCGATGTCGGCACCGGCACCGGGGCGATCGCCGTGTGCCTTCTGTCGCGTCTTCCGCACTCGCGCGGGATCGCGATCGATCTTGCGGAAGGGGCGCTCGCGATGGCCCGCGCTAATGCCGAGGCTGCGGGCGTCGCCGACCGCTTCTGGCCGCTGCGGGCCGACTACCTTTCGGCCCTCCGGCCGCCGCTCGACGCGGTCGTGTCCAACCCGCCCTATATCCCGACCGCCGATCTCGACGGGCTCGACCCCGGCGTCCGGCGGTTCGATCCGGCGCTGGCGCTCGACGGCGGCGCGGACGGGCTCGACGCCTATCGCCGGATCGTCGAGGAGGCGGCGCGGCTTCTGCCGGCCGGCGGCGACTTGCTGCTCGAGATCGGCCGGGGGCAGGAACACGACGTGGCTCGACTGGCCGAAGCGGCCGGGTTCGTCTCCATGGCGTGGCGGAGCGATCTCGCCGGTATCGTGCGCGCGCTGTGGTTCCGGCGCGACAGCGATGGGGAAAACGAGGGGCGGATCGCATGATTTCCAAGGTCTCCGGCCCTTTGCCCCTTGTGAGGGGAGGGGCGAGCCACTAGTGTTTCCCAGCAAAGGCGGATGACGCGAGGGGTTTGTCCCCCGACCTCGGCTTCGGAACGCGCTCCAGGTAGGACGCTCGAACGCCGCCGCCCCGTTCGGCAAGACGGCCAGGGATGGCGCCGCACCGGACAGAAAGCTTCCATGAAGGGCATTGCCAGCCGGGTCCTCGGAGCCGGGCGGCCGGGTGCCAGACAGTTCCCCCGCGAGGCGACGCGAAGTCCGCTCGCGACGCAAAGGAAGACCCGGCCCGGGACGCCGGACGATCCAGAAAACAGGATGAGCATGAGGCCAGGACAGCAGCAGCAGAACAAGCAGCGCATGCGCGGACGCGGGCAGCGCAAGGGCCCCAATCCGCTGTCGCGGAGCTTCGAGTCCAACGGTCCCGACGTCAAGATCCGCGGCACGGCCCAGCACATCGCCGACAAGTACACGACGCTGGCGCGCGACGCGGCCGCGGCCGGCGACCGGGTGATGGCCGAGAATTACCTCCAGCACGCCGAGCACTACGGCCGCATCGTGGCCGCCGCGCAGGGTCAGTTCCAGCCGAGCCAGCCCGAGCGCGACTATGCCGACTTCGACGAAGAGGACGGCGACGAGGCGCAGGGCGCCGACATGGGTCTCGGCCAGCCCTACGCCGGCGGTCAGGACCGCCAGCCGAACGGTTACCAGGGCGATCGCCAGCCGGGCCAGGGTGACCGCCAGCACGGCGCCGAGCGCCAGGGTGGAGACCGCCCGCAGGGCGACCGCCAGAACTTCCGCGACAACCAGAACGGCCGCGGCGAACGCCGCGACCACCGCGACAATCGCGGGGACCGGCCGTTCCAGAATCGCGACGGCCAGAACCGTGACCATCAGAACCGCGATGGGCAGAACCGCGACGGTTTCGCTCGCGAGGGCGGCTTCCGCGACGGCCAGAACCGGGACGGCCAGAACCGCGAGGATCGTCGCGACCGCGATCAGCGTCATCCCGGAACGGGCCCGCAGCCCTTCCCGCAGGCGTTCGAGACCGAGGGCGAGGGCGCGGCGCCTCGCCAGGACGGCCAGCGCTTCGAGGGCAGTCGGCGCGAGAGCCGCCGCGAGCGCGCCCGCATGAACGACCGCAGCGGCGAGCGCCGCTTCGAGGAGCGTTTCGGCCGCCAGCGTCATGGCGACGACGAGCCGCGCACCGATGCGCCGGCCGCCGAACACCGTCCGCAAGCCGAAACGTCCGTGCCGGCGCCGGTCCCCGCCGAGATCGCGCCCGCGCCGGTTGCCGCGGCGGAGCCTTTGGCATCCCAGCCTTCGGCGCCTGTCGCCGAAGCCGTCTCGACCGATACGACCGCCGGCGAGCCCCGCGGGCGCGGTCGTCGGCGCCGGGATGCGGCGGTGGACGATGGCGCTGCCATCGCTCCTGCCGCGCCGTCCGAACCCGTCGCTGCGCCGGTCCCGCAACCCGAAGACGCCGCGCCGCCGCGCCGTCGCGCCGCCAAGCCCGCGGTCCCGGTCGATGCACCGACGGCTGGCGAGGACGAGGCTGCGCCCAAGCGGCGCGCGGCCAAGCCCCGGCGCAAGAAGGACGAGGGTGAGGGCGGTGACGAGCGGTCCCCGGCGCTGGTCGGCACCGACAGCTGAGACGCCGGCGCCTTCCAGCCTTATTCTGAGCGAAAGGCCCGGCACATTCTGCCGGGCCTTTCGGCTTTCCGAGGCCGGCTTTCACGAGACGTGATAGTGATCGCCGGGCGACCGGCCCCATCGGAGTGGCAACCGCGCACCGCTTGTCCGTCCCATGCAACTTACCTACGGGAAGCTGTTATGAAATGGTTGCAATCATGCTGTCATGCAACCTATTGTTGCTGTCGAGGCGGAGCAGGAGCGACAAGCGGTGATCTGGGTGAGGCAGGAGGAGAGCATGGCGGGGCGGGGCGAACAACTGTCCGGGTCGATCGGGTCGGTGGGTTTCGAAGGGGCGGCGATGATGATCGGTTACAAGCTCGGCGCGAACGGTCTGGAGCCCTTGTCGGGTGACGCCACGTTGGCAGGCACGGACCCGACCGGCGAGACACAGTCGTCGCGGCAGGTCGACGAGCGCACCGCCGTCTATCTCCTGTCGCTCGCCCGCGAACTCCTTCGTCGTGACCACAGCGCGATCGCCGGGATGATCGATTATGCGATCGCCGAGATCGAGAGTGGGCCCGAGCAGTAGGCACAAGATCCCCATTGCGCCGATGGCGGCGCGCTAGGATGGAATGCAAACGCCGGCTTTCGCGCCGGCGTTCATCGTTGCACCGTCCGAGGCGGCTTCGGGTCGCCGTATACCTTCACGAGACGCGGCTTTGCGGTGTCGGCTCTTCGCTGGCCGATTGAACCAGTCCGAGGAGCAAGGATCCAATGCGCTCGGCATCGCCCACTCCCCGCGTTCGGGAATGACTTGACGCTCGATGCGCCGACACGGTCCGGCATCTGCCTCGATCGAACCTGGGTGTCGAAGCATGGTACCGCCCCGAACAGGCCCCACTGGCCCGTTGAGCGACCCTTCAGTGCCCGTGGGTTCCAGAGCCCGGATGGCACGGGGCCGGCGCACGATCGGATGTCGGTAGGCAACTTCAGTGCCAAAACACCCTGTCTGCCGCCTGTGAGGGTAGGGTGATGCTGCCTCAGTAGGCGTATCGGTTTGACATCGCGCTTCCACCGGATCGTGTCAGAACCCGGATATCAGTCGGGCCTCGGTCCGAACGGCATCTTCCGGCCCATGGCATGCGCAGGCGATCGCTTCGAGCTTTGAGGGCTTCGTGCTGACCATCCCGCACCTCTGCGGGTGTCGGCGGGAGGCCTCTCGGCGGGAACCAACCTCATTCAAAAGTGGCTCTGTCGATAGACGGCGACGCGTCGACAGCCTTGCCGGGTAGATCGGCTTAGTCGTTTCCTCCCTTCCTGGCCGGTTGCTGATGTCATCGCGGATGACAGTGGCTCCGAGCGGTTTGGGCAGGTCGTGATGGCCGGCACTCAGCGAAGATTCGCTCGCGGTTCGAATGGTCCGCGCGTCGGGCGCGGACGGCTGTCGGTAAAATCGTGTACAGCATTCCCTGACCCCCTTGGCTTTCGCTCAACCCGGTCAGCCAACGCCGATTCCCTCGGCTCGGCGGCAGGGCGTCGACTGACCCGACTAGCACTCGACGGGGCGGAGGATCACAAGATCCGGGTCCTCTCCCGCAATGGCTGAACATCAAGTCTCGTGACCCGCAGAGACCATCGCTAAGCCGATCCCGTTGCGTGTCCTCGGTCTGCATGGAGCGCAAACGATGACGAGTTCGAAGCCGAGATGCTTGAGCGAAATGTGGGACGGTTGAGCTTCGCGCGAAACGAGTGCGCCCGCTCCCTTTGGGCGGGAGCGGGCGCGCAGGGCGACCAGACTTGGAAGTATCGTGGGGATCCTAGGAGGGCACCCTGTCGGAAGGGCAGGCCGCGCGGGGCGGCCTGCCTTGGCGTGTGGCGTCAGACGATGTCCGAGGCCGCGAGGTTGGTGACGCCGGCCAGCTGCACCACCAGATCGGCGCTGCCGTTCTGGTCGCTGTCGACGAAGAGCCAGCCATCGCTGCCCACCGTCTGGAAGCTGTAGAGCGTCGGGCCCGAGGCGTTGGCAAAGGCCGCGTTGGCGTTGTTCAGCGCACCGTCGTAGGTGGCCGCCGAACCCGTTCCGAACGTCGTGGCGGAACCCGCCGCGAGGCCGAAGTCGAGGATATCGTCACCGACGGTGAAGCCCTCGATGCGATCTGCCGCACCGAACGCCGTGCCCGAAGACCCGGCGCCGAACAGGAACGTGTCGACGCCCGCGCCGGCCACCATCGTGTCGGCACCCGCGCCGCCGACGATGGTGTTGTCACCGCCGCCCGAGACGATCCGGTCGTTGCCGCCGTTTCCGTAGACTAGCGAGTCGCCCGATCCGAGGAGGATCGTATCGCTGCCGTCGGCCGCGTCGAGCGAGCTCCGGCCGCCGAAGACCGTGGCGCTGACCGACGAGTCCGACAGGTCGATGAGATCGGAATCTTCGCCGCCGTAGATCGTCACGCTGTTCGAGGCCGAGCCGCCGAAGACGGAGATTGTGTCGTTGCCGACGCCGCCGAAGATGGTCGACTGGCTGGTCACGTCGCCTTCGAGGTTGAATTCGAGCGTGATGTCGTCCGCACCGCCGTTACCGGTAATGAGGGCGTTGCCCGAGCCCTCCGCGACGACATAGATGTCGTCGGCATCGTCGGTCGGGTCGACGCCGGTCTGACCACCGAACACGGTGACGTTGCCGTCGCCGAACTCGACGTAGATGTCGTCCGAACCCTGGTCGCCCGAAACTTGCGAGTTGTCGCCGATCGCGTCCGCAACATAGGCATCGATCGTGTCGTTGCCGACACCGCCGTAGACGGAGGCTGCCGCGGCGATGACCTCGATATAGTCGTCTCCGCCGTTGCCGAAGACCAAGGCGTTGCCGAAGGTTTCGACGTAGATGTCGTCCGCGTCGTCCGTCGGATCCACGCTGCCGGTGCCGCCGTAGACGGTCACGTCGTCGTAGGCGTCGATATCGATCACGTCGGAGCCCGCGCCGCCGTAGACGAGGGACTTGCCGGTGAGAGTTCCACCCTCACCGAAGACGAGGCCGCCGTAGAGGGTGTCATCGCCGTCACCGCCATACACGGTGGCCTCGCTCGACTCCCATTCGACGTAATCGTCGCCGCCATTGCCGAAGATCAGCGCGCTGCCAGATACACCGACCGAAATCTCGTCGTCGCCATCGTTCGGATCGACATCCGCACCACCGCCATAGACGGTGGCGTTGCCGCCGCCGGTCACGGTGATCTCGTCCTCGCCGGCACCGCCGACCACGAGTGCCTCGGTATTAAAGGACACATCGAGCAGATCGTCGCCCGTGCCGCCGTAGACCGTGACGCGGTTGCCGGTGACGAGGACGTCATCATCGCCTTCGCCGCCATAGACCTCGTTGTCACCCGTTCCCTGAACGACGATCAGGTCGTCGCCGCCGTTCCCGGTGACGAGGTTGTCGCCGTTGCCGAGAACCACGATGACGTCGGCGCCGTCATCGGCGTCCACCGCGCTGTCGCCACCATAGACCGTGTTGTCGCCGTTCGAGCGCACGAGAATCGCATCGACGCCGCCCGTTGGATCGGCGCGCTCGAGGGCGTCCAGGATGTCACCGAAGTCACTGTTGAGACCGTCGGGCAGGAGGCTGGTGTAGCTCGAGGCGTCGTTGTCGCCGCCGACCACGAGATTGCTGCCGTTGCCGGGCTCATCACCGAACACGTTGATGCCGATGACATCTCCGCCCAGGCCACCATAGATCGTGTTGTCGCCGGTTCCCTCGACGAGGACGAGATCGCTGCCGCCGTTGCCGTAGAGGAGGTTGTTTCCGTTGCCGATGACGCCGATGATGTCGCTACCGTCGGCTGCGTCTTCCGCACCCGTTCCGCCGTACACCGTGTTGTCGCCGTTGCTTTCGACGAGGATGGCATCCACGCCGGTGACTTCGCTGGCAGCCGCGAGAGACGCGGGATTGAAGCCGGACAGGAAGGCGACAGCCAGACCCGGATTGAGCACCGAGCTCGTGTTCCCGCCGCCGTAGATCAGGTTGTTGCCGTTGGAGCCTTCCGCACCGACGACGATCACGTCGTTGCCGTCGCCGCCATAGACACTGTTGTTGCCGATGCCGTTGATCTGGATGAAATCGTCACCGCCGTTGCCGTAGACGAGGTTGTCCCCGTTGCCGTTGACGGTGATCTCATCGCCGCCGTCCGTCGGATCGCTTGCGCCGGTGCCGCCGTAGATCGTGTTGTCGCCGTTGCCGGTAACCGTGATCTCGTCACTGCCTTCGCCGCCGTAGATCAGGTTGTCACCGCCACCTGCCACGATCGTGTCGTCGCCCTGGCCGCCGTAAACCGTGTTGTCACCCGCGCCGGCATCGATCGAATCGTTCCCCTCGTTGCCGAAGATCAGATCGTCGCCGTCGCCGCCGGAGATGGTGTCGTTGCCGGTGCCACCGATGATGGTGTCGTTGCCGGCACCGCCGATCAGGGAATCGTTGCCCGTGCCGCCGTCGATCGAGTCGTCGCCGGCTCCCCCGTCGATGGTGTCGTTACCGGAGCCGCCCAGAAGCGTGTCGTTGCCGGTCCCGCCGTTGATCGAGTCGTCGCCGGCACCGCCGTCGATCGAATCGTTGCCGCCACCGCCGATGATGGTGTCATTACCGGACCCGCCGATCAGCGTGTTGTCGCCACCGTCACCGATGATAACCTCGCCGCCGTCGCCTACGACGCCGCCATCACCCGGGAAGATCACCAGCTCGCCGTTGATCTCCAGAAGACCGTTCAGAATGCTGATGTCGACGCCAACCAGCAGAAGCTGGGCGCCGTTGCTCAGCGTCAGCTGAACGTTCCCGTCGACCTCCAGGATATCGGTGACGCTCAGGTCCCCGAGGTTGAGATCGAGGATGCCGGTGAGATCATCGAGGTTGTTGATCGTCAGAATGTCGCCGGGTAGAATCTCGGTGAGGTTGAGAATGCCACCGTCGACCGGAATATCGATGACGTCATCGATCGGCAGCAGCAGAAGCTCGCCATTGATCTCGATCAGTCCGTTCAAGGCTCCGAGATCGATATCGGCGAAGATGATCTGGGCGCCGTTGCTCAGGGTCACCCGAACATCGCCTTCAACTTCGATCAGGTCTGCAATCTGCAGATCGCCGAGCTCGAGGTTGAGGACATCACCCTCTTCGAAGCCGCCGATGGTGACGACGTTGCCGGCCACCGCATCGACCAAGTCCAACGTGCCATCCACGATCTCGGTAGGGTCGCCACCGATGACACCCCCAATAACGTCAATAACATTAAGCGGCATGACGCCCCCACGATGCGCGGCTCTCCACACGCAGGGAGAGCGCCGTTGCGATTGATGAACCTACTTAAGGTTGCAACCGCAGATAAGGACGACTCGCAAGGGCAATGCAACCGAAAATTGCATGGAGAAATTCGGATTGCAACTTGGTGGCAATCCTGCAACGCCCGGCTGTGGCGACCCGGCCGGGGAGGAGGCGGAAATCCGGGCCTTTCCCGGAACGTGCCGTCGGGGCCGGCGTTCTGCGTGTCAGTCGACACTGCATGGAGGAGACCGATGTCCGACATCCACTACAAGATCGTCGAGCACGACGGCGGATGGGCCTACAAGGTCGGGGACGTGTTTTCCGAGACCTTCCCGACGCACGACCGGGCGCTGGCCGCCGCGCGCGATGCCTCGTCGCGGCAGGAATTGGCCGGCGAGACCGCCGGCATCCAGTATCAGGACGGCAGCGGCGTCTGGCACGAGGAGGTCGCGCGCGGGGACGACCGGCCCCATGCCGACGTGGTGGACGGCGAGGCGTCGCGCGCCTAAGACCGGTCGCTTCGGCGCTAACCTAGCGGTTCAGGACCCCGAGGCCGGTTCGCGGTGCGGGGTCTTTTCCCACATGTGCGGGGAGTGGAAGAGCTGGCCGATGGCACGCAGCCCTGCAAGACTGACGATCAGCCAGTAGAACCATAGGGACCAGAGGCGGGGCAGGAGCGGGCGCTCGGCCTCGTTGGCGACGAGCCGGGCGGTCAGGATGAACACCGCGTAGGCCAGGGCGATGTTGAGGGCGTCGACCGCGGCAAGGACCCCGGCCGACAGGTAGATCTCGCCGTGCACGAGATAGGCGTAGGCCGCCGCAAGGAGATGCCCCGCGAACATCACGTGCATCAGGCTTGCCGCGATCATGCCGCCGAACAGGATCTGGAAGGTCAGGAAGGCGCGGGGCCCGAGCTGGCGGCAGGCCAGCCGCGGGTCGCGCATGTGAACCAGCCAGGTCTGGCACCATCCCTTGATCCAGCGCGTGCGCTGGTTGCGCCAGTCGAGGAAGCGCGAGGGCGCGATCTCCGAGGTCGGCGAGGCGATGGTGCCGATCCGGTAGCCGAGGCGCGACAGGCGGATGCCGAGGTCGGCGTCCTCGGCGACGTTGTGGCTGTCCCAGCCGCCGGCCTCGACCAGCGCCGCACGGCGGAAATGGTTGGATGTGCCGCCGAGCGGCAGCGGCAGGCCGCGCCGCGCCAGCCACGGCAGGATCGCCCGGAAGAGGACGGCGTATTCCAGCGCGAAGAGGGTCTCCAGCCAGCCGTTGGCGGCGTTGCGAATGACGAGCGGCGCCTGGACGCAGGCGAGCGAGGCCGATGATGCCTCGAAGGCGGCGTGCGCGGCGCGCAGCTGGCCGGGATCGGGCCGGTCCTCGGCATCGAAGAGGACGACATAGTCGCCGCGCGTCAAAGGCAGGGCGAAGTTCAGGGCCTTCGGCTTGGTGGTCGGGTTGGTTCGCGGTGTCGCGATGACGGAAAAGTTCGCCTCGCCAGCGATCGCCCGTTCCACCGCCATGATCGTCTCGGGATCGTTCGCCTCGCAGACGAAGAACACCTCGAGCCGCGAGCGCGGCCAGTCGAGGGCGGCCATCGCGCGCGCCAGGGGCTCGGCCATCGCCGCCTCGCGGTGGAGGGCGACGAGAACAGAATAGATCGGCGCGGGCGCGACCGTTCGCCGATTTGCCGGCAGGGCCGGGCGCGGCCGCGCGGCGAGCGCCGTGCCGACGAGGACGCGCAGGCGAAACAGCGTGAAGCACAGGGCGCAGAGGCTCGCCGTCGCATGCGCCGCGAACCAGAAAGGACCGGGCGCCGCGAACCAGGCATGCGCCAGCGCGACGAGGACGAGCACCGCGACGGCCGCCTGCGCCGGCGTCAGCACGTCGCGCGCCGACCAGCGGTTGTGATCGGCGGCAAGGCTGAGGCGCGCGCGCGTCGAGCGTTCGGAGGCGCTCGCCGCGCCGCGCTTGGCGGCGATGTCGGACAGGGTCGCGATGCGCAGCGTCGTGGCGAGCTCCGGCGCGCGTGCGACACGCCGGGCGAGGCCCTCCAGCCGGTCGAGCCGCGGGGCGAGGTAGAGCCGGGGGCGCATGGCGGTGTCGCACGTTTTGGCGTGACGCTCCGACGCGTCGAAGGCGCCGCGCCCGTCGCGCAGCAGCGAGGCGTCGTCGCGGATCGGCTCGAAGCGGAGGCCGAGGACCGCCGCCAACGTGCGGGCCAGCGTCGCCTCGTCGATGACGCCAGCCGCGATCAGTTCCTCGTCGGCGCTGGACCCGTTCCGCTCGGCGAGCCGGCAGGCGGCATCGAAGCGCTCCGCATCGAGGCCGAGCCGCGCCAGGGCTTCGGCGACGACGGGCGGAAGCGTCGGCAGGCCGGCATCGGCGAAGGCGAGAGCGTCCGCGGCGAGCGCCGGCGCCGAAACCAGGCCGAGGCCGCTGGCATCCTCGTCCGCGAGGGCATATTCCGATACACGCAACAGACCAGCCCTCGAACGCGAGTCCCCTTGCGAGGATCGATCACATTTTGGGTTTGAAAACGGTGCCGGAGAAGAAACCCTTGCGTGCATTCCTCGCCGTCAGCGTGCTGGCCATGCAGCCCTGGGTTGTTCCATCGGCCGCGTATGCGCAGAACGCGCCGTCTGCCTCGCCGCCCTCGGCATCCAGCACCGTGGTGCCGACCCCGAATTTCTGGGACCAGGGCCAACGGTTCGCCGAGCCGGACCTGTCGGGCCGCGCGCGCGTCCGCTTCCTCACCTCGGTCGATTTCGCGCCGTTCAACTTCCTCGATCAGCGCGGCCGTCTCGCCGGCTTCCACGTCGATCTCGCCCGGATGATCTGCGAGGAGCTCGACATCGCCGCGCGCTGCCAGATCGAGGCGCGGCCGTTCGCCGAACTCGGCGATGCGCTGGCGGCGGGCGACGGCGAGGCGGTGATCGCCGGCCTTGCGCTCAACGCCGACAACCGCGCGCGCTTCGCCTTCACCCATCCCTTCTTCCGCTATCCCGCACGCTTCGTGACGCTGAACGCACGCCCGCTCGACACCGAACTCGAGGCGGGCCTCTCCGGCGTCCCGGTCGGCGTCGTCGCGGGCAGCGCGCACGAGGCGATGCTGGCGGCCTTCTTCCCGCGGGCGAAGGCCGTCGCGCTGCCGACGCGCGAGGCGGCCCTCGAGGCGCTGCGCACTGAGCGCGTGCGCGCCGTCTTCGGCGACGGGGTCGGCCTGTCCTTCTGGCTGTCCAGCGAGGCGGCGGCGGACTGCTGCACCTTTGCCGGCGGTCCCTATCTCTCCGACCATTTCCTCGGCGAAGGGCTCGCCATCGCGGTGAAACCCGAGGACGAGGATCTGCGCTCGGCCTTCGACTATGCGATCGGGCGGATCGTCGCGAGCGGGCGGATGTCGGAACTCCTCCTGCGCTATTTTCCCGTCAGCGCCTTCTGAGTTCCCGCCCGCCGTTGACGGCGGGACGCTCAAAAACCATAGACGGGTCTGGTCGATGCGAGCCCCGCCCTTTCCTGTGCGCCGTGGCCTCGCGGCACGAAAGGGCGATCCACCATGGGCGTTGAGAGCGAAGCGGCGGGCCGCAACAGGCCGGACATCCTCGAGGCGGCGCAGACCTCGCAGGCCTGGCCGTTCGAGGAAGCGCGCAAGATCGTCGCGCGCCTCCAGCGCACCGGCAAGCGCGAGGCGCTGTTCGAGACCGGCTACGGCCCGTCGGGCCTGCCCCATATCGGCACCTTCGGCGAGGTCGCGCGCACGACCATGGTGCGCAACGCCTTCCGCATCCTGACGAACGACGAGATCCCGACCCGGCTCATCTGCTTTTCCGACGACCTCGACGGGATGCGCAAGATCCCCGACAGCGTGCCCGACCGCGCGGCGCTCGAGCCCTACCTGCAGCGCCCGCTCTCCGACGTGCCGAACCCGTTCGGCGGCGAGGAGACGACGTTCGCCGGCCACAACAACGCGATGCTGCGCCGCTTCCTCGACACGTTCGGCTTCGACTACGAGTTCGCGAGCGCGACCGAGTACTACCGCTCCGGCCGCTTCGACACGGTGCTCCTGCGCGCGGCCGAGCGGTACGACGACATCATGGGCGTGATGCTGCCGACGCTCGGACCCGAACGCCAGGCGACCTACAGCCCGTTCCTGCCGATCTCGCCCACCACCGGCCGCGTCCTCTACGTGCCGATGCGCCATGTCGACGCGAAGGCCGGCACGATCACCTTCCTCGACGAGGACGGCATGGAGACGACGCTGCCCGTCACCGGCGGACAGGTCAAGCTCCAGTGGAAGCCCGACTTCGGCATGCGCTGGGCGGCGCTCGGCGTCGACTTCGAGATGTTCGGCAAGGACCACCAAACCAACGCCGTGGTTTACGACCGGATCTGCGAGATTCTGGGCGGCGAGGCGCCGGAGCACTTCGTCTACGAGCTCTTCCTCGACGCCGAGGGCGCCAAGATCTCGAAGTCCAAGGGCAACGGCCTGTCGATCGAGGAATGGCTGACCTACGCCTCGCCGGAAAGCCTCGGCCTCTACATGTTCAACAAGCCGCGGGCGGCCAAGCGCCTCCACTTCGACGTGATCCCGAAGGCGGTCGAGGACTACTACGCCTTCGCCAGCGCCTTCGAGCGGCAGGATACGAAGTCGCGCCTCCAGAACCCGACCTTCCACATCCATGGCGGCGAGCCGCCGGTGAAGGGCATCCCGGTCTCCTTCGCGCTCCTTCTCAACCTCGTCTCGGCCTCCAACGCCTCCGATCCGAAGACGCTCTGGGGCTTCATCTCGCGCTATGCGCCGGGCGTGACGGCCGAGACCGATCCCGAGCTCGATCGCCTCGTGACTTACGCGCTGCGCTATTTCGAGGACTTCGTGCGCCCGACCAAGCGCTTCCGGGCGCCCGACGAGGTGGAGCGCGCGGCGCTGGAGGATCTCGACCGGCGGCTCGCCGCACTGCCCGAAGGCGCGGACGCGGCCGCGATCCAGGACGCAGTGCTCGACGCCGCGCGTCCGATCCCGCGCTACCAGGACGAGAAGAAGAAGGGTCCGGACGGCGGCCCCGGCGTCTCGCTCGAATGGTTCTCGGCGCTCTACCAGATCCTGATCGGGCAGGAGCGGGGTCCGCGCTTCGGCTCCTTCGCGGCGCTCTACGGCATCGACGAGACGCGGCGGCTGATCGCCGATGCGCTGGCCGGGCGTCTCGCCTCAGCCGCCTGACCGGGCGGCCGTCTCGTCGTCCGCAAGACCGTAGGCCCAGATGCCGCGCCGGGCCTCGCGCGCCTCGCGCTCGGCTGCCTCGTAGCGGCTGCCGGGCGCGGCGAACGCCCAGCCGTTGCGGATCACCCAATCGCCGACATCGGCCTCGCCGAGAAGGCAGGGCGCGATGATCTCGCGCGCGTCGCGCTGGTCGGGCGACACGGCGCACATCAGCGAGCGACCGCGGATCCAGCCGCGAAGGGCGGTGCGCGCGCGCGTCGCGCAGGGCCAGGCCTGTGTGCCGTCCGTGCAGCGCGCGTCGCTCGCCACCGGCTCGACGTCCTCGACGAGAAGCGTGAGGTCGCCGGTCTTCAGCGTCCGGGCGTCCACCGCGATCGGCCGCGGGAACAGGCGATAGGACGGGCCGTCCGGCGCAGCCGCCGCGCTGGCGACCTCGGGCTCCGAGGCCGGGGGCGGGGCTTGCACGGCGGCCGGTACCTCGTCCGCTGCGGATGCTTCGGGCATTTCGGGACGGGGCGGCGTCGCTGCGCCGCTGGTCACGGCCGGCAGGCGGGTGAGGCCGGAGGTGTCGATCGGCGTCGCGTCGATGGCGCGTACCGCAGGCGCGGCAACCGGCACTGCGAGCGGCACGGCGGCCGGTTCGGAACCCGCCGTCGCATCGGCGCGCTCCACGGCCGCCGTCGGTTCGCCCGCGTCGCGGCGCCCGGAAAACAGCGTCGTCTGCGCCGGCACCACCAGGAAGAACACGGTGACGAGCGCGAGAAGGCCAAGTGCGATCCGCAGCGGTTGCATCGTCGCCGTCCTCTCTTGCCTGCCCAGGCGCGCCTCGAAACCTGATCCGGCATCAGATTACCGCCGGACGGCGCCTGCGAACAGGCCGACCCGTCGCCGATCGATCCGGCGGACCGTGCCTGCCTTGTGCCGCTCCGGCCCTAGCTAAGGCTGGCAGACCCCAAGGGAAGGACGCCGGATGCAGAACCTCTGGTACAAGAACGCGGTAATCTACTGCGTCGACGTCGACGCCTTCAAGGATTCCAACGGCGACGGGATCGGCGACTTCCGCGGGCTCGCCGACCATCTCGACCACATCGAGGCGCTGGGCGCCAACTGCATCTGGCTCCTGCCCTTCTATCCCAGCCCCAATCGCGACAACGGCTACGACGTTGCCGACTACTATAGTGTCGACCCGCGCTACGGCAGCCTCGGCGATTTCGTCGAGTTCATGCAGGCGGCCAGCGACCGGGGCCTGCGCGTAATCGTCGATCTGGTCGTGAATCACACCTCGATCGACCATCCCTGGTTCCAGGCGAGCCGCTCCGACCCGCATTCGCCCTATCGCGACTGGTACGTCTGGCGGAAGGACAAGCCGGCCGATGCCGAGGAGGGGGTGATCTTTCCCGGCGTCCAGCGGTCGACCTGGACCTACGACCGCAAGCGGCAGGAATACTACAACCATCGCTTCTACGAGCATCAGGCCGACCTCAACATCGCCAACCCGGCGGTGCGCGAGGAAATCCAGCGCATCATGGGCTTCTGGCTCGCGCTCGGCGTCTCCGGCTTCCGCATCGACGCCGCGCCCTTCATGCTGGAAGGGCTGGAGGGCGACCCGCACGCCTATCTCGCTGAACTGCAGTCCTTTCTGTCCTGGCGAAAGGCCGAGGCGATCCTGCTCGCCGAGGCCAACATCCCGATGTCCGAGGCGGACGAGTATTTCGGCGACGGCGACCGCCTGCACCTCATCTTCAACTTCCCGCTCAACCAGCGCCTGTTCCTCGGCCTCGCCCGCCTTGACGCCGCGCCCGTCGCGGACCTCCTCAAGACCCTCCCGGAGATCCCGCAGATCGCCCAGTGGGCGACCTTCCTGCGCAACCACGACGAGATCGACCTCGGGCGTCTCACCGACGAGGAGCGCGCCGAGGTCTTCGCGGCCTTCGGGCCGGAGAAGCACATGCAGCTCTACGAGCGAGGCCTGCGCCGGCGGCTCGCGCCGATGCTGGGCGGCGACGAGCGGCGCATCCGGATGGCCTTCAGCCTGATGCTGGCGCTGCCCGGCACGCCCGTCCTCTGGTACGGCGACGAGATCGGCATGGGCGAGAACCTCGACCTGCCCGAGCGACATCCCGTGCGCACGCCGATGCAGTGGACGCCGGAGGGTGCGGGCGGCTTCTCGGAGGCCGACCCGAAACGTTGGGTGCGCGCCCCTGTGATGGACGGTCCGTTCGCCCCCGCCTTCGTCAACGCCGAACGGCAGCGCGTCGAAGGCGAATCGCTGTTCTCGATCGTCCAGCGCCTGGTGCGTGCCCGGCGCGCCGCGCGCGAGATCGGCTGGGCGCCCGCCGAGGTGATCGACCTCGGGGCACCCTCGGTTCTCGCCCTGCGCGCCCGCTGGCGCGGCGGAGACGTTGTGACGCTGCACAATCTCGCCGATCGGCCGGCGACGGTCGACCTGTCGGCGGTGATGGCAGGGCGGCGCTGTATCGCCCTCCTCGGGCAGGATGCGCAGGATGCGACGGGCAACGGCGGCGTTCGGCGGCTGGGGGCCTTCGGCTTCGAATGGCTGCGCCTCGGCTGATCGTCCGACCCCTCCGGTCGACTTTCTGCGTCGATCGCCCTCGCGGGAGGATAATAGCCGAGACGGAACCCTCCTACTTGCAAACCATTCGCAATTGCATAATTTGATGCCCAGATGCTTTTGGAGATCTGCGTGACACTGTCCCGGCGACGCTTCGCCCTGTCCACCCTCGCCCTTGCCGCCGCCCTGGTATCCGTACCCGCGCTCGCCGCCGACAAGCTGAAGGTCGCCACGACCTTCACGGTCCTCGCCGACATGACGCGCAACGTCGCGGGCGACCGGGCCGAGGTGGTCTCGATCACCAAGCCCGGCGCCGAGATCCACAACTACCAGCCGACCCCGCGCGACATCCTCTCGGTGCGCGACGCCGACCTCGTCCTGTGGAACGGGCTGGGGCTGGAGCTCTGGTTCGAGCGCTTCTTCTCCCGGTTGGGGGACAAGCCCTCGGCGGTGCTGACGAAAGGCATCGAGCCGATCCTGATCGGCGAGGGGCCCTATCAGGGCAAGCCAAACCCGCATGCCTGGATGTCGCCGACGCTGGCGCTGACCTATGTCGACAACATTCGCGACGCGCTGTCTGCCGAGGATCCCGCCAACGCCGCGACCTACGCCGCCAATGCCGAGCGCTACAAGGGCGAGATCTCGGCGAGCGTCGAGGGCCTGCGCACCTCGCTCGCCGCCCTGCCCGAGGGGCACCGCTGGCTGGTGACCAGCGAGGGGGCGTTCTCCTACCTCGCCCGCGACTTCGGTCTGCGCGAGCTTTATCTCTGGCCGATCAATGCCGACTCGCAAGGAACGCCCCAGCAGGTGCGCCGCGTGGTCGACACGGTGACGGCCGAGAAGATCCCGGTCGTCTTTTCGGAAAGCACCGTCTCGCCCGATCCCGCGAACCAGGTCGCGCGCGAGACCGGCGCGCGCTACGGCGGCGTCCTCTACGTCGACAGCCTCAGCGCCGAGGGCGGACCGGTGCCGACCTATATCGACCTCCTGCGCGTGACGACGCAGACGATCGCCGCAGGCTTCTCCTCGTGAGCGCGGCTTTCGGCATCGAGGCGTCCGGCCTCACCGTCGTCTACCGCAACGGTCACGTCGCCCTGCGCGAGGCCACGTTCAGCGTTCCGCGCGGCTCGATCACGGCGCTCGTCGGTGTCAACGGCGGCGGCAAGTCGACGCTGTTCAAGTCCGTGCTCGGCCTCGTGCCGCAGTCGTCGGGTCGCGTGTCGATCCTCGGCGCGCCCGTTGGCCAGGCGCTGAAGGGGAACCGCGTCGCCTACGTGCCGCAGAGCGAGGAGATCGACTGGAACTTCCCCGTTCTGGTCGAGGACGTCGTGATGATGGGCCGCTACGGCCACATGGGCTGGCTTCGCCGCCCGAAGCCGGCCGACCACCGGGCGGTGGCGGCGGCGCTCGCCCGCGTCGGCATGGCGGACTTCCGCGCCCGCCAGATCGGCGAACTCTCGGGCGGCCAGAAGAAGCGCGTCTTCCTCGCGCGTGCGCTGGCGCAGGGTGCCGAGGTGATCCTTCTGGACGAGCCCTTCACCGGCGTCGACCTGCGCACGGAAGAGGCAATCATCGCGCTCCTGAAGGACCTTCGCCGCGAGGGCGCGGCGATGCTGGTCTCAACCCACAACCTCGCCGCCGTGCCCGACTTCTGCGACCGCGCGATCCTCGTCAACCGGACCGTGCTCGCCGCCGGACCGACCGCCGACGTGTTCACCCCGGCGCATCTGGAGCGCGCCTTCGGCGGCACGCTGCGCGGCGGGCTGTTCGGCGCGATGCCGGCCGCCTCGGCCCCCGCCGCCGGCCGCGAGCCCGTGGAGGCCGTCGCGTGAGCGCTGCGCTCCTCGAGCCCTTCACCTACGACTACATGTTCAACGCCATCTGGGTCTCGATGCTGGTCGGCGGCGTCTGCGCCTTCCTGTCGGCCTTCGTGGTCCTCAAGGGCTGGTCGCTGATCGGCGATGCGCTGTCGCACTCGATCGTGCCGGGCGTCGCGGGCGCCTACATGCTCGGCCTGCCCTTCTCGATCGGTGCCTTCCTGTCGGGCGGGCTGGCGGCCGGTGCGATCCTTCTCATCGCGCGCGTCTCCCGTCTGAAGGAGGACGTGGTGATCGGCCTGATCTTCACCTCCTTCTTCGGCCTCGGCCTCTTCATGGTCTCGATCTCGCCGGTGCCGATCGACATCCAGTCGATCGTGCTCGGCAACATCCTCGCCGTCACGCCGGCCGACACGCTGCAGCTCGTCCTCATCTCGGGCGTGACGCTCGCGATCCTGCTCCTCGCCTGGCGCACGCTGATGGCTGTGTTCTTCGACGAGAACCATGCCCGCACGATCGGCCTCGACCCGACGCTCTGGCGCGCCCTGTTCTTTACACTTCTCAGCGCGTGCGCCGTCGCCGCCATGCAGACCGTCGGCGCCTTCTTGGTGGTCGCCGCCGTGGTGACGCCGGGCGCGACGGCTTATCTCCTGACCGACCGGTTCGGGCGGATGATCGCCTTGTCCGTCGCGATCGGCGCGCTCACCAGCGGCATCGGCGCCTATGCCAGCTACTTCCTCGACGGGGCGACGGGCGGCGTGATCGTGGTGCTGCAGACGGCGCTCTTCCTTCTTGCCTTCGTCTTCGCGCCCAAGCACGGGATGTTCGCCGCGCGCCGCCGGGCGAGGGCCGAGGTCCGGGAGGCGCTGCCATGAGCGTTGCGGATCTCCTCTTCCCCTTCCAGATCGACTTCCTGCAATACGCCTTTCTGGCCGGCGCGCTGATCGCCGTGCCCTGCGCGCTTCTGTCCTGCTTCCTGGTGCTGAAGGGCTGGTCGCTGATGGGCGACGCGGTGTCCCACGCCGTCCTGCCCGGCATCGTTCTCGCCTATGCCGCCGGCCTGCCGCTGGCGCTTGGTGCCTTTGCGGCCGGCCTCTTCTGCGCTGCCGGCTCCGGCTTCCTGAAGAACAACAGCCGCATCGCGCAGGACACCGCCATGGGCGTCGCCTTTGCCGGCATGTTCGCGCTCGGCATCGTCCTCCACGCCAAGGTGCGCTCGGCGCTGCATCTCGACCATATCCTGTTCGGCGATCTCCTCGGCCTCGCGCCGGGGGATCTCGTGGAGATCGCCGCGATCGTCGTGCCGGTCCTCCTGTTCGTGGTGCTGTCCTGGCGCAGTCTCCTTCTGCACAGCTTCGACACGGTGCAGGCACGCGTCTCGGGCCTGCCCGTCCGCCTCCTGCACTACGGGCTGCTCGCCGCCCTGTCGGCCGCGATCGTCGCCTCCATGCAGGCGGTCGGCATCATCCTCGTCGTGGCGCTCCTGATCGCGCCGGGCGCGACCGCCTTCCTCCTCGTCCGCTCCTTCGGCCGGATGCTGGTGGTGGCCGCAAGCTTCGCGCTTCTCGCCTCGACGCTCGGCATCTGGCTGTCGGTGTTCCTCGACAGCGCCCCGGCGCCGACCATCGTCCTCGTCATGTCGGCCGGCTGGATCCTGGCGCTCCTGTTCGGCCGCCGCGCCCCGCGCGAGATGGAGGCGGAAGCCGCGACCTGAACCCGGCTGAGGATTTTGCGGGAAACCGCGTTTCCCCCGACGTCGTTCGCCTCCGGTGATCAACGATGGAGTGCGGGCATGCGCGAGGGCAGGCGGACGAAATCGCAGGCGACGGTGCTGATCGTCGTGGCCATTCTCGTGGCCCTGTTCCTGATCGGGCTCTGGTCCGACGGGTTCGGCCTGATGGGAACCGAGATGGCGCCCGGCACGACGACGCCGCCCGGCAATCCGACCTGACGAGTGCCGGGCTTGGCGGGGGCGCCCCCGCCTCGCTATGACGGGTGGCCGGGACGCGCTGTGCGCCCGGCACCGGAGACGCGGATCACGCATGAACGCCGTGAGGCAGAGCCGGGCGACGATCAAGGACGTCGCGCGCGAGGCGGGCGTCTCGGCGATGACCGTGTCCAACGTCATCAACAACAAGACGCAGTTCGTGGGGGCGGCGGCTCGCGCCCGGGTCGAGGAGGCGATCGCGCGCCTCGGCTACCGCCGCCAGTCCAGCGCGCGCAACCTGCGGGGGCAGGGACCGCGCTCGATCGGCATGGTGATCGTCGACGAATCGCCGGCCTTCCTTGCAAACTTCTTCACCGCGCAGCTCGTCGCCGGTCTTGCCAACGTCCTCAACCGCGCGGACTGGACGCTGACGCTCTCCGGGCTCCATCCCGACCAGCTCGCCGCCTCCAACCTGATGCGGACCTATGACGTCGGCGGGCTCTGCGCCATGGTGTCGGGCGAGCGCGCGGCGCGCCACGACATCGTGCGGCGCCTCAGCGACCTCGGCCAGCCGGTGGTCCTCTTCCAGGAAGTGGTGGAGACCGATGGGCGCGACCTCTGCCTTGTGCGCCAGGACGACCGGGGGGGCGGCCGCCGGGTCGGTGCCCATCTCGCGCGTCTTGGCGTGTCGCGCGTCCTCGCGATGCTGCCGCGCCAGAGCTGGCCGGCGATCGAGAACCGGCTCGGCGGTCTCGGCCAGGGGCTCGGCGCCGAGCCGGCCGATGTCCTGCGCGTCGACCATGACGACTTTTCCGCCGTGCAGGAGGCCCTGCGCCTGTGGATCGCCGAAAATGGCCTGCCGGGCGCGGTCTGGGGCGCCAACGACCAGATCGCCTCGGCCGCGCTCCTCCATCTTCTCGACCGGGGCGTGGCGGTGCCGGGCGCCGTGCGCGTCGTCGGCTTCAACGACTTCCCCGCCCACCGGCATGCGCGCCCGCGTCTGACGACCCTGGCTTCGCCCGCCTATGAGCTCGGCGAGCGGGCGGGCGAGGCGATGCTGAAGCGCTTGGAAACCGGGCGCTTCGAGACGCAGGACCTTTGTCTCCCCGTCGCCTTTCTCGCCGGGGAGACGGGATGAGAGCGGCTTGCAGGCGGTTTCATGTAACGTTAAACAAGGGGCGAGGGCGTCCTTGGGAGGGGAAGCATGAACCGCATCGATCTTGAAGGCCAGGTCGCCGTCGTCACCGGCGGCGCGCAGGGCATCGGCTTTGCCGTGGCGCAGCGTCTCGTCGCGTCCGGCGCCCGCGTCAGCCTCTGGGACACCAATGTCGAACTCCTGCGCGACGCGGTGGCGGCGCTGGGGGAGGCCGCGTCGTCGCAAACCGTCGACATCACCGATCTCGCGGCTCTTGGCCACGCCCATGCCGCTGTGGAGGCGGAGGTCGGCCCGGTCTCGATCCTCGTCAATTCCGCCGGCATCGCCGGCAAGAACGCGACGCTCGACGAATACGACCCGGACGAATGGCGCCGCGTCGTCGAGATCAACCTGAACGGCACGTTCTACGTCAACCGCACCGTGGTGCCGGGCATGAAGGCGCGGAACTACGGGCGCATCGTCAACATCGCCTCCATCGCCGGCAAGGAGGGCAACCCGAACCTCTCCGCCTATTCGGCGGCGAAAGCCGGCGTCATCGGCCTGACGAAGTCGCTCGGCAAGGAACTGGCAAAGCACGACATCGCCGTCAACGCGATCACGCCCGCGACCGCGCGCACGCGCATCCTCGAGACGCTGACGCCCGAGTTCATCGACTACATGCTGGTGCGCATCCCGCGCGGCCGGTTCCTGGAGGTCGAGGAGGCCGCCGCGATGGTGGCCTGGCTCGTCTCCAAGGACAATTCCTTCACCACCGCCTCGGTCTTCGACCTGTCGGGCGGCCGAGCCACCTATTGAGGGGACACCACCCATGAAGCTTCTTCGCGTCGGCCAGAAGGGCCGCGAACGCCCGGCCATCCGCCTCGAGGACGGAACCCTGCGCGACCTGTCGAGCCTCGTCGACGACATCGCCGGTGAGGCCCTGTCGGACGAAAGCCTCCAGAAGATCCGCGCCGCCGACCTCGGCTCGCTGCCGACGATCGAGGGCGACGAGCGCATCGGCCCCTGTGTCGGCCGCGTCGGCAAGTTCATCTGCGTCGGCCTGAACTACGCCGACCACGCCGCCGAGAGCGGCATGGCGGTGCCCTCCGAGCCCGTCCTCTTCATGAAGGCGACCAGCGCCATCGTCGGCCCGAACGACGACGTCGTCATCCCCAAGGGCTCGATCAAGCCGGACTGGGAGGTCGAGCTCGGCGTCGTCATCGGCACCGAGGCGCGCTACGTCTCGGAAGCCGACGCGCTCGACCACGTCGCCGGCTACTGCGTCGTCAACGACATCTCCGAGCGCCACTTCCAGACCGAGCGCGGCGGCCAGTGGGTCAAGGGCAAGTCGGCCGACACGTTCGGACCGATCGGCCCGTGGCTGGTGACGCGCGACGAGGTCGCCGACCCGCAGGCGCTCTCGATGTGGCTCGAGGTCGACGGCCACCGCTACCAGGACGGCTCGACGAAGACGATGGTCTTCGGCGTCGCCCACCTCGTCCACTACATCTCGCAGTTCATGAGCCTGCAGCCGGGTGACATCATCACCACCGGCACCCCGCCGGGCGTCGGCATGGGCATCAAGCCGGAGCCCGTCTGGCTGAAGGCCGGCAACGTCATGCGCCTCGGCATCGAGGGCCTCGGCGAACAGCGCCAGGACGTGAAGGCCTACGCGGGCTGATCGCTTCGCATTTCGAGACGAGGCCGGCGGAGCGATCCGCCGGCCTTTTCGTTGAAGGGCGATGATCGTCTTTCTCGACTTCGAGGCCTCGTCCCTCAACGCTAAGAGCTTTCCCGTCGAGGTCGCCTGGGTCTTCGAGACCGGCGAAGGGGAGAGCCATCTCATCCGCCCCCAGCCGGACTGGACCGACTGGGAGGCGGAGGCCGAGGGCATCCACGGCCTGTCGCGCGAACGGCTGGAGCGCGAGGGCATGCCGGCCGATGCGCTGGCGCGGCGGATGCTGGATGTCCTCGGGCCCCACGCGCTCTATGCCAGCGCGCCGTCCTGGGACGGGAAGTGGCTGAGCGTGCTCCTGCGCGGCGGCGGCCAACCGCGCCACGCGCTCCGGCTGAAAGACACGGAAGAGGCGCGGGCCGATCTCGTCGCCCGTCATCTCGGGCCCGGGCGGGACGCGGAGGCGCGGGCGATCCTTGCCGAGATCGAACGGATGGGGCGTGACGCCACGCCCGAGCACCGGGCGCTCGGCGACGCCGAACGCGAGCGGCAGCTCTGGCTGGAAGCCGGGCGCCGCGCTAGCGCGAAGGCGTGAGCCGAAGCCGGCTTCCTGTCGCCCGACTAAACCTCGCGCCGGGGCTTTCGTCGTCTGGACTTTCCCGCCCCGGCTGGCGATCCTCTGCATTGCGTGCGAAGCAGCCGAGGAGGATCGGCGCGGCTCGGCGCCGGGAGGACATGACATGCGGGCGATCCGTCTGGAGGGCGTCGGACAGCTGGCCGTGCGCGATCTCGAAACGCCGGTGCCGGGCGAGGGCGACCTTCTCGTCCGGGTCGAGGCCTGCGGCATCTGCGGCACCGACCGCCATCTCTTCCACGGCGAGTTTCCCTCGCGCCCGCCGGTGACGCTCGGCCACGAGTTCGCCGGCACGGTGGAAGCCGTCGGGCCCGGCGTGACACGCTTCGGCCCGGGCATGATGGTGACGGGCGATCCCAACATCGCCTGCGGCCGCTGCCCCGAATGCCACCGCGGGCGGGTGCATCTCTGCCGAAACCTCCAGGCGATCGGTATCCATCGCGACGGCGGCTTCGCCACCCACGTCCTCGTGCCGGAGACGCAGGCCCATCGCCTGCCGGACGGATTCGATCCCGTGCACGGCGCCTTCACGGAGCCGCTCGCCTGCTGCATCCACGGGATGGACGTCGCGGCTCCGAAGCCCGGCGAGACGATCGTCGTCCTCGGCGGCGGCCTGATCGGCCTCCTCGTCGTCCAGCTCGCGCGCCTCGCCGGCGCCTCGCGGATCGTCCTCGCGACGCGCAGCGCCGACAAGCGCGCGCTGGCCGAGCGGCTGGGCGCGACCGACACCGTAGATGCCGGACAGGGAGAGGTGGAGCGCCGGATCGCCGGCGAGGGCGGCCTCCTGCCGGGCGGCGCCGACCTCGTTGTCGAGGCGGCGGGCGTCGCGGAGACGGTGGCGCAGGCGCCGCGCCTCGCCGCGCGTGGCGGCCGCGTGCTTCTTCTCGGCGTCCTGCCGCAGGGCGAAAAGGTCGAGATCGAGCCCTTCGATCTCCTGTTCCGCGAGGTCCAGTTCCTGACCTCGTTCGTCAATCCCTTCACCCATGCGCGCGCCGCGGCGCTTCTGGCCGCGGGCGCGATCGACGTCGCCCCGCTCGTCTCGCGCCGCGTCACGCTGCAGGAAGGCGCCGAGGCGATCTCGGCTCGAGCGCCCGCCGGCGAGATCCGCGCGATCGTCGTACCCTAGAGGCCGAGGCTCGCCAGGTCCGACCCGAGCGGCACGATGCCGTTCGGGTTCAGCGCCCGGATCGAATAGTAGCCGCGCTTGATGTGGTCGATCGACACGGTCCCGCGCACGCCGGGCACGTCCAGCATCCGCCTGGTATGGGCGGTGAGGGCGGGATAGCTCGACAGCGGCTGGCGGTTGCACTTGAAGAGGCCGTGATAGGCGGCGTCGAAGCGGACGAGCGTGACGAAAAGGCGGATGTCGGTCTCGGTGAGCCGGCGCCCGAAGAGGAACGGTCCGCCTGTCGCGAGACGGTCCTCCAGCGCGTCGAGCGCTTCAAAAACGGCGGCGTAGGCATCCTCATAGGCGTCCTGAGTCGTCGCGAAGCCGGCGCGGTAGACGCCGTTGTTGAGGCGCGGATAGATCCAGTCGTTGAGCGCGTCGATCTCCGGCTCGAGGTCGGCGGGTCGCAGGTCGAGGTCGCCCCGCGCCAGCGTGCCGAAGCCGGAATTGAACATCCGCAGGATGTCGGCCGATTCGTTGTTGACGATCGTGCCGCGCCGCTTGTCCCAGAGGACCGGCACTGTCGCGCGGCCGTTCACGTGCGGGTCTGCGCGGGTGTAGAGCTCGTGGACGAAGCGCGCGCCGTTGACGGCATCGTCCGTCGAGCCTTCGCCCGCGCCGAAGCGCCAGCCCTCGGCTCCAAGCTCCGGACGAACCACGGAGACGGACACGACATCCTCCAGCCCCTTCAGTCGCCGCGCGATCAGCGTGCGCGAGGCCCAGGGGCAGATGAGGGCGACATAGAGGTGGTAGCGACCGGCCTCCGCCGCGAACCCGCCGTCGCCGGTCGGGCCCGCCGAGCCGTCCGGGGTGACGAAGTGGCGAAAGCTCGACGTCTGGCGGACGAAGCCGCCCTTGGCGTCCGTGCCCTGCACCGGCTGCCAGTTTTCCGTCCAACGGCCATCGACCAGCATCTCAGCCTCGCTTCAGCGTGATGCCGACCCCGGCGGGATCGGTCAGGTGGATGGCCTCTCGCTCGCGCGCGGCCGTCGCGCCCGACGCGAGGATCGCGGCCTCGGCCGCCCCGAAGGCCGCCTCGTCGCGGGCAAGGAGTTCGAAGCCCTTGAGGCCGGTGGCCGCGGGATCGCGCGGGCGTGCGCCGCGGCTGTTCCAGATGTTGCCGGCGACGTGGTGGTGATAGCCGCCGCTCGAGAGGAAGGTGGCGCTCGGCATGTGCTGCATCACGTCGAGACCGAGAGCGGTCGCGTAGAAGCGCTCGGACTCGGCGACGTCGCCGACCTGGAGGTGGACGTGCCCGACGGTGGTGCCCATGGGCGCGCCGGCAAACGTGCCGCCGGCGCCGGCGGCCAGCAGCGCCTGCATGTCGAGGGGATCGGATACCATCTGCAGCGCGCCGCCCTCGCGCGGCCATTCGGCCCCGGCCCGGTCGGCGTAGACCTCGATACCGTTACCCTCGGGATCGGCGAGGTAGATCGCCTCGCTGACGCCGTGGTCCGAGGCGCCCTGAAGCGGGGCGCGCAGGTCCGCCGCGTGGCGCAGCCAGCGGCCGAGCGATGCGCGGTCGGGCAGGAGGAAGGCGGTGTGGAAGAGGCCCGCCGAGCGGCGGCCGGAGAGGGGCGCCGACCGATCCTCGGTCAGCGCCAGGAAGGCGCGTGGTCCCGCGCCGAGCTGCACGGTCGCGCCGTCCCGACCGATCTCGGCAAGGCCGATCACCTCTCGGTAGAAGTCGGCCATGCGGGCAAGGTCGCGCACCACGAGCGACACCGTGCCGATGCGCAGCGGCGTCGCGGGGATGGGGTCAGGCGGGCTCATGGGCGGGGCTCCGGGTAACGCCGGCGCGGGAGAGCGCCGACGGGTTCCCTGTCAGATAAGCCCCGAGGGGCCCTTCTGCCGAGGGCCTTCCCGTTGAACGGTCAGTCGTCGACGAGGATCGTGTCGGCGACCTCGATGCCGAAGCCGGTGAGGCCGACATAGGCGCGCTCGTGGGTGGCGAGCACCGAGATCGAACGCACGCCGACGTCGCGCAGGATCTGCGCGCCGATGCCGACCTCGCGCCAGCGCTGGCGGCGCGCCTTGGCGCTGCCGTGGCGCTCGCCGTCGGTCACCGGCTCGCCGGGCGTCGGCGCGGCCTCGAACTGGTCGACCTCGGGCGTGCGCAGGAGCATCAGGATGCCCTGGCCGCGGTCCTTCAGCTTGTCGACGGCCAGCTCCACCCAGCTCGGGCGACCGCGCACCTTGGCGAAGAGGTCGTTGACCGGCTGCTCGCGATGGATACGCGTCGGCACCTTCTCGGCGTAGCGCACATCGCCGAACAGGGCGACGACGTGCTGCATGTCGTCGAACGGGGTCTCGTAGACGCGGATGCGGCCCTTGAGGCCGCCGATCATCATCTCCTCCTCGCGCACGCAGCGCACGAAGCTCTCGCGCCGGATGCGGTAGGAGATGAGGTCCTCGATCGAGATGATCTTGAGCCCATGCTCGCGCGCAAAGGGAATGAGTTCGGGCAGGCGCTTCACCGTGCCGTCGTCGTTGACGACCTCGGCCAGAACCCCGACCGGCGGCAATCCGGCGAGCATGGCGAGATCGGTGCCCGCTTCCGTGTGGCCGGAGCGGGTGAGGACGCCGCCCTCGCGCGCGATCAGCGGGAACATGTGGCCGGGGCGCAGGAACTCCGAACCCGGCACGTTGTCGTTGGACAGGGCCCGCGCGGTCGCCGCGCGCTCTTCCGCCGCGATGCCGGTCGTCATGCCGACGCGGTAGTCGACCGACACGGTGAAGGCGGTGCGCATCGGGTCGAGATTGTTGGCGACCATCGGCGGCAGGTTCAGCCGGTTCGCCCGCTCGCCCGTCATCGGCACGCACAGGATGCCGCTCGTGTGGCGGATCATGAAGGCCATCTTCTCCGGCGTCGCGCGCGCGGCCGCCATGATGAGGTCGCCCTCGTTCTCGCGGTCGGTGTCGTCCACCACCACCACGAGTTCGCCCGCGGCGATCGCGGCGATCGCGTCCTCGACCTTGTCCAGTTCCATGCGGCGTTCCCCCGAAAGTCCTTGTCACGCCGCGTGTAGACGGGCGCGCGCCGCCGATCAACGGCGACGGAGCGTTCGCCCGAGCGTTCCCCGGCGAAGCGGCCTCGCCGCGCCGCCGGGGAACGCCTTAGCCGCGCCCGCGATAGGGCGGCACGCCCTGGTCGGGCAGGAAGACGCCCTCCGGCGGCGCGCCGGTCTGCCAGAACACGTCGATCGGGATGCCGCCGCGCGGATACCAATAGCCGCCGATGCGCAGCCAGAGCGGCTGCGTCGCCTCCACGATGCGCCGCGCCACCATCACGGTGCAGTCCTCGTGGAAGGCGCCGTGGTTGCGGAAGGAGACGAGGAAGAGCTTCAGCGACTTCGATTCGACGAGGCGCTGGTCGGGCGCATAGTCGATCACGAGATGGGCGAAATCCGGCTGCCCGGTGACCGGGCAGAGCGAGGTGAATTCGGGGCAGGCGAAGCGCACGATCGCGGGCGGGCCCTCGCGCCGGGTGTAGGGCACGGTCTCGAGGACGGCGTCCTCGGGGCTGGCGGCGGGGCGCGCCTCGGCGCCGAGCTGGGTCAGGGTGGTGGTTGTCATCGGGCGGGCCTCGGGTGGACGTGTCGGCGGATGGCCTAGACCCGCACGCCCGTCGGTTCAACCTTGGCCCGCCATCCATCACGCGTCTTGCAACTTTGCGTGAGGACCGATAAGGCCGGAGGGCCAGGCCGGGCCCCTCTGGCAGTCGCATGATGCGGCTGCGATGTCGGACTGGCGGACGATTTTCTCCATCCGCGACCCGTCGCCTGCGAGCCCCGTCCGCCGACTGAACACCAGCCGCGCGTCCAAAGGTCTCGTCCCGTATGGGTTGCCCATCCGCTGGAGCGGCGGGAAAGGCCCCCATGTTCGAACTCCTCACACCCGAAGGCTGGCTGGCGCTCGGTCAGATCATCATCATGGACGTCGTCCTCGCCGGCGACAACGCGATCGTCATCGGTCTGGCCGTCGCCGGCCTGCCGGTCGACCAGCGCAAGAAGGCGATCTTCTGGGGCATCGCCGCCGCAACGATCCTGCGCATCGCCTTCACCGTCGTCGCGACGCAGCTTCTCGCCATCGTCGGCCTCCTCCTGGCCGGCGGCCTCTTGCTTCTCTGGGTCTGCTGGAAGATGTGGAGCGAACTGCGCGCGCCCGAGCACGACGCTCATGGCGAAGCCGGCCTCGACGGCACGGTGGTGGGCAAGCCGCGCAAGACGCTGGCGCAGGCGACCCTCCAGATCATCGTCGCCGACGTCTCGATGTCGCTCGACAACGTGATCGCGGTGGCGGGCGCCGCCGAGGGGCACCACTGGACGCTGCTGGCGTTCGGCCTTCTCCTGTCGATCGCGCTGATGGCGTTCGCCGCCAACTTCATCGCCAAGCTCCTCAACCGCCATCGCTGGATCGCCTATGTCGGCCTTGCCGTGATCCTGTTCGTGGCCGTCGAGATGGTGCTGAAGGGCCTCGTGCAGGTCTATCCGCCGGCGGGCGAATACATCCCGTTCGCCATTGAGGACACCGCCCATCCGGCGCTGCCGGCCGGCACGGGGCAGGGCGCACCCGCCACGACCCCGGCGCCCGCACAGTAACCCGGCCCAAGGTCCGCGCCGTTTCGGGGGGCGGGCCTTTCGACATGAAAAAGCCGGCGGCTGCGATGCAGCGCGCCGGCTTTTTCATGTCTTGGGTCGCGGGTTCAGCCTCGGTCGTCGTCGTCCGGCGACACGGTCTCGTCTTCGGGGCCCGGAATGACGTAGGCGCCCGACAGCCAGCGGTGAAGATCGACGTCCTTGCAGCGCGGCGAGCAGAACGGGAAGGTCGCCCGGTCGGACGGGCGGCCGCATTCGGGGCACTTGCGGGCCGCGCGCAGGCCCGTGATCTCGGCGCTCATGGCAGGGCGCCCTCAGGTCAGCGGGGCGGCGCCCGGCCGGGGCACCACGAAGCCCTCGCCCGTCAGGAGCGACAGGGTCTCGTACAGCGGCAGGCCGACGACGTTGGAATAGGAGCCGACGAGGCGCACCACGAAGGCGCCGGCGAGGCCCTGGATGGCGTAGCCACCCGCCTTGCCCTGCCACTCGCCGCTCTCGACGTAGCGCTCGATGTCGTCGCGCGACAGGCGCTTGAAGCGGATGCGCGTTTCGACGAGCCGCTGGCGCGCCTTGCCGCCCGGCGTGACGACGCACACGCCGGTAAAGACGCGGTGCGAGCGGCCGGACAGGAGGCGCAGGTTGGTGACGGCGTCGTCGGCGATCTCGGCCTTGGGCACCACCTGCCGACCGAGCGACACCACGGTGTCGGCGCCGAGCACGAACGTGTCCTTCGTCTCGCCGCGCGCGGCGATCGCCTCAAAGGCCTTCAGAGCCTTTGCCTTCGACAGGCGTTTGGCGAGCGAGCGCGGGTGCTCGGAGCGTTCGGGCGTCTCGTCGATCGCGGTCGCAAGCAGGCGTGCCGGCTCGATGCCGACCTGCTGCAGGAGCTCGAGCCGGCGCGGCGACCCGGATGCGAGCACCAGCGCGCTGTGGGGCGTGGCCGGCATCGGCGTCTTACTTGAAGCGGTAGGTGATGCGGCCCTTGGTCAGGTCGTAGGGCGTCATCTCGACGAGAACCTTGTCGCCCGTCAGAACGCGGATGCGGTTCTTGCGCATCCGGCCCGCCGTGTGGGCGATGATCTCGTGGTCGTTCTCGAGCTTGATGCGGAAGGTCGCGTTGGGCAGCAGTTCGGTGACCGTGCCGGGAAACTCGAGAACTTCTTCTTTCGCCATGCGGGTATCGGGCCTCGTTGCGGGGCAGGACGACGTCTCGCGTCCTCCCCTTGAGAATCTGGGGTCGCCGGGTGCGGCGACCTCGTCAATGGGTGAATTTGCGCCCTAGATCGGATTTCACGCGGCAAAAAGCAAGCCTGCGCTCCGCTTTCCGCCGCCCGACCGCCGTATCTCAGCCCGAAATGCGCTCGACCTCGGCCCCGCAGGCGCCGAGTTTCTCCTCCAGCCGCTCGAAGCCGCGGTCGAGGTGATAGACGCGGTTGACGACCGTCTCGCCGTCGGCGACGAGGCCCGCGATCACGAGGCTGACCGAGGCGCGAAGATCGGTTGCCATGACAGGCGCGCCGACGAGACGCGGCACGCCCTCGATGCGCGCCATCTGGCCGGACAGCGAGATCTTCGCCCCAAGCCGCGCCAGCTCCTGCACGTGCATGAAGCGGTTCTCGAAGATCGTCTCGGTGATGTGCGAGACGCCGTCCGAGCGCGTCATCAGCGCCATGAACTGGGCCTGGAGATCGGTCGGGAAGCCGGGGAACGGATCGGTCACGACGTCGACCGGCCGGATGCCGCCGCCGTTGCGGCGCACGCGCAGGCCGTTCGGCGTGTCGGTGATCTCGGCGCCCGCGTCGCCGAGCGCCGTCAGTGCGGTCTGCAGGAGGTCGGAATGGGTGCCTTCCAGCGTCACGTCGCCGCCGGTCATCGCGACCGCCACCGCATAGGTGCCGGTCTCGATGCGGTCGGGCAGCACGCGGTGGCGCGCGCCCGACAGCGCGGTGACGCCGTCGATCGTGATGGTCGAGGTCCCGGCGCCCCAGATCTTGGCGCCCATCGCGTTGAGGCAGGCGGCAAGGTCCGCCACCTCCGGCTCGCGGGCGGCGTTCTCGATCACCGTCTGGCCCTTGGCGAGCGAGGCCGCCATCATCATGACGTGCGTCGCGCCGACCGACACCTTGGGGAAGGTGTAGCGGTTGCCGACGAGCCCGCCCTTGGCCTCGGCGACGATGTAGCCGGCGTCGATGTCGATCGTGGCGCCCAGCGCCTGCAGGCCCTCGATGAAGAGGTCGACGGGCCGCGTGCCGATGGCGCAGCCGCCCGGCAGCGAGACGCGCGCCTTGTGGCAGCGGGCGAGCAGCGGCCCGATCACCCAGAAGCTCGCGCGCATCTTGGAGACGAGCTCGTAGGGCGCTGTGGTGTCGACGATGGTGCGGGCGGTGAAGTGGATGGTGCGCCCCGAGGTGGCATGCGTCGCCAGCCGCTTGCCCGACACGGTGTAGTCGACGCCGTGGTTGCCGAGGATGCGGATGAGCTGCTCGACGTCGGCCAGATGCGGCACGTTCTCGAGCGTCAGCGTGTCGTCGGTGAGGAGCGAGGCGATCATCAGCGGCAGGGCCGCGTTCTTGGCGCCCGAGATCGGGATCGTCCCGTTGAGGGCGTTGCCGCCGCGAATGCGAATGCGATCCATGGGAATTCCAGCGCCTTGGCCGACGGACGGAACCGACGGACTCGTCAAAGCGCGTGTCCTACACGAGCGGCCCGTGTGGATCAAATTCGCGCCAAGGGCCTCCCGGTCGCCGGTCGGCTCAGTGCGGGCGCAGGAGGACGTCGAGGCCGAAGACGACCATCGCGACGATCGCGAGCTTCCAGAAGTCGCCGCGGCGCCGGAAGCCCGGCAGGCCGATCGGGCGGATGATCTGGAGGATCATCACGAGGATGATCAGGAAGGAGAAGAGCTTGTTCATCAAGCTCCGCTCTTAGACCGTGCCGCCCTGTCTGTCGCGTGGGGCCGTCAGCGCGAGACCGAGGAGACCAGCGGCTCCGGCGCGTTCTCGATCTCCAGCCATTCGCTGGCATTCGTCGGCGACTGCCGCTTCACGAAGCGGTAGGGCACCTCGGTCCAGCGGCGCACGCGCCAGTCGAGATTGTCGAGCACGAAGTCGCCGGACGCGGTGCGCAGCGTCAGGATGGCATGGCCGGTACCGTCGAGCTTGTTGACCACCGTCAGGAGAAGGTCCGACAGGGGGATGCCGGCCGCATGGAGGCGAGCCCGCTTCAGAAGCGCGTAGTCCTCGCAGTCGCCCTTGTTGTCGGTCGGGAAGGTCCAGTACTCCTCTTGACCATAGAGCGCCTGGTCGCTCACCGGTTGGATCTCGGCGTTCACGGCGAGGTTGATCTTGGCGACCTTGGCCATCAGCGCGTCGTCGAGCACGGGAGGCGCCTCGCTGGCGTCGGCGGTCGGTCCGCACTCCTCCGGCTGGCGCTCGCAGAAGGCCTTGTGGCCGAAGGGCTGCTTGATGGGATCGCCCACCATCATGGCGTCGTCGGGCAGGGCCGCGCCGGCTGCCAGGGCAGCCGCCGAATGCAGGCAAAGTACGACCGTCACGCCGAGAAAGCGCCGAAAAATCATCACGATCTCCGTCGAGCGAGCGACCCGTCATCGCTCGCGGACTATCGTGTGTGCAGTGCCAGAAGCTGTCAATCACCCAAAAACAGCGAGGGCGAAATAGGCGGGTGGGATCGGCCGGCAAGGGCGCCGCCTGAAAAGTTTTCCAGCCTGCAAAACTCCATGTGTTGCAGGGGTTTGCCAGCGATCGTGGCGATCGCGGCCGATTGTTGCGCAAACGTCACGATCGCCTGGTGCTGCGTGGCCGCATCTCGTCGGCTTCAGAGGCGGGGCGGGCGGCTTTCGCGCGCCAGAGCCAGCGCCGCCCGCTCCATGCGGGCGAGATCCTCGGGTCGCGACAGGCGGTGGTCGCCGTCCTTGACGAGCGTCAGCGTCACGCCCGCCGACGGCAGGAGCGAGACGAGTTCGAGCGCATGGCCGTAGGGGACGTCCGGATCCTCCATGCCCTGGATGACGTGGACCGGTACGTCGAGCGCGATCGGCCCCGTCATCACGGCGGCCCGCGCGCCGTCCTCGATCAGCTTGCGTGTGTAGAGCGTCGGCTGGTCGGAATAGGGCGAGGGTTCGGCGATGAAGCCGTCGCGCTGGAGCGCCGCGCGGTCCTCCGCCGTCAGCTTCGGCTCGACGAGCCGGCTGGTGAAGTCGGGCGCGGGCGCAAGCAGGAGAAGGGCCGCCACCCGGCTGGGCAGGCGCTGGGCAAGGCGCAGCGCGATCCAGGCGCCCATCGACGAGCCGACGAGGACGAGCGAGCCTTTCGTGCGCGCCGCGATCACCGCGGCGGCGTCTTCCGTCCAGCCCGAGATCGTGCCGTCCTCGAAGCGCCCCTCGGATTCGCCGTGGCCGGAATAGTCGAAGCGCAGGAAGCCGAGCCCCTCGCGCTCGCACAGCGCCGAGAGAACCTCGGCCTTGGTGCCGCGCATGTCGGAGCGGAAGCCGCCGAGCCAGACGAGCGTCGGGCCCTCGCCCCGCCCGTCGACCGCGAGATAGGCGAGGCGCTCGCCCGAATGCGGGGCGATCTCGAAACGGGGCGGCAGATGGGGGGCGGGCGCTTCGGTCATTCGGGCCTCCGTGGCGCGGCGATGGCTGAATTCTGGCGTTTTTTCTCAAGGCCCGGCGTGAAATCCGGGCCGGGGCGTGTTATATGAGGCTCCAGTCTCCGGGCAGAAGGTCCGGTCGTGGTGCGCCGCGGCCCCGCCTGTCCCGCCCGGCGCACCGTTTCGAGAATCGACCGTATTCGATCGTCAACAGCCGGAGTCAACGACCATTCGCAGACCATTTCGTGCACCGCCGACCCAAAAGGAGGGGCCGCGCTCCAACCGGGAGATCCGGGTTCCTTCCGTTCAGCTGATCGATGCCGACGGACAGAACCGGGGTGCCATACCCACCCAGGAGGCCCTGGCCCTGGCCGAGGAGGCCGGTCTAGACCTCGTGGAGATCGTGCCGACCGCCGTGCCGCCGGTCTGCAAGATCCTCGATCTCGGCAAGCTCAAGTACGAGGGCCAGAAGAAGGCCTCCGAGCAGCGCAAGCGCCAGAAGGTCATCGAGGTCAAAGAGATCAAGATGCGTCCCAACATCGACGATCACGACTACGAGACCAAGATGAAGGCCGTGCGCCGCTTCTTCGACGAGGGCGATAAGGTCAAGGTCACGCTGCGCTTCCGCGGCCGCGAGATGGCCCACCAGGAACTCGGCATGCGTCTCCTCAACCGGGTGCGTGAAGAGACCGCCGAGATTTCCAAGGTCGAGGCCGAGCCGAAGCTCGAGGGCCGTCAGATGATGATGGTGCTGGCGCCCAAGGGCTGACCGACCCCGGCATCGCCAGAGCCAAGTCTTGAAGGGCGGCCCGCAGGGGTCGCCCTTTTTCGTGCGCGTCGCGTTCGGGAATGGCGAGGGCCGTCAGCGGGCTGGCGTCGCCGATGCCTCGGCCGACGCGGCCGCGCCGATCGCGCGCAGCGTGACCACGGCGCGCACCGCCCCGATCGGCGCAGTCGGCGGTCCGGCCGGGCGCATGTGGACCGCAAGATGCATGCCCTCCGGCCCTGCCATGATCCACCGCGTCTCCGGCGCGCCGTCGAGGAGGACGGGCGCGAGCGCGGCATCGAAGCGCTCGCCGGTCCGGCGATCTGCCGGGCGCAGCGGCTGGCCAAAGGCGGCAGGACGGAACAGGCGCCGGCTCGACAGGATGTCATCGCCGGCCGGATTGGCGAAGAGGATGCGGCCGCGCGCGTCGAGGAGGAGGGCGGCGTAGGGGAGGGGATCGAGGAGGTGCTCGAGATCCGGGCGCGGCGGCGTGCGCCCTCCGGCGATCCTCGTGGCGAGGCCGAGGGCCTCGCCGAGCGGCAGGGTCGCGAGGAGGCCGGTATCGGCGCCGGCGGGCACCCGGATCGTCCAGGTTCCAAGGTCCGGCACCTCGACGACAAAGGCGACGGTATCGGCTCGCGAGGCGGGCGGAAGGCGCTCGCCCACGGGCGCGATGCCGGTGTCCGGTCCGAGTTCCGCCGCAAGACCTTTCGCCACCGCCTGCCAGCCGGTTCCTTCCAGCACGGCCTCGCCGAGGCGGAGCAAGAGAGCGGCGCGGTGGCCGGCAGGGCAGGGGGGGTGGGTCATGGGAGCGGGGACGGAGGGCGATGCGGGGAGTATCGCGTGCAAACCTCTGCAAAGGTTCAATCCGAACGCGAAATTTGGCGGCGATGCGTCGATCTTGCGCGCGCCGCGCGTCGTCTGTATAAGCCGCCCGTTCACGCGAACCGGCCGGCAGGGCATGCCGTGTCGGTTCTGATGCTGTCGTGGCCTCCGATCCTTTGTCGGGATTTGATTCGACCGTTCCTTCGGGTCCGGTCGATGCGGGGCGCGATTTTCCGATCGAGGAGAGCAAAATGCCCAAGATGAAGACCAAGTCGGCCGCCAAGAAGCGGTTCCGCATGACCGCCTCGGGCAAGGTCAAGGCGGGCGCCGCCGGCAAGCGCCATGGCATGATCAAGCGCTCCAACGACTTCATCCGCAACGCGCGTGGATCGATGATCCTCAGCGAGGCCGATGCCAAGATCGTCAAGGTCTACATGCCCTACAACCGCTGATCGCGGTCGGGCACTCAAAGATTTCAAGGAGATAAGATCATGGCACGCGTCAAGCGGGGCGTTACGTCCCACGCCAAGCACAAGAAGGTCCTGAAGGCCGCCAAGGGCTTCTACGGCCGTCGCAAGAACACGATCCGCGCCGCCAAGGCGGCCGTCGATCGGTCCAAGCAGTTCGCCACGCGCGATCGCCGCGTCAAGAAGCGCAACTTCCGCGCCCTGTGGATCCAGCGCATCAACGCCGGCGTGCGCGAGCATGGCCTGACCTACGCCCGCTTCATCGACGGCCTGAACAAGGCCGGCATCCAGGTCGACCGCAAGGTCCTCTCGGACATCGCGATCCACGAGCCCGAGGCCTTCGCCGCCCTCGTCGAGCAGTCGCGCACCGCGCTCGGCTACATCAAGGACGCGAGCGAGACCGCTCACGCCCGCGCCGTCGGCGAGAAGCAGGCCGCCTGAGGGCGGTCGACCTTCCGAGGTCGATGACACGCAAAGGCCCGCGGCGTCCGACGCTGCGGGCCTTTTGCTTTTCCAGAGGGCCGCCGCCGGGCGCCCGGGCTTTTTTAAGCGTTTTTCTTCCGCGATCGATGCTGTAGGACGGGCCCGCCGGAACGGGCCATCCCGCCCGGCTTCCCTTCGCCTGCCCGTGAGGACCTGCCGTGACGGACCTGTCCGCGATCGAAGCCCGCTATCTCAACGACGTGGAGAACGCTGCCGACGAAGCGGCGCTCGAGGCCGTGCGCCTCGCCGCGCTCGGCAAGAAGGGCGAGATTTCCGAGCTCCTGAAAGGGCTCGGCAAGATGGGCGCCGAGGAGCGGCGCGAGTTCGGGCCGAAGCTCAACGGCCTGCGCGACCGCGTGGCCGAGGCGCTCGGTGCCAAGCGCGAGCGGCTGGCCGATGCCGCGATCGAGGCGCGCCTTGCGGCCGAACGGCTCGACGTGACGCTGCCCGTCCGCCCCTCGCCGGTCGCGCGCGGGCGCATCCACCCGATCAGCCAGGTCGTCGACGAGATCACCGCGATCTTCGCCGACATGGGCTTCTCGGTGGCCGAAGGGCCGGACATCGAGACCGACCGCTACAACTTCACGGCGCTCAACTTCCCCGAGGGCCATCCGGCCCGCGAGATGCACGACACGTTCTTCCTGAAGGGTAAGGAAGGGGCGGAGCGCAAGCTCCTGCGCACCCACACCTCGCCCGTGCAGATCCGCACGATGGAAGCCTCGAGCCCGCCGATCCGCATCGTCATCCCTGGCAAGACCTACCGGCAGGATTCGGACGCCACCCACACGCCGATGTTCCATCAGGTGGAAGGGCTCGTCATCGACAAGTCCGCCAACATCGCCAACATGAAGTGGGTGCTGACGGAGTTCTGCAAGGCGTTCTTCGAGGTGCCGAGCCTCAACATGCGCTTCCGCCCGAGCTTCTTCCCCTTCACCGAGCCCTCGATGGAGGTCGACATCCAGTGCGACCGCTCCGGGTCCGAGGTGCGCTTCGGCGAAGGGAGCGACTGGATGGAGATCCTCGGCTGCGGCATGGTGCATCCCAATGTCCTGCGCGGCGTCGGGCTCGATCCGGACGAGTATCAGGGCTTCGCCTGGGGTATGGGCATCGACCGCATCGCCATGCTGAAATACGGCATGCCGGACTTGCGCGCCTTCTTTGACGCCGACATCCGCTGGGTCGAGCACTACGGCTTCCGCCCGCTCGACATGCCGACGCTGTTCGCCGGCCTCAGCTCGTAACGCTGAACCTATGGCGCGCTCGTTTCGCTATCCGGTGCGCGACCCGGCCGACTGGGCGGCGATGGGGCGGCTCTCGCCGCTCCGCCGCCTGGCGCTCGCCCTTCGCGAACGGCGCTACCGGCGGCGTGCGCGGCCGGCCGACGGGATCGTGCTGACGCCGGCAGGGCCGGAGCGGCCGCTGGCGGCGGACGACCTTGCCCTCGTCTGCACCGTGCGCAATTCGGCGAGCTATCTGCCGGCGTTTCTCGCCCACTACCGGCGGCTCGGCGTCAGCCGCTTCGTCTTCGTCGACGATCGCTCGGACGACGGCACGGCCGAGCTTCTGGCGGCCGAGCCCGACGTCGACCTCTTCACTTCCAACGTCACCTACGGCGCCTCCGCCTATGGCCGGGTGTGGCGCGACGCGCTGTTCACACGATACGGCCGGGGTCGCTGGTATCTCAACGTCGACGCCGACGAGTTCCTCCTGTTTCCCGGCTGCGAGACGCGGTCCCTGCGCGACTTCATCGCCGACCTCGAGCGCGCGGAGCTGAAGCGCGGGCTCGCCCCGATGCTCGACCTCTACCCCGACGGGCCGCTGCGCGAGGCGGTCTACGATCCCGCGCGGCACCGGCATCCGCTGGAGGTCTCGCCCCTGATCGACGGCGAGGGCTACGAGATCGCCCCCGAGAAGTTCACGCTGGCCGTGCGCGGCGGCCCGCGCACGCGGCTTTTCGGCAACCGGATCCGCCTCACCAAGTTTCCGGTGATCTTCGTGGACGCGGCGACGCAGGAGAACGGCTCCTCGATCCACGGGCCCCTGCCGATCGCGCGCAACTTCTCGGCCGTCCACGCCGTGCTCCTCCATTTCAAGTTCTCGTCGGTCTCGGTCGAGGAGTTCACCCGACTGGCGGAGGAGGGCGAGCATTTCGGCGGCGGCGTCTTCTATGCCGAGATCGCGGCGTCCGGCGCCTTCAACCCCGACCTGTCGCTCGAGTATCCCGGCTCGCTGCGGGTCGGCAGTTCGGAAGATCTCGTGACGCGCGGCTTCATGCAGGACCTGCGCCCCTAGCGCTTCGATTTGACCCGTGCCCCAAAGGCGGGCATCACAGCCGCGCCCGTTCCCGAGGCGTATCGCCTTTCAGCTGACGAGGAAACGCATCATGGCCCGATCCGCCGCCGGCATCGCCCGCTCCGCCGTGGTGGAGACCGTGTCCGTGATCGCCGGCGCGATCATCGGCACGCTGGTGGCCGCCATCTTCGGCTGGCTGTTCCTGTCGCTCGGTTTCGCGACGCTCGCCGCCTCGCCTTCGGTCTATATTCTGGCGCTCGTGACGGTCACGATCTTCGCGGTGCTCTACGGCTATCTGCCGGCGACGCCCGCCGTCCTCGGCTCGCTGGCGGTCGGCATCCTCCTGCCGACCGTGATCGCCAAGTTCGCCTTCGATTCCACCGAGACGCTGGCGACGCTCCTCATCGTCAACCTCGTCTTCGCCGTGGTCGCTCTGTCGGTCTATCGCTTCGTCCACGCCAGCGGCCTCGTGCGACAGGCGGCATCCGACGTCGCCGACCGCACCTGACCGCTCCCGCCTTCGGCCCGCTGGGTCGCCTCCATCCGTTCCGTTCCCGTTTTTCGAGCCCGTCATGAAGTTCACCCTGTCCTGGCTGAAGGATCACCTCGACACCGACGCGACCCTCGCCGAGATCACCGAACGCCTCACCGCGATCGGCCTCGAGGTGGAATCGCTCGACGACAAGGCCGCCATGCGTGCCTTCACCATCGCGCGCGTCCTCGAGGCCCGCCGTCATCCCGACGCCGACAAGCTGCAGGTGCTCACCGTCGATGCCGGGCCCGCCGTCAACGACGGCAAGCCGCTGCAGGTCGTCTGCGGCGCGCCGAACGCGCGCGCCGGCCTCGTCGGCGTCCTCGGCCTGCCCGGCACCTACGTGCCCGGCCTCGACGTGACGCTCGGCATCGGCAAGATCCGCGGCATCGAGAGCTTCGGCATGATGTGCTCGGAGCGCGAGCTCGAACTCTCCGACGAGCACAACGGCATCATCGATCTGCCGGAGGACGCGCCGGTCGGCACGGCGTTCGCCGACTATGCCGGCCTTGCCGACCCCGTCATCGAGATCAACCTGACGCCCAACCGGCCGGACGCGACGAGCGTCCACGGCATCGCGCGCGATCTCGCGGCCTCCGGTCTTGGCACGCTGAAGGGCGGCGCGGTCGAGCCGGTCGCGGGCGAGGGCGCCTGCCCGGTGACGGTCCGGATCGAGAGCGAGACCTGCCTCGGCTTTGCGCTGCGCCGCGTGTCGGGCGTCCGGAACGTCCCGTCGCCGGACTGGATGCAGAAGCGGCTGAAGGCGATCGGCCTTCGCCCGATCAACGCGCTGGTCGACATCACCAACTACGTCACCTTCGACCGGGGCCGCCCGCTCCACGTCTTCGACGCGAAGAAGGTCGCGGGCGACCTCGTGGTCCGGCAGGCGGGGGAGGGCGAGGAGATCCTCGGCCTCGACGGGCGCACGTACGCGCTGAACCCAAGGGTCTGCGTCATCGCCGACGACCGGGGCGTCGAATCGATCGCCGGCATCATGGGCGGCGAACATTCGGGCTGCGACGAGGGCACCACCGACGTCCTCATCGAATCGGCGCTCTGGGAGCCGCTGGCGATCGCCCGCGCCGGCCGCGCGCTCGGGATCATCACCGACGCGCGCTACCGCTTCGAGCGCGGCGTCGACCCGGCCTTCATGCAGCCGGGGCTGGAGCTCGCGACGCGCCTCGTGATGGACCTGTGCGGCGGAACGCCGAGCGAGGTCGCCCTGACGCCGGCCCGCATCGAGGCGCGCGACGCCATCCGCTTCCCCTTCTCCGAGGTCGAGCGCCTGACCGGTCTCACCGTCGAGCCGGCCCGCCAGGTCGAGATCCTGACGCGGCTCGGATTCACGGTGGACGAGCGGTCCGACCACGCGATGGTCGCCGCGCCGTCCTGGCGTCCGGACATCGAGGGCAAGGCCGATCTCGTGGAGGAGGTCATGCGCCTCGTCGGCGTCGACAACATCGCGCCGCAGCCTCTTGCCCCGATTGCCGGCGTCAACGGCCGTGTGCTCACGCCGCGGCAGGTGCGCGACCGCGCCGCGCGCCGCACGCTCGCCGCCCGCGGGCTGGCGGAGGCCGTCACCTATTCCTTCGTCTCGGCCGAGGCCGCGAAGGCCTTCGGCGGCGGCGAGGCGCACTTGAGCCTCGAGAACCCGATCGCGGCCGATCTCTCCGACATGCGCCCGTCGCTCCTGCCGAACCTCCTGCAGGCGGCGCAGCGCAACGCGCAGCGCGGCTACGGCGATCTCGCGCTCTTCGAGGTCGCTTCGATCTACCGCTCCGACGAGCCGGACGGGCAGCGGCGCGTGGCCGGCGGCGTGCGCCGGGGCACGGCGACCCATGCGGGCGCCGGGCGCGACTGGGCGGGCAACGCGGCCGCGGTCGGCGTCTTCGACGCCAAGGCCGACGCGCTGGCCGTCCTCGAAGCCGTCGGCGTGCCGGTCGAGCGGCTGCAGTTCGAGACGCCCGCGAGCGCCTGGTATCACCCGGGCCGCTCCGGGCGCATCAAGCTCGGGCCCAAGACGGTGCTGGCCGAGTTCGGCGAGTTCCATCCGCGCGCCCTCAAAAGCCTCGGCGTGACCGGTTCGGTCGCCGGCTTCGAGGTGTTCCTCGACGAGGTGCCGGAGGGCAAGCGGAAGGCCACGCGCACCAAGCCCGTGCTGCAGCTTTCCGCCTTCCAGCCGGTGAAGCGCGACTTCGCCTTCGTGGTGGATCGCGGGGTCGAGGCGATCAAGCTGATCCGGGCCGCAGAGGGCGCCGATCGCAAGCTGATCGGCGAGGTTCGCCTCTTCGACGTGTTCGAGGGCGCGGCGCTCGGGGCCGACGCCAAGTCGGTCGCGATCGAGGTCACGCTGAACCCGGCCGAGAAGACCCTGACCGACGAGGATCTCGAGGCGGTCTCGAAGAAGATCGTCGCGGCGGTGGAGAAGACGACCGGCGGGCGCCTGCGCGCCTGACCGGACGAGACGACGCAAGAAAGGGGAGGGGACGCATGCTGCGTTGGGGAATTCTGTCGGGTGCCAAGATCGGGCGCGAGCATGTCATACCGGCTCTCCTGAAGGCGGAGGGCTGCGTCTTGGAGGGGATCGCCAGCCGCGACGAGGCGCGGGCGCGCGAGCTCGCCCGTCACTTCGGCGCGCCCCGCGCCTTCGGCTCCTACGAGGCGCTTCTCGCCAGCCCCGACATCGACGCGGTCTATGTGCCGCTGCCGACCGCCGCGCACGTGGAATGGGCGGTGAAGGCGGCGGACGCCGGAAAGCATGTCCTCGTCGAGAAGCCGCTCGCGCTGCGCGCCGCCGACATCGCCCCGGTGATCGCCGCGCGCGACCGCGCGGGCGTGACGGTCGCCGAGGCCTTCATGGTGCGCCACCACCCGCAATGGGCGAAGGTCCGTGAATGGATCGCGGCCGGCCGGATCGGGCGCCTTCGCCTTGTGCAGGGCGCCTTCTCCTATTTCAACGACGACCCCGGCAACATGCGCAACCAGCTCGATCTCGGCGGCGGCGCGCTGCCCGACATCGGCGTCTATCCCGTGGTCGCGACGCGCCTCGTCACCGGCCTCGAGGGCCGGACGGCGCGCGCGCGGATCGAGCGCGACGCGCGCTTCGGCACCGACATCCTCGCCGAATGCGAGGTCGAGTTCGAGGGCTTCCGCTTGAGCTTCTACGTCGCGACGCAGCTCGCCGCGCGCCAGACCATGGTGTTCCACGGCACCAAGGGCTTCATCGAGGTCGACGCCCCCTTCAATGCCGGGCTCTACGCGCAGGCCGCCGTCCACTGCCACGACCGCGGACACGCCCACGCCGAGACCGTACGCTTCGGCGGCGTCGACCAGTACCGGCTGCAGGCCGAGGCCTTCGCGCGCGCGGTCGCCGGCTCGGGCGAGACGCTATTCACGCTGGAGGAATCGGTGCTCAACCAGCGGGTGATCGACGCGTTCTACGCCTCCGCCGAGGCGGGTGGCGGGGTTCCCGTGTGAGCCGGTCGGGGGCCCTCGCACGGCTCCGATCGTGCCGCGGGGACGACGTCTCCACCTGCGATGAAGGACCCAGATCCTCATTCCCTGCGGGCGCTCGGGCGGGGCCTCGATCTCCTGCCGGGCTTCGCCGTTTTGGCCTTGCCGTTCGCCTTCGCCCTTTGGACTTTGGGGGCGCCGGGCGACGGTTCGGCGGCGGAGATCGAAACGTCCTGGTGGTTCCGGGGCTATGTCGCGCTTCTTCTTTACACTCCGGCCATGGCGCTGTTCTGGATCGCGGGACGCCTTGCCCAGCGCTGGGACCTGCCGTGGGTCGCGGTCGTGCTCCGCGTGCTGCGATGGGCGCTGTTTCTCCTGGTCTTCGGGCCGTTGCTCCTGTTCCTCGCCGCCACGTTCGTTCCGCCGCTCGCCCGGCTCGTGGTGTGACGGCCGCGCCATCCTCGCGCAAGCTCCAGACCATCCGGCGGCCTTAGTTTCGGCCGATCTGTCGGGCTGATCGCGGCCGAACGGAGGGCTGGACGCATGGCGGGATCGATGAGTGTGGGACGCGCGGCCGCGCTTGGTCTGACGTTGGCCCTCGCGCTGCCCGGGGTTGCCGCCGCGCAGCCGGCGGCCAAGGATCTGTTTTCCGCCGAGCGCGCGCCCTCGGCCGCGCCGCCGCAGAGCATTGGCTTCTATTCCAAGGGGTGTCTGGCCGGCGGCATGGCGATGCCGAAGGACGGGCCGACCTGGCAGGTGATGAAGCCTTCGCGCGACCGCGCCTATGCCCATCCCGCCCTGATCAAGCTCCTGCAGCGCCTGTCGGTGGACGCCCGGCGCGAGGCCAACTGGCGCGGCCTCCTGTTCGGCGACATGGCTCAGCCGCGCGGCGGCCCGATGAAGGACGGCCACGCCTCGCACCAGATCGGCCTCGATGCCGACATCTACCTCACCGAGATGCCGAACCGCCGGCTGACGGACGACGAGCGCGATCATATGCCGTTGCCCTCCGTCATCGACAAGCGCACCCGCCACATTGACCTGAAGCGCTGGCGGCCCGAGATGATGAAGCTCATCCGCACCGCCGCCACCGAGCCGGAGGTCGAGCGGATCTTCGTGCATCCCGGCATCAAGGAGCAGCTCTGCAAGACGGCCGGGCGCGACCGCGCCTGGCTGAACAAGGTGCGGCCGATGTACGGCCACGACTACCATTTTCACGTGCGCATGGTCTGCCAGCCCGGCTCGCCCAACTGCCAGCCGCAGGAGCCGACCGTGAAGGGCGACGGCTGCGACAAGCTGGACTGGTGGTTCGACGTGGCGCTGCAGCCGCCCAAGCCCAGCGCCAAGCCCTACAAGAAGCCGCCTCCGATCTTCCTGTCGGCGCTACCGCGCGCCTGCGCGGCCGTCCTGAAGCAGCCGGACGCCGCGGGTGCGCGGGCCGCCGCGCCGGTGCGTGCCGCGCCCGTGGCGGCTGAAGCCCCTGCGATGGCCGACGATTTCGATGGCAACGCGCCAATGGCGCTGGCGCCCGAGCCGGCGCCGCGCGCCTCGGCCGCCCCAATTCCACCCGCCGCGGTGCCGGACGACGGGGGCTTCGCCATGCCGCGCATGCGCCCGGCCGGCTGAACGCCGCGCCCCGGCAAAACGGCGCTCCGGCGGTCTTTTGCCGGATGACGCCGGATGCTATGGCGCGAGGCTTCAAAGGGCAAGACGGAGGGTTTCCATGTGTTCGGCGAGCGAGGGCACCGACGGTCTCCGGTTTCCGATCCTGATCGGCGACATCGGCGGCACCAACGCGCGCTTCGCGCTCCTGCGCGACGCCCGGGCCGAGCCCGAGACCTTCCCGATCGTCCAGACGGCGGACTTTCCCAACATCGACGACGCCATCCGCGCCGCCGTCTTCGACAACACGGCCGAGCGCCCGGCGACGGCGGTGCTGGCCATCGCTGGCCCGGTCGACGGCGACGAGATCGACCTCACCAACTGCCCCTGGGTGGTGCGCCCGCGCACGCTGATCGCCGATCTCGGCTTCCAGGAGGTGCTTGTCCTCAACGATTTCGAGGCGCAGGCGCTCGCCGTCTCGGCGCTGCCCGACAGCGGCCGGCAGGCGATCGGCGGCGGCACGGTGCGCGAGGGCTCAAGCCGCGTCGTGGTCGGCCCCGGCACGGGGCTTGGCGTCGGCGCGCTCGTCCACGCCCGCGGCATGTGGATCCCCGTGGCGGGAGAGGGCGGCCATGTCGATCTCGGCGCCCGCACGGCGCGCGACCGCGAGATCTGGCCTCATCTCGAGACCATCGCCGGGCGCATCTCGGGCGAGCAGATCCTGTCGGGCCGCGGCCTCGTCAACCTCTACCGCGCGATCTGCGCGGCCGACGGGGTCGAGCCGACCCATCCGACGCCCGCCTCCGTGACCGAGGCCGCCCTCAACGGGCGCGACGGGCAGTCGGGCGAGGCGGTGCAGCTTTTCGCCGAGTATCTTGGACGCCTCGCGGGCGACCTCGCGCTCCTCTTCATGGCGCGCGGCGGCGTCTACATCGCCGGCGGCATCTTCCAGCGCATCATCCCGATCGTCCACGCGCCCGAGATGCGCGCCGCCTTCGAGGACAAGGCGCCGCACGAGGCGATGATGCACGACATCCCGCTCTTCGTCATCACGCAGCCGCTCGCCGCCCATGTCGGGCTCGCCGCCTATGCCCGCAACCCGCAAGCCTATGGTCTCGAGACCGCCGGCCGACGCTGGGTGGGTTGAGGCAGCCGCAACGCGAGGCCCCGTAGGCATCCCGCCGTCGACGCGCTATAGAGCCGCCGAACGAGGTTGGTGGCGTTGATCGGAACCAAGAAGAGCCTGTCCCTGTCCGACGGGGCCGAGCGCGGCGAAGCGCTGCGGCTGCTCAGGCGCATCTTCGCCGAGAACGGGCGCGAGCATATCCGCGGCTATGCCTTCGCGAGCGTCTGCCTCGTGCTGGTGGCGCTCTCGACGGCCTTCCTCGCGTGGATCATGCGCGACGTGATCGACGAGATCTTCGTCGAGGGCAACCGCGCCGTCCTGTTCTCGCTGCCGTTCGCCGTGTTCCTGTCGTTCCTCGTGCGCGGCCTTGCCTCCTACGGGCAGGGCGTCGTTCTCGCGCGCATCGGCAACGACATCGTGGCGCGCTACCAGCGCCGGCTGTTCCGGCATCTCACAGAGCTTTCGGTCGACTTCTACGGCGAGAACCGTTCGGCCCAGCTCGCCGCGCGCATCAACCAGAACGTGACGGGCGTGCGCGAGACGCTGAACCTCACGGTCACCTCGATCGCGCGCGACCTCCTGACGCTGATCTTCCTGATCGGTGCGATGATCTGGCAGGACTGGGTCCTGTCGCTGATCGCGCTGACCGCCGGCCCGCCGATCGCGATCATGATCTCGAACCTCTCGCGCAAGCTGCGCAAGGCGACGCGCCAGTCGGTCGATCTCAACGCGCGGGTGCTGGGCTCCATGCAGGAGACGGCGCAAGGGATCCAGGTCGTGAAGGCCTTCACGATGGAAGAGCTCCTGCGCGAGCGGACCGAAGGTCTGATCCGGCAGGCCGAGGAGCGCTCCAACCGCATCGCCGTCATCACCGAGCGGTCGGGTCCGGTGACCGAGACCGTCGCGGGCCTTGCGGTCGCCGCCGTGATCGCCTGGTCGGGCTACCGCTCGATCGTCTATGGCTATTCGCCGGGTGCGATGTTCGCCTTCATTACGGCGCTGCTTCTCGCCTACGATCCCGCCCGGCGCCTCGCGCGGCTGCAGGTGCAGCTCGAAAAGGCGCTCGTCAACGCGCGCATGATCTACGAGATCCTCGACGAGCCGCCGCGCCAGGCCGATGCGCCGGGCGCGAAGGCGCTCGTCGTCACGAGCGGCGAGATCGTGTTCGAGGACGTGCGCTTCCGCTATCCCGGCGGCGAGGACGTCCTGCGCGGCATCAGCTTCACCGCGCCGGCCGGCCGAACGACGGCGCTGGTGGGGGCCTCCGGCGGCGGCAAGTCGACTGTCCTCGCGCTCTTGGAGCGCTTCTACGATCCAGCGGCCGGGCGCATCACGATCGACGGGCAGGACATCCGCGCCGTCACCAAGCATTCGCTGCGCACCAGGATCGCCTACGTCCCGCAGCAGCCGGTCCTCTTCGAGGGAACGATCCGCGACAACATCCGTTTCGGTCGCCCGGCGGCCTCCGACGCTGAGGTGGAGGAGGCGGCGCGCCGTGCGCAGGCCGAGGAGTTCATCCTCGCCCAGCCGCTCGGCTACGAGACGCCGGTCGGCGAGAGCGGCGCGACATTGTCGGGCGGCCAGCGCCAACGCCTGTCGATCGCCCGCGCACTCCTGCGCGACGCCCCGATCCTGGTGCTGGACGAGGCGACCTCGGCGCTGGATTCGCGCTCCGAGGTGCTGGTTCAGCGGGCGCTGGAGGAGGCGATGCGCGGTCGCACCGTGCTCGTCGTCGCGCACCGCCTCTCGACGATCGTCGGAGCCGACCAGATCCTCGTCGTCGATCGCGGCCGCATCGCGGAGGGCGGGACCCATGCCGAGCTGAGCCGCCGGCCGAACGGATTGTATGCCCGCTTCCACGCGCTCCAGTCGGGCGCGGGCGAGACGGTGGACTGAAGGGAAGACGGGCGATGGACGCAATGCGGCTGGTGATCCTCGGGGCGGGCGGGCGCATGGGCCGGACGCTGGTGCGTCTCGCCTCCGAGGCGCCGGAGTTCGCGGTCGCCGCCGCCGTGGAGCGGCCGGGCTCGGCCCATCTCGGCGACGACGCCGGCACGCTCGCCGGGGTCGCCGCGCTCGGTGTGCCCGTGTCGGACGACCTCGAGGCCGCGCTGCGCGAGGCCGACGGCGTGATCGACTTCACCGCGCCAGCCGCCAGCGTCGCGCTGGCGCTTCAGACCGCGCGGCGCGGGCTGGTGCACGTCATCGGCACGACGGGCTGCTCGGCCGACGACGATGCGGCGATCGCGGCGGCGGGTCGCGATGGCGCGCGGATCGTCAAGTCCGGCAACATGAGCCTCGGGGTCAATCTCCTGTCGGTGCTCGTCGAGCAGGCGGCGCGTGCGCTGGGGCCCGACGCCTTCGATCTCGAGATCCTGGAAATGCACCACCGCCACAAGGTCGACGCGCCCTCCGGCACGGCGCTGCTCCTTGGGCATGCGGCGGCGGCGGGGCGCGGGATCGATCTCGCCGACCGGTCGGTGCGCGTGCGCGACGGCCATACGGGACCGCGTCCGCAGGGGACAATCGGCTTCGCCACCCTTCGCGGCGGCTCGGTGGTTGGCGACCACGAGGTGATCCTGGCCGGCGAAGGCGAGCGCATCACGCTAAAGCACCACGCCGAGGACCGGGCGATCTTCGCGCGCGGGGCGCTGCGCGCCGCGCTCTGGGCGCGAAGCCAGCCGCCGGGCCTCTACTCGATGCGCGACGTCCTCGGTCTCTGATCCTTTTCCTCCGTCCTCAAGCCAAGGGAGCCAAAGCCCATGTCCCGTACTCTCGTCCTCGTCCGCCACGGGCAGAGCGAATGGAACCTCAAGAACCTCTTCACCGGCTGGCGCGACCCGGACCTGACGGAGCTCGGCGTCGAGGAGGCGCGCGCCGCCGGCCGCCGCCTGAAGGATGCGGGCCTGCGCTTCGACGTCGCCTTCACCAGCGTCCTGTCGCGCGCCCAGCGCACGCTCGCCCTCATCGAAGGTGAGCTCGGGCAGGGCCCGATCGAGACGCATCGCGACCAGGCGCTGAACGAGCGCGACTACGGCGACCTGTCGGGCCTGAACAAGGACGACGCCCGCGCCAAGTGGGGCGAGGATCAGGTCCATGTCTGGCGCCGGTCCTACGACGTGCCGCCGCCGGGCGGCGAGAGCCTGAAGGACACCGGCGCGCGCGTCTGGCCCTACTACATCCATCGCATCCAGCCGAAGGTGCTGTCGGGCGGCACCGTGATCGTCGCCGCCCACGGCAACTCGCTGCGCGCCCTCATCATGGCGCTCGACGGGCTGACGGGCGAGGAGATCGTCGCGCAGGAACTCGCGACCGGCGTTCCCATCGTCTACCGCCTCAACGCCGATTCATCGGTCGCCTCGAAGGACGTCCTCGCCGGCTGACCGCCGGCACACGGGATCGGCGGCGTCCGCCGCCGATCCGCGACATCGAATTGTCCATAACGTGACCGGATTTAGTAGATCGTTCCTGTTCCCGACCGTTCGGGGGCTCTAGCTTCAACGCATCGAAGCCCGGGCTCCGGCCGGAAAGGAACCCCCGCGAATGCGTCTGTCCCTGTCGCTTGGAATTGCCGCCGCCGCCCTGATGGCGCTCAGCCTGCCGGTCTCGGCCCAGACCCTCCTTAACGTCTCCTACGATCCGACGCGCGAACTCTATCGCGACTTCAACGCCGCCTTCGCCGCCCACCAGAAGGCGGACGGCAAGGACGCCCCGACGGTGCGCATGTCGCACGGTGGCTCGGGCGCGCAGGCACGCACCGTGATCGACGGCCTCGATGCCGACGTCGTGACGCTCGCCCTCCAGGCCGACATCGACGCCATCGCCAAGGCGACGAAGAAGATTCCGGAGAACTGGCGCACGCTGCTGCCGCACAACTCCTCGCCCTACACGTCGACGATCGTGTTCCTGGTGCGCAAGGGGAACCCGAAGGCGATCAACGACTGGGGCGACCTCGTGAAGGACGGCGTCCAGGTCATCACGCCGAACCCGAAGACGTCGGGCGGCGCGCGCTGGAACTACCTGGCCGCCTGGGCCTGGGCGAACAAGCAGTACGGCGGCGACGCCGAGAAGGTGAAGGGCTTCGTCGGCGACGTGTACCGCCACGTCCCGGTGCTCGACACCGGCGCGCGCGGCTCGACCACGACCTTCGTCCAGCGCGGCATCGGCGATGTGCTGCTCGCCTGGGAGAACGAGGCGTTCCTGGCGCTCGAGGAGCTCGGTCCCGACCAGTTCGAGATCAAGGTGCCTTCGATCTCCATTCTCGCCGAGCCGCCGGTGGCGCTCGTGCCGGGCAACACCGACACCAAGGGCACGACCGAGGTGGCCAAGGCCTATCTCGACTATCTCTATTCGCCGGAGGGCCAGACCATCTCGGCCAAGCACTACTACCGCCCGTCGGAGCCCGAGAAGGTCACCGACAAGGCGCTTCTGGAGCGGTTCCCCCAGATCGATCTCGTTAAGATCGACGACGCCCAGTTCGGTGGCTGGGCGAAGGTCCAGCCCGAGCACTTCGGCGACGGCGGCATCTTCGACCAGATCTACAAGCCCGCCAACTGAGTTACGCGAGGCCCTTAAGCCCGAGTGCCTACGATCCCCGGCGCCTCGGGCATCCTCCCGACCCGATGCGCTCCCCGGTCCCGCCGCTCCCATCGGCGGGGCCGTCCTCGTGCCGCCGGATGATCGGCGCGGCAAGCCGGCGGTATCGCCGCGCGGCTTGCCGCGCTATTTTGCCACCCAAGCGCCCACCACCTTCAGCCGACGTCTCGTCAGGAACCGCATGGCTTCGACAACCGCCGATCGCCCGGCCTTTCATTTCCGCCAACCGAGTGTCGTACCGGGCTTTGGCCTGTCGCTCGGAGTGACGCTGGCCTATCTCAGCCTGATCGTGCTTCTGCCGTTGTCGGCCTTGGCGGTGCGTGCGGCAGGGCTCGGGCTTTCCGATTTCCTGGCGCTGGCCGGCGACCGGCGCGTCGTCTCGGCGCTGACCCTGTCGTTCGGCGCCTCGCTGGTCTCGGCCGTCGTCAACGCCGTGTTCGGCCTGCTGCTGGCCTGGGTGCTCGTGCGCTACCGCTTCCCCGGCAAGCGGCTGGTGGACGCGGCGATCGACCTGCCCTTCGCGCTGCCGACCGCCGTCGCCGGCATCGCGCTGACCTCGCTCTACGCGCCGAACGGCTGGGTCGGGCGGCTGTTCGCGCCGGGCGGCCTCTTCGCGCCGCTGTTCGGCGAGGGGGGGCTTCGCATCGCCTATTCGCCGCTCGGCGTCATCGTGGCGCTGACCTTCGTGTCGCTGCCCTTCGTCGTGCGCACCGTGCAGCCGGTGCTGGAGGAGATGGACGGGGAGCTCGAGCAGGCCGCCGCGACGCTGGGCGCGGGCCGCCTCCAGACCGTGTTCCGCGTCGTGCTGCCGACGATCACGCCGGCGCTCCTCACCGGCTTTGCGCTCGCGCTCGCGCGCTCCATCGGCGAATACGGCTCGGTGATCTTCATCGCCGGCAACATCCCCTACGTGTCGGAGATCGCGCCGCTTCTGATCGTGATCCGGCTGGAGGAGTTCAACTATGCCGGCGCGACCGCGGTCGCCGCGCTGATGCTGGTCATCTCCTTTGCGATCCTGCTTGCGATCAACGTCATCCAGACCTGGAGCCGCCGGAGGTATGGCCTTGGCGCTTGATACGACCCTTGCGGCCGCGCCCGGCGTGGAAGCCCTGCGCCCGCGCCGACCCTCGCCGACCGACGAGAGCCCGGCGGTGAAGTGGACGCTGATCGCGGTGGCCATGCTGTTCCTGGCGCTGGTCCTCTTCCTGCCGCTCGTCGCCGTGTTCGTCGAGGCGCTGCGCGGGGGCGTCGACGCCTTCGCCCAAGCCGTCACCGACCCGGACGCGCTCGCCGCGATCCGGCTGACGCTGACCGTCGCGGCGATCGCGGTGCCGGTGAACCTCGTCTTTGGCCTGTGCGCCGCCTGGGCGATCGCCAAGTTCGAGTTCCGCGGCAAGACGCTGCTGACCACCTTGATCGACCTGCCCTTCTCGGTCTCGCCGGTGATCGCGGGCCTCGTCTTCGTGCTCCTGTTCGGCGCGCAGGGCTATTTCCACTGGATGGTGCAGGCGACCGGCATTCCGATCGTCTTCGCGCTGCCGGGCATCGTGCTCGCCACCGTGTTCGTCACGCTCCCCTTCGTCGCGCGCGAGTTGATCCCGCTGATGCAGGAACAGGGGACGGGCGACGAGGAGGCGGCGATCTCGCTGGGCGCCGGCGGCTGGCAGACCTTCCGGCGCGTGACGCTGCCGAACGTGAAGTGGGCGCTCCTCTACGGCGTGCTCCTTTGCAACGCGCGCGCCATGGGCGAGTTCGGGGCGGTGGCGGTGATCTCCGGCAAGATCCGGGGCGAGACCAACACGATGCCGCTCCATGTCGAGATCCTCTACAACGAGTACGCCTTCTCGGCGGCCTTCGCCGTGGCGACGCTGCTCGCCATGCTGGCGCTCATCACGCTCTGCCTCAAGACCTTCCTCGAATGGCGCTATGCCGGCGACATCAAGGCCAGCCGCGGCGGCCACTGACATGACGGGTTCTCACTGATGAAGATCGGCGTGCGCAACATCCGCAAGGAATTCGACCGCTATCCCGCGCTCCACGACGTCTCGCTCGACATCCGCTCGGGCGAGCTGATCGCGCTGCTCGGGCCGTCGGGCTCCGGCAAGACGACGCTTCTGCGCCTCATTGCGGGGCTCGAGTTCCCGACCGCGGGCCGGATCCTCTTCGGCGACGAGGACGCCTCGAACAGAAGCGTGCAGGAGCGCAACGTCGGCTTCGTGTTCCAGCACTATGCCCTGTTCAAGCACATGACGGTGGAGGGCAACATCGGCTTCGGCCTGTCGGTGCGCGAGCGCGCCTCGCGGCCTTCGAGCGCGGAGATCCGGCGCCGGGTGCAGGAGCTTCTCGACCTCATCCAGCTGCCCGACGTGGCCAAGCGCTACCCGATGCAGCTGTCGGGCGGCCAGCGCCAGCGCGTGGCGCTCGCCCGGGCGCTGGCGATCGAGCCGAAGGTGCTGCTTCTCGACGAGCCCTTCGGCGCGCTCGACGCCAAGGTGCGCAAGGACCTGCGGCGCTGGCTGCGCGAGTTGCACGAGCGCACCGGCCACACCACGGTCTTCGTCACCCACGACCAGGACGAGGCGGTGGAGCTCGCCGACCGGGTCGTCGTCATGAGCCAGGGCCGGATCGAGCAGGTGGGCTCGGCCGACGACATCTACGACCGGCCGCAGAGCCCGTTCGTCTTCTCCTTCATCGGCCAGTCGAACGAGCTGCCGGTCGAGGTGCGCGGCGGCGAGATCGCGTTTGGCGGCGTGCCGCTCGGGCGCACCGACGCGCGCGACGGGTCCTGGCGCATGTTCGTGCGCCCGCACGACTTCGAGGTGCTGGCGCCGAGCGCGCGCGGCCTGTCCGGCCAGATCGCGCTGACGCGGCGCGTCGGCGGGGCGCGCATGGCCGAGTTCAACCTCGCCGACCCCGCACGCCGGATCGAGGTCGAACTGCCCGCCCACGCCCCGAGCGAGGCCGGAACACCCATCACCGTGATGCCAAAACGCTGGCAACTCTTCGCCTGAGCCGGAAGCGGCGCGACATCGCGCCGCCTGCCG
>NZ_FOOA01000023.1 GCF_900113065.1 Aureimonas phyllosphaerae
CCAAGGCGAAAAGGATATCGCCCCAAGCCGTCCTCGACCAACACCGCCGTCCACGTCTCTCTTTCTTCCGTTCTCTCTTCAATTCTCAAAGAACCCGGCAAACCACAAAAGTCCGCCGCTCGGGTGACCAACCTGGCCAGCCACCCTTCAAGCATGCCAGAAGCAAACTCGAAAAAACTCGTCCGACACTCACAAGAGGCGCAAAACCGAGCCAGCCAGCCATCCCCTCCCAGATATCCCGGAAGAACACAACCGCTAACCCAACTTCCCGGCAAACCAACCAGACCGCCTCAGCCGTCCAACCCGTCCGCCCCGGCGCCACCGCCGTCGTCGATGAGCGGCTTATAGGGCGCACACGCCGCGGCGGTCAATACAAAAAATTCGACCATTCGGGAAAAAGTGCAAATCCGAAGCCCGAACAACAGCTTGCATCGTCGCCAGACCGTCAGACAGTCGTCACCGGGGCGTCTTGGGATCCGAGATCGGTGGGTTGCGGCTGCGGTCCTACCTGTATCCGTATCCCCTCTCTCCCCTCCCCCACAAAACACTTTTGTCGCCGCCTTTCTGCCTTGACGCTTCGTCTCATTCGCTGTCTGCTGTCTGACAACCTTGTCACGTCGGGGGATATATGGCGATTGAGGGGCTGGCACGGATGCCGTCCGCGAACCGGACGAAAGATGCGATCCAGATCGTCGCGGATCACATCTCGAAATCCGGACTGAAGCCGTCCGATCGACTTCCGACCGAGCATGAGTTTATGGGCGCCCTTGGCATCGGTCGGTCCACCGTTCGCGAGGTCATGCGGCATTTCCAGGCACTTGGCGTCGTCGAGACGCGGCGAGGCAGCGGCTCATTTCTACGCCGGAGCATTTCGGCCGCGACGGTTCATCTCCCCTTGTCCTTCGATCCCGGCCCGGTCCGTGACGGGCTCCTGCGGACGCTCGACGTTCGGCGCGGGCTGGAGGTAGAGGCCAGCATGTTGGCAGCAAACCGGGCGGAGCGCGCCGATATCGAGCGCATGCGGGAAACGCTGGAGGAGATGGAGCGCGTTCATCTGGAGAAGGGCACGGCAGGCCGCGAAGACCTGGCCTTTCATCTTTCCATCTACGACGCCACGCACAACCCCCTTTTCGGCCAGCTTCTCGAACAGATGCGGGAGGCGTTCGAGCTGTTCTTCGAGAAGCCGTTCGACCGACCGGACTTCGCGCGCCGATCCTTTCCGTACCACCGCGAACTTTTCGACGCGATCGCCGGGCGCGATCCCGCCAAAGCGCGCGAGAAGACCCTGAACATCCTCGCCATCGTCGAGGAAGACATCAAGGACATGTCCCAATGACCGACGGGATGGACTGGCTGGACCATGCGTCCGGCATCGTGGCTCACGATGCGCCCAACGCCTACGCGGCGGTGGTGCCGCCGATCGTGCAGACCTCGCTCTTCACCTTCGAGTCCTATGCCGAGATGGAAGCGGTCTATCGCGGCCTGAAGCAACGCCCAGCTTATTCCCGCGGGCTCAATCCGACGACGCGCATCTTCGAGGAGAAGGTGGCGGAACTTGAAGGGACGGAGGACGCTCTCTCGTTTGCGAGCGGCATGGCCGCGATCTCGTCCACCGTCTTGACCTTCGTATCGCTAGGCGAGCGGATTCTTGCGGTCCGCAACGTCTATCCCGACGCCTATCGCCTGTTCGAGACCTTCGCCAAGCGAATGGGGGTCCAGGTCGACTATATCGACGGGCTCGACGAGGTGGCGGTCGAGAAGGCGCTGCCGGGGGCGAAGCTCTTTTACATGGAAAGCCCGACCAGTTGGACGATGGAGGCGCATGACGTCGGTACTCTCGCCCGGCTCGCGCGCGATGCCGGTGTCATGACGGTGATCGACAACTCCTGGGCGTCGCCGGTCTTCCAGAACCCGATCGCGCTCGGCGTCGATCTCGTCCTCCATTCAGCCTCGAAATATCTCGGCGGACATAGCGATGTCGTGGCCGGCGTCGTGGCCGGCCCTGCCGCATTGATCAACCGGATCCGATCGGAGACTCACCCCTATCTCGGCGGCAAGCTCTCGCCGTTCGAGGGATGGCTGCTGATCCGCGGATTGCGGACTCTTCCGATCCGCATGAAGGCGCACGAAGCGTCGGGGCTCGAAGTGGCAAGGCGCCTGCGGGCGCATCAGGCCGTCGAGAGTGTGGCGCATCCCGGCCTCGCCAATGCGCTGCCCCAGGGTCTGCGCGGTACGTCGGGCCTCTTCTCCTTCGTCTTCAGGGAAGGCATCGACGTCGCGCGCTTTGCCGACGCGCTTTCGACCTTCTCGCTCGGCGTCAGCTGGGGCGGGCACGAGAGCCTCGTCGTGCCCGGCGCGATCGTTCGGGCTCAGGCCGCGCAGCCGAATTCCGCGGTCGCCTTCGGCATTCATCCGCGCTCCGTCCGCCTGCATGTCGGGCTCGAAGGCACGGAACGTCTCTGGAACGACATCGAGGCGGCCATCGACGCCGCGACGCTTTGAACCCCGACGACAACCAAGGAGGAATGGCATGATCAGGACGCTTCTCACCGCCACCATGCTGGCCGGCCTCTGCGCCAGCCCCGGACTGGCCCAGACCCTGAAGTTGACCGAGGTGATCACGAGCCCCGAGCGCACCGCGACGCTGCGCGAGATCGTCAAGGGCTTCGAGGCCGCCAATCCGGGCGTCACAGTCGAGATCACGTCGCTGCCCTGGGGAGAAGCGTTCGAGAAGTTCGCGACCACCGTGTCGGCCGGTGAGACGCCGGATGTCGTCGAGATGCCCGACACCTGGCTCGCGCTCTACGCCAAGAACGGCGCGCTCGAGAACCTCGAGCCGTACCTGAAGAACTGGCAGTACACGGGCGGCCTCAACGACCGCGCCCTCCAGTTCGGCCGCGCCGTCGACAACACCGCCTACATGCTGCCCTACGGCTTCTACCTGCGGGCGATGTTCTACAACAAGGATGTCTTCAAGGCGGCGGGCGTCGAGGCGCCACCGAAGACGCTGGACGAGTTCACGGCTGCCGCGGAGAAGATCAAGGCCGCCGGCAAGTCGGCCTATTGCCTGCGCGGCGGCCCCGGCGGACTGAACGGCTGGGTGATGTTCGGCGCGACGGCCAATGGCGACAATACGTTCTTCAAGGAGGACGGGACGTCGACCTTCTTCGAGCCGGGCTGGGTCAAGGGACTGACCTACGTGGTCGACATGTACAAGAACGGCTATGCGCCGAAGGACTCGATCAACTGGGGCTTCAACGAGATCGTGGCGGGCTTCTATTCCGGCACCTGCGCGATGCTCGATCAGGACCCGGACGCGCTGATCGCGATCGACGAGCATCTGAAGCCCGAGCAGTACGGCGTCGCGCCGATGCCGAAGGGCCCGGCCGGCAAGGCCTTCCCGACCATCGGCTATGCCGGCTGGTCGATGTTCGCGGCCAGCGAGAACAAGGATCTCGCGTGGAAGCTGATCGAGGCGCTCGAAGGGCCGGAGGGCAACCTCGCCTGGAACAAGCGGACCGGGGCGCTGCCCGTCCACAAGTCGGCCGAGCAGGATCCCTTCTACGCGCAGGACAAGTTCAAGGGCTGGTTCGAGGAACTGTCCGACCCGAATGTCGTGCCGACCGTCATGCCGACGGACCTCGAGGAGTTCGCCTTCTTCAAGGACTCGCTGGTGATCAAGACCAGCCAGGAGGCTCTTCTCGGCTCGATCACGCCGGACGATCTCGCCAAGCAGTGGGCCGAGTACCTGACGGCCGCCAAGAAGAAGCAGATGGGCAACTGAGCCCATCACGACGCGAAGGGGAGCGGCCCGGCCGCTTCCCATCCCCTTCCACGAAGCCGGCTTGGAGTTCATGACCGCCATCGGCCAGACAGGCATGCCGCCTGCCCCCCAGGTCCTGCGCCGAAGCTGGACCTACAGCCTGCAGCCCTACCTCTACGCGGCTCCGGCCGTGATCCTGATCGTCACGATCATGCTGGTGCCGCTCGTGGTCGGCGTCTCCTATGCGTTCCGCGACATTCGCCTGCTCAATCCGTTCAGCGGCGGCTTCGTCGGCTTCGGCCACTTCGTGAAACTAGCCTCGGACCAGAACTTCCGGCTGGCGCTCAGCAACACCGTCTTCTGGACGGGGACCTCCGTGGCGCTGCAGTTCGTCTTCGGCCTCATCCTGGCGCTTCTCCTCAACCGCCCGTTCGCCGGCCGGGGTCTCGCCCAGGCGCTGGTTTTTCTCCCTTGGGCGGTACCGAGCTTCCTGTCCGGGCTCGACTGGGCGTGGCTCTTCAACCCAGTCGTCGGCCCTATCCCGCACTGGCTGACGGCGCTCGGGCTGATGGAAACGCCCACCAACATCCTCGCCGATCCCGACCATGCGATGTGGGGACCGATCATCGCCAATGTCTGGTGGGGCATTCCGTTCTTCGCCATCACGCTCCTGGCCGCGCTGCAGTCCATCCCGAAGGACATCTACGAAGCCGCCGCGATCGACGGCGCCGGTGCGATCGAGCGCTTCCGCTCGATCACCCTTCCCTTCCTCGCGCCGACGATCGCGATCACGATCCTCCTGCGCACCGTCTGGATCGCGAACTTCGCCGACCTCATCGTCGTAATGACCAACGGCGGACCGGCGGACCGGACGCAGATCGTCGCGAGCTACATCTTCACGACCGCCTTCCGCCGCCTCGACTTCGGATACGCCTCGGCGATCGCTCTCGTGCTCCTGGTGCTCCTGATGATCTATTCGCTGCTCCTCGTGAGTCTGCGTCAGATGCTTCTGAACAGGTCCTGACCCATGGCCGCCGTCTCGCGCCGGCGCCTTGCCGGCACCATCGCCCATCGCACCGCGATCCTTCTCTACATCGTGGTCGCGCTGTTTCCGCTGTTCTGGCTCCTGAAGGTGTCGGTTACGCCCAACGCGCTTCTCTACAGCGAGGGCGTGCGCCTCTGGCCGTCGCGCACGAGCTTCGAGCATTTCGTGTTCGTGCTTCGCAACAGCGACTTTCCGCTGTTCTTCCGCAACTCGCTGATCGTTTCGCTGACGACCGCCGTCGTGGTGACGCTGATCGCGGCTGGCGCAGGTTACGCGATGTCGCGCTTTTCGTTTCGCGGCAAGCTCTGGCTGATCGGGTTGATGCTGGTGACGCAGATGTTCCCGCTCGTCATGCTGATCGCGCCGATCTTCCGGATGCTGGCGCCGATCGGCCTCACCAACAGCCTCACCGGCCTCATCATCGTCTATTCCGCGTTCAACGTGCCCTTTGCGGTGTTCCTGATGCAGTCGTTCTTCGACGCGATCCCGAAGGATCTCGATGAAGCCGCGATGATCGACGGGGCCAGCCGGTTCCAGGCATTCCGCGAGATCATCGTACCGCTGACCCTTCCCGGCATGGCGGCGACGCTCGGCTTCGTGTTCACCGCCGCCTGGAGCGAGCTTCTTTTCGCGCTGATGCTGATCTCGAAGACGGACGCCAGCACCTTCCCCGTCGGCCTCCTGTCCTTCGTCTCGAAGTTCGGCGTCAACTTCGGGCAGATGATGGCCGCCGGCGTCCTCGCGCTCATCCCGGCGCTCCTCTTCTTCCTCCTCATCCAGCGCTTCCTGGTGCAGGGGCTCACCGCCGGCGCGGTCAAAGGCTGAAGGATCAGACACACATGGCCACGATCGACCTCAACGCCGTCGAGAAATCCTTCGGTCCGATCCACGTCCTCCAGCCGGTCGACCTGTCGATCCGAAGCGGCGAGTTCGTCGTCCTCGTCGGCCCGTCCGGCTGCGGGAAGTCGACGCTGTTGCGCATGATCGCCGGTCTGGAGGAGGCGACGGCCGGCGACATCCTGATCGGGGGACGCCGCGTCAACGACATGGAGCCGAAGGACCGCAACATCGCGATGGTGTTCCAGTCCTACGCGCTCTACCCGCACATGAGCGTCGCGGGAAACATGAGCTATTCGCTGCGGCTTCGCAAAACCGCGAAGGAGCGTATCTCGGAGGTCGTGCGCGGAGCCGCCGAAACGCTCGGCCTGTCGAAGCTCGTCGACCGCAAGCCGCGGGCCCTCTCCGGCGGACAGCGCCAGCGCGTCGCGATGGGTCGGGCCATCGTCCGCCAGCCGCAGGCCTTCCTGTTCGACGAACCCCTGTCCAACCTCGATGCGCGCCTGCGCGAGCAGATGCGGGCCGAGATCAAGAAGCTGCACCAGCGCCTCGGCGCAACCTCGATCTACGTCACGCACGATCAGATCGAGGCGATGACGCTGGCGGACCGGATCGTCGCGCTCGACGCCGGTCGCATCCAGCAGATCGGCACCCCGCTCGATCTCTACCAGCGTCCCGCCAACCGCTTCGTCGCCGGCTTCATCGGCTCGCCCGCGATGAACTTCGTGTCCGGCCTCTATCGCAACGGCCTCCGACCGCATCTCGACGTCGGCCACGCCCAAATTCCGCTGGCGCCCCTCGGGCTGGCCGAAGGACGACCGGTCACGATCGGTATCCGGCCGGAGCATGTCGCCTTCGCGCCATCCGATGCGGTGGATGCCGTGGACTGCGCCGTGGAGCTCGTCGAGCCGACCGGGGTCGGTACGATCGTTCACCTGCGCTACGGCGAGGTCGCCATCAAGGCCTATCGGCCCGGCTACGGAGACTGGTCGGCCGGCGAGCGGTTGAGCGTGCTCCTGCCCGCCGAGCATCTTCATGTGTTCGACGACGAGACGGGCATTCGCCGCGAACACGCCTGACCGCGCAGCACAATCTTTTCATCACGAAAGCGTGCGACATGTAGCGGCGAAGACGGGTCGCACCTTCGGCCCCTGCCCTCCCCTCCGGGACGCGAGGCCCCCGCATGACCGTGGTCGCCGCCTATCTCTACCGCCACGGCAAGCGGGTCCGCGAGATCTCGATTCACGAGAAGGTGGACTGTCCGTCGGATCGGTCCGAGTTCGTCTGGATCGGCATCTGCGATCCGACGCATGAAGAGATGCAGGTCCTCAAGGAGCAGTACAATCTTCATCCCCTTGCGGTGGAAGATGCCGTCGACGCGCGGCAGCTGCCAAAGGTGGACGTGTATGGCAATCAGCTCTTCGTCGTCGCCAAGACGGCGGCGCTGGACGGCGACCGGATCGAATACGGGGAAACGGCGATCTTCCTGGGGCACAGCCACATCATCAGCGTGCGCCACGGTTCGGCCCGTTCGCACACGGCCCTGCGCCAGCACCTCGAGGCCGCGCCGACCCTTCTCATTCACGGCGTCGACTACGTCCTGCACGCCATTCTCGACTTTATCGTCGACGGATACCTGCCGATCGTGGAAGCGATCGAGGACAACGTGTTGACGATGGAGCAGCGCTCGCTCGACACGTTTCTCGGACGCGACGAGATCACCCGCATCTTCACGCTGCGCCGTCAGCTCGCCAAATTCCAGCGGGTGCTGGCTCCCATGGCCGAGGTCGCTGGAAAACTCGTCCGGCTGGATCTGCCCTGCATCGATCCGGAAACTCGGCCCTACTTCAGCGACGTGCTCGATCACGTCCGGCGCGTCCAGACGCTCGTCGACGGCCTCATCCAGATCGTCATTTCCGTCTTCGAGTTCAGCAATCTACTGGAGCAGCAGCGCACCGGCGCGATCACGCGCCAGCTGGCCGCATGGGCCGCCATCCTGGCCGTGCCGACCGCCATTGCGGGCATCTACGGCATGAATTTCGAATACATGCCCGAGCTGAAGTCGCACTACGGCTACTTCATCGTCCTCGGCGTGATCGTTGCCGCCTGCACCCTCCTTTACGTCCGCTTCCGTCAGGCGCGCTGGCTCTAGGCACATCAACCATATCGTCCGACTCTTCGGCCCTCGCACGACACCGCCACAATCGGCGCAGATGACGGTTGCATGACAACCACCCTCCTGCGTGCTGCCGCCTGGATCGCCCTTGCGGCGATCCTCTTCGTCACCGTTTCCCCGATTGGGTTGAGACCCCACGACGTCATGCCGGTCGACTTCGATCGGGCCCTCGCGTTCTGCAGCCTGACCGCGCTCTTCGTGATGGCCTACCCTCGGCACTCGATCGCGGTCGGTCTGGCCATCGTTGTTGGTGCGATCGCCATCGAATGGCTTCAGGAACTCTCGCCGACACGGCATGCAAGGTTCGACGATGCGCTCGTGAAGGCCTGCGGGGCGCTCGTTGGGCTGTTTCTCGGTCGCCTCCTACTGCTCGGCCACGCGCGACTGCGGGACAACGAACGCGGAACCGGATCAAATGGACGAATGATCAAACCGACAGCCAGAAAACCAAAAGCCCCAGCCAAATGATCGCTGAGAGAACCAAGCCGACGAGGAGCCCTCGAGCCGGTCTCATTTCATTCCGAGGGCGCTCGCGATCAGCACCCTTGTAGTCGATGCGTTTCGGGGCGATCCCCGCTTCGATCTTCATGACGCTTCTCCCACCCGATGTAACTAGGAGTTGCGAAAGAAATGTCCAATCGGTTGCAGCAATCAGCCATCAACGACGAACCGTTCGGGTCGTCGGCCGTTCGCGCTGCCGCAACCGATGGGTCGTGCGATCTTCCTTTCTTCTTCCGCCAAGAGCACAGGCAGCCTTCCACGCCACGCCCTGCGCGTTGACAGGTAGAAAGGTGACGAGCGCACGGGACAAGTTGTCACCCCTCCGTGCTGTCGAGGCGGAAAAAGCGTTTTAGGTCAGAAGCGTACGGTACGCCGCTACATATGGAGCATTGCTGTCCCTTCCCCCATAACCTGATCCCCAAGCTGTACGTTCAAGCCGGCCATGACGCCCGGAACGCGCTGTTGTCTGGAGGAAGCGCCAAGCCGATGTCGGTCATACCGCAGTCCCGCATCCGCAATCGTCTGCTCTCAGTCGTCGGGGCCGAGACCTATGCGAGGATCGCTCCGCACCTGACGCCTGTCGAACTGTCGGTGCGTGAACTTCTGGTTGAGCCGCAAGCTGAGATTCTCGAGGTGCATTTTCTGGAAGCCGGTCTGGCGTCCATGGTCGCGACCAGCCGGGACGGCAAGGAAGAGATCGAAGTCGGACATATCGGCCCCGAGGGCATGACCGGGTTCTGCCTCCTTCACGGCGTCGGGCAGACGCCGCATCGCACCTTCATGCAGACGGCCGGCGCCTCTCTGCGCATATCGGCGCATGCGCTGCTCGTACTGGTGGCAGAGGACGAGGCCCTGCGCCAGCTCCTGCTGCGCTACATCCATTGCTACGAGGTCCAGCTTTCGCATTCGGCGCTTGCCAATGGGCGATACAACATCAACGAGCGGCTGGCGCGTTGGCTTCTCATGTCCCAGGATCGCTTGGAAACCGACGATCTTCCGCTGACGCACGAGTTCCTGGCGCTCATGCTGGGGGTGCGACGGTCGGGCGTGACGAATGAGATTCATGTGCTGGAAGGCGCCCGCCTCATCAAGGCGAGGCGCGGCCGCATCCACATTCTCGATCGTATGGGTCTCGAAGCGATTGCCGCCGGCTGCTACGGCATTCCGGAAGAGGAATATAGGCGCTTGATCCAAGCGCCTGCCGAGAGGATGGGCCTCCTCTACTCCCCGGGCTGACCGGCTCGCGGATCAGCCGCCGAGAGCGCCGAACACGGCTTCGAGGTCGGCTTCCCCGCTACCCAGCGCGACCGCCAGCAGAATGCGCGCCTTGGTACCGCTGAGGTCCCCCGCAAAGATCGCGCCGGCCCGCTGGAGATCGCGACCGCCGCCGTTTCCGTAGACCGGCTTCACGCGCCCCTCCGGACAACGGGAGGTCACGATGACCGGGATGCCGGAGGCGATGATCTCGGCGGCCGCGCTGGTCACGATCGGCGGCGTGTTTCCGCGCCCGAAACCTTCCAGCACGATGGCCCGGGCGCCGTCTCCCGCGACGAAACGCAGGAGCCTGTCCGAGCTTCCCATCGCCATGCGGACGAGTTCGACACGCGTTTCGATGTCGGTCGGCGCGAACGTACGCCGCAACGTCGGGCGTCGGTGGACGCGCACGATCGTCCCGTCGACCTCGCCGAGCTTCCCGTGCTCCCCCGAACGGAAGGTGTCGGTTCGCGCCGTATGGGTCTTCGTGACATCGCGGGCGGCATGAAAGTCGCCCTCGAACAGGATCATGGATCCGAGTCCAACCGCGTCGGGGCATGCGGCCAGGCGCACGGCATCGGCGATGTTGCGCGGCCCGTCCGTATCCGGCGCGTCGGCGCTCCGCTGTGCCCCGGTGAAGACGACCGGCTTGGGCGAGGCGACGACGAGGTCGGCGAGGAACGCGCTCTCTTCCATCGTGTCGGTCCCATGCGTGACCACGACGCCGTCACAGGCCGGATCGGCGAGATGCTGGTCGATCCGCCTCGCGAGGGCGAATGCCAGCGGCAGATCGATCGAGAACGAATTGACGCTGCAGAAGTCGTCGACCGCGATCTCGATCCCCTCCAGCTTGTCATGGAGGCCGGCGCGCAACGCATCGCCGCGTACGGACGCCACGACGTCGGCATCGGCCGCAGCCGTCTCGGCCCGCGAGGCGATCGTCCCACCGGTGGTCACGAGTTGGATGCGCGGCATGACGGGTCCCTTGTTCGAGAGCCCGCCACGATCAGCGCAGGGACGGGAGCCTGGGCAGAAGAATCGTGGCGAGGCCGAGGAGCGGCAGATAGGAGACCGTGCGATACACGAACTCGATGCCCGCCGTATCGGCGAAATCGCCGAGGAAGGCCGCGCCGAGCCCTCCGGCCCCGAAGGCGAACCCGAAGAACATGCCGGCCACGAGCCCGACACGGCCCGGCAGGAGTTCCTGTGCGAAGACGACGATCGCTGGGAACGCGGAGGCGAGCACGAAGCCGATGATGACCGTCAGCACGGCGGTCAGCGGCAGATTTGCGTAAGGGAGCAGCAGGGCGAAGGGGATGACGCCGAGGATCGAGAACCAGATCACGAAGCGCGCACCGTAGCGGTCGCCGATGGGACCGCCGAGGAACGTTCCGGCGGCCGCCGCGCCGAGGAACAGGAACAGCATCAGCTGCGCCTCGCGCACCGTCAGCGCAAATCGATCGATGACGTAGAACGTGTAGTAGCTGGAGAAGCTCGCCATATAGACGTTCTTGGTCGCCGTCAGGAGAACGAGGATCGCCACCGCCCACAGCACGGTGTTGCGGGGCAGCGGCAGGGCGCGGCTCACCGGCGGCCGTCCGATCTGCGCGCGGCGATGACCCGCATACCAGTTCCCCGCCCAGGTCAGGATGGCGATGCCGAGGAATGCGATGCCGGCGAACCATGCGATACTGTGCTGGCCAAAGGGCAGCACGATGAACGCCGCGAGCAGCGGCCCGAGTGCGGTTCCCGCATTGCCGCCGAGCTGGAACAGCGACTGCGCAAACCCGTGGCGCCCGCCGGACGCGGCCCGCGCGACGCGCGAAGCTTCTGGATGAAACACCGCGGAGCCGAACCCGATGAGGCTGGCGGCCAGAAGCAGCATCGGGAAACTGCCCGCCGAGGACAGGAGCAGGAGACCACACAGGGTCGACCCCATGCCGACCGGCAGCGCGTAGGACATGGGCCAGCGATCGGTGACGACGCCGACGCCCGGCTGCAGCAGCGAAGCCGTGATCTGGAACGTCATCGTCAGCAGCCCGATCTGCACGAAGTCGAGCGCGTAGTTCTCTTTGAGGAGCGGATACAACGATGCGAGCAGCGACTGCATCACGTCGTTCAGCATGTGGCATCCGCTCATCGCGAAGAGAACGGACAGGGTCGTCTTCTCGCGCAGCGACGTCGAGGAGGCAGCGATGGTCGACATGTGAACGAACCCCGGTCCGTGGCCACGTGCTTGCCGTCCGAGCCCTGATCGATAAGGACTACGAACGGTTCTGCGCTGCCTGTATCACGCCGGCCGGCCGCCTGTCGCGGGTCCTTTTCAGCGGTTTCCGGTCGTCGGCGAGGCCCCTGTGGAAACCGTACCGCCAGTGGTCGAGGTCGGACGCTCGCCATCGCGGCTCGAGAAGAACATGAAGAACAGGACTGATACCACGATGACCGCAGTGATCACGGCCCACAGCGAGCCGCGCTTGCGGTTTGAAGGCTTGTCGAACTGAGCCAAGCACCGATCCCTTCGGCTTGCTTCCATCGTCGAACCATATGGGGCACCCGCATTCGATGTCGCTGCTTCGAGCGAGATCGGGAGCGCCTTTGCACATCGTGCGTTGCTCTCGGATACGATCGCGGAGGTTTTCCATGCAGCCGAACGAACACAAGGCGAAGCCAGCGAATACAGAGGCCGAGGAGGCGCGTCAGATCGAAGCGCAGTTCGCAGGTCTCGACAACGATCTCGTTGAAGTGGAAGCGCAGGACGGCAAGCCTGAACCGCGCGATCCCATCCTTAGCGATGAGGATGTCGACGAAACCAGCGCAGGCGGGCTCCAATATCCGCCCGGCGTTACCACCAGCGAACCGGAGCGCCGGAGATGAGCGTCGAGGAAAGCATCCGCCAGGCGATCGTCGGCGAGCTACAGCGTCAGGCCGAAGTCGGTGATGGGCGTCTGATGGTCGAGGAGACCGAGACAGGCGTGATCCTGAACGGGCCGGTCGATCTCGACGAACTCATCATGGTGGTGGTGGGTTCAGTCGCTGGCGGTCCCTGAACGATTGATCTTTTAGGGACTGGCAACGGCGTGTTCGTATCGGATGACGGCTCTTCGCGACCGCTCCGCGTTTGACTATGAAGGGTCCACCAAGACGGGAATCCGGACCGATGGCCTTCAAGACACCGCACGAGACCGCAGCCGAAGCCAGGATCGCGAAAGCCGGCTGGAAGCGCGACAAGAAGACGAACCTCTGGAAGTGCTTCCGCGAGCCGGATCGCGGCAAGACCTTTTCGGGGACGGCCGTCGAACTCGCCCGCATCCTCGACGACAAGGCTGCCGCCAACCCTTGATCACCGATCGAACGACGGGTCAGGCCGCCCGTCGCGCTCGGCCAGGACGACGCCGAGGTCCGGCTGGCGCCAGCCTTCCCGCCTCGACGGCCATTGCGGGTTGCGATCCTTGTCTATCACGGCTGCCCGCACGCCCTCGTAGAAGTCGTCGACTTCGAGACAGAAGCAGGCGGCCCGAAACTCGCGGATGAGACAGGCTTCCAAGGTTTTGCTGGCTTCGCCGGCCGCCAGGAGCTGGTGCGTCAATGCCATGGACCACGGCGATCGGCCCTGCATCGTTGCAAGCGTCCGTTGGGCGAAGTCTCCATGCACGGGATCGGACTTCATGTCCGCGAGCGCCGTTTCGATTTCCGACAAGTCCTCCCTTCCGAACGCCTCGGCGATCGCGGTCCCATGATGATCGAGAAGCGGCGCTCCGATCTGGTCGGCTTCGCCTTCGATCAAGGCGGCAACGGTGGCGTGGTCCATCCCCGGCTGAAGCCTCGTCAGCTGGGCTCTTAAGTCCGCCAGTCGATTGGACGGGATGCAGCAATCGAAAAGGCCTGCCTCGATCGCATCCCCTGCCCCGATCGGCTCTCCCGTCAGGGCGAGATAGCGGCCGAACGCCCCTTCGAGGCGGGACAGGACGAAGGTCGCACCGACATCGGGGAGGAAACCGATCCCGACTTCGGGCATGGCAAACCGCACGCGTTCCGTGGCCACGCGGTGCCGAAGGTGCATGGCCAGCCCGGCGCCCCCCCCCATGACGATGCCATCGGTGAGCGCGACTACAGGCTTGCTGGCGCCTGCGAGCCGCGCCAGCAACTCGTATTCCTCGCGCCAGAAGGCTTCCGCCACCCCATCTCGAGCGCGACCGCTTGCCACGACGGCGCGAATATCGCCGCCCGCGCAGAAGGCACGCTCGCCCTCTCCCTCGAGGATGACGAGCGCGACGGCGGGATCGTCGAGGAACATCTCGAGCGCCCTTCGCATGGAACGCACCATGCCGAGATCGAGCGCGTTGAGCGCCTTCGGCCGGTTGAGGCGTATCACGCCCGCGCCACCCTCGCGGTGGGCGATCACCGTATCCTCTTCGTTCCCCATCGCTCCGCCTCCTCCCTTCGTGCGCTTCCACGTTGCCGTGGAAAACCCGGACTGTCACGGCGAACTCGCCCTTCGCGATGCAACCGGTGCGTCGGTCGCGCGTAATCCCATCACGAATGACGTGAACGGGATATCAGAGATGAGCACGACGCTGGACGAGGATCGGGTTCGCCAGAAGGCGCACGAAATCTGGGAATCGGAAGGTCGGCCAGAGGGACGCGCAGCGTCGCATTGGCTTCAGGCTCGCGAGATCGTCGCGCTGAAGGACAGTTTCGGGTCCACCCTGACGCCTGTCGAGGAGACGCTCGAGGACGAGCCGGAGCCTGCCGTCGCCTTCGAGAACCAGGGCGAGTTTCCCGAACTGACCGACATCGGCGAAGGCGCGCGAGGCCCGAGCTGGCAGGCTGCACGCGAGACCACGGGCGCGAACGACGCCGACAAGGATCCCGACAACACGGTGCCCTCGCAGGGCACGCGCCCCTGAAGCAAAAGAAGGAGCACACGTTCATGGCCAAAGATTTTCCCGAGCAGCGCATGCCGAACGACCGGCAGCGCAGCGAATTTGCCGAGACCTCAGACATCAGCGAAGCCGATCGCGCCCTTCTCGAGTCCGCCACGGCGGAAGCGATGCGCGATCCGGAGGACCGCGCGCCCGATCCGTTGCTGGATGACGAGGCGACGCACGCCGACATTCGCGCCGAGCCGCGCAGCGAGATCACGGCGCCCATGCCGGGCACCGGCTACGACGAAACGGAGGATGGCCTCGCCGACCAGGACGAAGCCGTGCGCCAGCAGGCCGAAGATCGCGTTGCGGGAAGCCCCGAGGAACTCGACTTCAAGGCCTGACCCTTAGCCATCGCGGCGCTGGCCTCTGGCGACGATGCGCAGGGCATCGTCCGGCAGGGGCCGCTGCAGCGAACGGGCTTCGGGCCATGGTGCTTCCATCCATGCCTCCATCTCGGATGGCGTGGTAAGGATGACAGGCATGGCTTTCGGATGGATCGGACTGACGACCGCATTGGCCGTGGTCGTCAGGAACCCGAACGCGTCCACCGTCACCTCGCCCTCTGCCTTGCGGCGAGTGCTGGTCCAGGTCGTCCAGACTCCGGCGAAAGCCAGCGTCGGTCGGTCCTCTGACGCGGCGAACCAGGTCGGGACCTTCGACCCGTCGTCCAAGGTTTCGTATTCGCAGAACGCGTTGAACGGGACGAGGCAGCGATGGGCAGGCGCCAGCCAGCGACGCCAGTGCGGGCTGTCCGCGTTGCGGATGTTGGTGACGCCGGGATCGGTCGACCGGCCTTTCAATGCGAACTGCGGCGAGGGCATGCCCCAGCGGGCCATGGCGAGTTCGCGCTGACCGTCCGACACCCGGACGATCGGTGCGCTGTGGTCGGGGAAGACCGCGGGCATCGTCGCGAGATTTCCCAGCCGATCCCGTGTCGCCCGGGCAAAATCCCGCATGGCGGACTGCGTCGTCGTTATCGAATACAGGTTGCACATCCGTCGTCCCCTTCCAGCCGCGGACTTGCCAACAAACGGCAGGGCGTGGTCCAAGCCCCAAAACTAGCCGGCGATCGCAATGGGACCATCCCCGACCATCGCCGCCCCGCATCCAGGTTCGATCGATCCCATGCATCAGGACGGGTTGCCTCCCCTTCGCCGCCGACTGGCCTTCGGCACGATCGCCATGGCGCTCTTCGTTGCCGTGCTCGACGGCACGGTCGCCAATGTCGCGCTACCACCCATCACGCAGGATCTCGGCGTTTCGCCAGTCGAGGCGATCTGGGTGGTCAACGGCTATCAGCTGGCGGTCACCGTTCTGCTCCTGCCGCTTGCGCGCCTTGGCGAGATCCTCGGGTATAGACGCGTCTACCTGACGGGCCTCGGCATCTTCACCCTCGCCTCGCTCGTCTGTGCGCTGTCCCGCTCGCTGGACATGCTGATCGCCGCTCGCGTGCTCCAGGGCATCGGGGCTGCCGGCATCATGAGCGTCAACATCGCCCTAGTCCGCTTCATCTTCCCGGCTTCGCGGCTGGGACGCGCTGTCGGGCGGGTCGCGATCGTGGTCGGCGTGTCCTCGGCGGCCGGCCCGTCGCTGGCGGGCGCGATCCTGTCGGTCGCCTCCTGGCCGGCCCTGTTCCTGATCAACGTTCCGGTCGGTCTCCTGGCGCTTCTCGCGGGGTCGCGAACCCTGCCCGACACGCCGAAGTCGGGTCAGGCCTTCGATCTCAAGAGTGCCGTGATGAGCGCCCTGACTTTCGGCATGCTGATCTCGGGCGTGAACGGGATCGGCCATTCCGAAGGCCTCGTGCTTTCGCTCGCGCTGATCGCAGGCGGGCTGATCGTCGGAACCGTGTTCGTGCGCAAGCAGCTGAAGATCGCCGAGCCGATCCTGCCGGTGGATCTGCTTCGGCGTCCCATCTTCGCCTTGTCCGCCGCCACATCGGTCTGTTCCTTCGGCGCACAGGGCATCGCGTTCGTGTCCCTACCCTTCCTGCTGCATGACCAGCTCGGCCGCTCTCCCGCCGAGACCGGGCTGCTGCTGACCCCTTGGCCCATTGCGACGGCGATCGCCGCTGCAATCTCCGGGCGTCTGGCCGATCGCTTCAATCCCGGCCGCCTGAGCGCCATCGGTCTGGTGCTGTTCTCCGCCGGCCTCCTGGCTCTCGTGCTCGTTCCATCGACACCGGGCGACGCCGATCTCGTCTGGCGGCTGGCGTTGGCGGGTTTCGGCTTCGGTCTCTTCCAGACACCCAACAACAAGATCCTGATCACCAGCGCCCCGCGCGAGCGCAGCGGTGGGGCGAGCGGCATCCAGTCCACCGCGAGGCTAGTGGGTCAGTCGCTTGGGGTGGCCCTGGTGGCGGTGATGTTCGGCCTCGTACCCAGCCATCCGCTGACGTCGGCCCTGCTTCTGGCCGCAGCCCTGGCAGCCGCCGGTATCGTGCCTTCCCTCCTTCGTCGCTACGAGGCGCCGAAGACGGCTCCGTCCGCAAAGACGCTGCACGCCGAGGAGACGGCGGCCGGCGGCTGATCCGCCGTTGGCAATTCCTTATGGCCTCCGGTGGCAGAGCTTGTCGGACGGGACTGCGCGGAGGCCGCCATGAACATCGCGATCGTCGGCTGCGGGTTCGTCGCCGACTACTACATGACGACGCTTCCCAATCATCCGGACCTGAAGCTCGTCGGTACCTACGATCGCGACGAGTGGGCGGCCAAGCGGTTCGCGGCCTTCCACGGCACGCCTATCTACCCGACGCTGGAAGATCTTCTGGCTGATCCGACGATCGAGCTGGTCGTCAACCTCACGAACCCGGCCAGCCATTTCGCGATCTCGAAAGCCTGCCTCGAAGCCGGCCGGCATGTCTATTCCGAGAAACCTTTGGCGATGGAGATCGGCGAGGCCGAGGAACTCGTCGAACTGGCAAGAGCCAGGAGTCTGCAGATCGCCTCCGCGCCCTGCTCGGTGCTGGGCGAAGCCGCGCAGACTGCCCGGCGCACCATCGAGGACGGCACGGTCGGCGACGTCCGTCTGGTCTACGCCGAGATGGAGGACTCGATGGTCTTCCGCGAGAACTACCGGACCTGGCGAAGCCTGTCGGGTGCGCCGTGGCCGGCCGAGGACGAGTTCGCCGTCGGCTGCACACTCGAGCACGCCGGCTACTATCTCACCTGGCTTTGCGAGTTCTTCGGGCCCGTGGAGGAGATGACGGCGTTTTCCGCCAAGCTGTTCCCCGACAAGGGCACGCAGCAATCGCCGGACGAGATCGCGAACGACTTCTCGGTTGCCTGTCTTCGATTTCGCTCCGGCGTCGTCGCGCGGCTCACCTGCGGCCTGGCCGCCCCAAGCGACCGGTCGATGCACATCGTCGGCACCGGCGGCGTCCTTTCGGTGACGGACGGCTGGAACGCGCGCTCGTCCCTCTACCTGCGCGATCCCGCCGGCCACTGGCGGCCGCGCGCCGGCATCTTCGGCAAGGTACTGCGGCGGCTGGAACGCGGGCGACCGATCAAGCACTGGTTCGGGCGCCGGCTCAGCGTGCCGCGCAGCGGCGCCGTGGTGCCGGAAACCTCGTCGCGCATGGACTTCATGCGTGGGCCCGCACTGATGGCGCAGGCGATCCGAAGCGGCACGCGCCCACCGCTGGCCGACGCCTTCGCGCTTCACGTCACGGAGCTGTCGATCGTGGCGCAGGACACGAAGGGCTATCCGATGCCGTATCGGCCCCGCTCTACCTTCTGACGCGCCTTCGTTCCGCCCGAAGGGCTTGCGCAGGTCGACATTGCGGCTAGGTTCGCTCCCACGCGTCGACGGCGAGCCCGTCCAGAACGGACCATCATGCAGAGCACGTCACGCCCCATCGCGATCCTCGCCAGCGACTCGCCCGAGGCCACGGAGGCCGCCGAGCGTCTCGCCGCACTCTACCGAACCGTCGAGCCGGAGGACGCAGAGGTCATCGTCGCGCTCGGTGGCGACGGCTTCATGCTGCAGGTGCTCCACCGCTTCATGGATACCGGCAAGCCGATCTACGGGATGAACAAGGGCACCGTCGGCTTCCTGATGAACGAGTTCCGGGAGGACGGCCTCTCTGAACGTCTCGATCGCGCCAGCGAGACGGTGATCCATCCCTTGGAGATGACCGCCGTCGACGGTGATGGCCTCCCCCACTCGGCGCTGGCGATCAACGAGGTGGCCCTCTTCCGTCAGTCCTATCAGGCGGCGCGGCTGAAGATCAGTATCGACGGCAAGACGCGCCTCGAAGAGCTCGTCTGCGACGGCGTGCTCGTCGCGACGCCCACGGGCTCGACCGCCTACAATCTGTCGGCTCAGGGACCCATCCTGCCGATCAGCGCGCCGCTCCTCGCACTGACCCCCGTCAGCGCGTTTCGGCCGCGGCGGTGGCGCGGAGCGCTCCTGTCGCGGCATCAGGTCGTCGATGTCGAAGTGCTGGAAGCGCAGAAGCGGCCCGTCAACGCGGTGGCCGATCATCGCGAGGTCAAGTCGGTCCAGTCGATCCGCATCCGCGAATCGGCGAACCTGCGAAGCCTCACCCTGTTCGATGCCGAGCATTCGTGGGACGAGCGGATCCTCGCCGAACAGTTCCGCTACTGATCTCAGGCCGCGAGATAGCGCTCGGCCCGACGCCGCGCCGCGCCCTGCTGCACCTCGCAGGACATGCGATGCAGAAGGCGGCCGAGCTCTTCGCCTTCGCCCGCGCGCTCGGTCTTGCGGAAGGCGATCGTCACGCGGTCCATCACGGTGGACGCAACGTCGGCGGAATCGAACCGGTCGTCGGCCGCCATGTCCTTCCAGACACGCACCGCCGACAGGAGGAGCGGCACCACGGTCTTCGGCAGTCCGGCGGCTGAAGCGAGCGCGGCAAAGGCGGGCTCTCTCGCTTCGGCGATGATCGACCGGACGCGCGCCTCCGGCAGATTGGTCAGTCGGGCGAGGGATGCAGCGAAGAGGTCGATCCGCCCCATGCAGACCGCGCGCACGAGCACGGCGGCGTTGAGCTGGCTCGTTCCGCGCAACTGCTCGACGAAGGCCGTCATTTCGTCGGCCTTGATCGTATCGATCAGCGACGCCGTCGCCTGCTCCTGAACTTCCTCGCGCAGCCGCGACGCTCGCGACAGCCCGACGACGTTGGCGACGAGCGGCGACGAGCAGAGCGCGTCGCCAAGCTGGGACAGCAGCGCATGGCGCGGCCCAGCCGGCAGGTCGCTTCGCTGGAGGAGCGCGTAGCGGAGCTCACCGACGTCGGCCGCCATGTCGACAAGACGCGTCATCGCCGCCTCGTCGAGAGTCGCGCCCTGGTTCCTTGCAAGTTCGAGGCACGCCACTGGCTCGCCGACCGAGACGATCACGCCCGCCACGCCGACCGACACGTCCGCGCGCCGCGCGATGGCGACGCCAAGCCCCAACCGCCCCGCCCGCACGAGTTCGCAGAGATCGTCGTCGGTCAGCATCGGCGACAGGAGGACCACCGGCAGCGCCACGTCGTCGATGTCGGTCGAAAGCATACGGACGAGCTGGCGCGACACCGTCGAGGCATCCGCGATGCCGTCCGCGATGGCACGGCGCACACGCGGTGACGCGTCCTCCGCTGCGATCACCAGTGCCGCTTCCGCCTCGCGAAGGTCGTTTGGCAGGAACTTCCGGTTCACCACCGCGTCCGCAAGCATTTCCACGGCTGCGCAGCGTTCGGCAGCCGTCGCGGTTTCGCACCAGAAGACGAATTGCTGTGCCAGCATGGACCCAAGACTCGCATCATATTCGATGCGGGCCATGGTGACCTTCAAAGCTTTAAGAAAGCGTTCACCACGCTCGCTCGCAGTTGCTTAACCCTGCGGGACCGCGTCCGCTCGCGTCGGACGCCGAAGCTCGAAGGCGTCGTCGGTCGAGGCGAAGTCGAGATAGCCGAGGCGCGACAGAGGCCGGGCGAGATCGAGCGCGATCCGCCCGTCCCGCAGGATGCGTTCGTCGATGTGAATCCCGACGACCTGACCGATCACCATCACCGCGTCGCTGTCGTTGCCGTCGAGCCCGACCGGTCGGAACCACTGGGTCAGTCGGCATTCCAGCGCGGCGGGCGCTTCGGCGACGCGCGGCGCGGCGACGAGCCGGCAGGGCGCCTCGGTCAAACCCGTCAAGGCGAACTCGCTGACGCCCGCTTCGGCCGGCGCGGACGATCGGTTGACCTGTTCGGCGAGATCGCGCGTGGCGAGGTTGACGACGAACTCGCCGGTCGCGATCGCATGGCTCGCCGAATGCTTCATGCCGGTCGACGAGAACATGACGAGCTTCGGCTTGTCGGACAGGGCATTGAAGAAGCTGTAGGGCGCAAGATTGGTCGTGCCGTCCGGGGCGCGCGTCGAGATCCAGCCGATTGGGCGCGGCGCGACGATCGCCTTGAACGGGTCGTGCGGAAGACCGTGGTCGTTGGTGGCGGTTTCGTAGAACATCAGGCGACCACCGGCATCGGAGCATCGGACACCACAGCCGACAGGTCCGGCCTCGGACGGTCGCTCGGCACCTCGGACGGCGTGCCGACATAGACGAAGCCGACGACCTTCTCCTCCGCCGCGACGCCCATCAGCCGTTTGGCCTCCTCGTCGTAGGCGACCCATTCGGTGATCCAGTTCGCGGCGAAGCCGCGGGCGTGCGCGGCGTGGATGAGGTTCATGGTCGCGGCGCCGGCCGAGAGGACCTGCTCCCATTCCGGAATCTTGAAGTGAGGCTTGGCGGTGGAAACGACGCCGATCACGAGCGGCGCCCGCGTGAAACGTGCTTCCTCGTAGGCGCGCCGCGCTTCGCTCAGAGGTCCTTCGCGCGTCTCCGCAAGGTCCGCCAAGGCCTTTCCGAGCGCCGGGGCCGCCACCCCTCTGAAAAGAATGAAGCGCCAGGGCGCCAGCTTTCCATGGTCTGGCACGCGCGACGCGGCGGTCAGAATTTCGTTGAGCTCCGCCTCGGAGGGACCGGGTTCCCGGAGCGCTGGAATGGAGACCGAGCGGCGCGTGGCCAGCAGTGTCTTGGCGTCGATCATCGAACGAATCCTCGTGAAGCCTGGACGTGGTGCTATCCGAGATCGGGACGCCGGCCAACCGGACCACTTGCCGCCGTCTTGCGAACCTGCCTTGAAATGACCGGAGAGATGGCCTTGAACAGGCATCCAAGTGGCAGGCCTATGGAGGTTGAAGGTTGATCAAGCGCGCATCCGGCATCGCCTTGTCCCTCGCCGCTCTCCTCGCCCCACAGGGACCGGCCGGCGCGCAGGACGCCCCTCCGGGTCCGGGCGGGCCCGATCAGCCCGGCGCCTATGCCTCTCCCTCCGCCATTCCGCAGGATGTGCGCAGCCGCGATATCGGCGTCCCGCCGTCGGTCGGATTGCGCAAGCTCGAGCCGATCGCCCTGCCCGAACGTCCGGATGCCGGCCTCGGCACCAGTCTTGAACTGCCCAATCTCCCCGCCTTCGCACCCCAGCCCCCGCCGCAGCTCGACATCGTGCGTCCGAAGAAGAGCCTGCGCCTCAAGGCGACGCTTGGGAAGAACGGCCCGGAGATCCCGTCCGACCTCGTCTGGCGGCTGTTCGCCCCGGTGCCGGGACCCGATGGCAAGCTGCCGGTCGTCGCCATGGCAAAGGGCTCGCAGGCCGTGTTCGACGTGCCCGCCGGCAACTATCTCCTGCATGTCGGGTTCGGGCGCGCAGGCGTGACGAAGCGCGTCGATTTCTCGGGCGAGGAAACGCACGAAACGGTGGCGCTCGACGCAGGCGGGCTGCGGCTGCACGCGGAAATCCTTGACGGCGGAAAGCTGCCGGACGACAAGTTGACCTTCGATGTCTATTCGGGCGGGGGCGACGGCCGCGAGCGCCGGCTCCTCGCGCCGGGCGTCGGCCCCGGCAGCGTCCTGCGACTGAACGCCGGGGATTACCACGTGATCTCGCGCTACGGTTCGGTGAACGCCGTGGCGCGCGCCGACATCCGCGTGGAGGCGGGCAAGATCACCGACGCGACGCTGCATCACCGCGCGGCCGAAGTGACGATGAAGCTGGTGCGCGAGAAGGGTGGCGAGGCCTTGGCCGACACGGCGTGGTCGGTCACCTCGGACCAGGGCGACATCATCCGCGAGAGCGTCGGCGCCTTTGCGTCGATGGTGCTGACGGAAGGCGATTACGTGCTCGTCGCCCGCAACAAGGACCGCATCTTCCAGCGCCAGATCGCCGTGCATCCTGGAGAGAACGAGGAGGTCGAGGTCCTGACCAGCGACCTCGTCGATCCCAACAGTCCGGAAGTCGGCACCGGCGACTAGGGAAGCCCCCAGCCGCCGGCAGAATCGGCTGACGTCAGGCGGCCGCGCGCGGGAGAAGGTCCGGCGCGACGGCTTCGTCGCGAAGGAGCGTCAGCGCGTCGGCAAGGCTCATCGCCTCCTGGTCGCGCGAGCCGAGGCGGCGAAGGTTCACCGAGCGCTCCTCGGCCTCGCGCTTGCCGCAGACGAGGATCACCGGGACCTTGGCGAGCGAATGCTCGCGGACCTTGTAGTTGATCTTCTCGTTGCGCACGTCGATGTCGACACGCATCCCGGCAGCCTTCAGCTCCTCGGCGACCGAGCGGGCGTAATCGTCCGCCTCCGACGTGATCGTCGCGACGACGACCTGCGTCGGCGCGAGCCAGAGCGGGAAGTGGCCCGCGAAGTTCTCGATCAGTATGCCGAGGAAGCGCTCCAGCGAGCCGCAGATGGCGCGGTGGATCATCACCGGCGGCACCTTGTCGGAGTTGCTGTCGATGTAGAACGCGCCGAACCGCTCGGGTAGGTTGAAGTCGACCTGCGTCGTGCCGCACTGCCATTCGCGACCGATCGCGTCCTTCAGCGTGTACTCGAACTTCGGCCCATAGAAGGCGCCCTCGCCCTCGTTGATGCCAGTCTTGATCCGCCCGCCGGACTGCGCCTCGATCGTCTTCAGGACATCGCGCATGACGCTTTCCGCGCGGTCCCACATCTCGTCTGTGCCGACACGCTTCTCCGGCCGCGTCGAGAGCTTGACCACGATCTCCTCGAAACCGAAGTCGCGATAGACCGAGAGGATCAGATCGTTGATCTTCAGGCACTCGGCTTCCATTTGCTCGTCGGTGCAGAAGATGTGGGCGTCGTCCTGCGTGAAGCCACGCACCCGCATCAGCCCGTGCATGGCGCCCGACGGCTCGTAGCGATGCACCGTGCCGAACTCGGCATAACGGATCGGCAGTTCGCGATACGACTTCAGGCCGTGCTTGAAGATCATCACATGGCCGGGGCAGTTCATCGGCTTCAGCGCGAAGACGCGCTTGTCCTCCGCCTCGTCGCCGGCCGACTGCACCTGGAACATGTTCTCGCGGTACCAGCCCCAGTGGCCGGAGGTCTCCCACAGCGACTTGTCGAGCACCTGCGGCGCATTCACTTCGGCGTAGTCGCCCTTCAGGCGACGGCGCATGTAGGCGACGAGGTCCTGGAACAGCGACCAGCCCTTGGGGTGCCAGAACACGACGCCCGGCCCCTCTTCCTGAAAGTGGAAGAGGTCCATCTCGCGGCCGAGCCGTCGATGGTCGCGCTTCTCGGCTTCCTCCAGCATGTGGAGATAAGATTTCAGCTGCTCGGGCGTCGCCCAGGCCGTGCCGTAGATGCGCGTCAGCATCGGGTTGTTACTGTCGCCGCGCCAGTAGGCGCCCGCGACCTTCATCAGCTTGAACGCCTCGCCGATCTGGCCGGTCGAGGCCATATGCGGGCCGCGGCAGAGGTCGAACCACTCGCCCTGACGATAGATCTTGAGGTCCTGACCTTCCGGGATCGCGTCGACCAGCTGGACCTTGTAGGTCTCGCCCTTCTCGCCGAACACGCGGCGCGCTTCCTCGCGCGACCAGACTTCCTTGGTGAAGGGCGCGTTGCGGCGGATGATCTCCGCCATCTTCTTCTCGATCACCGGCAGGTCGTCCGGCGTGAACGGCGTGTCCTTGGCGAAGTCGTAGTAGAAGCCGTTCTCGATCACCGGGCCGATCGTCACCTGCGTGCCCGGCCAGATTTCCTGAACCGCCTCGGCCAGCACGTGAGCCGTGTCGTGGCGGATGAGTTCGAGCGCCCGCGGATCGTCGCGCGTCAGGATCTCCAGCCTGCCGGCGCGTCCGACCGGGTCGGACAGGTCGCGGACCTCGCCGTCCAGCGCGTAGGCGATCGCCTTCTTGGCCAGCGACTTCGAAATGCCGGCGGCGATGTCAGCGCCTGTGGCGGAGGGCTCATAGGAGCGGACGGACTGGTCGGGGAAGGTCAGGTCGATCATGGCAGTGTCCTCGGATGCTCACCCCCGCCAACGATTGCGGGAAAGCTGGATCGATGGGGGCGCCCGGCCCCTCGCGAAGTCGCGACTTCTATCACCGCCCGCCACCGGCGCAAGCGCGCGGAAACCGACGAGGTCAGCGTCCCGCAGGCTTGTCGTCGCCCGGCACCGGGTCGAGCCCGCCCGATCCGAACGGTCCGCAGCGGCCGACCCGCCGAGCCGCCAGCCAGCCGCCCCGCCACAGGCCATGGCGCGCGACAGCCTCGTAGGCGTATTCGGAACAGGTCGGGATATGCCGGCAATGCCCGCCGACGAGGGGCGAGAACGTCACTTGATAAAGGCGAACGAGGCCAACGCCGAGAAGGCGGCCGGGCGTCCGCCGCCAGGGCCCCTTATAATTACGAGAAAGGCCGCGATGCCGCTCGCCGCTCAAGCCGCGACGCCGATTTTCGCCTCGGCCTTTTCGAGCGCTTCGACGACCGCATCGAAGGTCAGCATGGTCGACGCGTGCCGCGCCTTGTGCTCGCGGACGGGCTCGAGATAACGCAATTCGTCGAAGCGCCCCTCCGGCGGAGGGCCGCCGGCCTTCAGCATGTTCTGCATCGCCTCGCGCACCTCGCGCAGTTCCGCTGGCGTCGCGCCGACGATGTGGCGGGCCATGACCGACGAGGACGCCTGCCCCAGTGCACAGGCGCGGACCTCGTGGGCGAAATCGGAGACGACCCCGTCGGTCAGTTTCAGATCGACCGTCACGGTCGAGCCGCAGAGCTTGGAATGCGCCCTAGCCGAGCCATCCGGCGCATCAAGGCGACCGATCCGGGGAATATTGCCGGCGAGATCGAGAATTCGGTCGTTGTAGAGATCGTCGATCATGGCATGTTCCGTGGACGCTGCGTCGCGAAACGATGATGCTGTGAAGCACCGCTCGGACCGACTATATAGGTGGGGCAGCGTGGCGTCGGTAGACGCTCAGGCGCTGCACCCGATCCGCCCGCTTGACGGAACTGGTATACTATAACATCAACGGGCCAACGGATCGAACGGCGGGTTTCGTCGGGCTTTCCCCGGCGCAATCGCCTCGGCTCAGGGTTCATCATGGACGCCACCATCAGAAAGCTCGCTCCGGCCGCCACGGCCGAACCGGTCGTTCGACCGACCCGCGAGGAGGCCGAAGCCGCGGTCGAAACGCTCCTGCGCTGGATCGGTGAGGATCCCGCGCGCGAGGGCCTGATCGATACGCCGCGGCGCGTGGTCAAGGCCTATGAGGAGCTCTACGGCGGCTACGGCCAACAGCCGGCCGACGTGCTCAGCCGCACCTTCGAGGAGGTCGCCGGTTACCAGGAAATGGTCCTGCTGCGCGACATTCCCTTCACCTCGCATTGCGAGCACCACATGGTGCCGATCATCGGCAAGGCGCATGTCGCCTACGTGCCGGATGGCCGCGTGCTGGGCCTGTCGAAGATCCCCCGCGTCGTCGAAATCTTCGCGCGTCGCCTCCAGACGCAGGAGAAGCTGACCGAGCAGATCGCAGCAGTCATCGACGGCGCGCTGACCCCCAAGGGCGTCGCGGTGCTGCTTGAGGCCGAGCACATGTGCATGTCGATGCGCGGCATCCGCACCCACGGCTCGACCACGGTCACCTCCTCGTTCTACGGTTCGTTCCGTGACGACCGCGAGGAGCAGACGCGGTTCCTCGCCATGGTCGGCGGACGTTGAGCGTTTCGGCTCACGTCTTCCCGCCGCCGGGCGCCAAGGCCGACCTCGAGGAAGGCAGCGTCCTGACGCCGCGGTTCGACGCGGCGGGCCTCGTCACGGCAGTCGTGAGCGACATGGACGGCGGCCTGCTGATGGTCGCCCACATGAACGCCGAGGCGCTGGATCTCACGATCCGCTCTGGCATCGCGCATTACTGGAGCCGCTCCCGGCAGTCGCTCTGGAAGAAGGGCGAGACGTCGGGCGCGTTGCAGACGGTGCAGGAGATGCGCGTCGACTGCGACCAGGACGCGGTGTGGCTGAAGGTCACGGTCGCGAAGCCTGAGGACACCTGTCACACCGGGCGCGAAACCTGCTTCTACCGCAGCGTTTCCCTCGGCCCGCATGGCGGAAAATTGTCGGCGCGGTGACACGTTTTATCGCAGCGCACAACATGTTGTGTCTGCGTTTACGCTGATCGTGCATGGTGCGGAAAGCATCATGGCCCATCCTTATTGGAAGGGACCGGCCTCAAGGCACGCGACATGATGCTGGATCGCATTTTCAGACAGGCCGAACGAACTGCCCCCATCGAGCGGTCGGGCAGCACCGGAACCACCAACCGGGCACAGAAACGTCGCGGGGTGGCGCTGGCGCTCGGCGGCGGGGCCGCACGCGGATGGGCACATATCGGTGTCCTGCGCGCGCTCGACGAAGCCGACATTCCGGTCTCGATGATCGCCGGCACTTCGATCGGAGCCCTCGTCGGCGGCTGCTATCTGGCGGGACGGCTCGACGAACTCGAAGCCTTCGCGCGCTCGCTGACGCGGCGCGGGTTGATGGGGCTCCTCGACTTCCGGTTCGGCGGCGACGGGTTGCTCGGCGGCATGCGGCTCAACGCCCGGCTCGTCAACACGTTGAAGGACATCCGCATCGAGGACCTCGACCGCCCGTTCGTGGCCGTCGCGACCGAGGGCCGCAACGGACATGAGGTCTGGATGGACCAGGGCTCCCTGGTCCTTGCCATGCGCGCGTCCTACGCCGTTCCCGGCATCTTCCAGCCGGTCGAGTGCGGCGGGCGACGCCTGTCGGACGGGGCCCTCGTCAACCCGGTCCCCGTTTCGGTCTGCCGCGCCTACGAGCAGCCGCTCGTGATCGCGGTCAATCTACATTACGACCTCTTCGGGCGCGCGGCGGTCCTTCGCATGCGCGCCGAAAGCAGCGATCCCGACGGGTCCATCGCCGAGAACCCGGTCGACCCACTGTTGCGCCAGCGTCCGAATGCGGACAACAGGCGGGATCGGATCGGTTTCGCGCGATCCGTCGTCGATGCCTTCAACATCATCCAGGACCGCATTTCCCGTTCGCGCCTGGCCGGTGATCCGCCGGATCTGTCGGTGCACCCGCGCGTGCGCGACATCGGCCTGTCGGAGTTTTTCCGAGCCAAGGAGTGCATCGCCTTCGGCTACGAAGAGACGATGCGTTCCATGAACGAGATCCGCCGGCTGCAGGAGTGCATGCCGGCGCTCTGACAATTCGGATCAGCCGGCCGCGGCGTGGATGTAGCTTCGCATCTCCTCGGCCTCCTGTTCGGCCGCCTCGATCCGGCGCTTCACGACGTCGCCGATCGACACGATGCCGACGAGACGTCCACCCTCGCAAACCGGCAGGTGCCGGAAGCGGCGGCGGGTCATGATTTCCATCGCCTCGTCCACGGTCGTCTCCTCGCCGGCGGTCGTCACCTCGCGGGTCATTACCTCGCCGACGGTTCCCGACAAGGCGTCCATGCCGCCCCCGGCGACGAGGCGAACGACGTCCCGCTCCGACAGGATGCCCTGGAGGTCGCCGCCGGCGCCGATCACCACGAGAACGCCGATGCGGCGTTCCGCCAGCGTTCTGACGGCCTCGGCGAGCGTCGTGGCCAGGTCGATCGTCACGACCTCCCGTCCCTTGGTCTCCAGAATGCGACGTACGGTCATTGACGGCCTCCTCCCATCGTTGTCCGCCCGCATCGTGCGACGAAGCCGCCGCCGCCGCAACTGGTCCGTCAGAGGCCCACCGGATGCTGCCGGCGCGGATCGAAGGCGGAGAAGCAAAGGAAGCCGAACAGGAAGCCGCCGACATGCGCTTCCCAGGCAACGGCCGCGCCCTCCCCGAGGAGCAGCCCGGCGCCGGATCCGAGCGCGATGTTGGTGACGAAGAAGACGATGATGAAGAAGAGGACGGTGCGATCCGACAGGCTCCGCGGGATCGAGAGCAGCGGCGCATAGGCGACGTCGCCGCGCCCCATGGCGCCGAGCGCGAAACGCGCCGCACCACCCATCAGGGCGGACACGACACCTGAGGCACCGATCATCGGCTGGATGAGGTCCGGGTTCATCACGTAGAAGAAGGCAGCGCCCGCGACCGCCCCGAAGGCACTGAAGACGAGGAACCGTCCGGCGCCGAGCCGCCGCGCCACCGGCGTCCCAAACGCGAGCATCCACACCGCGTTGGTCCCGTAGTGCACCCAGTCGCCGTGCAGGAAGGCGTGGGTGATCGGCGAGGTCCAGGCGGCGAACGGCTCGCGCAGGAGACAGATTTCGTCGCTCGACCCGTAGCAGCCCGCCAGGAACGACAGGTTCAGGAGCGCCCAACCGCCCTGCACGTCGTCGAGGACGTCGACGCGAACCCAGTGGATGAAGGCCAGGAATCCCAGAAGGCCGAGCACGATGCTTGGAACGTTGAAGGCAGGCTGCCGAGGCGGCGGCTGCGGGATGTCGAAGAAATCGGACGGCGACGGGCGGGGATCGAGCGACAAGACGTGAGGACTCCAGATGGCTGTCTCGTTGTATCGCCCGGTGGCGGGAGGGCAATGCGCCTGACGCCGCACGAGACGATCGGCGACACGCGCCGCTGCCCCTACGGCACTCCGCGATGGTTCCCGATCGCTTATCTCGACGGCACCGCGACAAGCCCTTGTTAAGCCTCGTGGCTTATCACTTGGAAACCAGTGAAGCGGGCCGAGACCATGTTGAACACCTTGCCGAAGACCCTCGCCGTCTCGGAAGACCGCCGTCACTTCAAGCGGGTGTCGATCGATCTTCTCGGCCGCTTCATGCTGGAGGATCAGCGCGAATATCCCTGCCGGATCGACAACATGTCGCCGGGGGACGTGGCGATCGTGACGCCGGTGGAGCCGGCCAAGGGCGAGCGGGTCATCCTCTATGCCGATCAGATCGGACGCTTGGAAGGCAACGTCGCACGCTGCTTCAGGGGCGGCTTCGCGTTGGTCCTGAACGCTACGGAGCGCAAGCGCGAAAAGCTGGCGGCGCAGCTGATGTGGCTCGCCAACCGCTCCGAACTGTCGCTGCCCGAAGACCGCCGCCACGAGCGCCTTCAGCCGCGCAATCCGATCATCCGGATGGTGCTGGACGACGGCCGCGGTTACGAAGTCCGCATCAACGACCTGTCGCTGTCCGGCGCGGCGATCGTCTGCGCCGTCCGTCCGGCGATCGGCTCGCGCATCACGCTCGGCACCATGACCGGACGCGTCGTCCGCCAGCTCGAAGACGGTGTCGCCGTTGAGTTCTCCTCGCTTCAGACGCGCGAATCCCTGCTCGACCACCTCGGCTGAACGCGGCCGCCGAGCTCTTCCTGCAACGAAGCTGTGGATAACGGGGAGCATTTTCGGCTCCCCTCGGCGCCCCGCGGCCAAGCCCGTTAAGGTCTTGCTCATCCTTTCTTAAGGAGTGTGGCAAGCGTGTTCTGCGTTCCGGTCTGCAACCGTCCCGGCCCCGTTAACCGGGCAGCCGTCTGCGCGTTAACACTCCATCCCGCCCTCCCCCGATCGCCGGTCCCGAACTCGTCTCGGCCTTCATCTTCATGGAGGTGGGGGCTTCATGCTTACCGAAGCATTCTGCGTGCGAACCGCTTCTTAAGCGTCATTCTTCAGATCCCGGCAAGCAAGAGATCTGAACAAATCGAGGATCAGTTTACGAAAATTCATATTGGGCGTTTGGACTTCAAGTAAATCCGGTCTGCGACTGTGCGTGCGTCACCGCTGGAGACCGAAAGTGCAGATCTCGAACCGCCTCTTCTCGCTCGTCATGCTTCTGGTCGCCGGCCTCCTGTTCACGGGCAAGGCCGACGCCGCGATGACGCTGCGCGGGCCGACCTCCCAGCCGATCGGACATTTCGAGTTCTGCAAGTCCTACCCGGAGACCTGCGGACCCAACGCCGAGACCGGCATCATCCAGATTACCGACCGTTCGTGGCAGTCGATCATCGAGGTGAACAACACGGTCAACGAGGGCATCATCCCGCGGACCGACATGGAGATGCACGGCGTCGCCGAGCTCTGGTCGTATCCGTCGATCGAGGGTGACTGCGAGGACTTCGTTCTGCTCAAGCAGTACATGCTGGAGCGCGAAGGTTTTCCGCGCTCCGCCCTATTGATCACGGTCGTCCGCCAACCGAACGGCGAGGGTCACGCGGTCCTGACCATCCGCACGAACCGCGGCGACATCGTTCTGGACAATCTCGACAAGCGCGCGCTCGACTGGACGCTGACGCCCTACAAGTTCCTGAAGCGCCAGTCCGAGCAGAACTCCGCCAAGTGGGTGGCGATCGAGGACGGCCGGGACATGCTGGTCGGCTCGGTGCGCTGACCCTTCCCGCCGCTCGTCCCACCAAAAAGGCCGGCTCGAAGCCGGCCTTTTTGGTGTCTGCAGTTCGGCCTCGCGAGCGGGCGGAACGTCGTCTCAGTCGAGATCGATATCGAGAACCGTGATCGTGACGTGGTAGGAGGTCTCACCCTCGTCGGTGTCCTTGCCCACCGTGCCGATGAAGTCCTCGCCGACATAGATCTCAGCAGTGTCCTTCTTGCGCGGCATCGCCTTGACCTGAATGCCGGATGTCTTGAACGTCCGGTTCAGGTAGGCTTCGAGCTTGCGGATTTCGTCGGGCTTCACGAGGTCGGTCTCCTTGGGCGCATTCTGCGCGTCGAGCGTGCAATGGCCGAAACGGCCGAGAGGATGCAGGCTCAGTCGGCGCGGGTGAAATTCTGATCCATGGCTCGCGCAGGCTCGGCGCAGCCGGACGTTCCGACGATCCGCGCAGGCACGCCGGCAACGGTGGAATTCGGCGGCACCTCCGCCAGGACCACCGAACCGGACGCGATCTTCGAGCAGTCGCCGACCTTGATGTTGCCGAGGATCTTCGCGCCCGCCCCAATCAGGACGCCGTTGCCGATCTTCGGATGCCGGTCGCCGAACTCCTTGCCCGTGCCGCCGAGCGTCACGTCCTGCAGGATCGAGACGTTGTCCCCGATCACCGCCGTGAAGCCGACGACGAGGCCCGTGGCATGATCGAGGAAGATGCCGCGCCCCATGCGCGAGGCCGGGTGGATGTCGGTCTGGAACACCGACGACGAGCGGGACTGGAGATACAGCGCGAAATCCTTGCGGCCTTCGTTCCACAGCCAATGCGCCAGACGGTGCGTCTGGATCGCGTGGAAGCCCTTGAAGTAGAGCAAGGGCTCGATCATCCGCTCGCAGGCGGGATCGCGATCGAAGACGGCCTGAAGGTCTATGCGCAGGACACCGCCCCATTCGGGACGGGCGGCGGCCATCTCCTCGAAGGCCTGCTCGATGTGGCAGGCGGGAAGGTCCGCATGGTCGAGCCGCTGCCCGATCCGGAAGGCGATCGCCGATTCCAGCGAGCGATGATTGAGGATCGAGGCGTAGAGGAAACCGCTGAGCGCCGGCTCACGCTCGGCCGCAGCCAAGGCTTCGTCCCGCGCCCGGTTCCAGATCGGATCGATCGCCTGAACGCGGTCGACGGCAGACTTCATCAAGACGGTCATCGTCATCCTGCTTTCGCTCGCTCGCGTTCCGCATGTCGCAGACAAGATAAGCGCGCTGCCACGATGCACCAGTCCATGCATGAACGGGTCGACGCGGCATTCCGTTTCGCTGGCTCTAGCCGAACGCACCGATTTTGAAAATGCCGACCGCCCTCAGGCGTCGAGCTCCCCTCGGTTCCGATCGAGGAAATCGACGACCGCAGCCTTGAACGTCCGGTCGCCGACCGCCAGCATGTGATCGCGGTTCACGATGGCGAAGACCTCGGCGTTCGGCATCAGTGCACCGAGCCGCTCGGGCGATCCGGCGATGTCGTCGCGCGTTCCGACGCCGATCAGCGTCGGCTGATGGAGCGCCCCCACCTCGGCCTCCGTCAGTTCCCGGCGGGACGTCGCGATGCAGGCAGCGAGCGCATGACGGTCGCTGCCAGTCCGATCGGCGAAGGCGCGGAACATGCGGCCGCGCTCGTGCGTGACGACCTCAAGCGAGGGCGCCATCAGCGCGTCGGCGATCGGGTCCCAGTCGCCGACACCCTCGACCAGCCCGATGCCGAGCCCGCCGAAGACGAGAAGCGGGAAGCGATCCGGATGCATCCGCCCCGCGAAGGCCGAGACGCGCGCGCCCATGGAATAGCCGAACAGGGCCGCGCGCCGGATCGAGAGGTGATCGACGAGCTCGACGAGATCGCCGACCATCGCCTCCGGCGTGTAGGCCGCCGGATCGTGCGGCTTGTCGCTCCGGCCGTGCCCACGATGGTCGAAGGCGACGACGCGCCAGCCGGCCTTCGTCAGCGTCTCCACCCAGCCCGGATCGATCCAGTTGACGCGCATGTTCGAGGCGAAGCCGTGAACGAGGACGATGGCGGGCGCCGTGCGATCGCCCTCGTCGATATATTCCAGACGCAGACCGTCGTTGTGAAACTCGGGCATCGGACACGTCACTCCGCTCTCGCCGAACCAAGGCGCTTCCGATAGCGCGAAGCAGGCCGCGAGAACCACCTGTTCTTTTCGCCGAGGGATGGATAAGTTCCGCCCGCTTCGAGACGAGCGAATGGAGACGGCAGCATGGCCGACTACGGAACCCCCCACTTCCAGAACGACGGGGGCCATGGGGTGATCGAGATCGGCGTCGCCGAATTCATGTGCGTCGGCGCGACCCCGCCATACGATCACCCGCATGTGTATCTCGACATGGGCGACGAGGGCGAGAAGGTCTGTCCCTACTGCTCGACCCTCTACAAGCTCAATACGTCGCTGAAGCGCGACGAGAGCGTGCCTCCCGGCTGCTTCTACCACCACCGCGCCGCCTAGAGCCCAGCGCGCATGCCGGATGCCATCGTCACCGGCGCGGGCATCGCGGGGCTGACCACAGCGATCGCGCTGGCGCAAAAGGGCTGGCGCGTCCGTGTCCGGGAACGGGCTGCCCGGCTGGAGCCGGTCGGCGCCGGCATCCAGCTCTCGCCCAACGCGCTCGACGTGCTCCACCGCCTCGGCGTGCCGATCGATCAGGTCGGGATCGCGGCCGACAGCGTCGTGCTTCGCGATGGTCCAAGCGGGCGGCGGATCGCCACGGTTCCTGTGTCGAGTTCGGACGGCCGCGGCTACCGCGTCCTCCACCGTGCGGATCTCCAGCGCGTGCTGCTGGAGACCGTGTCGGGCACCTCGGGGGTCGACCTTTACCTCGGCGACACACTCGTCGATCTGGACGCTGACGAGGGGGGTGTCCGCACCGCCTTCGAAACCCGGCAAGGCACGACGCAGGATCGAAGCGACCTTCTCGTCGCCGCCGATGGCGTGCATTCGGCCGCTGCGCGGCTTCTCGGTTTTCCTGCCCCCGTCGCGTCCGGCGCGACCGCGCTGCGCTTTATCGCAGGTTCGAACGTACCTTCCGGACCGGCGGCCATCGAGGCCTGGCTCGGTCATCGCCGCCATGTGGTGCGCTACCGCATAGACGCCGCCGGCACGCAGAATCTCGTCGTGATCGTCCCGGACGGCGACCCAAGTGTCGGACCGGTCGTCACGTGGGACCCAGCGTTGGCCGCGATACTCGCGGCGGCAGAACCAGTTGGCTCCTGGCCGCTTCTGACGGTAGAGCCGCGCTGGCGGGCGGAAACCGGGTGGCCGATCGCGCTGATCGGCGATGCCGCCCACGCGATGCTGCCTTATGCCGCCCAGGGCGCGGCGATAGCGATCGAGGACGCCTTCGTCCTCGCGTCCTGCGTTTCCGGCGGCGGCTCTCCGGCGGATGGTCTCCGTCGTTTCGAGGCGCTACGCACGCCGCGTGTTAAGAGCGTTCTCGACCGGGTCGCATTCCACAAACGCGTCTATCACCTGCCTCGCCCGCTCTCGTTCGCGCGCGATCTTGCCCTCGCGGTCCGGTCTCCAACCTCCCTGCGCCGCGATCTGGCTTGGCTCTACGACTGGCGGGCGAGCGCCGGCGGGGATGATTCCACGAACTGATCAGCCGCCTCGCGGTCTGCATTCCCTAATGCATCGACCGGCCTAGTTTGCCAGGCAACGGCTTCCCCCGACGTGCGCACGCCGTCGACGGACCAACCGGCAGTTGCAAGGGACGTAACCAGAAGGCCGATCGATGATCAGACTGAAGAACACCGGACGCTTGCTGACGGTGACGGCTCTTGCCGCCTCCACCGCCATGACGGGTCCGCTCGCCGCCCTTGCCCAGGGAGCGGAAGGGCGTCCGCCTGCAATCGAGGAAGGGGCACCGGAGGCACCGCGCGGCCGCGTCGCCGAGCCCGAGGCACCGGCGGAACGCCCGGCCCCAAGCCGTCAGCAAGAGGCTGCTCCGGAAGCCGAAGCTCCGGCCGAGCGTCCCGCTCCGCGTCGCCAGCGCGAGGCCGCGCCCGAGGCGGAAGCCGATGCCCCCACCGAGCGCCCGGCGCCTCGCCGTCAGCGCGAGGCCGCCCCGGAAGAAGCACCGCAGCGTGCGCGACAGGCCGAGCCTGATGCACCCGCCGAAGAGCCGGCTCAGCGTCGAGGTCGCGAGCGTGCGCCGGAGCCGGACGCTGCACCGGCGCGCGGCAACGCGGCCGAACCGGAACAGGCCCGCGAGCCCGAGGCTCCGGCCGAGCGTCCGGCGCCACGCCGCGACCGCGCCCCGGCGCCCGAGGGGCAGGCCGAGCCCGAGCGCCCGCGCGCACCAGCCGACGCCGAGCGTCCGCCCGAGCCCGAGGGGCAGCCGCGCCGCGGTGAACCGCGTGATCCGAATCGTCCCCGCGCGCCCGGCGAACCGGAGGCTCCGGCCGGCGAGCGTCCCGCCCGCCCTGCGGATGCCGCGCCCGATAGCGGGCCCGCACGCAACGCGCCTCAGGGCAACCCGGCCGAGCTTCCGACGGACGCGGGAACGCAGAACGACCTGTCGAATGGCGCAGCCGGAACCCGCAACGGTGCCGAGCCCGCCGCCCGCCCGCCGGCCGCTGCCGCGCCGGGCAACCGCCCGGCCGGGACGGGAGAGACGCCCGCCGCTCCGCCGACCGCAGCGCCGGGTGCTCAGCCTGCAACGCCGCCGGTCCCGGGCGCCCAGCCGCCGGCGGCCGGCGCCAACCCGGCCGAGCCTCTGGCTCCGCAGACCGCTCCGACCGATCCCGCCCTGCGTGGTGCGCCCGGCGCGCCGGTCGCACCCGGGACCCCGCCAACGCCGCCCGTTCCGAACGGGGCTCTTCCGGCGCCAGGTACCGTACCGGGCCAGCCGGCCCCGGCGGCCCCCGGCACGCCTCCGACGCCGCCGCTTCCGAACGGCGCGCTGCCGGCTCCCGGCACCCCGGCACCCGGCCAGCAGGCGGTCGCGCCGCCGCCGGTCGAGAACCCGCGTCCCGTCGCTGCCGACGTCCAGACGGCCCCGGTGCCGGCAGGCGGTGTCGCCACCAACGACGCGCGCGTTCAGCAGTTGGCGGCACCGGTCCAGGTGCGTCCGATCACGGCCGAGCAGGGACAGCGCCTCGAAGCGCCTCCGCAGGTCGTCCTCCCGAACGATGTCCAGGTGGTGGAACGCGTCGGCGACCGTGACGTCCTCTCGCTCGTCGGTGCGGGGATCGCTGGCGCTGCCGCCGGCGCGGCCGCGGCCTACTTCATCCGCTCGGACGACACCGACCGCCTCGTGGTCGACTCGCGCGACGTGTACTACGAGCGGCTGCCGCGGGGACTGACGCGCCAGATCATCACGCGCCCGAACGGCGTTCAGGTCGTCACGATCGAGAACGAATACGGCGACGTGATCCAGCGCTCGCGCATCGCGGCCGACGGTCGCGAGACGGTTCTCTTCTACGATCCGTACGCGGAAGACGACAACCGGCCGGACTACTACTACGACGCCGGGGCGGACCTTCCGCCGCTGCGCCTTGAGATCCCCGAGGACCGCTACATCGTCGATGTCGCGCAGCCCAATGAGGAACTCTACTACGACACGCTCGTCGCTCCGCCGGTGGAAACCGTCGAGCGAATCTATTCGATCAACGAGGTTCGCCGCAGCGAGCGTATCCGTGACAAGGTGCGCCGGATCGATCTGAACACGATCAACTTCGCGTTCGGATCGGCCGAGATCGAGCAGAGCGAGGTCGACAACCTTCAGGCGCTGGCCGATGCGGTCAAGCGCGTGGTGGATCAGAACCCCGGCGAAGTCTTCCTGCTCGAGGGCCATACGGACGCCGTCGGCAGCAACGTCGCCAACCTTGCGCTGTCGGATCGGCGTGCGGAAGCGGTCGCGAAGGCGTTGACCGAGTACTTCGAGATCCCGGCGGAGAACATCGTGACGCAGGGCTACGGCGAGGAAGACCTCAAGGTCGATACGCAGGAGGCCAATCGCGAGAACCGCCGCGTGACGCTGCGCCGGATCACCCCGCTGGTGAAGCCGGTGGAAACGTCGCAGGCCAACTGACGGATCATCGACTACAAGGGCCGGGGCTGCAAAGCTCCGGCCTTTTTCGTTGACTGCAATTCAGGTCATCTCGTCCTCGACCTCCGCGACCGGCTGGCGCTCCGCCGACAGGAAATTCGCCAGCGGCTGAAGGCTGTCGATGTATCCGGCGACGATGCGCACGCCCACCATGATCGGCACGGCGAGGAACATGCCGACGACGCCCCAGATCCACCCCCAGAACGCCACAGCGAGAAAGATGGCGGCCGCATTCATCGCCAGCCGGCGCCCGACCAGAATCGGCGTCAGGAACTGCCCTTCGACCGTCGTCGCCGCGAAATACAGAAGCACCGGCAAGAGGGCGCCCGTCGCGTCGCGGTGCTCCGCGAGTCCGACCAGCCCAACCAACATCATCCCGCCGATCGCGCCGAGATAGGGAATGAAGTTGAGGGCGAAGGCCAGAACGCCGAAGACCGGCGCCATCGGCAGACCGATCACCCACATGAGGCACCCGATCACGCAGCCGAGCCCGGCGTTGATCACGGTGATCGTGAAGAGGTAGCGGGACAGCTCGGTCTCGATCTCGTGGGCGATCGTCAGCGCGAGCTTCTTGTCGGAGAGCCTTGGCAGGGATTCGATGAGCTTCTGGTAGAACAGGCTGCCGGACGACAGGAGGAAGAACAGGAAGATCAGCGCGAAGGCTATGCTCGCCCCGATCTGCGGGACCATCAGCGCCGCGCTGTTGAGAAGCTGCGGCCCGTCGATGATCACGCTTTGCGGCTGCTGCGTTCCGTCCTGTGCGCCCACGGCCTCCGACGCCTCCATTCGAGCGCCGCGCAGCGCGCCGAGACGTTCGCGGACGGTATCGATCTCCTCGTTCACGACGGAGACGTATCGGGGGATGTTGCCGGCGAGGTCCGTCAGCGGACCGGTCAGGAACGAGAAGGCGCCGATCAGCAGCAGGAACGTGCCGAACACGAGAGCCGCTGCGGTCAGCGGCGGCCAGATATGAAGCCTGCGCTGGCCGAAGCGCACGACCGGCGCCAGCACGAGCATGAAGAGAAGCGCGAAGACCACCGGGAGCACGAAGCTCGACGAGAGGTACAGCGCCCCGAACAGCATGATCAGGAAGATGCCGACGATCGCCCAGCGGGGTCCTGCCTGAAAGGTCTGTCGGTTCACGAGGCCGATGGCGGGGGCCACGATCGCCGGCTCCCGGGTCTCTCCGCTCGTCTCGCTCATCGCTGTCTTCCGGCATGCCTTCGAGTTGTAACGCCGGACGTACCGCGACGTTCCGCCGCGCTCCAAACGTCAGGGCCGGCCCCGCGGCAACGGGACCGGCCCTCGAAACGCCTGCCGGACAAACCGGAAGATCAGTGCAGGATCTGGCTGAGGAAGAGCTTCGTGCGCTCGTGCTGCGGGTTCGAGAAGAACGCGTTCGGCTCGTTCTCCTCGACGATCTGACCGGCATCCATGAATATCACGCGGTCGGCCACTTGGCGGGCGAAGCCCATCTCGTGCGTCACGCAGATCATGGTCATGCCGTCGTTGGCGAGCGACACCATCGTGTCGAGCACCTCCTTCACCATCTCCGGATCGAGCGCCGAGGTGGGCTCGTCGAAGAGCATGACCTTCGGGCGCATGCAGAGCGCGCGGGCGATCGCCACGCGCTGCTGCTGGCCGCCCGAGAGCTGGCCTGGATATTTGTTCGCCTGCTCCGGAATGCGCACGCGGGTGAGGAAGTGCATGGCCACCTCCTCCGCCTTCTTCTTCGGCATCTTGCGCACCCAGATCGGCGCCAGCGTGCAGTTCTCGAGGATGGTGAGATGCGGGAACAGGTTGAAGTGCTGAAACACCATGCCGACCTCCTGGCGTACCAGGTCGATCTTCTTCAGGTCGTTCGTCAGTTCGACGCCGTCGACGACGATCCGGCCCTTCTGGTGCTCCTCCAGCCGGTTGATGCAGCGGATCATCGTCGATTTGCCGGACCCGGACGGGCCGCAGACGACGATCTTCTCGCCGCGCCGGACGCGCAGGTTGATGTCGCGCAGGACGTGGAACTCGCCGTACCACTTGTTGACGCCGGCCAGTTCGATCGCGGGGCCGGACGACTGCGGGGTCGGGCTTGCGGACAGGTTGCTCATGTCAGGATCCTACGCGCTGGAAGGAAAGGGTCGCCGGCCGTTCGGCAGGCCGGAAGATCGGGGAGCCGGTCAATGCTTTCGGCCTCGCGCCAGCCGCCGCTCGATGAAGATCGAGTAGCGCGACATCGAGAAACAGAACAGCCAGAAGGCGAAGGCGCCGAACACGAGGCCCGTCGCCGGCGTCGACGGCGTGATCCAGATCGGATCGCCGAAGCCGCGCCGGATCGTGCCAAGAAGATCGGCAAGACCGATGATGTATACGAGGCTCGTGTCCTTGAAGAGCCCGATGAACGTGTTGACGATACCCGGGATCACCAGCGTCAGCGCCTGCGGCAGGATGATCATCCGCATCTTCTGCCAGTAGGTCAGCGCCATCGCGTCGGCGCCCTCGTACTGCCCCTTGGGGATCGCCTGGAGACCCCCGCGGATCACCTCGGCCATGTAGGCCGCGGCAAACAGCGAGACGCCGACGAGGACGCGCAGAAGCTGGTTGAAGCTCACACCGGCCGGCAGGAGCAGCGGCAGCATGAAGTTCGCCATGAAGAGGACGGTGATCAGCGGAACGCCGCGCCAGAACTCGATGAAGATGACGCACAGGAGACGCACCGCCGGCATCTTCGACATGCGTCCCAGCGCGAGGAGGATGCCGAGCGGCAGGGATGCGGTGATGCCCGTGAGCGCCACCGTCAGCGTGATCAGGAGGCCGCCCCAAAGGTTGGTCGGCACGAACTCCAGACCGAAGTTCGATGTCAGGATGAGCACGAAGGCGAGCGCCGCGATCGTCGGCAGATAGAGGCCGAGGAGGCTCGACCCGGTCTCGGCGGTACGGGTGGTCGCGACGATCGCCAGGACGATCGAGGCGACGGCCGCGGCGAAGCCGACCAGGCTCAGCATCTCGAAGCGGTAGGAGAGAAACAGGATCCGGCCGCTGTTGATGTAGAACGAAGCGAACGAGACCACGAAGGCGAGAACGGCGAGCCACAAGGCCACCTTCATGGCGCCGGTGCGCATGACCGTGGTGCTTCGTCCGGTGGCCAGGAAGATCGTCGCCGCCGCTGCCAGCGCGAACACGACGCCGATCGCCGAGCCCGACATCGCGAAGCGTCCGCCCGTCAGGAGAACGAGCGCCGCAAGCGGGAACAGGAGGAAGAGGAGCGCCGCGTTCAGACGCTTGAACGGCACCTTCGGGATCGCGATCGGCACGATCAGGGCCACCAGCGCGAAGAACACGAGTTGCACCCTCCACCGCTCGTCGAGCGGATAGGTGCCGTAGAGAAACTGGTCGAACTTCGCCCCGACGAAGGCCCAGCAGGCGCCGACCTCGCGCGTCTCCGTCGACAGGCAGGCCGTGCGGTCCGATCCCGTGAAGACCGCGTTGACGATCCCCCACTGGACGAGCCCGTTGATGACATAGGCGACGAGGAGACCGCAGACGATCGTCAGGACGGCGTCGAACGGGGTCGCGAAGAGATGCTTGCGGACCGTGCCGAAGGCTCCGGTCTCGCTGGCCGGCGGCGGGAGCGGCTCGATCTGGCCGCGGGCGACGAAACGGGCGACTTGTTCTTCCATCGTCCGGCCCTCAGCGCTCGACAAGTTTCATGCGGCGGTTGAACCAGTTCATCAGGATCGAGACCGTGACGCTGATACCGAGGTAAACGGCCATCCAGATCACGACCACCTCGATCGACTGACCTGACTGGTTGAGCACCGTCGACCCGACGGCAACGAGATCGGGATAGCCGATCGCCAGGCCGAGCGAGGAGTTCTTGATGAGGTTCAGATACTGCGAGGTCAGAGGCGGGATGATGACGCGGAAGGCCTGCGGCACGATCACGAGGCGCAGCGCCTGGCCGCGCCGCAGCCCGAGTGCGGCAGCGGCCTCGTTCTGCCCCTTGGAGACCGACAGGATGCCAGCGCGCACGATCTCGGCGATGAAGGCCGCCGTGTAGACCGAAAGGGCCAGAAAGATCGCCAGGAACTCGGGCCGGATCTGGAAGCCGCCGGAAAGATTGAACGTGCCGAGCTTCGGGATGTCGAGCGTCGCCGGGAAGCCGGTCGCCGCGAAAACGACGAGCGGCAGGACGACGATCAGGCCGAGAGCCGGCAGCATTAGTCCTGGACGGCGTCCCGTGGCGCGCTGGCGCGCGGCAAAGACGCGGGAGAGCACGATCGTGGCGATGATACCGACCACGAACGCCCAGAAGGTGGCGGCGGCGGCGGGCTCGAAGATCGCCTTGGGCGTCTGCAGGCCGCGGTTCGAGATGAAGGAATCGAACGGCAGCTCGATCGCGTTGCGCGGCAGCGGCAACACCGAGAGCACGCCGAAATACCAGAAGAGGATGACGAGGAGCGTCGGGATGTTGCGGAACGTCTCGACGTAGACGGTGCAGAGCCCGCGCACGAGGAAGTTGTGCGACAGACGACCGATGCCGACGAGGAAGCCGATGATCGTGGCCGCGACGATGCCCGTGCCGGCGACGATCAGCGTGTTGACGATGCCTACGACGATCGCGCGGCCGTAGGGCGCGTTGTTGGTGTAGGCGATCGGCACCTGCGAGATGTCGAAGCCCGCGCGCGTGTCGAGGAAGCCGAAGCCCGAGGCGATGTTGGCGCGCTGCAGGTTCTCCGCGGTGTTACCGACGATCCACCAGGTGAAGGCCGCAATGGCGGCCAAGAGCGTCACCTGGATGACGATGCTGCGCACCTTGGGATTGGTGAAGACGGAATCACGCGTGTGTTCCTGTGGCGCCATGCCCGAGCTTACCGTCATGAAGGTCCTTCTTCGGATCGGGATACGGACCCGCCGCCGAAGCGGCGGCGGGTCTCAAGGCTAGCGGTCGGCTGGAATCAGCGGATCGGCGGAGCGTACTGAAGGCCGCCCTTCGTCCAGAGCGCGTTCTGGCCGCGCGCGATGCCGAGCGGCGAACCCGTGCCGACGTTGCGCTCGAAGAGCTCGCCGTAATTGCCCACCGCCTTGACGATGTTCACGACGAAGTCGTTCGACAGGCCGGCATCGGCGCCGAACGTGCCTTCGACGCCGAGCAGGCGACGGATCTCGGGGTTGGCCGAGTTCTTCATCTCCTCGACGTTCGCCTGGGTCACGCCGAGCTCCTCGGCGTTGAGCAGCGCGAAGTGGGTCCACTTCACGACGTTGAACCACTGGTCGTCGCCCTGGCGGACGGCAGGGCCGAGCGGCTCCTTCGAGATGATCTCGGGCAGGACGACGTGGTCGTCCGGCGTGCCGAGCTCGAGGCGCGAGGCGTAGAGACCGGACTGGTCGGTGGTGAGAACGTCGCAGCGGCCGCTGTCATAGGCGCTGTTGACGTCCGACTGCGCCTCGATGACGACCGGATTGTACTGCATGTTGTTGGCGGCGAAGTAGTCGGCGAGGTTCAGCTCGGTGGTGGTGCCGCTCTGCACGCAGACGGTCGCGCCGGAAAGCTGGAGCGCGGAGTTCACGTTGAGCTCCTTGCGGACCATGAAGCCCTGGCCGTCGTAGTAGTTCACGCCCGCGAACTTCAGGCCCAGCGAGGTATCGCGGCTCATGGTCCAGGTCGTGTTGCGGGCGAGGATGTCGACCTCGCTGTTCTGCAGCGCCGGGAAGCGCTGGACGGCCGAAAGCGGCGAATAGACGACCTTGGACGGGTCGTTGAAGATCGCTGCGGCGATCGCCTTGCAGTAGTCGACGTCGAGGCCGGCCCACTGGCCCTGGTCGTTCTGGAAGCCGAACCCCGGCAGACCGGTGTTGACGCCGCAGCGCACCGTGCCGCGCGCCTTGGTATCGTCGAGCGTTGCGGCGGAGGCGTGGGTCGTCACGGCGCCGAACGCGGACAGGCAGAGAGCGGCGGTCAGTAGCTTCAGTTTCATCCGATTACCTTCAAGTTCGCCCGGTTGCTGATATGAATGAGGGAGACCCGGCGCTTCTCTCGAAACGTCCGATGCCGGAACCCACGCGAGGAGGCTCGGCGCGGATCACATGCCATCGGAATGGGCAGGTCAAGCGACTGGCGTTTTTTTCCAAAGCCCACGTGGCAAATGCTCGTGAAGTGGGCACATATTCCACAGGATGATCGGCTTTTGACGTCTCAAGACCCCAAAAATTCATCAACGCTGCGGCCCGCCACCCGCCGCATGCGTGTCGGGCACGATCCCGAGACGACGCAGGGATTCGTCAATCCGCCAATCGTCCGCGGTTCGACCGTTCTCTTCCCGGACACCTCGACCATGCGGCGCCGGGCGCAAAAATATACCTACGGCCTTCGCGGAACGCCGACGCTGGACGCGCTCGAAGCGGCGATCGACGAGCTGGAGGGCTCGCACGGCACGATCCTTGTACCGTCCGGCCTCGCGGCCGTCTCGCTCCCGCTCCTCGCCTTCCTCGGGGCAGGCGATCACTGCCTTGTTGTCGACAGCGTCTACGGCCCGACCCGCCTCTTCTGCGACACGATGCTGAAGCGCATGGGCGTCGAGACCGAGTATTTTCCGCCCGGCATCGGCGCAGGCCTGTCGGATCTCATGCGGCCGAACACGAAGGTCGTCTTCCTCGAAGCGCCGGGCTCGAACACGTTCGAGATGATGGACGTCGCACAGGCCGCCGGGATCGCGCGGGACGGCGGCGCCGTCAGCATGCTCGACAACACCTGGGCGACACCGCTCCTCTTCCGTCCGCTGGAGCATGGCGTCGACCTGTCGATCCATGCGCTTACGAAGTACCCCGGCGGCCATTCCGATCTTCTGATGGGCAGCGTCTCGGCGACGCGTGAGACCTTCGGCCGATTGCGGGACGCCCAGATGCAGCTCGGCATCAATGTTTCGGCCGAGGACGCCTATCTCGTGTTCCGCGGCCTGAAGACGATGGACCTGCGCATCCGGGCGCACGAACAGTCGACACTGGCGCTGGCGCGCTGGCTGGACGGCCACGAGGATGTCGCCCGCGTCCTCCATCCCGCCCTCCCCTCGTTCCCCGGCCACGATCTCTGGCAACGCCAGTTCGACGGCTCGACGGGCCTCTTCAGCTTCGTCCTCCGAGGCGGCGGACGCGAGGAGGCGGCGGCGTTTCTCGATGCGCTCTCGCTCTTCGGCCTCGGCTATTCCTGGGGCGGGTTCGAGAGCCTCGCGCTGGAAGTCGACCTCACCGACCGGATCCATGCGACCGCTCCGACCGAAGGACCGGTGATCCGGCTGCAGATCGGACTGGAGGACGTTGCCGATCTGCAGGCCGATCTCGAAGCGGGTTTTGCCGCCGTCCGCGCGATGCGCCGATAAGCATCCCCTCCGTCCGGCGGCTCGCTCTTTCGTGATGGCGAAGTGAGCGCCGCCGCCGGATGGATCGGTCATCCCATCCGTATATCCGGGTATGCGCGACACGCGGACGACCGACGATCTCTTCGCCCAGTTGGGGCCCCTGAAACGCTACGCCTATTCGCTCACGCGCGACCGGGGCGAAGCGGAAGACCTCGTGCACGATGCGCTGGTCAAGGCGATCGAGTGCGAGCGCCAGTTCCGGCCGGGACGCAACGCCCGCTCCTGGCTCTGCTCGATCCTCCACAACACCTTCATCGACCGTCGCCGGGCCCGGGCGGTGCGAGCCGGCGTCGAGATGCCAAGCGACGCGTCGGTGGACGTCGCCCAGCCGGCCTCGCAGCACGACGCGCTCCGGCTACAGGATGTGCGCCGGTCCTTTCTGGCCCTGCCGGAGGAACAGCGCACCGCGCTCCACCTGGTTGCGATCGAAGGCCTGTCCTACGAGGACGCCGCGACGACGCTCGACATCCCGGTCGGCACGCTTGTGTCGCGCGTCTCGCGAGCGCGGGCGCAGCTGAGAGCGCTGGACGCGGACGAGGGCGACAATGTCGTACGGTTCCGGGCGAAGGGAGGAAGCTCCGATGCATCCGTCTGATCCGATCCGCGACACCGACCTCGCCGCCTATGTCGACGGCCAGCTGCCGCCCGAGCGCCGGGTCGCGGTCGAGGCGTTCCTGTCGGAACACCCGGCCGACGCGGCGCGGGTCATGGCGGATCTGCGCCTCAACAGCGAACTTCGCCTCGCCCTTCCCCTGCCGGAGGGCGGCGCGGGACTTCGCGTCTCGCATGCGGCTCGTCTGCTGCAGGCGAGCCGGCTCCGGCGACGACTGGCGCCTCGAGTCGGCCGGATCGCGGCACTCGGCCTCTTCGTGGCGATCGGCTGGACGGCGCATTCGCAGTTCGGCGCGCTCGGCGTCCGCGAGAGCGTCGCCTCGGTGCAGCCGCCGGCCTATGTCGAGGACGCGATCCGCGCGCATCGGACCAGCCAGTTGCGTGCCGGCATGGCCTCCCAGCCGGAGACCCGGCGTTACGATCCGGCGGAGATCCTCTCTGCCACGGCGATCCGCCTGCCGAAGCTGCCGGCCGACTGGGCGGTGAGCGACGTGCAGGTGTTTCCGTCCACCCACGGCCCGAGCGTCGAGGTGGCGCTGAAGACGCTAGGACAGGCGACGGTCTCGCTCTATGCCGTGCGGCCGGGCGGCTTCGATGTCGTGGACGCCTCGCTGGCTCCGGCCGGCGAAGCCGACACGGCCTATTGGCAGATCGGCGAGGTCGCCTACGCGCTCGTCTCGTCGGGTGTCGACCGCGATCGCCTCGGCCAGTGGGCCGGCGAGCTGTCGCGCACCCTCTACTGACCCCTTCCATCCTCAGGAGTACGATCCGATGAACACGCCCTTCCGGGGGTTCGGCGTCCGCGATACCGGCGCCTACCAATCCCAGGCTCTCTTCGACGAAGGCCTGCGCCGGCACATGCTGCGCGTCTTCAACTACATGGGCCTCGGCCTCGTCGTCACGGGCCTCGTGGCCTTCGTGGTCGGCAACACGCCGGCTCTGTATGTGCCGATCTTCCAGTCGCCGCTCAAATGGGTGGTGATGCTGGCGCCGCTCGCCTTCGTCCTCTTCTTCTCGTTCCGAATCCACGCCATCTCGGCGGCCACGGCGCAGGCGCTGTTCTGGGCCTTCTGCGCCACGATGGGCCTGTCGCTGTCGTCGATCTTCCTGGTCTTCACTGGCGCCAGCATCGCCAACACCTTCTTCATCGCCGCCGCCATGTTCGGCGCGACGAGCCTCTACGGCTACACGACGAAGCGTGACCTGACCCAGTTCGGCTCGCTGCTCATCATGGGCCTCATCGGCGTCGTGATCGCGAGCATCGTCAACATCTTCGTCGGCTCGTCGGCGCTTCAGTTCGCCATCTCGGTGATCGGCATCATCGTATTCGTCGGTCTGACCGCCTGGGACACGCAGACGATCAAGGAACAATATGCCGAGAACCACGGTTCGGAGTCGCTCCAGAAGATGGCCGTGTTCGGTGCGCTGTCGCTGTTCCTGAACTTCATCAACATCTTCCAGCTCCTTCTGAACTTCACGGGCGAGCGCGAGTAGTCCGGCACAGCCGCCGACTTCCCTCCCCTTCAGACACGAGGTCAATTCATGGACACCAACGACCGTCAGGCCATCGAAGGCCTCTTCCAGAAGCTCGGCACGCTCGAGCGCGACATTCCGCAGCGCGATCCCGAGGCCGAGCGCTTCATCAACGATCAGGTCGGGCGCAATCCGGGCTCGCCCTACTACATGGCCCAGACCATCGTGATGCAGCAGATGGCGCTGGAGAACCAGCAGCGCGAACTCGAGGCGATGCGCTCGCAGGCGGCGGACACGCGCTACGCCAGCCCGCAGGGCACCGGCAGCAGCGGCGGCGGCTTTCTGTCGCGCATGTTCGGCGGCGGCGACCAGTCCCGCCAGCCGGCAGCCGCCCCGATGGGTGCGCCGGGCGCGGCCGCCGGCCCCTGGGGCGGCCAGAGCCGCTACGGCGCGCCGCAGGGCCAGCCGGGCATGATGGGCCAACCGGGCATGCAGCCGGGCATGATGGGCGGCCGCGGCGGTGGCGGCTTCCTTGCCGGCGCAGCGCAGACCGCGATGGGTGTGGCCGGCGGCGTGCTGCTGGGCAACGCCATTGCCGGCATGTTCGACGGCAACGAGGCTCAGGCTGCCGAGGCGGCCCCCGTGGACGAACCGCAGGTCGAACAGACGGCCGACGAGGGCGGCTACTTTGACGACGGCGGCGGTTTCGACGAAGAAATCTGAGCCGCCAGCCGGTTCCTGTAAAACATTTACGAATTCGAGGCGCGATCCGTCGTAGGGTCGCGCCTCGTCATCTTCCGTACACGCCGCGCCCGCATGGTCCGGCAGCACCCACCCGGCACTCGCGAATGGCAGGCATGCGATGGAGGCTTTTCTCTCCGAACTCGGCGGACTGATCCAGGCGAACCCAGGCTGGGCGGCCCTGATCGTTGCCGTCATCTGTCTCGGCGAGTCGCTCGTGCTGGTCGGTCTCGTGATCCCCGCGACCGCCGTGATGCTCTTGATCGGCGGGCTGATGGGAACCGGCGTCATCGATCCGGTAGCGACCTTGATCGCGGCGGCCATCGGCGCCATCGTCGGCGACATCATCTCCTATTTTCTTGGCCGCTGGCTGGGGCCGGGCGTGGTGCACCGGCCTCCGCTGCGACGCTACCGGCATGCCGTGGCCAAGACGCGCCTGTTCTTCCGTCGCTACGGGTTCTGGGCAGTGTTCCTCGGGCGCTTCCTCGGGCCGATCCGCTCCACCGTGCCGCTCGTCGCCGGGATGATGGCCATGGATCAGAAGCGCTTCCAGATCGCCAACGTCCTGTCGGCCGTGGTCTGGGCCCCCGCGATGTTCGCGCCCGGCTGGCTCGGCATGAAGGGCGCGCAGGGCGTGACCCACATGTCCGCCACCGACGGCCTCCTGATCCTCGCCGCCGTCCTCGGCGTGACCGCAGTCGCCACGGTGATCGGCGGGCGCTACCTCGGGCGCGACCGGCGCGCCGAACGCAGTGCCCGGCGCCGCACCCTCCGCAATCCGACCTGACACGGGCTGGTTGCTCGCGGATGACCTCGATCGTCAACTGGGCCGTGGTCGGGACGGGTGCGATCGCCCGCCGCTTCTCGGCCGACATGCGCTACGCCAAGTCCGGACGCGTCGTCGCGATCGCCTCGCGGGAGGCCGAACGGGCTCGCGGGCTGGCTCGGGCGATTGGCCCGGGCGCGAAAGGCGACACGTTGGACGCCGTCCTCGCCGACCCTTCGATCCAGGCCGTCTATGTCGCAAGCCCAACGTCGGAGCACCGCGCCCACGCGCTGGCTGCCATCCAGGCCGGCAAGGCTGTGCTGGTCGAAAAGCCGCTGGCGTCCTCGGCGTCGGAAGCGGAGGAGATTGCCGAAGCCGCCCGGCTCGCCGGGGTCCTGTGCATGGAAGCGATGTGGATGCGCTTCACGCCGGGTGTGCTGACGGCAAAACGACTTGTCGACGAGGGGCGGATCGGCGAGCCTGTCGCCCTCGAAGCGTCCTTGTCATATCGCAACGCGTTCGATCCGGCCCACCGATTGTTCGACCCGCGGCTCAGCGGCGGGGCGCATCTCGACCTCGGCGTCTATCCTCTTTCGCTGGCGGTCCACCTGTTGGGGCTTCCCACCGACGTCGCGGTGAACGCCTTGCGCGCTCCCAACGGCGTGCCGATGGCCGGGGGACTCATCCTCGCCTATTCCGGCGCGGTGGCGACGCTCGGCTTCGGCTTCCTCGGTGAGGGAACGAACGGTGCGACCGTGACGGGCACGTCGGGACGCCTGCGCCTCGGGGCGCCCTTCTTGTGTCCCCCAGCCCTGTCACTGAAACGAACGGGTGCAGCGCCCGGCCCGTCAGGCACGGATGATCAGCCGCTCGGCCCCACACGACGCGGATGGAAGGGCGCGCTGCCGGCCGTGAAGGCAATGCTGCGCCCGCTTCGGGAACGGCCGATACCGACGCTCTATGAAGGCTCCGGGCTTCAGTATCAGGCGGATCACTTCGCCGACCTCCTGGCGAGCGGCGCGATCGACAGTCCGGTTATGCCGATGCGGCAATCGATCGAGGTCCTGCGCATCCTCGACCGCTTCGCCGTCACCGATCCAGTGTGAAACGGCGGAACAGGGTGCGCGCGACGCGCCAGATGGGTTGCGGCGAGCGTGTATAGACGTGATGGGCGGCGATCAGCATCCACGGATGCCGCTGCCAGAACTTCGACATCGGCAGGACGAACGGGTTCTGCGCATCCCGTGCGGACTGCTCCACGATCTCGTCCATCTCCGCTCTCGGCGCCCCCCTTTCGGCCGCATCGAGGAGGCCCGGCAAAGCCTCGGTTCCGGCCGCGAGGTAATCCCGACGATGCGTCAGCGCCGCGAACAGTCGCTCGGCGGCGTGCGCGGCCGTGCCGTCGAGTTGTCCGCGTTCAGTCGCAAACAGGCTGTCGAGCGCCGGATCGGCCAGCGGCGACAGGGCCTCCCGCCGGAACCAGAACATCGATCCCGCGGCAAAGCGCCCCTCTTCGAGTTCACGAAGCGTCAGGTCGAGGCCGAGGGCCGCGATCATCCGGCGCGTGATGCGGCCGTTGAGAACGATCCGGCCGCGAAGGCCGAGAAGGTGCGCCTCCGGGACCACCAGCCCGAGCGAAGGCACCGCTTCCATCGCCGCCAGCGGCGCGGGCACGCCGTCGCGGCCCGCCAGCAGTGAGCGCGTCAGGAAGCGCCGCCAGTCGTCACCGTCGTCGCGATGGACAGACTTCTTGGTGTGAAGCTTCAGACCGATGTCGAACCCGTCGCCCTCGGCCCGCAGCGCCTTCATGAAGGGTAGGACGTCGCGCCCGCGATTCTCGACGACGACCTGGCGCGTGAAGAGGACATGCGGGCTGTCGACCGCCGCCAGCGTCATTCCCGCGTCGCGACATGTCAGCACCAGCCCGAAGGGGCGCTGGATGGCCGCAGCGAGATCGCGTGCCATCTCCTCCCAAACATCGGGATGATGCACATGGACGAAGACGATCGGAACGCCGGTCATCGCGGCGTCGCCGGCCGACCGGTCATGGGACGAAACGCGATCAAGCCTTGGCCGTCCCGAGGCGCTGGCCGGCGTATCGCTTCTGGCGGATCGGGCGCCACCAGTCGGGATGGTCGAGATACCAGCGGATGGTCTTCTCGAGGCCGGTCTCGAAGGTTTCCTCGGCGCGCCAGCCGAGTTCGTTCTCGATCCGGCTGGCGTCGATCGCATAGCGAAGGTCGTGTCCCGGACGGTCGGTGACGAAGTCGATCAATTCGCGCCGCGGCTCGCCATTGGGGAGTGGCGACAGGCGGTCGAGCGTGTCGCAGATCGTCTCGACGACGGCGAGGTTGGAGCGCTCGTTGCGCCCGCCGATGTTGTAGGACCGGCCGGGCTCGCCCCGGGTGACGACGAGCGCCAGCGCGCGGGCGTGGTCGTCGACATAGAGCCAGTCGCGCACGTTCTCGCCCCGGCCGTAGACCGGCAGGCGCTGGCCCTCCAGCCCGTTCAGGATGACGAGCGGGATCAGCTTCTCGGGGAAGTGGTAGGGACCGTAGTTGTTCGAGCAGTTCGAGAGCACCACGGGCATGTGGTAGGTGTGGAACCAGGCCATCGCCAGGTGGTCGGACGCCGCCTTCGAGGCCGAGTAGGGCGAGGACGGCGCGTAAGGGGTGTCCTCGGTGAAGAGGCTGTCGTCGAGCGGCAGGTCGCCGTAGACCTCGTCGGTCGAGACGTGGTGAAAGCGGAAGGCTTCCCGCCGGTCGGCCGGCAGCTGCATCCAGTAAGCGCGCGCGGCTTCCAGAAGCTCGTAGGTGCCGACGATGTTGGTCTGGATGAAGTCGCCCGGCCCGTCGATCGAGCGGTCGACATGGCTTTCGGCCGCCAGATGCATGATCGCGTCGACCTGCTCCTCAGCAAGGAGATCGGCGACGAAGGCGCGGTCGCCGATGTCGCCCTTCACGAAGCGGTAGCGCCGGTCGTTCTCGATCTCGGCCAGCGACGACAGGCTCGCGGCGTAGGTCAGCTTGTCGAGGTTGACGACGCTGTGGTCGGTGTCGCGGATCAGGTGGCGGCAGACCGCCGAGCCGATGAAGCCGGCGCCGCCGGTGACGAGGATCTTCACTTGGCATTCTCCCCGAAGCGGAAGGGCGTCTTGATGTCGGCAAGGCGCGGTGCGGCCTCGTCCTTGGCGGAGAGGACCGGGTGCCGGCCACTGAGCGGCCAGCTGATCGCGATGTCCGGGTCGTCGAAGCGGATCGAGCGGTCGTGCGCGCCGCTGTAGGGCGCCGACACCTTGTAGAAGACCTCGGTGTCGGGCTCGAGCGTCAGGAAGCCGTGGGCAAAGCCCGCCGGGACCAGGATCTGGTTGAAGGCGTCCGCCGACAGCTCCAGCGCGACCCATCGGGCAAAGGTCGGCGACCCCTCGCGAATGTCGACGGCGACGTCGAGGATGCGCCCGCGCAGCACGCGAACGAGCTTGTCCTGCGCGAACGGCGGCTCCTGGTAGTGCAGGCCGCGCAGCGTGAAGGCCTCGGCCGAGTAGGACTGGTTGTCCTGCATCCAGTCGATCTCGATGCCGTTCTCGCCGAGCCGCGCCCGGTTGAAGGTCTCGGAGAAGAAGCCCCGGTCGTCGCCGAACCGGCGCGGCACGATCTCCAGGATCTCCGGAATGTCCAGCTTTCGGACGTCGAGCATGGGCCACCCTTGCGGCATCGATGAGATGGCCACGCTTTTGCGTCATCGCCGGGCCGCCCGCAAGGGAGGCCCGCCCGGCGCCAAGAACGATCTGGCAAGTTCTGCCCCCGCGCGATAGAGAACGGCACGACCTGGGGCGTGGCGTATCGAGGAAGGCGGAGAGCGATGAAGGGTATCATCCTGGCAGGGGGCAGCGGCACGCGGCTGCACCCGATGACGCTGACGGCCTCCAAGCAGCTCCTGCCCGTCTACGACAAGCCGATGATCTACTATCCGCTGTCGACGCTCCTGCTGGCGGGCATCCGCGACATCCTGATCATCTCGACGCCGCACGACCTGCCGCGCTTCGAGGCGCTGCTGGGTTCGGGCGAGCGCTGGGGCGTGCGCTTCACCTATGCCGAGC
>NZ_FOOA01000052.1 GCF_900113065.1 Aureimonas phyllosphaerae
GCGCGCCTGATTGCCGAGTTCAGGACGGCGGCGACCGCCAACCATGCCCGCCAGAGCGAGCGCGCCGCCCAGCGGACCGCGAACGTCGCCAAGCGTGCCGCCCCGGCGGCCCGTCCCACCGTCCAGATGAAGCCGGTCGCGCAAGGTAACGCAGCCCTCGCCGCGCTTCAGGACAATTGGCAAGAGTTCTGACGAGGCGCAGCTTCGCCGGCGTCCTGCCGCGAAGACGATGATCGAAAGGCCCGCCCGGTCGGCCGCGGCGGGCCTGTCGCGTTGATGCTGGACATTCCTGCGGCCGGCGGCCGCCGCCTTGCCACAGGCACGGATCGACGGGCGGGATCTGTTCGATCCTGCCCGCCGCGGTATGGAAGGGCCGGGGGCTCGTCAGAGCCAGAAGTCGCCCGACGTAAACGTATGCTGGCCCTGCACCATGATCATCATTTCAGGGGTGGCGTCGCCTGCCGTGTTGAAGGTCAGGATCGTCATCCCGCCGACCTTCAGCTGACCGATCTCGCCGACGGCGAGGATCCCGTCCGTATCCATGCGGAACGCCTGGTTGCCGGCCAGCACCTCGTTCGCATCGATCGCGGACACGTCGATCCGGTCGGAGCCCTTCACGAAGTCGTCGATCTGGTCGGCATTGCCGGCGCCATAGGAGGAATCCGTCACCGACTGGAACTCGAAGGCGTCGCTGCCGGCTCCGCCCGCAAGCCGATCCTGGCCGGCGCCGCCGTTCAACCGGTCGTTGCCGGCACCGCCGTCGAGCGTATCCTGCCCGGCGCCGCCCCGCAGCGTATCGACTCCCTCGGCGCCGAACAGGAAATTGTCGCGGTCGTTCCCGGATATCTCGTTCGCCAGGGCATTGCCGAAGCCGTTGATGTTACCTTCGCCGGTGAGGTGGAGGTGCTCGACGTTGTCGCCGAGCTGGACGGTCACGTTCGCATAGACGCGATCGATACCAGCGTTGGCCGCTTCCACGACCGTATCGCCGATCGGCGTGTAGATGCCTTTCACCATGTCGACGATGTAGGTGTCGTTGCCGGCGCCGCCTTCCATGCGATCGGCCCCGGCGCCCCCGTCGAGGGTGTCGTTGCCGGCGCCTCCGAGAAGGGTGTCGTGGCCCCCGCCGCCTTCCAGCGTATCGTTCCCGGCATGGCCGGTGAGAGCGTTGGTCCCGTCGTTTCCGACGATCAGGTTGTCGAGCTCATTGCCGGTGCCGGACAAAGGGGTATCACCGCCCAGCCGAAGGTCCTCGACGTTCTTGGACAGTGTCCAACTGATCGTCGACAGGACGGTGTCGCGTCCTTCGCCCGCGAGTTCGACCGTCGCGTCGCCCGCGTTGTCGACGACATAGACGTCGTCGCCCCGACCACCGACCAGGCTGTCGGCACCCGTGCCGCCGTCGATGTAGTCGTTGCCGCCGTAGCCAAAGACCATATCGTCGTTCTGGCCCATGAAGAAGGCATCGCCGTGCTGGCTGCCATAGGCGTAGTCCACCCGCGTCGAGCCGATCGTGTCGTCCTCGCCGAAGATCGTCTGCCCGCTGGACGCGGCCGTCGCGACCGTGATGTCGGCGCCGAAGGAGACGCGTTCACCGCTCGTCGCGTTGCCAGCGAAGATGTCGAGGGAGTGGAGGCCCTGACCGAGACCCTTCGAGAAGGCGATGGTCGCTGTGCCGCCCGAAAGGCCGCTCTGGACGACCGTCTGATCAAGCGACGCATTGTAGTAGAAGCTCTTCGCCGGAACATGCGTCACCGGATCGGTATACGGCGAGACATAGGCCGTCGCCTTGACGTTGAGCGTCGAAGATGCGGGATCGAAGCGCAAGGAGCGGGTGAGCGTGGCGGCCATGTCAGGTTGTTTCCCGCGACGCGCAGGCTCGGCGTCGTTCTGTCCGGGACGCTATCGGCCGAGGCATCCGCGTGACAGACGGTCATGATTAACAAACCGGAAATATCGAAGGGGTTGGTTACCGCGGCGAACCGGCCGATCGCAGCCGCTTGCCGTCGGGACGCAACCAATGTCCTGAGTGGATGTCGCGACCGGGAGGAGGAGACCGAAGGATATCCGGTCTTGCGCCCCGGTCGTCGGCCGCTTCTGACCTTGCACCACGCAGTTGGGTGCAGGTTCCGTTTGGTGAAAACGGAACGGACAAGGAGTATGTCTTGCGATCGCCTCGCAGCCTGCCGGTGTGATCCGCCTTCCGTCTCCGCGCGAAACGATTGCTTTCGGCCATCTCGCCGGGTTGACCGCCGATGCTGGGCCCAAGGGAGTGCTCCCTTGCAGGAGGTTCCGCCGCAGCGAAGCGGGCACACCCTCATCGAGACCCGTTTCGGGTCGTGACGTCCAAGCCGATGGTGGGAGCGCTCAGAACTCCTCCCAACCCTCCTCCATGGCCGCGGCCTTCGGAGCCGCCCCGCCATAACCCGCCGTGCGCATCTGCGCGACCGGACGAGCCGGGGCGGGCGGGACTGGGCGCATCGGCGCGGCGGCCGCCATGCGCCGGAATGATGCGGCATGGCCGGCATGGGCGGCAGCGGTGCGTACGGATGCTGCCATTGAACGCTGCCCCCGGCCGGTCGCAAACCCCGACACCAACCCCGCCAGCGCTTCCGTCTCGCCCGACAGCGCCTGCGCCGCCGCCGTCGTCTCCTCCACCATCGCCGCGTTCTGCTGCGTGACCTTGTCCATCT
>NZ_FOOA01000041.1 GCF_900113065.1 Aureimonas phyllosphaerae
GGCGAATACGACGAGCAGGTCCTTGGCGTCGATCTGGTCGCCGGCCTTGACGTGGACGGCTTCCACCGTGCCGTCGGCTTCGGCGTGGAGCGCGGTCTCCATCTTCATCGCCTCGATGGACAGGAGGACATCGCCGGCCTTGACGCTCTGGCCGGGCCGCACGGCCAGCGTCGAGACGACGCCCGGCATCGGGGCCGCGACATGCGCCGCGTTGCCGGGTTCGGCCTTCGGGCGCGCGGCCCCCGAGCCGTTGCCCCTGGCGCGGTCGGGCACCTTGATGCGGCGCGGCTGGCCGTTCAGTTCGAAGAACACCGTCTTCTTGCCCTTCTCGTCCGTATCGGCCGAGCCGAGCGAGCGGATGACGAGCGTCTTGCCGGGCTCGAGGTCGACGAGGATCTCCTCCTCCGTCTCGATGCCGTAGAAGTAGTTCGGCGTCGGCAGGGTCGAGACGGGACCGTAGGTGTCAGCGGCAACTGCGAAGTCGGTGAAGACCTTCGGATACATCAGGTAGGAGGCAAATTCCTGGTCGCTCACCTTGCGGCCGAGCTTCTCCTCGACCTTCGCGCGTTCGGCGTCGAGGTCGGCGTCGGGGATCAGCGATCCCGGGCGCACCATGATCGGCGCCTCGCCCTTCAGGGCCTTGCGCTGCAGCCCTTCCGGCCAGCCGCCGGGGGGCTGGCCGAGATCGCCGTGCAGCATGGAGACGACGGAGTCCGGGAAGGCGATGTCGCGCGAGGGGTTCTCGACGTCAGTGACGGACAGGTCCTGCGCCACCATCATCAGGGCCATGTCGCCGACGACCTTGGAGGACGGCGTCACCTTCACGATGTCGCCGAACATCAGGTTCGCCTCGGAATAGGCCTTGGCCACCTCGTGCCAGCGCGTGTCGAGGCCGAGCGAGCGGGCCTGTTCCTTCAAGTTGGTGAACTGGCCGCCCGGCATCTCGTGGAGATAGACTTCCGACGCCGGCCCCTTCAGGTCGCTCTCGAAGGCGGCATACTGGTTGCGCACGGCCTCCCAGTAGAAGGAGATGCGACGGATCGCGTCCTGGTCGAGGCCGGGGTCGCGCTCCGACCCCTTCAGCGCCTCGTTGAGCGAGCCGAGGCAAGCCTGCGAGGTGTTGCCGGATAGCGCGTCCATCGCCGCGTCCACCGCGTCGACGCCGGCATCCACCGCCGCGAGGATCGTCGCGGCTGCGATGCCGGAAGTGTCGTGCGTGTGGAGGTGGATCGGGATGCCCACCTCCTCCTTCAGCGTCCTGATCAACATGCGGGCGGCCGCCGGCTTCAGGAGGCCCGCCATGTCCTTCACGCCGAGGATGTGCGCGCCCGCGCGCTCCATCTCCTTGGCGAGGCTCACATAGTACTTGAGGTCGTATTTCGAGCGGGCGGGATCGAAGAGATCGCCCGTGTAGCAGATCGCGCCCTCGCACAGCTTGCCGGACTCGATCACCGCGTCGATCGAGACGCGCATGTTCTCGACCCAGTTCAGGCAGTCGAAGACGCGGAAGAGATCGACGCCGCCGGCGGCCGCCTCCGCGACGAAGCGCTTCACGACGTTGTCGGGATAGTTGGTGTAGCCGACGCCGTTGGAGCCGCGTAGCAGCATCTGGAGAAGGATGTTCGGCGCCTTTTCGCGGATCGCGCTAAGGCGCTCCCACGGATCTTCGGTCAGGAAGCGCATGGCGACGTCGAAGGTCGCCCCGCCCCAGCATTCGAGCGAGAGAAGCTGCGGCAGCGCTCTGGCGTAGGCATCCGCGATGCCGACGATGTCGTGGGTGCGCACGCGGGTCGCGAGCAGCGACTGGTGACCGTCGCGCATCGTCGTGTCGGTGACGAGCACTTCGGCCTGCGCGAGCATCCAGTCGGCAAAGCCCTTAGGCCCCAGTTCCTCGAGCCGCTGGCGCGAGCCGGGCTGGATCGGCCGGTCGAAGCGCGGCGCGACGGGCCTGCGGGCGTCCGCCGGCGGCTTCGGGCGCCCGCGCGTCTCGGGATGGCCGTTGACGGTGACGTCGGCGAGATAGGTCAGGAGCTTCGTCGCGCGGTCCCGGCGCTTCACCTGCGCGAAGAGCTCGGGCGTCGTGTCGATGAAGCGCGTCGTGTACGAGTTGTCGGCGAAGGCCGGGTGCGTGATGATCGCTTCGAGGAAGGTGAGGTTGGTCGCGACGCCCCGGATGCGGAACTCGCGCAGCGCTCGGTGCATGCGCGCGATCGCCTCCTCCGGGCTCGGCGCCCAGGCCGTCACCTTTTCCAGGAGCGGGTCGTAGAAGCGGGTGATCACCGCGCCCGAATAGGCCGTGCCGCCGTCGAGCCGAATGCCAAAGCCCGTCGCGCCGCGATAGGCGGTGATGCGGCCGTAGTCGGGGATGAAGTTCTGCTCGGGGTCTTCCGTCGTGATGCGGCACTGGAGGGCGTGGCCGTTGAGACGGATGTCCTCCTGGCGCGGGACGCCGCTCTCAGGGGTCCCGATCGCGTGCCCGTCGAGGATGTGGATCTGCGCCTTCACGATGTCGATGCCCGTCACCTGCTCGGTGACGGTGTGCTCGACCTGGATGCGCGGGTTCACCTCGATGAAGTAGAAGGCGCCGGTGTCGGCATCCATCAGGAACTCGACGGTGCCTGCGCCCACATAGTTCGTCGCCGCACAGATGGCGCGCGCGTAGGACGCGAGCTCGCGCCGCTTCGTGTCATCAAGATAAGGGGCCGGCGCGCGCTCCACGACCTTCTGGTTGCGCCGCTGGATCGAGCAGTCGCGCTCGAAGAGATCGACCACCGTCCCGTGCGTGTCACCGAGGATCTGCACCTCGACGTGGCGGGCGCGTTCGACGAGCTTTTCGAGATAGACCTCGTCCTTGCCGAAGGCGGCCTTGGCCTCGCGCTTGGCCTCGGTCACCTCGCGCGCGAGGTCCTCCGGTTTGCGGATGGCGCGCATGCCGCGCCCGCCGCCGCCCCAGGAGGCTTTCAGCATCACGGGATAGCCAATGGTCTCGGCGAGACGCTTGACCTCCTCCATGTCGTCGGGCAGCGGATCGGTCGCGGGCACCACCGGCACGCCGACTTGCGTCGCGAGGTTGCGCGCGGCCACCTTGTTGCCGAGGCGGCGCATCGTGTCGGCCGTCGGGCCGATGAAGGTGATGCCGGCCTGCGCGCAGGCATCGACGAATTCCGGGCTCTCCGACAGGAGGCCGTAGCCCGGATGGATCGCGTCGGCGCCGGACTCCCTCGCGACCCGGATCACCTCCTCGATCGACAGGTAGCTCTCGATCGGCCCGAGGTCGCGGGACAGATGCGGGCCGCGCCCGACCTGGTAGCTCTCGTCCGCCTTGAACCGGTGAAGGGCGTACTTGTCCTCCTCCGCCCAGATCGCCACCGTCTTCAAGCCCAGCTCGTTCGCCGCGCGAAACACGCGGATCGCGATCTCGGAGCGATTGGCGACAAGGATCTTGGATATGGGCACGAACGCTCCCCCCGGACTTCGCAGATTCTTCAACTCGCGAGCTAAATACGAAACCGCGTCCGTTGCAATGCAGCAAGCGCAGCGCGGAAGGATCGTCCGCGATCGAACACCGGGCGACAGGTCTCAGGCGAAGCGCCAGCTGCGCTCCAGCACCTCGATCTTGTAGCCGTCCGGGTCCGCGATGAAGAAGAAGCGCGCCTTGCCGCCGCTCAGAGGCGTCAGCTCGCGGATGCCCTGGGGCGCCAGACCTTCGGCTTCCAGACGCGCCCGCTCGGCCTCGAGGTCCGCGACGCTGACGGCGAGATGGCCGTAGCCATCGCCGAGGTCGTAGGGTGTCGCGCGGTCCTTGTTGACCGTCAGCTCCAGCTCGAAGCCGGACTCCGCGTTCGACAGGTAGATCAGCGTGAAGGTCTCGAAGTCGATGCGATCGGCGATCTCAAGGCCGAAGGCTCGCGTGTAGAACTCCACCGAGCGCGCCTCGTCGCGAACGCGGATCATCGAATGAATGAGCTTGGCCACGATACGGGCTCCTGTGCTGCCGGTTGGGCAGCGGGGGGATAGGCCGATGGCCGGACAAAACGAAGCCCGCCGGCGCGAGGCGCGGGCGGGCTTTCGAAGATCATGTGGGAGTGCGGCGCAGGATCAGGCGCGCAGCAACCGGGCTCGCCAGCTGCGGGCGGGCGTCGCGCTCGTGGACCCGCCACCCAGCGTCGACAGGCCGCAGAAGCCGACGAGCGCCATGCCGGCGACCGCGATCGGATCGGGCACCTCGCCGAAGAACAGAGCGCCGAGCACCGCCGCCCAGACGATCTGGCTGTACTGCGTCGGCGCGATCTGGCTCGCCTGCGTGACGCGGGCCGCCATGACGATCGCGATGTGACCGATGCCGGCGCAGAGGCCGCCGAACACGAGGATCGGCATGTCGCGCACCGTCGGCACGACGAAATGCGGGATCATCGCGAGGCCATTGACGCAGACTGCCGCTAGGAGCACGGCGCCGACCAGCGTCAGGCGCTTCTCGGTGGGTCCGAGCGTGCGCAGGATGATGACCGTCAGCGCGCCGACGAAGGCGCAGGCCAGCGCGGCCAGATGCCCGAGCGACAGGGCGTTGAAGCCCGGACGCACGACGAGGAGGACGCCGGCCAGACCGCCGAGGAGCGACGCCCAGCGCCCGAGCCCGACGACCTCCTTCAGGAAGATCGCCGAAAGCACGGCGACGAAGACCGGCAGGAGGAAGATCAGCGCGTAGGCCTCGGCCAGCGGCAGCGAGACGAACGCGTAGGTCGCCGTCATGCCGCCGATCGTGCCGGTCGCCATGCGCGCCAGCACCAGCCAGGGGCGCTTTGGGGTCACGATCGAGCGCCAGGTGTCCTCGGGGCGCTTCGACAGGAGCGCCGGGAACAGGGCGAACAGGGAGATGAAGAAGCCGATTTCGAAGACCGGCATCGAGGAGGAGCCGAGGGCCTTGGCGGCGGCGTCCGAGCAGGAATAGGCGAGATAGGCCAGGAAGGCGAGAAGGATTCCGGTATGCATCGCAGTGCGGCTTCGAGGTGCGGGAACAGGGACGAGCCGGCGTCGCGATCTGGCGATCATCTGCCCCGTAGGGCGCGTTTTCGTGTTGAGGCGGTCGGCATGCGCAACATCGCGCATGACGGTTGATAGTCCGTTTATCTCGGCTGCGACAACGCCGCCAAATGCCTGATTCCGATCATCTTCTCTTACCGAGCGGCATGACGCGTGATGACGCTTCGTGCCCCGCCGTCATTGCGGCGAAAGCATGGAAACGGCATGTCGGCCAAAAGAAATGCGGAGGTGTTGCAGCTCAGCGAAGCGTGCCGCTCATAGCGCTTGGAGCCAGCGCCCTTCCCGGTCCGAGACGAAGCAGAGATCGAGAAGCTTCTGGATCTCGGCGGCGTGCCGGAAGTCCGGCTGGCCGTTCTCGCCGGTCATCAGCGCCATGGCGAAGCGATGCTCGTTGCGCGGCGTGACCGGGCATTCCACGGGGCGCCAGGTCTGCGTCTCGATGTCCGCGCCGAGACACGCCTCGAGCCGCGAGTCCTTGTGGTTCGCCCAGATGCGCAGCGCACCCCTCTCGCCGTAGATCGCAAGGTTCAGATCGTTGAGATTGCCGGTGGCATAGCGCGTCATATGGACGGTGCCGAGCGCGCCGTTCTCCATCTCGACCGTCATCGCGACGCTGTCGTTGACGTCGAGCGTGTAGGCCCCAATCGCCCCGCCCTCGGCCTTGTCGTAGGTCTTCATGCGCGCCTGAAGCGCGGCGACGCTGAGCGTCGTGCCGAAACAGGCGAAGTCGAGGATGTGGATGCCGATGTCGCCGAGCACCCCTTTCGAGCCGTGCTGCGAGGACAGGCGCCAGAGCCAGCGCTCGTCGGTTCGCCAGTCGCCCCAGTGCGGGCTCGTAAGCCAGCTCTGGAGGTAGCTTGCCTCGAAGTGCCGGATGGTGCCGATCCGGCCATCCTCGACCAGCCGCCGCGCCATCTGGATCGCGTGCGCGTTCCGATAGGTGAGGTTCACCATGTTGACGAGGCCGGCGCTCTCCGCGGCTTCCGTCATCTCCATAGCGTCCGGGTAGTTCACCGCCAGCGGTTTCTCGCAGAAGACCGGTTTGCCGGCCGCGATCAGCTTGAGGCTCGTCGCCTTGTGCGCGCCGTCCGGCGTCGAGTTCACAGCGGCGTCGAAGGCACCCCATGCGATGGCGTCGTCGAGCGAGCCGAAGGCTTCGGGGATCGCATGCTCCTCGGCGAAGGCGCGGGCACGTGCCTCGTTGGTGTCGACGGCGGCCGCCAGTCGGCATCCGGGAATGGTGGCGAAATGCTCGGCGTGGCGATGAGCGATTGAACCCGTGCCCAGAATCAGGATGCGCTTGTCACCGCTCACCGGAAGCCCTCCTCCCCGGCCTGGTGCAGCGACAGGCCCTTCTTGACGATCCGCTCGCGCGCCTCTTCGATCGGCACGTTCGGCGCGTTGGAGACGTCCTTCCAGGGCCTCGCGGGGTTGTTGGCCCAGTGCACCGCGTTGCGCAGCACGGTCTGGACCTGCGCGTCATGGTAGATCGGATAGGTCTCGTGGCCGGGCTCGAAGTAGAAGATCCGCCCGGCCCCGCGCTGGTAGGTCAGCCCCGAGCGAAAGACCTCGCCGCCCTCGAACCAGGAGACGAACACCGTCTCGAGCGGCTCGGGCACCAGGAACGGTTCGCCGTACATCTCGGAGTTCGGAAGCTCGATCGCCTTGTCGATGCCCTGCGCGATCGGGTGCGACGGGTTGATCACCCAGAGCCGCTCCCGCTCGCCCGCCTCGCGCCAGCGCAACGAACAGGGCGTTCCCATCATCCGCCTGAAGATCTTCGAGAAGTGGCCGGAATGGAGGACGAGGAGTCCCATACCCTCGTTCACCCGCTGCTGCACGCGATCGACGATCTCGTCGGAGACTCGGCCATGCGCCTTGTGTCCCCACCAGATGAGGACGTCGGTCTCGTCGAGCCGCGACTGCGGCAGGCCGTGCTCGGGCTCCTCGAGCGTGGCGGTCGTCGCGTCGATCCCGCCGTCGCGCGACAGCGCGTCGGCGATGGTGCGATGGATGCCGTGCGGATAAATCGACCGCACGGCCTCGTTCTCGTTCTCGTGGAGGAACTCGTTCCAGACGACGGTGCGGATCGGCATGGGCGTTCCTTCCAGATCAGGCGGATGCGAGGGCCGGCGCGGCAGCTGTCGCCGCCGGGCTTTCTCAGTCGGCTATCAATAGTGCGACCGGCAGATCGGCCAAGAGGCGCGAGAGCGGCAGCGACGCCGCGCCTGACACCGGCTTGAGGTTGAGAATGTCCTCGAACCTCGCGCCCGACAGCTGCGACGGCAGCCGCACAGCGGTATCGCCCCACGCAGCGGGATCGGGCATCGGCATCTCCGCCCGGTCGCCGAGGAGGCCGAGCGCCAGGCGCGGCACCACCGTGACGGCGAACCGCCCTTCCCGGTCGCTGCGCGCGAAGGCGAGGACGTGGTCCCGCTTCTCGCCCGTCACCTCAAGCGGCATGTACTTGCCCGTCGTGAAAAGCTCCGGCGCCTTGATGCGCGCCTTGAGGGCGGCAGCCGTCAGCTTCGCCTTGACCCGGCCGTCCCGCCAGTGCGGCAGCGCCTCGGCGACGCCGTGCCCGTCGGTCATCGCGGCCTCGCGGGCCTTGAAGTCGATCTTGCGACGGTTGTCGGGGTCGACCAGGCTGAGGTCGTAGAACTCGGTGCCCTGATAGATGTCCGGCACGCCGGGCGCGGTCAGCTTCACCAGCGTCTGCGACAACGAGGTCAGGGCACCGGCCACCACGAACGGCTGGACGTCGCGCCAGAACGCCTCCAGGAAGTCGCCGCTGCCGCTCTTCGACAGGGCGGCTTCGACAAAGCCTTTCAGCGCCCCCTCATAGGCCTCATCCGGCGCGGTCCAGGTCGTGAAGCGCTTGGCCTCGCGCGCCGCCTTCTCGGCGAAGGCGGCGAGACGGTCCGACAGTTCCTTGCGCATCGCCCCGTCGGCCGGGTCGAAATCGGCGGGAATGACGCCGACGAGGGCCTGATAGAAGCCCCATTCGGTCGCCGGGTCGGGGGAGACCCCGGTCTCGCCGATGTCCTTGCGCCAAGGCGCCAGCGTCTCGGCCGCCTTCGCCGCGATCTCGGCCCAGCGCTCCGGCGCCTCGCTGATCGTGTACTGGCGTGCGCGGGCGTCCTCGCCGCGCTTGGTATCGTGCGTCGAGGAGGCCATCAGACCTTCGGGCTGGTCCTCCAGCCGGATCGCCATCTCGCGGTGGAAGGCCGGCACGTCGGCGCCGTAGTGATCCGGCTCGCCGCCCACCTCGTTGAGGGCGATCAGGCGGTTGTAGCGGTAGAAGGTCGTGTCCTCGACGGCCTTCGCCATGACCGCGCCGGTGGTCTGCTGGAAGCGGCGGGCGAAGGTGAGCGCGCCCGTCACGTCCTGCCCGTCCTCGAAATCGAGCTTCAGGAGCCGACCGACGAAGGCGACCGGCCGGTTGGCCTCGACCTCGCGCCGGGATTGGGCAAGCGCCACGGCGTCGTCGATCACCTGGATGTCGGGCTCCGGCACCCCGTCGACGCTTGCATAGGTGCGATAGACCGGTAGCGCGGCCGCGACCTCGACGATCGAGCGCATCATCGCGTCGCGCCCGAAGTCGCGCGTGTCGAGGTCGCGCGCGGCGACCGATAGCGCCGTATCGGTGAGGAAGGCGAGTTCGCCCGCGAGATTGTGGCTGAAGATCAGGCGCTTCTGCTCGACGATCATCTGGCGGAGGTCCTCCTCCGTGCCGATGAAGTCGGCATAGGCCTTGGTCATCGCCTCCTCCCTGGAGGCATCGACAAAGAGGCCGGAGAGCGCCGTGATGAACTCGTAGCCGGTGGTGCCAGCGATGTTCCAGTCGCGCCGCAGGCGCTCGGGACCCGTCAGGATCTTCTCGACATGGATCTTCACGTCGCGCCCGATCGTCTCGAAGGCGCGGTGAAGATCGGCCAGATAGTTCTTCGGGTCGGCGACGCCGTCGACATGGTCGATGCGGATGCCGTCGAGCCGACGCTCGCGGGCCAGCCGCAGGATCGTGCGGTGCGACTCGCGGAAGACGCGGCGCATTTCCTGGCGGACGCCGATCAGGTCGGCGATCTCGAAGAAGCGGCGATAGGACAGCTTCTCGCGCGCCAGCCGCCACCATGCGAGGCGCCAGGCCTGCGCCTCGTGCAGCGCGTGGAGCGCGTCCTTGTCGGCGTTGATCGCCGCGACGCCGGCCTTCAGCGCCGCCAGAAAGGCGGGATCGGCCACATGCTCGGCGAAACGCTCGTTCAGTTCCTCGCCGTCAGCGGGCACGGCGGCCGAGAAGCGACGCACCATGCGGTCGCGCTCGGGATGATCGACGAAGGCGAAGACGTGGCTGAGCGTGCGCGGATCGAGTGGCAGCTCGTAGCCGCCGGCCGAAAAACGCAGCTCGCGGCGATCCTCGTTGTAGACGACCGAAAGGTCGCCGTCCTTCAGCGCCTCGCCATAGGGCTTGCCGAGGGTCGGGACGAGAATCTTCTCGGCCTCCCACGAGATGTCGAAGGTCTGCGCGAAGTGGCTGTCCTGCCCCCAGCGCAGGACGTCTTCCCACCAGGCGTTGGCCGGCGAGACGCCCATGTGGTTGGGCACGAAGTCGAGGATCAGCCCGAGATCGGCGGCGCTCAGCGCGTCCGACAGCGTGTTGAAGCCGTTGTCGCCCCCGAGGTCTTCCTCGAAATGGTTGTAGTCGACGACGTCGTAGCCGTGCGTCGAGCCGGGCGAAGCCGCGAAGATCGGCGAGGCGTAGAGGTGGCTGACGCCGAGCGTCTGGAGATAGGGGATCAGGTCCCGGGCTTCCCCGAAGCCGGTGCCCTCGCGGAACTGAAGGCGGTAGGTGGCGACGAGGGGTCGGCTCATGCGGTCTCCGGTCTTTCCTGACGCATCGCGCGCGCCATTGCCTGGAAGCGTTCATCCGAGGCGAGGTCCTCGAGGGCCACGTCGGACCGGATGCGCCAGTTGGGATATTCGTCCATCGTGCCGGGCAGGTTGGGCTGGCGCTCGGCCAGAACCATGTCCTCGACCTGAACCGCAAAGAGCATCGAGCCGGTGCGGGCGCCGAAACGGTGGACGGCGAGCGCAAGATCCTGTCCAAGCTCGGCCGGCAGGTCCCCCTCGCCGCGCGCCGCCGCATGCCATTCGGGCGGCAGCAGGTTCTCGTACTGGAGCGCCGCGAGCAGCGTCATGCGCTCGCGCGCCCGGCCTTTGAGGTCTCGCGCCGTCGCCGCCTCGTCCTGGCGTCCGGTCTCGGAGCGCAGCTTGATATCGGCGCCGCGCCACCAGCCCGCGAGGGTCGCGAGATCATGGGTCGAGACGCAGGCCAGCGAGCGCTCGGGATATTCGCCGGTCGCCTTGAACAGCCCGTCGTCCCAGCGCTCGAAATAGAGCACCTTGTAGGCGAGGATGTTGGCGTCGTGCATCACGTCGCGGAAGCCTTCGGGCACCGTGCCGAGGTCTTCGCCGATCACCAGGCACTGGTTGTCCTGCGACACGCGCGCGAGGGCATCCACCATCTCGCCCAGCGGATAGCGGACGTAGCCGCCGCCGCCGGAGCGGCTGGTCTCGGGGATCCACCAAAGGCGCGCAAGGCCCATCGCATGGTCGATGCGGATCGCGCCCGCGTGCTCCATCAGCGCGGCATAGGCCGAGGCCAGCGGCGCGTAGTGGCGCTCGGCCAGCGCGCGTGGCGACAGCGGCGCGAGCCCCCAGTCCTGCCCGTCGGAATTGAACATGTCGGGCGGCGAGCCGACGCGTGCCTCGCGGACGGTCAGTTCGGGATCGGCCCAGGTCTCGGCGCCGTCCGGCGACACGCCGACCGCGAAATCGAGATAAAGCCCGATTGCCATGCCGGCGGCCTTGGCGCGGCGCTGCGCCTCGCCGAGCTGCCGGTCGCATTCGAACTGCAGCCACTCGTGAAAGAGGACGTCCTCCGCATGGCTCGCCTCGAACGCCTTCACGGCATCGCTCGAGCGCTTGTGGAAGGCCTCCGGCCAGTTGTGCCAGCCGGCACTGCCTCCCTCGCCCCGCATGTGAGCGGAGATCGCCTCGAACAGCGCGAAGTCGCGAAGCGCGGTGCCGCCCTTTTCCTGAAAGGCGCGGAAGGTCTCGTCCGCGTCGAGCCCGCCGCGCACTGTCTCGAAGGCCTTCCGCAGGAGCCGATGCTTCAGGAGGCCCATGGCGGGATAGTCGACGAGATCGTCGCCGAGCGCCTCGAATGCGGCCGCGTCACTCTCGCGCGCCTTCGCGATCGCCTCCGGGCCGCCCGCCAGATCGTCGACGGCGAGATAGAACGGATTGATGAACCGCCGGGTCGAGGGCGAATAGGGGCTGTAGCGACCGGCGTCCGACAGGAAGAGTGCGTGGAGCGGGTTGACGCCGACGAAGCTCGCGCCCTCGGCCGCCGCGATCTCGGCGAGATGGCCGAGGTCCTGGAAGTCGCCGATCCCGAGGCTGCGGGCCGAGCGGAGCGCGTAGAGCTGGCACGTCACGCCCCAGCGCTTGGCGCGGGCGGCGTCGGGCAGCGCGCAGGCGAGCGACGGGCGGTGCTCGGCCTCGCTAAACGCCCCCGCCTCGCCAGACGCGGGATCGACCTTCAGCGCCTTCAGGAGCGCCGACTTCGCCTCGTCAGGGATCGCCTTGGCCTCCCCAAGCTCGGACTTGTAGCGGATCTGGATGCCGTGGCTATCGGCGAGATCGTCGAGCTGAACACCAGCCATCACTGCACCCCGCCGAAGAGTTGCCCGTCGGCGAGCGCGAAGACGACGGTCATGGGCGGCACGCGGCCGGCGCTGAGCTCCTCGTGCGACTGCTTGTGGTTGGCGTAGACGATCTCGGCGCCCGACAATCTGGCCGTGTCGAGGCCTTCCGGAATGGTCCATGCCTCGTCCGACAGATTGGCGAAGAGGTGATAGACGCGACCGGGCTGCAGTTCCCAAGATACCACGAAGCCGAGACCGTCCACCAACGACTTGCCGCAGCCGCCGCGCGCGCCGTCGAGCAGCGGCATCAGAACGTCCTGACGCTGCTTCAGAAGCTTCGTCGTGACCTGCAGGCGACGGCGCTGGATCGGCCGGGTGACGAGATCCCAGTCGATCCGCGAGATCTCGAAGGTGCGCTCCGAGTTCGGGTCCGGGAAAACCTCGGCCGCCTCCTCGTCCTCGAAGGCGGCGAACTTGCGGAACTCCTTGCGGCGGCCCAGCGAGACCGCGCTCGCCAACTCGCCGTCGAAATCGGTGAAGAAGCAGAAGGAGTTGCAGTCGCCGAACTCGTCGCCCTGGAACATCAGCGGGATCTGCGGCGACAGGAGAAGGATCGCCTGCACGCAGTCGTAGATGCGCGCCGACGACAGGGAGCGCAGGCGGTCGCCGAAAGCCCGGTTGCCGATCTGGTCGTGGTTCTGGATGAAGTTGACGAAGGCCGTCGGCGGCAGGTGCGCCGACGGGTTGCCGACCTCCCGGTCGCGGTGCTTCGACATGTCGCCCTGGAACACGAAGCCGGTGGCGAGCGAACGCGCCATCTGCGCGGCGGTCTCGCGCGTGTAGTCGGAGTAGTAGGACTCCTGCTCGGCCGTCGCGAGGACATGGGCCGTATGATGGAAGTCGTCGTTCCATTCGCCCGATACCAGAGGGATCGAGCCATCCTCGCCGCGCTCGATATGCCAGGTGATGTTGCGATCGTCCTCGGTGGTGATGTGGACGTGACGATCCGACATCACCTCTCGCACCCGCGCGGCGAGTTCCTTCACGAGCGGCGTGTCGGTCGTGTCCTTGATCGAGTCGATCGCGTCGAGCCGCAGGCCGTCGATCCGGTACTCGGTCATCCAGTAGAGCGCGTTCTCGATCATGAAGTCGCGCACCGGCTTCTCGTCATAGGCGATCGCCGCGCCCCAGGGCGTCGAAATCTCCTGATGGAAGAACTCCGGGATATAGGAGGGGATATAGTTCCCGTCGGGTCCGAAGTGATTGTAGACCACATCGAGGAAAACCATGAGGCCGCGCTCGTGCGCGGCGTCGACGAGGCGCTTTAGCCCCTCCGGCCCGCCATAGACCTGATGCGGGCAGTAGAGGAGCACGCCGTCGTAGCCCCAGCCACGCTGGCCGCCGAACTGAGCGACGGGCAGGAGCTCGATCGCAGTGATGCCGACGTCTCTGAGATAATCGAGCTTCGGAATGATGGCGTCGAACGTGCCTTCCTCGGTGAAGGTGCCGACATGCAGCTCATAGAAGACGCATTCGTGCCACGGCCGACCCTTCCAGTCGGCGGTGCGCCACTGGTGGGCGCGCGGGTCGACGAGCCGCGACAGCCAGTGCACGTCGCCGGACTGGGCGCGCGCCGCGGGATCGGCGACCAGCGTCTCGCCGTCCAGACGGTAGCCGTAGGACATGCCGGGCCCGATCGAGGTCGCGACCGTCTCCCACCAGCCGTCGTCCGACTTCGTCAGCGGTTGGAAATGGTCGGGCTCCGTGGAATCGACCTCCGCCACGGCCAGTTCGACGCTCTTGGCGCTCGGCGCCCACAGACGGAACCGGCTGCCCTCGGGAGCGTAGCGTGCCCCCCAGCTCGTGTCGAAGGAGAAGGTGTCGCCGCCGCTCATGCCCGCTGTGCCTCATGTCGATGGGGGAGCGGGCACGCCGAGCGCCCGCGCTGAACGCCGCGCCGGATCCCCCTCGGTGCCCGGCCAGCGTGTGGGTAAGTGGAGCGTGGGCGCCGTCCGGCAGGGGCCGGGCGACGCTTTATTGCATAGCGGGATAAAAGGATCTCACCCCGCGTCGTGGTGGCTCTCCTCAGGCGGCGACGGGCTGCTCGGCGGACGCCGCAGCGCCGGTCGCCGGAACGGGCTCGACGGGCGCCGCGCGCTCCGCCGGCCGGGCGGCGTGACCGATGCGGCCGTGCACGAGGTCGTGGATGAAGCCGAGCTTGCCGATGACGGTCGGCGACAGGACGAACGGGTAGAGGTCCTGCAGGCCCATCGCACGGTTCATCGAGTTCAGCGCCTGGCTGACGGCGAGCCAGCCGTCATTGATCTGCTCGATCGTGGTCGCCTCGTCGTAGACCTTGAAGTCGAGGTCGGTCGTGAGGATGCCGTCGCGGTCGAGCCGCGGATGGATCGTCATGCCCCAGGACCCCGCAACCTCCAGCGAATCCACGATGTGGAGATAGTGCGCCCAGGTCTCGGCGAAGTCCTCCCACGGATGCACCGCGGCGTAGGACGATACGTATTCCTCCTGCCAGTTCGGCTTCGGCCCGTTGGCATAGTGCGTCTTCAACGCCTCGCCGTAGTCCTGGCGGTCGTCGCCGAAGATCGCTCGGCATTCGTCGAGCGCGCCGCCGTCGCGCACCAGGATGTCCCAGTACCAGTGGCCGACCTCGTGTCGGAAATGGCCGAGCAGCGTGCGGTAGGGCTCGCCCATCGCGGTGCG
>NZ_FOOA01000045.1 GCF_900113065.1 Aureimonas phyllosphaerae
CGAGCGACCGACGGTCGAGAATGTCGGGACACGAGGAGTCGCCGTAGAGCGAGACGAGAAGGCTTTCGACGCGCGAGATGCGATAGGAGCCGCGCAGGATCGGCAACGCCGACAGGCGGGCGATATCGAGCTGGCGCAGCATGCCCTTGAGGCGATGCCCTTTCGTTGCCGCGTTCGCTCGTTTGACCTCGACGATCCAGGCGATGCCGAGCTCCTCGCTGATAACGACGAGATCGAGGCGATACGTCCCCGTCCACGTCGCCTCGGGCGGCAGGTCGATCGTGGCGAGACGCTCACGAGCGTTTGCCGACACGAGATCGGCGGCGACGCGCGTCAGCGGTACGGTGAACTCATGCAGAACCTCCAGGCGACCAGCCGACAGGTGGTCGATCGTGTGGCCGAGGACCGTCGCCGCGAGCATGCCGTGGCGACGCACGAAGGCCTGCGCCATGGAACTTGCTCTCGAGACGGCGCCGAGCACCGGATCGGGGGGATAGATCGTAGCGGCAACCGAAGCGCGAACGGCTTCGACCTCACGGTCGACCAGGGCTTCGATGGACATGGGAAGGCGCTGGAGCGGGGACGCTCCGGTTGGGGTGATACGAACGGACAAAGGATGTCTCCGCGCGGCAGGCACGGTGGGCCTGCGCGATCAATCGGACGAAACAGGACCGACACCACGGCCTGACTCGCGGCGCAATCGGACGAGCGGGCGCGATCACCCGCACAGGGTGACGGCGCAGCGCAAGGCGACCTGCCTTCGCGGGATCAGTCGGTCGGTGTCGGTCGGACGAAGTGGCCTGCGGTCGCGCCCTGGCGCTAGCGGACCTGCGGCACCGTCGCGCTCGGTGCGTCCGGCAAGCCGGCGATCATCAGACCGCGTCCGACAGCGGGCGGCGTGCCGACAGCCGGATCGGCATCGGCGCGGGACCAGCCCGGGGTCAGCTTCGTGTTGCGTGCGGGATTGATTGCACGCGGAGGCGCGGCGTAAATGGCGTCAGCCATGGCGAATGCTCCTTACAAGCTTCGTTGTGGTCAGATCGCCTTGGGGCCGCTAACCCCTTGGCGATCGCCTGTGAACGGCGCAGCGCGCCGGCAGGACGTGAGCCTGCATTCAGCAACATAACACGCATCGACGCCTGAGCCAGCTCCAGGCGCGCGAAGTTGCAGCAGTGGTTAATGCTTGGTTCGCCGAACTGCCGACAGGTCGCTCTTCGCTCGACAACAAATTCTGATACAAAGGCCGGACCTATACGAAATAGGCGGCATCACTGGTGATACGTAATGGGGGTCCCAACCCCGAACAGGTCAACTTGTTTTAATAGTCTACCAAATATGTGCACGAGCACGCCCCCTCTTGCAAAAGCTGTTGACGGCGATTTACCATGTCAGAAGAGTTTATGACGCGACCGCTAGCGCTGGATCAGCCCCTGATCTAGATTGCTAGTACTTGCCCATTTCGGTGGAGCAAGGCGGCCGCGCCTCTTTCGACCCCCAGTTGAATGGCGCGGCCGTTTTCGTTTGAGGATTAGGCTGCTGCGCTCCAACCCACGGCTGATATCAACTGGCGGCGACTTCGATTCGTTAAGAATTCCCAATCTGATCGTGATCTGAAACATGGTGGCAAACGGAAGTTTGCCATGGCGACGCCCATTCCGCTTCGCACGGATTACGATGGTGTTTACTTACGCCGGCTGGCGCGCACGACGAAGGATGCTGCCAAGGCTCGCCGGCTTCTCGCGCTGGTGGTGATCTATGACGGAGCCTCACGCGCAGACGCGACTTGTCTCGCCAGCGTGACGCTCCAGATCGTGCGCGATTAGGTGCTGCGGTTCAACGCGTTTGGCCTGGCTGCGTTGGTCAACCGCAAGGCGCCGGGCAGCTTGCCCAAACTGAACGAGGAGCAGCGCCAAGCTCTGGCTCGGATCGTAAAGAGCGGCCCGATCCCGGCCGTGCATGGCATGATGCGCTTGCAGCGCAAGGATCTGGCGCACAGAATCTTCGAGGCGTTCCAAATATCGCTGAACGAGACCATGGTCGAGCGCGAACTTAAGTCACTCAGCTTTGCCAAGCCGTCGGCTCGCCCGCACCGCTTTGCGCAGAACGAGATGAGGTGGCGGGTTTCAAACAGACGTCCCGGCCAAACTGGCGGCCATTCGGGCAAGGCTCGTGCCGGACACCGTGATCGAGCTCTGATAGACCGACGAGACCCGAATTGGCCAGAAGAACAAGCTCTCCTGATGCCGGGCACGTCGCGGCACAAGACTGTCCGCTCCACAGAATCAGCGCACGATGTGGGCGTATATCTTCGGGACCGCCTACCCGAAGAAGGGCAAAGGCGCCGGCCTCGTGCCACCCTACTGCGACACCGGATCCATGAGCCGACACTTGGCGGAGATATCGCTCGCCATTCGATCCCGGCGCTCATGCCGCGCTGATCCTCGACCGCGTGGGCTGGCATGTGACGCCCAAGCTCATCGTGCCTGCCAACACTACGCTGCTCGTGCGCTCCTTCGAACCCATCGCCGCATTCTCGACGCTGGGACGGGATCACCATTTTCTCAAGGTCTTCTTGTTGATCTTGTATCGCCTCGCGAGTGCCGCGACCGAAGCTTTCGATCGCTATAGCTCTGCTCGAACGGCGTGCGTGGTCTTGGCGTTCACGTAAAGGGATGGGCCCATAGCGCGCTCCCCCGTGATGGCGTCAACGATACGCCATCACACTCTGGAACTGAACAACTGGGCCTGAATAGTGAAATTAAGGCAATTCCTCCTCCTTTCTTCGACCCAACGCGGCAAGCAGTTCCTTTGCCCGATCATTCGAGCACCAATAGCTGTAATACTTTCTGATGGTTTCTGGATCGTCCGCGAGCGCGTCTCCAGCGAGCTCGTAACTTCCCGTTCTCTTCAATATTGTTGTAGCCAATATATGACGGAAAGGATGGATGGAGAAGCTCTTCATCATTAGATGCATGTTTTCGTTATCGGCATTTGACCCTATGAATTTATCCACCGCTGTCCTGATGACGTTCTGGAAGTAGTCCTTCTTGAAAAATGGATTCTGTTGGCAATTTGCCAAAAACAAAAGCGATCCTCGCTCGCCACAAATCATACTTCTTGAATGATTCATGTACTCATTTATGTCGTCATACAAACCATCATCGTCAAGTAATTCTCGGGTGTAGATTGGGTTATTTGCGAATCTACGAGATATGTCACCCGTCTTGATCTTGGCGGCTGGGATGTTGAATTGCCAGCGACCATCACGGTAGACGAGATCGGCGGCCCTACCACCTACGGTGATCTGCAGCCAGGTTTCCGCCCGAAGAGCAACCTGCGTTGAAATGTGGAAAATCACAAGGTTCCGTTGGAGCCGCGCATAGGCGAGCGTGTTTCGCTCTAGTGAGCGCAATTCGGTGCGCATATTATCGATGGCTCGGTATACCACAACAGAAGGGTCGGGCAGTTCCAGAATGGGGAGAAGTTCATGGATGCGGGATCTGGCCGTAACAATAGGGCGCAGAGACTTCTCGAGGGACTTCAGTTCCTCATAGCAGTCCCGGCAAAAGTCCATCCAGTTCGCTGGGGAAACAGTAGTCCATAGAGTTCCGTCGCGACGCAGGACCCTGAGGTTGCAGGTCTCAATCAGCTTGCTGATGCGCGAAGCCAGTTCAGGATGCTGCATCAGGAATCCGTCCTTACTATTCACCAGCGATGCCGACATTGTTATGAAGTCGACATCGGTATCGGAGAGGCGCTCCTTATCGATCGTCCGCTGCGATTTCCATTCCATGTAATCCCTTAGCAACGGAGGAATCATAAGCAGGGTCAAGGAGAGGTCGTCCACCGCGATGCGGCATGACTCATCGCGCCGAGATGACAGATATCCGAAAAATAGGCTGATGTGGTGCTTGCGCATCGCAAGTGTCGTGAGTCTGTTCCTGTCCCCGTAGCGCTTCATCTCTTGGGGGAGAACGAACGAATTTTTAAGATGCGATAAAGCCTTGAACTCGGCCGCAGCATCGGCAGGCCAATCCTTGAGTGCGAATGTGTCCTGACGGAAGGCATTGCGGGCTGCGCGTTCGTATTTCTCTTCGACGATCTCGTCGTTGATCTTTCTCATTTCCGCATGCCGCTTGGCCGTATCCAGCAGCAGAACGTCCGTCCGCAAGCGTGGCGAGATCTCGCTGCGCCGTCTCATCAGGTGGTGCCCGCGCAGTTCGGGCGGATAGAGGCCCTCGGCAATTTTTCCCCGCCCCGCGCGACGCCGCTGGATCCGCTTCAGAAGCTCGCCGTCTTCCAGCCCCAGCTCCCGCTCGATCGCCGAGACGTAGACCTCGCTGGTCGCATCCGGCACCCGAGCGCCCGACCGCCAGTTCACGAGCCTCATTTGCCGGATCCCGATCCGGCCGGCCAGCGCGCCAGCCGAGAGGCCCCTGGCCGCCATCGACACCTCGAGAGCACCGCAGAAGGTTTCGGGCAGGTCCAACCCCTGCACCTGCGTTGCCGTGAACGCCTCGAACGCGTCGAGATGGTCGAGATGGGAGGTGCCGCCGCGGATCTTACCTTTGGAGATCGCGTCCCGGAGCGCGCTGATCGCTTTGGTTGCCGATCCGCCGCCGGCTTCCGGGTCTCGCTTGCTCATCAAGGCAATCAACGTTTTGGCAGCGGTCAGTTCCGCAGCACAGTACTCGCCGAGTTCTTTCTGGTGACGCCGCACGGCCTCGGTCCACAATCCTCCCGCGGCGGCGATCGTCAACTCGAGGCGGTTGATCTGCGGCCGCAGCACCGCGACGCCGAGCGTCCTGGCAGCGGCATCGACGGCTGCTCGCGCATAGGCGCCTCGGGGTTTCGAAAGGAAGAGTGGGTGAACCCCGGCTTGCCTCTCGATCTCGCCGTACCATGCGTCGTTTGGCTGCTCGGCGCGCGCCGGGAGCGGCAGCTTCCGCTGCTTGAGGTCCACAATGAGTGCCAGAACCCGTTCCTCGGCGTGGCTCGGAACGCGCGTGACCATTCTCTTTCGGCGTTTTTTCGGCATGGCATGACTCCTTTCGAATTGATGTAGTTCAAATTGAACTACGGACAAGGAGCGTGCAGCTAGGCCCGGGTCCTGATAGACCTACAGCATGTCAGATAAGCAGCAGTGGTTCGATCTAGCGCAGCAAGCCGAGGAGCTTCGGGGAGACGATCGCGCGCATGGAACGAAACTCGAAACTCTGACGCGGATCGCGACCGAGTTAGGGACGACACGCGCCGTTCTTCAGAACGCGATCACGAGCCTTGCCATTGCCGATCGGGAAGCCGCCCGCGATCCTGATCTCGCAGACACGCTGCGTCGCAGTGCGATCGACGTCGTGAAGGCTTTCGGGCGGTGGACGCGGCGCGATCCCGTCGAGGCTGCCACAGCCCTGAAGAAGGTGTCAGACGGTTCTTTGACCGTTCGGGGGTATGTTACGGCGGAACTGGCGTCCCGCGCGCCTTCGGTAAGCGCGAACTGGTTCGAGGCGGTGCTGGGACAGATCCAGCGGATCGGCCAGACCCAAATGGCGACGCGACCCAACTCCGTCCTCGAGGCCGGGCTCCAGCGCCGGGGTCTGCCTTCGATGTCGTTTGCATACCTGCGCGTGGTGCGTAAGCTGGATGCCTATGACCGTATGTGCGGGATCACGGCCCGCGTTGTGATCGACCGGCAAAAGCTTCTGGACGACGTTTCGTACGGGTCGAGGAGCGGACTATCTCGGGAGATGGGCGAGCTCGAGAAGCTGCTGATACGCGATGAGGAGGGTGAGTATGTCGACGTCGACGTCGACGTGTTCGGCATCATCGAGATCCCGCCGTCCCCGGTGATCGAGCGATCGCGGTTGCAGGCGAGATCCCGATTTCTGAAAGCGGTCGCCGCTGCGGGCCTTTATCCAGCCGTCCTGATCCTCATGCCGGATGTGGCGTCGCGCGCCGAGATGCTGCGATCGCTTCCTGAGCTGCCCTACCGTCGAATGGGAATCAAGGGTCCGGCAACCGAGCCGAAGCGACGGGGTCAGCCGAAGCAGATCCCGTCGGCATTCTACCCGGGGGAAACTCTTGGTACGGTGGTGATCTCCTGTCCGGAGACGGCCGTCGAGGACTTGTGCAAGGATCCTGACGAAGTTCGCCATTGGCTGTCAAAGTGTTGACTCTGAACGGGGTTTCGCGAGCGTTTCGCTTCAGTGAGGTTCAGCATCAACAGGGCTACTATACCGTCGACGGAATGGCACATAAACCAGTCGAATGGCCGGGTTTGAATGAATGTGACGTGTCTCCTGAATTTAAGCCACGGATGGCTAGCACTACTTTGGCAGAATGTTTCCAGAAGGGATTCCCCCGGCATTTGATCGGTGATTCATAGGAGGTCGGCTTACGGAGGGCCGACCATGGGATCGGATTGGCGAGTGGAGCTGGAACGGTGGCTGGCGCCGTTCCTGACGGCGCTGGGGCATAATGTCATTCGGCGTGCAACTTTGGGTCTGACGCAGTTTCGATGACGATCAAGGCGCTCCGACGAGCCGCGCTTCGAGCAGATCGAGCTTGGCGCGCCCGTACATCTGGCGTTTGACCAGCTCCAGTCGGTTGACGTGCCCTTCGGTGGAGCGCACCCCATTTTGACCGGACAGGCGGCATAGCCGATAAGGCATAGGCATTCGCCTATGAGTACGACTATGTCGAAAGCGTCTGACGGCCCGGTCTCGCGGGTCGAAGTCATCACCTCGGTGCAACGGCGGCGGCGCTGGTCGACCGCCGAGAAGGTCCGGCTCGTCGAGGAGGCGATGCAGCCGGGCATGAGCGTGTCCTTCGTGGCACGTCAGGCTGGCGTCTCACCCTCGCAGCTCTTTGCCTGGAAGCGCCGGATGCTGGAAGGCGGCCACGCTGCCGTCCAGGCCGATGAGGATGTCGTCGGCACGTCCCGTGTCCGCGAGTTGGAGAAGCGGGTCCGTGACCTCGAGCGCCTGCTCGGCCGCAAGACGATGGAGAACGAGATCCTCAAAGAGGCTCTCAACGTCGCCCGCCCAAAAAAACGGACGTTGCCCTTGCTGTCCTGGAGCGATCCGACGGACGGTTCCCGGTGAGTGCCGTGGCGCGAACGCTGAACGTCGCTCGTTCTCACATCAACGAGCGACGCAGCAAGACGGCGAAGCTGCGGGGTCCGTATCGCAAGGCCGAGGATGCCGGGCTCCTGCCCGCCATCCGTGCCATCGTCGATGCCCGGCCGACCTACGGCTATCGGCGCGTTACGGCGCTGCTGAACCGGGAGCTGCGCCTTCGAGGGCAGCCCACGGTCAACGCCAAGCGGGTGCTGCGGATCATGCAGCATCACGGGCTGACGCTCGAACGCCATACCGCCTCGCGGCCCGGTCGAACCCACGACGGCATCGTCATCGCGCTGCGCTCCAACATCCGCTGGTGCTCGGACCATCTGGAGATCCACGCCCGCAACCGCGAGGTCGTGCGCATCCTCTTCGTGCTGGACGCCTGCGACCGAGAGGTCATCGCCTGGTCGGCCGTCGCCAATGCCGGCATCTCCGGCGAGATGGTGCGCGACCTCATGGTCACGGCGGTCGAACGTTGCTTCGGCACCATCAAGGTCCCGCACGCCGTCGAATGGCTCTCGGACAACGGCAGCGCCTATATCGCCAGGGACACCGCCGACACAGCCCGGGCCCTCGGTCTGACACTGCTCTTCACGCCCGTACGAAGCCCGCAGTCCAACGGCATGTCCGAGGCCTTCGTCAAAACCCTGAAACGCGACTACGCTCGTGTCACCATTCTGCCCGACGCCGACACCATCCTTGCCTTGCTCCCCGAATGGATCGAGGACTATTGCGAGGTCCACCCGCACTCAGGTCTGAAGTTCCGCTCGCCTCGCGAGTTCATCAGCCTCAGTGCCTAAACCCAACCGCCGCCTGTCCGGCGAAACGGGGTCCACTCCATTCGGTCTGTCCGTTCGACCAGGGCTCAGTGACGGCAGCACGCACGGCGCCGAGATCCTTGGTGATGCCGCGGGCGAACGAGGCGATCAGGCTGGAGCCGGCGTCCTGGAGCCAAGGGTCGAGATCAGCTTCGGCCTTACGCCGGACTATGGACTGGAAGCGGTCGACCAGGGTGCGGGCTTCGGCCAGGGCTGGCGATCCTTGCTCGATCGCAGAGACGGTGAGGGTTTCCGCCTTTGTGAGGTGATGGCGCTTCAGCGTCATCAAACGGGCGATCGTCCGAGCCAGGGCGGCCTGTGAAGTTGGGCGGCCGTCATGCGCTCGGATCGGCGCCGACGGGTTGCCCACTCCGAGACGACACGGGTCGATCCGGCGAAGCCGAGTGCCCGCAGGCGACGCCAGAGTTCGGCACCGTTGCGACAGCCTGCCTCCCACTGCGCGTCTAGGAACGGCAGGTGCGGGTCGAGCGAGCCCTGGCGAGCGCGGAACATATCGGTGCGCTGGCCTCGTACGATCAGGCGAACCAGCTTGCGGCTACGACCCGTTCGGCGGACGATCTCCTTGATCGAGACGCCGTTGGCCGCCAGTTCGGCGACAATGGCGTTTGTTTCCTCGCGGCGAAGGTAGCCTTCGTACTGGAGCCGTTCGGCACAGGTCAGAAGTTTGGGGTCGACAACCGTCGCGCCGAGGGCAGCGTGGATCGGCTTCATCGACTTCGATACCGCCTCAAGGAAGCTGCTGCTGGCGTTCTCCATAAGATGCCAGCGGTCGGCGACCTGGATAGCATCGGGCAGTGCCCGTGCCGCCGCTTCCCCGTAGCCGCCACCTCGGTCCCGCGAGACCACGTGAATGCCGGGATGGGCGGCAAGCCAGGCGGCGACGGTCGCGATCTCGCGGTCGGGCAGAAGCTTGACGATGCGGCGCCGCTCTAGGTCGCAGATGATCGTGCCGTAGCGGTGGTTGCGGCGGAACGCCCAGTCGTCGATCCCTATAACGCAAAGGGGCTCGGCCCGCGGACGAGCCCGGCGCCGAACGACACGCAGCAGCGTATCGTTGCTGACCGGCAACATCAGACGGGCCGCGAACGCGGCGCCAGGTCTGCCGCCCAGCGCTAAGCCGAGGTGATGAACGATCCCCTCCATGCGTCCGGTGCGGCGTGCGCGCTCCGGTGCCGCCGCCCCGAAGCGTTCGGCAAAGATCCGTCGCCGACAATCCCGCTCGTCGCATCGGAACCGCCGCGTCGCCAACCGAAGCTGGACCGCATGGCCGCCTAGGTGTTTGATCCCAGGGTTTGATGGTGTGATCCTTTCCGTAGAATGGAAGGATGCCCTATGGGACAGGTTCGTCACGGCAGCGCCACGACCACGCACGCCATCCGAGCAGCAATACAGCGATCGGAGGCTTCGCTCGCGACGCTGAGCCGGGAGCTCGGCATCAATCCGAAGACGGTGGCCAAGTGGCGCAAACGCCAGACCCTGGAGGACAGGAAAACCGGGCCGAAGGAGCCGCGATCGACAACCTTGAGCGAGGCCGAGGAGGCGATGGTCGTCGCGTTTCGACGACACACGCTGCTGCCGTTGGATGACTGCCTCTACGCGCTACAGCCGACGATCCCGCA
>NZ_FOOA01000048.1 GCF_900113065.1 Aureimonas phyllosphaerae
GTCCAGGTTCGTCCGTATCGCTCCCCCGATGCGTGGTTCCGCGATGCCTATGAAGTGGGGCTTGGCCCCGATCTCGAAATCGAGACGCTGGCGACCGCTCTCGGAGGCCTGGACCTCTTCCCGACCCATATGTTTCTCGCCCTCAACGTCTCGCCCGACATCCTTCTCGATCAACGGTTCTCCCCTTTTCTGGAGGGCGTCGATCCCAAGCGCCTCGTGCTGGAATTGACCGAACATACGGCGGTCGACGACTACCGGCCGCTGATGACAGCGCTTCGGCCGCTGCGGGATCGGGCGCCCGACTGGCGATCGACGACGTGGGGGCCGGATACGCCAACATGCAGCACATCCTGAGCCTGCGGCCCGACATCCTGAAGATCGATGCCAGCCTGACGAACAACATTCATGTCTGCCCGAGCCGGGCGGCACTTCTCGCAGGGCTCGTGCAGTTCGCCCGCACGTTCGACACCAGGATCGTCGCCGAAGGGATCGAGGTCGCGCCGCAGCTGGATCGCCTGCGTGAGCTCGGCGTCGACTATGGGCAGGGGTACCTTCTCGGCCGACCGCTGCTGCTCAAACGGGCTCGGTGAAGCGTAAGAAGTCGTCGGTCGTCGTCACCGCTCCTGTTTCATTGATAACGGATCTAGGCCTGTGGAACCCTAGGTACGCTGAGCCAGTCCATTCAAATTCGGTTCACGAGGCCGCTACTGTTGGACCCGAACGACGGGGCAAGCGGCCTGACGAGCTCGACACGGCGAACGACGATTGATCGCCGCCGTCGCGCCTAGAAATCAGACCATCGCTATCGCAGAACGCCCCCTGTAACGTACCTTTAATCAACTGCCTGTGTGCGCATCTGGCCATCGTGAGCGGCCCCCAACTCGTCTACAGCTAACGCAACGGAAGAGGGCGCGGGGCGCCTGCGTTGGGAGGCGAGCATGGCAGGCGGTCAAGGCGGGACGGACAATGAAGGCTCTTTGATTGGCGGCCGACCGGGGGGTGCAGGCGGGACCGGCTATCTAGGGGACGCGGGAGAGCCGGGCTTGCCGGCGTCAGCCAGTAATTATGGCGGCACTGGTGGCGGAGGTGGCGGCGCAGGCGGCGGCGATGGTGGACTAGGCGGCTCCTACTTTGGCGCATCGTCGCCAGGTGCGGCAGGTGCTGGAGGAGTTGCGGGGGTCAACGGTGGTGTAGGCTTCGATGCACCAGATGCTCCATCGAACGGCTTTGCGTCCGGAAGTGGAGGCGGAGGCGGCGGCGGCGGAGCCCACGGCTTCAATACAAGCTCGCCGCTCACGAACTCGACCACTCTGGCAGCCGGTGCGGGCGGCGCAGGCGGTAACCAGTTCGGCCCCAGCGGCGGCGGCGGCGGCGGTGGTGCGGGCGGCTATGGAGTGATTGTTTCGGCAGCCGGCAGCAGTTTGAACTCTGGCGGAGTCACCGGTGGTGACGGAGGCGTAGGGGGCATCTCTGCGCAAGGCTCCGGCGGAATGGGCGGAGACGGTGGAACCGGAGGTCTATTTACGGCCAGCGGCGTCGCGCTCGACAATACGGGCACGTTTTCCGGCGGTAGTGGTGGCACCGGTGGCGGGTCCTCCCTCAGTGCAGCCGTGCAACAAGCCATTGGGAGTTCTGGCGGAAATGGCGGCGTTGGCTTGTCCTTCGAGTCCACGTTTACTCTGAATGCCAATGGCGGAAACATTTCCGGCGGCGCTGGTGGCAATGGCGGGCTCGGATCCTCGGCAACTTTTTTCGGCTTCCGACCTAATGGGAACGGTGGGGACGGCGGGATCGGCTTGGCAGGCAATGCCGGCGGTACGATCAATAACCTTGCTGCGATTACGGGTGGTGTTGGTGGAAGCGCTGGCAACGAAAGCACGGCTTATGCTGGCTACGCTGGCGATGGAGGAGCCGGCATCTCGGGGGCAAACCTCACCATCAATAACATCGGATTAGGCGCGAGTGTTGTAGGCGGCGACGGAGCTGCAGCTTCTGTTGGAATCGTAGATGCGACCCTCAACTCCGGGGCTAACTCTGCTGGCACAGGCGGCGCCGGCATCGTCGGCTCGAACCTGACGATTACCAATACGGGCACGATCACCGGCGGTACGGGCCTCGGCGGTCAGGCCGATGCCATCACTTTCACGGGCGGGGCGAATACGCTCGTGCTCGGTAGCGGCGCGACCCAGGGTGCGCTGAACGGGGGTATCGGCATCGCCGGATCGCTAACACTCGACAGCGGTGGCAGCGCCAGAACCATCGACAGCGTCCTTCACGATGCGTCCGCGGCGGGCTCCGTCGTTGTAGCTGGCAGTGACATCATCACCTTGCAGTCGGCCAGCACCTACTCAGGTTCGACATCAGTCACAGGTGCGGGGTTGTTGATCCAATCAGGTGGTTCGATCCTGAACTCGAAGGAGATCAATATCGGTTCCGGCAGCCTTTTACAGACGCAGGGCTCGTCCGCATTGGCTACCGATGCAGAGGTGTCGTTCACTGGTTCGGGAGGGGTTCTTCAGCTCTTCAGCTTAACGGAGATCGGATCGCTATCGGGTGGTGACGCGACCTCGACCGTCAACGTAACCGGCGATCTAACTGTAGGTGGCACAGGGACGAGCAGCGATTTTGCGGGAAACATCTCGACCGTGGGAACGCTGCTAAAGGTAGGAAGCGGGACGTTCACCCTATCTGGAGTGAACACCTCCAATGGCCTTTTCGCAGTGGACGTGGGCACGCTGCGGATCGACGGTTCGGTGGCGGCCACACAAACCGTTGCTCTCAACGGAGGGACGCTCGGGGGCGACGGGGTGATTGGTGGATCGCTCGTTTCTATTCGAAGCGGCGGTACACTGAACGCCAGCGCGGCCGGCTTGGGAGCTGGCAGCGGACCGTCGGCTGGATCCCTCGCGACTAGCAACCTAAATTTGGCATCCGGTGCATTTTTCCAGGCAGAAATCGGCGGATCGTCGGCGGCACAGTACGATCGCATTGATGTAACAGGGACAGTCACGCTCGGTGGTGCGACGCTCAATGCGTCCGCATTCAATTCGTTTGTGCCGGCGGCTGGCCAAAGCTTCGTCTTGATCGCCAACGACGGAGCCGACGCAGTGTCGGGCACGTTCGCAGGTCTGACCGAGGGCTCGACCGTCACGATCGGCGGGGTCGCCACGACGATCAGCTACCGTGGCGGCGACGGCAACGACGTGACGCTCTCCGTGCCGGTAGTCGCTCAGCCCGGCGATCCGCTTGCGGGCCCGAACCTCTTGAACGGCTCGAACGGCCCGGACGTCCTGTCCGGCGGCGTCGGGAACGACACGATCTTCGGGAACCAAGGCGACGACGTCCTGAACGGCAACCAGGACGACGATCTCCTCCAAGGCGGCCAGGGCGACGATCAGGTCTACGGCGGCATGGGCAACGACACCCTGTTCGGCGACCGCGGCAACGACATCGTCTTCGGCGGCATGGGCAACGACAACATCAACGGCGGTCAGGGCAACGACCTCGTCAACGGCAACCAGGGCAACGACACAGTCCGCGGTGGCCAGGGTGACGACGAGGTTCGCGGCGGTCAGGGCGACGACTTCGTCTTCGGTGACCTCGGCAACGACCAGATCTGGGGCGACCTCGGCAACGACACGCTATCGGGCGGCGGTGGCGCGGACACGTTCCGCTTTGCGGCGAACTCCGGCAATGACATCATCGTCGACTTCAACCAGTCCGAAGGCGACCGGCTCGACTTCCAGGGCCAGACGTTCACGGTCTCGGAGGTCAACGGCTCGACGGTGTTCGACCTGTCGGGCGGCGGCACAATCGTTCTGCAGGGCGTCAGTCCGGCAAGCCTCGGGGACTTCCTGATCGCCTGACGTTCAACGTCCATCGAGGCAGAGAGCCCGCCCGGTTCGCCGCGGCGGGCTTTTTCGTGACCAGAGTCACCAGCAGTTTCACCTGGCTCCAGCCGACATAGCATACGGCAAAACCGGTGCAGGATGTAACAAGTCATCCAGAGTTCTATCGTTATGCCTTACCTAACGGAAGAATTCGACTTTCAATTGTCCTGCAGACCCGCCAATCTGATGCGCGCTCAGCTACAATCGCGCGACAGGGGGAATGACATGGCGACACAAGGTGCGGATCTGATCATTGGTACAGCTGGTCCTGACCGGCTGTTTGGGCTTGGCGGGGATGACGACATTCGCGGGGCGGATGGCGACGACGTCCTGGTCGGGGGGCCGGGTCAAAACGCCTTTGAAGGCGGCAACGGAAATGACGTCATCTTCGCGACCGAGATCGTCCGGCTTTCCGCGTCACTCCCGAAAATAGGTGACGGTTTCAATGGTGCCTACAGCGCCTATGGCGGCTCCGGTGACGACATTTTGGTCGGTATGGGTTTTCTTGATGGCGGCGACGGAAACGATATCATCTTTCGCGAGCCTCGAGGCAATCCGTATGAGAGCAATGCTTTCGAAGGTGGAGCCGGTGATGACATCATCTTCCTGACTGGCTCTTCCGGCAGTTCCGGCGTGGGCGCCGACCTTGTTGTCATCAACGGGTCCGGCAGTGTCGATGTCGCTCGTGGTACCGGATACCCTGGCGACGGTTCGCTCGATCGCGTCGTCATCAACGGCAATGTGACCGGAGACATCTACATCACCGGTATCGACAACGGCGACATCGTCGAGTTCCACGGTGTGCCGGGAATCAATTCGATGGCGGATCTCTACGGGAGGATCACCTACTCCGGTAGCGAGATGATCATTCAGCTCTCGGTCGACACGTCGGTTACAATCGGCAATCGCTTCGGCAACGAACCCGTGTTCGCGTTCAACGAAACCAATGTCGGCGGTCTCGTTGCAGGGGCCCAGGCTCGTATCGATGCGATGCTCGGCACGCCGGCTGGCCCCAGCGAGATCTTCGGAACCGAAGCGGCTGACTACCTGGTCGGTCGCGACGGGCAGACAGATGATCGCATCACCGGCAATGGCGGGGACGATCAGATTTTCGGCAACCAAGGCAACGACGTCCTGTTCGGAAACATGGGGCGGGACAATGTCTACGGTGGACGCGGCGTCGATGCTGTGTACGGCGGCAAGGACGACGATCAGGTCTTCGGTGACTTAGACAACGATCGTGTCTATGGCGATCTCGGCAACGACACGATCCGGGGTGGCCAAGGCGATGACGAGGTTCGTGGCGGTCGCGACAACGATATGGTGATGGGCGATCGTGGCAACGATCAGGTTTGGGGTGATCTCGGCAACGATACCCTTTCCGGTGGCGCGGGTGCTGACACGTTCCGCTTTGTTGCCAACTCCGGGAACGACATCATCATCGACTTCAATCGAGCTGAGGGCGACCGACTGGAGCTGGGCGGGCAAACCTACAGCGCATCGGACGTCAACGGTTCGGCGGTGCTGACCCTGTCCGGCGGGGGCACCATTGTTCTGACGGGGATCTCGTCGGCAAGCTTGGACGCTGGCGCGTTCGCCTGATCTTTCGACCGCATTTTCGGAGAAGAAGCTCGTTCGGCTCACCGCAGCGGGCTTCTTTATGCCTGGAGCCACATTAAGTTCCCGCTGTAGCGCGCTCGCTTTCGCTGCACGTCGACGCTCGACTTAGTCTTCGAGTCAACCGCGACTGTAAACTTCAGTTGATCTTTACGCATCCTCGTCAATCTGACGTTGCGGAATAGGGCTGGGCTCGGTGTCGAAGATCAACGTGGATTCGCTTGCCGTTCCGGCATTCTCGGTGGCCATCACCGACGACGGCATTCTGCGCTACGATGGCATCAACGACATCCTGTGTCAGATCTCGGGCCTGACGAAGGAGATGTTCATCGGCAAGACGGCGGACGAGTTCATGTCGTTCGAAGGGGCTGAGGCCTGGGAGGCGAACTATCGGCGTTGCCTCGCCTCCGGTGTCATGGACGAGTACGAGGAACTGGCGGAAACACCCTCGGGACTTCGCTGGTGGCGTACGATCCTGTCTCCGGTCGTCGACGAGACGGGCAAGATTGTCCAGCTTCTCG
>NZ_FOOA01000024.1 GCF_900113065.1 Aureimonas phyllosphaerae
CGCCTTCGCCTCCAGCATCACGTCGAAGTCGAGACCCGCCACACGCTCCAGAAACATCACGAACTCGAACGGGTTGATGAAATCCGCATGGCCCGTCATCACCGGCGCAACAGGCCGCAAGACCTTGCGCCCCGTCGCCCGATCCACCACCCGCTGCTCGCGCAACTCCGTGCGCGGCGACGAATAGTGGATCTTGGCGACCTCGCCAGCCGGCCACGTCGAAAGCATCCGCGACACCGTCTCCCGCAGATCCAACCCTTCAGGGTTCAGGCACCAGAAATGCTGGTGGTCAAACACAAGGCGTACTCCCGTCCGGGCGTGAAGCCCGGGGCCATCATGCCGCAGCATCCTCCCGCGCTGCAGCGTGCCGGTGCGGTGCACATGCCTTAAGTCTGGCCGACAAGAGCGGACAAACCGCCAGACAGCAGTCGGATCGGGAGGATCCTCATGAGCCGCCGCGGCGAACTCGACCGGAAATACACCGCCACCAGCGGGCGCGTCTTCATGAACGGGACACAGGCGCTGGTCCGCCTGCCGCTCGTCCAGATGCGGCGTGATCGGGAAGCGGGGCTGGAAACCGGCGCCTTCGTATCGGGCTACCGGGGATCGCCGCTCGGCGCCTACGACCAGCAGCTCCAGGCCAATCGCGAGCTTCTCCTCGCCGAGGATGTCCACTTCCAGCCGGGCATCAACGAGGATCTTGCGGCGACCGCCGTCTGGGGCTCCCAACAGGTCGGTCTGTCGCTGGGGGCCCGAAAGGAGGGCGTCGTCGGCATCTGGTATGGCAAAGGGCCCGGGGTGGACCGTTCGGGCGATGTCTTCAAACACGCCAACGCCGCCGGCTCATCGCGTCATGGCGGCGTCCTCGCCATTGCCGGCGACGATCATGGCGCGAAATCGTCCACCGTGCCTCACCAGTCCGACCACGCCTTCATGGCGGCCGTCATCCCGATGCTCTACCCGTCGTCGATCCACGAGTTCGTCGAGTTCGGACTGCTCGGCATCGCCATGTCGCGCTATTCCGGCTGCTGGGTCGGCATGAAGGTGATCGCCGATACCGTCGAGACGACGGCCTCGGTCGACCTTTCGGGCGAGCGACGAGAGTTCGTGACGCCGACGGACTTCATCCTGCCGCCCGATGGTCTCAACCTGCGCGTACCCGACGATCGCTGGAGCCAGGACAACCGGCTTCAGACGTACAAAGCTTACGCCGCGATCGCCTTTGCCCGCGCCAACCGGGTCGACCGCGTGACGCTCGATTCACCGAACGCGCGCCTCGGCATCATCGCGTCGGGCAAGGCCTACGAGGACGTGCGCCAAGCGCTCCGCGAGCTTGGCGTCGACGAGGACACGGCGCATCTCGCGGGCCTTCGCCTCTACAAGGTCGGCATGCCCTGGCCGCTGGAGCCGGAAGGAGTGCGCGAGTTCTCCGTCGGACTCGAGGAAATCCTCGTCGTCGAGGAGCGGCGCGAGATCATCGAGAACCAGATCAAGCAGCAGCTCTTCAACTGGCGTGCGGACGTGCGCCCGCGCATCATCGGCAAGTTCGATCACAACGACCGTCCCGTCCTGTCGCTGGCCCGCGAGCTGACGGTGGCGACGGCCGCCGTCGTGATCGGGGAGCGTATCCTCGCCCTGAGCGATCTCGACGAGGCGCATCGCAGTTTCATCGAGGCGCGCGTGAGGCACTTTCGGCAGCGCGGCGAGGCTGCCGGGCAGCTGGAGCCGCCGCTCGCGCGCACGCCCTTCTACTGTTCGGGTTGCCCGCACAACTCGTCCACCAAGGTGCCGGAAGGCTCGCGCGGGCTTGCTGGCATCGGCTGCCATTTCATGGTCACCTGGATGGGGCGCCGCACCGAGACGTTCAGCCAGATGGGCGGCGAGGGTGTCGCCTGGGTGGGTACGGCGCCGTTCACCGACGAGCGCCACGTCTTCGTCAACCTCGGCGACGGGACCTACTTTCATTCCGGCCAGCTGGCGATCCGGCAGGCGGTCGCTGCCGGTGTCAACGCCACCTACAAGATCCTCTACAACGATGCCGTCGCGATGACCGGCGGTCAGACGGTCGACGGGCCGCTCGATCCCGCCAAAATCACGCATCAGCTGCATCGCGAGGGCGTCACACCGATCTGGCTGGTCTCGGAATTCCCCGAGCGCTACCACGCCTCGCAGCTGGCCCCGGGGACCGAGATCCATCACCGCGACGACGTCGAGGCGGCCATGCTGGCGCTGCGCGATGTGCCAGGCGTCTCGGCGATCGTCTACGATCAGACCTGTGCGTCGGAAAAGCGCCGTCGTCGCAAGCGGGGGCTTCTGCCCGACCCGGATCTGCGCATCGCCATCAATCCCGCGGTCTGCGAGGGCTGCGGTGACTGTTCGGTCCAGTCGAACTGCCTCTCGGTCGAGCCGCTGGAAACGGAGTGGGGCCGCAAGCGGCAGATCAACCAATCGACCTGCAACAAGGACACGTCCTGCCTGAAGGGATTCTGCCCGTCCTTCGTCACGCTGGAGGGCGCGAAGCCGAAGACGCGGGCTGCGCGAGCGGCTCCGGATCTCGCCGGCATTCCGGACCCCGTTCTTCCCGATCTCGCCGAGCCCTGCAACATCGCGATCACCGGCGTCGGCGGAACGGGCGTCCTGACGATCGGCGCGGTGCTCGGCATGGCGGCTCATCTCGATGGCAACGCGCCGATGCTTCTCGACATGGCAGGACTGGCGCAGAAGGGCGGCGCGGTTCTCAGCCACGTCCGCATCGGACGCCGCGCCGAAGACGTCACCTGCCCCCGGATCGTCTCGGGCTCGGCCGATGTCCTGATCGCGGCCGACGACGTGGTCGCGACCTCGAAGGATGCGGCCGGTCTCCTGTCGCCAGAGCGCACCCGCGCCGTCGTCAACACCCATCTGACGCCGGTCGCCCAGTTCGTGCGCGATCCCGACTTCGACTTCCGGCGCACGCTCGTCGCGGGCGCGATCCGAAAGTCGGTCGGGGAGGGCGCCGACTTCGTCAACTTCACGGAACTCGCCGAAACGGTCAGCGGGGACGCCATCGCCACCAACATCATGATGCTCGGCTATGCCTGGCAGAAGGGAATGGTGCCGGTCACCTTCGCCAGTCTCCAGCATGCGATCGAACTGAACGGCGTGGCCGTGAAGGCCAATCTCGACGCCTTCGCCTGGGGGCGTTTCGCCGCCGCAAGACCGGACGACATGGCGGGGATCGTCGGCCAGCGTGATGCGACGAGAACGCTCGGTGAGATGTCCACGGACGAACTGGTCGAGCACCGCTCAAGCTTCCTCACCGACTATCAGGACGCCGCGCTCGCTGCACGGTACCGCGCGCTGGTGGAGCGGGCCCGGCAGGCCGATGCCAAGGCTGAGGCGCATGGCCGCATCGAGCGGGCCGTCGCCGAGAACTACGCCAAGCTTCTGGCGGTCAAGGACGAGTACGAGGTCGCCCGACTTCATACCGATGGCCGCTTCGAGCGCCGGCTGGAGGAGGAGTTCGACGGGGTACGTCGGCACGTCTACCATTTCGCCCCGTCGTTCCTCCGAGGGGTCGACGCCAACGGGCGGCCGAAGAAGCGCGCTTTCGGTCCCTGGATCCTGCCGTTCCTGCGCGGGCTGGCGGGCCTGAAGCGGCTCCGTGGCACCCTGTTCGATCCCTTCGCGCGCAACCCCGAGCGCGTGGCGGAGCGGCGCCTCGTCGCCGACTACGAGGCGGACTGCCGTGTCCTGTTCTCGCGCGCACGCCCCGCCGACCGGGACGTTGCGGTGGAACTCCTATCCCTGCCGGCTGGTATCCGGGGCTTTGGCCCCGTCAAGCACGAGGCGATGGAAAAGGCGGCGCGCCGTCGCGACGAGCTACTCGCCCTGATGGGCGAGGGTGCTCGCGGTATCGAAAAGGTGGAAATGCCGGCTCCGGCGGAATGAGGATCGGAGCGACGGGGGTACGCTTCACCCGTCATCGTTCCGTGCTAGGAGCGAAGGGCGCGACGAAGCGCGGAACGCGCCTTTGCGGTGGCATGCCCCGCTCGGGCGCATTCCGGGGGAACCACGAGGCATCCGCACTCGTCTCCTTCCCGCACACAGGAGAGCACAGCATGCTGACCGACGCCCAGACCGACGAAATCTCCGAGAAGATCTCGACCCTCTTCCAGGGCATGGAGCTCGACGACGTCGCCAACGTCCTGAAGATCCAGCTTGCCATGCTGGTCACGCAGGGCAGCGAGGACGCCGACGGCGCCATGGAGTTCCTCGACGAGATCTACGAGGACGTCGAGCAGATGGTCGAGTCCTTCCCCTTCGGCGAGGAGGAAGAGGACGAGGCGGACGCCAAGCCCCAGAACTGATCGCGTTTTCGCGAGCCTTGGAACGCCGGATGAGGCCAGCGGTTTTCCGTCGAATTTTCGAGGGAGAAACGGCATGTCCAACATCGAAGACGTTCCGACCGGGCCGGGCCGCGATCCCGGCCCGCCCGACAGCCCCCTGCCGATGGGCGAGCCTCCCGAACCCATGGTGGGGCCGGACGAGATCCGCGAGCCCTCAGACACGCCCGTTCCAGTCGAGCCCGATCCCGATGAAGGGCCGGGCCATCTCCCCGGCGACATCGAGCGCGCGGAAGCGGCCGGGCGCACCGCCTGACCCGCGATGATCGTCCGGCAGGACGGGCCTTAACGCGACTTTCAGCGTCCGGGGCGATGATAGTGGGTGATGCGTCACCTCTCGCCCCTTCGTCTCGGACCCTCGCGACCCAGCGCCGGCCTCAGTGCGGCGCTGGGGGAGGCGCCATGGTGGAGCGCTGCTGAAGGACGAGCGCTCCGCACGGCTCTAGCGGCGCTGATCCTGACGCTGCTCCTCGTGACCTTCGAGCCCTATCAGGCGGTCTTCGCAGGACCTGCAGGATCGGGAAACATTACCAACCAGCTGGGATATGGCGGCCTCGGTCTCGCGGCCCTTCTGATCCATGTCTGCATCACGCCCCGCCAGGTGGCGATGCGGCTCCTGCGTCCCGCCTGGGTCGTGATGGCCCTGTTGCTCCTCCTGTCCTCGACCCAGTCGATCTGGCCCGACGCCTCGTTCCGCGCGGTGGTGTTCTCGCTGGCCGCGATGCTCGCGATGACCGGAGCCCTCTGCCTGGTGCCGGACGAGCGGGCCTTCCGCTTCGCGCTGACGGTGGCGGCCCTCGTGGTGCTTGGCCTGTCCTATACCGGCATCGTGCTGATGCCCTCGGCGGCGATCCACAACGAGGCGCTGGAAGCCGCCAATATCGGTCTCTGGCGCGGCATCTACTCCCACAAGAACGTCGCGGGGCCGGTGATGGCCGCCCTCTGCTTTGCGGGGCTCTATCTCGTGCGCAGCGGCCAATGGGTGACCGGCGTCGCGATCGTGCTTCTTTCGGCCTTCTTCGTTCTGAAGACCGGATCGAAGACGACGCTCGGCCTCCTGCCGCTCGTGGCCGTCCTGATCTTTGCGGGGCGCGTCTTCGGCGGGCGTCGGCTGCCCGTCATCGTTCTGGGGGCGACCTTCGCCGGGGCCGCGCTGATGACACTCGGCACGGTCCTGTCGCCGGTGCTCTACGATCTCCTGCAATGGGCGATGCCGGGAACGACCTTCACGGGCCGCCTCGACCTCTGGCGTTTCGCCATCCACGCGCTGGGACCTCAGGCGTGGACCGGCACGGGGTTCGAGGCCTTCTGGTCGACGCCGGTGGTAAGGCATGCCGAACCGCCGTTCGGTTCGAGCTGGGATCCGCGCGGCATCGTCAACGCGCACAACGGCTATCTGGATCTTGCGATCGCGCTGGGCTGGCCGGGGATGGGATTCGGGATCGTCGTCCTTGTCATCCTACCCTTGGTCGATTTCGTACGGATCGGGGCGCAAGGCCCTGCCGCCACGCGGGTTGCGGACTTCTTCCTGATGGTCCTCGCGTTCACCCTCCTCAACGCCTTTCTCGAATCCTTCTTGTTTGCTCGAGGAAATCCTGTCTGGATGACGACGTGGCTCGCCGTCGCCGGGTTGCACCTCCTGCCGAAGGGCCGGACGGTCGCCTGAAGGATCCGGGACAGACTATCGGATTCGCGCAACGCAGATTTGCGTATTAATGGTACGCATGAGTGTTGATTGTTGGCGAGCTACAATTTAGTGCTCGAAGCGTTGGGTTGAGTTCCTGATGGGCAGTCTCCTTGCTTATCATGTAGCGGGTGTATTTTCGTGACGATGACGAAGAACGAGCGAGATCCGATCGACGTGCATGTGGGCGCCCGGCTGCGCCTGGTGCGGACGTCCCGACGTCTGTCGCTGGAAGAGCTCGGCCGCCAGATCGGCGTGACCTACCAGCAGATCCAGAAGTACGAGACCGGCAGCAATCGGATCAGCGCGGCGACGCTCTATCGGATCTCGCAGCTGTTCGAGATCAGCCCGACCTTCTTCTTCGAGGGGCTGACCTCGCAGGGCGAGACGGACGAGGCGGCGACGCCGAGCCCCGAGGTCGTCCAGTCGTCGCTGGCTCTCGGTCGGATCCCGGATGGCGAGATCCGCCACCGCCTGCGTCTTTTGATCGACGCCCTGGCGCCCTCCCGCGACAACTGAAGACGATCAGCCGCCCGCCTCAGTTGGCGAGCGCACGCTCCACGAGCCGGACCCAGTAGGACGACCCGAACGGGATCGCGGCATCGTCGAAGTCGTAGCCGGGATTGTGAAGCCCGGCGCTCGCCCCGTTGCCGAGAAAGACGAAGGCACCGGGGCGCACTTCCAGCATGTAGGAAAAGTCTTCGGCCGCCATGAGTGGGGGCGCCGCGGCATTGACCGCATCCGCACCGCAGACGTCCGCCGCGACGGCGGCGCAGAAGGCGGCCTCGCGGACGTCGTTCACCGTCACCGGATAGTTTCGCTTGTAGACGACGCTGGCGCTCGCGCCGTGCGCGGCGGCAACCCCCTGCGCGATCGCCTCGATCCGTCGCTCGGCGAGATCCTGCGACGGTGCCGTCAGCGAGCGCACGGTGCCCGAGACCTGCGCTTCGTCCGGGATGATGTTGCGGGCGAAACCGGAATGGAAGCGCGTGACCGAAAGGACGAGCGAATCCAGGGGGTCGACGTTGCGGGCCGAAATCTGCTGCAGCGCCTGCACGAGCGCTGCGCCCGCCAGGATCGGATCGGCGCCCTCGTGGGGCAGGGCGGCATGGCTGGCCTTGCCGCGGATCGCGATCTCGAACTCGTCGGTCGCCGCCATGATCGGGCCGGGGCGCAGCGCGATCTGTCCGACCGGCAGGCCCGGCAGGTTGTGCATCCCGTAGATCGCTTCGATGCCGAAGCGCTCCATCAGGCCGTCCTCGATCATCGCCAGCGCTCCCGCACCCCCTTCTTCCGCGGGCTGGAACACGAAGGCGACGCGGCCCCGGAAGGTGCGGGTGCGGCAGAGGTGGCGGGCGGCGCCCAGCAGCATCGCCATGTGTCCGTCGTGACCGCAGGCATGCATCGCGCCTGGTCGGCGTGAGGCATAGGGGCGGGGCGTCGCTTCCGCGATCGGCAGCGCGTCCATGTCGGCGCGCAGACCAACGGTGCGGCCACCCTCGCCGAGACGGCTGGTGACGATCCCGACGACCCCCGTCTGGCCGATGCCCGTCACCACCTCGTCGCAGCCGAAGTCCCGCAGCTTCCCGGCCACGAAGGCGGCCGTCTCGGGCAGGTCGTAGAGGATTTCCGGCATCGCATGGAGCGTCCGGCGCCATTCTGTGATGTCGGCGGCGCCTGCCGCGATCTCGGGAACGAGGAGCATCGATATCTTTCGGTCTCGCGCCATCAAAAGGCGGAATTCGCCCGCCAGAAGGAGGGCTGGAATCACCTTGCCATGATATGAACGCAGGTGCGAAGAGAACGCAAAGCGTCTTCGCGCTTCCGCGAGAAGGGTCCCATGACAATCATCCGTCCGCTGCCGTCGATCCGCGCGCTTGCCGTTCTCCTGGGCTTGAGCACCGCGGCTCTCATGGCGGGGCCGACCGAGGCCATGAACACGATCGTGGTGGACGTCGCGACCGGCAAGGTGCTGTCGGAAAACAATGCCACGCAGCGCTGGTATCCGGCTTCGACCACCAAGCTGATGACGACCTATGTCGCGCTGAAGGCGCTCAAGTCGCAGGAGGTCTCGCTCGACACGCCGGTCGTCATGTCGCGCGCGGCCGCCGCCGAGCCGCCCTCCAAGATGGCCTATCCCGCCGGCTCCGTGATGCGCCTCGACATGGCGCTGCGTATGATGCTGGTGAAGTCGGCCAACGATGTGACCTACGCGATCGGCCAGACGCTCGGCAAAGGGTCGATGGAGACCTTCGTCGAGCGGATGAATGCGGAGGCGGCCGCGCTCGGCATGAAGGACACGCATTTCGTCAATCCGAACGGCCTGCCGGCGCCTGGCCAGTATTCCAGCGCCAAGGATCTGGCAATCCTCGGCGTCGCGTTGCGCAAGGAGTTCCCCGAGTTCAGCAACTACTTTGCCACCGAGGCGATCGCCGTCGGCAAGGGGACGATGAAGAACCACAACGGGCTCCTTGGTCGCTACAACGGCGCCGATGGCATGAAGACCGGCTATATCTGCGCCGCGGGCTTCAATCTCGTGGCCTCCGCCACGCGCGACAACCGCACGCTGATCGCCGTGGTGCTCGGTGCCGAGGGCCCGATCGTGCGCGAGCGCACCGCCGCCGAAATCCTTGAGAACGGTTTCAACACCAATCCGCGCTCGATCCGCGACACGGTGACGGATCTGCCCGTGTCGAGCGGGCCGCCCGCCGACATCAGCGCGGAGATCTGCTCGCCCAAGGGGCGCACGGCCCGCGCGAACGAGCGGCAGGAAGAGGACAAGCGCGAGGACACGTTCGGCTCGCCCTACATGACCGATCTGCAGCGGCCGGCCGTCGCCTTCCCGGTGGACCTCGGCAGCGCCGCCGCGGCGCCCGGTGTCGAGGCCGGTACGCGCGTGATCGCAGCCTACGGCATCCCGGTCCCGACGTGGCGGCCGGCGCGCCCCGGCGAGCCGGGCTTCGAGGGCGAGTTGCCCGTCGGCTCCGACGCCGGTGCGGAGCATCCCGCCTCGCCGGCTGCGGCTGCCGCCGAAGGAGCCGAGACGGCCACTACGGGCGCAGAATGACCGCGCAGCCCGGCGTCCTGCCAGGTCCTGTCCCCGTCACGGTGCTGACGGGGTTTCTCGGCAGCGGCAAGACGACCCTCCTCAACCGCCTCCTGCGCGATCCGGCGCTCCGCGACACCGTCGTGATCGTCAACGAGTTCGGGGCGGTCGGCCTCGACCATCTTCTTGTGGAGTCCTCGGGCGAGGGGATCGTCGAGCTGTCCGACGGCTGCATCTGCTGCACGGTGCGCGGCGATCTCGTGGACACGCTCGCCGATCTCGTGGATCGCGTACAGACCGGTCGCCTTGGAGCGATCCGCCGCGTCGTGATCGAGACCACCGGGCTTGCCGACCCGACGCCGATCCTGGCCTCGCTGATGGGCCATCCCGTCCTCGTCCAGCATTTTGCGCTCGACGGCGTCGTGACGCTCGTCGACGCGCTGAGCGGCGCGGCATCGCTCGCCGAGCGGCCGGAAGCGCGGCGGCAGGTCGCCTGTGCCGATCGCCTCGTCCTGACGAAGACCGATCTGGAGCCCGAGACCGCGGCGCTCCGGCATTCCCTCCGCCATCTCAACGCGCGCGCGCCGCTCGTCGCCGTCGGTGACGCGGGCCCGGGTGAGCTCTTCGGTTGCGGCCTCGTCGACCCCGCGACGCGGCGCGCCGACGTGGCGCGCTGGCTGGGAGAGGAGACGGGGATCCGCAATGCGGACGCCTGCCACGATCCCCATTGCGGCCACGACCACTCGCACGGCGATCACGGATCGGCGCACGGCGCGATCCGCTCCCTGTCGCTGACGCACGACGTGCCGATGACGGAAGCCGATGCCGAAGGGTTTCTCGACCTCGTGTTGACGCGGTTCGGCGCGGGGCTCCTGCGCCTCAAGGCCGTGGTCTGGACCGTCGAGATGCCGGGCCGTCCATTGGTTCTGCACGGCGTGCGGACCTACCTCCATCCGTCCGTTCGCCTCGTGACCTGGCCGGATGGCGAGGCACCGCGCACCGCCTTCGTGCTGATCGGCGAGGGGCTCGACGAGCGGGTGATCCGCGACCTCTTCGCCGCCTTCGCCCGCGCGCCGCGCATCGACGCGCCGGATCGCGCCGCCCTCGTCGACAATCCGCTCAGCCTATCGTCGCGCGGCTTCTAGCGATCCGTCTGCCCGGTCCGGATCCGAAACGCCCATCCGCCGCTCTCGAGCGGCTCGGCGGCGACAAGGGCATGGCCACCCTTGCGGCAGACATGTGCGATGTCGAGCCGGGCGAGGGGGTCGTCGGCGAGCACGACGAGATCAACGGCCGCTGACGCGCCGGCGAGCGCCTTCTCGGTCCGCAGAGCCGGCAGCGGGCATTTCAATCCGCGAAGGTCGAGCCTCGCGGTCGGGTTTCGCCCTTTTGCAGACAGCCCCGCCGTCCTATCTTCCGGCTCCGCCAACTGATCTCCTCCAACGGCCGAACGGTTTCATGAGCGACTACTCGATCGATCCCCAGACCATCGTCGACTTCTGGCGCGATCTCGGCCCGGAGCGGTGGTTCGTCAAGGACGACGAGCTCGACGAGACCATCACGCATCGGTTCGGCGACGTCTACGAGCGTGCGGCCCTCGGCGACCTCGACGACTGGGCCGAGGAGCCGAACGGGGCGCTCGCCCTGGTGATCCTGCTCGACCAGTTCCCGCGCAACATGTTCCGTGGTCGCCCGGAAGCCTTCGCGACCGACGAGAAGGCGCTTCGTATCGCCAAGGCCGCGCTTGCCCGCGGCGATCAGTGGCACGTCGGCGAGGACATCAACCAGTTCTTCGCCATGCCGCTGATGCATTCGGAAAATCTCGCCGATCAGGACGAATGCGTGCGCTGGATGAAGGAGATCGGCGAGGAGAACGTGCCCTTCGCGGTGGAGCATCGCGACATCGTCGCTCGGTTCGGCCGGTTTCCCCATCGCAACGCGGTCCTCGGCCGGGAAACCTCGCCCGAGGAGACCGCGTTTCTCGACGAGGGCGGCTTTGCCGGTTGAGCCGGTCCGTTTTCCACCGCTTCCGCACGAAACGTTCGCCTGATTAACACCAACGTTTAAGCTGCAAAGTCTAGATCTGAGGGCAGGCCATCGGCGGGCGAAACGCGCCCGCCACCCAGACCGAGGCATGCACCGTGGCGAACCTGACCCTGACGAAACCGGCCGATCGGACCGGCGATGCTGGACCGGGCGTTCACCCACATCAGCACCTTGATGCCCCGCCGCTGGATGGTTCGGCGGCCGCCCAAGCCAGTGGGGACATCCGACGGATCGCAATCTACGATCCTCATGCCGTCTTTGGCCTCGTCGAGGAACTTGAGCATCTCGCAGGTCGGGTGATCGAGCCCAACGTCTTCTTCACGCCGCGCTTCCTCGCACCCGCCATGCCGCGTCTCGACGAACGCCGTGTCCGCCTGATGGTCGCGCGCGACGAGGACGAGCGGCGGAGCCGCCTGCGCTTCCTGATGCCGTTCTCGGTGGAGCGCCTCCAGCGGCCGTCGCGTCGCTCCGTGGTGCGCGCCTGGACACATCCGTTCGGTCCGCTCGGCGCCCTGCCGCTCGATCGCGACGATCCCGCCGGCACGGCCCGCAGCCTCTTCGATGCCTTGGAGGCAGCCGAACATGGGTTGCCGCCCATCCTCGTCCTGCCGGATCTCCCGGTGGACGGCGAACTCGCCCGCACCCTCATGGCGGCGGCCCATCAGGCCGGGTTGTCCTTTGCCTGGGCGGATCGAACCCAGCGCGCCTGCCTGCGGCCTGCCACCGCCGGTGATCCATCGACCTATCTTCGTCGTGCGCTCGGGTCATCGGGCCACCGCGACCACCGCCGCCGCCTCCGTCAACTCTCCGCGGTCGGTCCGGTCACCTTCGAATGCGCGAGCACGCCGGACGGGGTTCGGGCAGCGCTGGAGGATTTCCTGCATCTCGAGGCGTCGGGATGGAAGGGGCAGCATCGCAGCGCTCTCCTGTTGGACCGCCACCGAGCGGCCTTCGCGCGCGAGGCGGTGAACGGTCTGGCCGAACGCGGCGAGGCGCGCGTCTTTACGTTGCGTGTTGGAGCGGTTGCCGCCGCAAGCCTCGTCGTCCTGAAATCGAGGGACCGCGCCTTTGCTTGGAAGACGGCCTACAATGAGGAGCTGAAGCGGTTCGGACCCGGTGCGATCGTAGCTGCCCTCGCGACCGAGACGCTGGTCGCCGATCCCGATGTGACGCTCATTGACTCATGCACGGTGCCAGACCATCGAATCATGAACCGCCTCTGGCGCGATCGTCTTTCGCTCGGAACGCTCGTGATCGGCGTCGGCAGCGTCCGGAGCGATGCAATCGCCGATGCGGTAGCCGCGGTCGAGGCGACGCGCTGGCGCCTGAACCGCCGTCGCATCTGGCGCGAACGCATCGCGCGCCTCCTTCCTTTCAAAGACTGACCGAGTCAGCGAGTGGCCTCGAGCGCGAGGATCGCCTCCCGGATCGATCCCCGGGCGGCCTCCAGCGCGCGTGCCGCCTCGTCTGGCGAACACCCGACGACGTCCTGCACGATCCGATGCGCCCGCTGCTTCAGCTTGGCGTTCGTCGGACGCATGTCGACCATCCGTCCGCGAAAAACCTTGCCGAGGCGGATCATCAGAAGCGTCGAGAAGAGGTTGAGGGCCGCTTTCTGCGCGGTTCCCGCCGCAAGCCGCGTTGAGCCGGCAAGCACCTCCGATCCGGTTCGCAGAAGGATCGGGTGCTCGCAGGCTGCCAGTAGCGGGGCGCTGGGATTATTAGCAAGCCCGATGGTCAGGGCACCGGCCGCGCGGGCGGTGCCTGCGGCTGCCAGCGTGAACGGAGTGTGTCCGCTGGCCGCCAGCGCCAGCAGGACGTCGTGCGGGCCGGCACCGACCGCCGACAGCATCTCACGGCCCATGTGCGTCTCGTCCTCGGCACCCTCGCGCGAGCGCATCAAGCTCGCTTCGCCGCCAGCTAGGACGACTTGGCGCCGCTCGTCCGGCCAGTCGAAGGTTGGGCCCAGTTCCATTGCGTCGAGGAGCCCGATCCGCCCGGAGGTACCGGCCCCGCAATAGATCAGCCGCCCCGCAGAGCCGATGCGAAGGGCTGCCGCCTCCGCCGCGCGTTCGATCGCGGGGAGAGCCGCTTCAACCGCATCGAGCGCTCGGCGCTGGCCTGCAAGAAGCGCTTCCAAGATGGCGGCGGGCTTTTGGTCCTCCAGATTGCGGAAGGTTTCATCCGCCCGTTCTGTCTCCTCCAACTCGCGTCTCCCGGTCGTTCTTTCACTATTGTGTCAGGATAACGCAAAAGGCGGCTGCCGGTTCGCCCGGTCGAAGCGCCATCTGGCGCAACGAGGACTGCCGATCTACGTGACGCTGTTGGGCGCCGGCAAGGCGAACTTGGCCGCGCAGCTGGATGGCAAGCGGGCGGCCTGAGTCACGGCGTCGTTCCTAGCACCGAGATCGTCACTGGTGCCAGGAACGACACCCTCTACGGCGGCGATGGCAACGATGTCGCCGTCTTCGCAAAGGCCTGCGCGTCTTACGCGATCAACCGGTCGCAGGCGGCTAGCAAGATCTTCACGGTCTCGGGATAGGCACCGACAGGCTTTCGAACGTCGAGACGGCCCGCTTCTCCGACAGCACCTACGAATTCGCGACGGGCTGGTTCACGCCGACCAACGTCACGCAGACCCTGACCACCGACGGCCAGACTGTGTCGGGTACGGTGGACCAGTTCGCGGACTACGACGTGATCCGCGGCTTGTCCACCGACCCAAAAGCACCGGCCGAGCCGGTCGTCACGGACGGCAGCACGCTCGACCTGTCGGCTGAGTTCGGCGAGCGCCCAGTGATCCTGGAGGGCTCATCGCTCGGCAAAACGTTCATCACCAGCGGCGGTAATAATTGCCTGATCTAGAACCTCGACGCGCTCCAACTCGACGCCAGGATCGTCTTCAAAGGCGGCGTCGCCACGGATATCCTGGAACTGACCGCCGGCACCGGGCCGGTCACGGCGCGGACGCTGTCGGACGGCCCGATCGCATTCATGTTCGAAGGGTGCGCGGTGGAGGCCGGGGCGGATGTCGAGCGCTTCGTGATCAAGGCCTACTACGCCGATGACAGCCTGATCGGCAGCGCGGGCAACGACTGGCTGGACGGGCGCGGCAGCGGTGACACCTACAAGGGATCGAGCGGCAATTGCGGCTACGTTTGCGACAGGCTGAGGTACAAGGTCGAGGGCGAGATGGGGCGTCGATACGATCTAGAGCCCGTCCGCTGAAGGCCAATTCGCTGTAGGGGTGACGTTTGGGCTTTGTTGTGATTCACCGTCTCCATTGACGGAGGCGGTGATGGCACGGGCTTATGCGGTCGATCTTCGGGTTCGCGTTCTGAAGCAGTGGCGGCCGGAGCGACGGCCCGGTCTGCGGCGGAGCGGTTTGGGATCGGTATGGCGACCGCCATGGTCTGGGCTCGGCGGGCACGCCAGGACGGTGAGTACACGGCCCGTCGGCGAGGTAAGCCGCGGGGTTCGCGGCTCGATGCCCACAAGGCGTTCATCATCGCGATGATCGAGGCGGCCAAGGACATCACGCTGAACGTGATAGTCGCCCGGCTGAAGGCCGAGCGGGCTCTCGCCATTGAACGCAGCGCGTTGAGCACTTGGCTGCGCTCCCGCGGCTGGACGTTCAAAAAAAGTCCGCCCATGCGCTGGAGCAGGAGCGCCCGGATATCCTGAAGCGGCCAGAGGACTGGTTCCAAGCCCAGCCCGACCTCGATCCTGCCCGGCTCGTCTTCATTGACGAGACAGGCCTGTCCACCAAAATGGCCCGCCTTCGGGGTCGCTCCCTGCGCGGCGAGCGCTGCCGGGTCGGCGTGCCGCACGGGCATTGGAAGACCACGACCTTCACGGGCGCGCTTCGCCTTGCTGGAATGACCGCGCCCTTCGTCTACGACGGCGCCATGAACGGGGTCGTGTTCCGGGCTTACGTCGAGCAGGTGCTGGTCCCCACGCTCCAGCCCGGTGACATCGTGATCATGGACAACCTGCCGGCTTACAAGGCGGCAGGCGTGCGCGAGGCCATCGAGCAGGTCGGCGGCAGGCTCCTGTACCTGCCACCCTACAGTCCGGACTTCAATCCGATCGAAAATGCCTTCTCAAAGCTCAAGGCACTCCTCAGGGCCAAAGCCGAACGCACCATCGGCGCCTTATGGGACGCCGTCGGCGCCCTCCTCGACGCCTTCACGCCAGCCGAATGCGCAAACTACTTCGTAGCCGCAGGGTATGAGCCGGATTAAACAGGACGCGCTCTAGTCGAACGTGACGGTCGACCTGCGCCAGCAGGAGGCGGTGGAGAACCTACGGCTCTACGGAAGCGGCGGCGCGATCGACGGCACCGACAACGACCTCGCCAACCTCATCACCGACAACGCGGCTAGGAACGTCATCGTGGGCGGCCTCGGCAAGGACTCGCTCTACGGAAAGTGCAACGCCGACACGTTCGTCTCTGCCGAGGCGGGGACGGCCAACAAGGACCGGATCTGGGACTTCGACATCAATGATCGCAGCCAGCTGGACAAGACCGTCTTCATCGGCCTCGAAGCCGACAACGACGGTCGTGTCGACGTGCTGACGGCCGGGTTTCTGGCGGAGTACGCGAAGGCCAAGCTGATCTACGACGATAGAACCGGCAACCTTTCCTACGACGTCGACGGAGCGGGCGGCGAGGCCACGTAGGTCATCGCCATGAGCGGCAAGGGTCTGACCTTCGTCAACATCACGAACTTCGTCCTTATCTGATCCTGTCACCCACCGGGTCCATCCGGTCGAAGCGGCCGCCGTTCCTGCGAAGGCGAGCCTTTTATCACTTTGGAGACGGCGTCTCAGGCCAGCCGGTGCCAAAGCCTCGGGTCCTCCGCCGATGCGATTTTCTGGAAGGTGAGGTCGGTCTGATGCCAGATCAAAATCTGATCGTTCCGGTTGTCCAGGACAAAGTCGCCGTCCGCTGTGCTAACGACAAGCACTGCATGCCCCTCGCCCGATCCCGTGGTGGCTACCGCTATGCGTAGGGCTGAAGCTGGCATGCCCTCCTTCATCAGCCGCTCGCGCTTGGTCAAGGCGAATTCCTCGCAATCGCCGACTGCGACATTCGCCTGCCAGACGTCCCGTCCCCTGTCGCTCACCGGCCGGATGCCCCGGTTGACGCTGCGGTTGACATGCCCCACCAGGGCCTTGATTCCCGGCGTCCAGTCCACCGTCCGCTGCTGGCCGATCCGGCAGGCATCCGGGCTCGTTACGCAGTAGCGAATGAAGGCGAAGGGCGCGCGCGTGTTGTTGCCCTCCTGCATCTTCAGATAGGCGGCTGCCTTCTCCTGCCTCAAGGGGGCAAGATTGCCAGCCTCTGCAGAAGACAGCAACGACCCTGTTAGAAGAGCCGTCGATATAACTACAGCCAAATTATTCCGTGCCGACATCTTCGTCTCCGTATCTCCCTTGAGATGCAGTAGACACGAAAAAATCGGATATCGAGTTTAGCTCCAGGATCGACTTTTAATAGAAATGACCGAAGTCACCATTTCTGATCCTCGGTCATTCGCTCGCTGGCGATGCATCAGCCTACTGGGTTCTGACCGTATTTTTATTAAAATTGCGCGCATTGGCCGGATGGGACTCTTGTGAGGGTTGGTGCAGCGGGCGGACGCGCTGTTCGCTGCGCTGTCGCATGCGCAGGAGTTCGTCGAGACGCCCCGCATCGCTCCCGTCCCGCCTCAGCACCCCGTTGCTCCGTTCGCGCTCCTGACGCAGGCGCTCTAGGCGCTTGCCGGAACCGTCGATCGGCTCCTGAGCCTGCGCCGTTCCTGCGAATCCACACAGAAGAAGGGCGACGATCCAGCGTTTCATATGATCCACCTTTCCGGTCACCTGCGTGACAAGTCGCTTGCCGCTTGGCAGCGTAGGACCTGGAGCCTCTCCTGGAGAATACGGGTCCGCCGGGTGCGCTTCAAATCGTTGATTCGAGGCTTTGTTCGGGCGAGAAAGCCGTTTCGGCCCGGCCAGAATGCGCATATCAAGCGAATACGTTTCTTCTGTGGAAGGTCGTAATTCGACGGCTAGCGATCGTCCAGAAACGCTATCCCGTCCGCTGTCAGCCGCACGGCCGTTAGCGGACCGCCCATATAGGCACCCGTATCGACCCCGATCCGTCCGTCTCGAGCCACGGGACCATCCTGCGGCGTATGCCCGTGGATGACCAGACGGCCGAAGCCGGCGGCGCCGTCGGTGACGAATGGGCTTCGGATCCAAAGGAGATCGTCGTCGCGCTGCTCGGCGGCGGCGAGGCCGGGACGGATGCCGGCATGTGCGAAGAAGTAAGAGGGCGTCGCGAAGGCGGAGGGAAGCTGGCGCAGGAAAGCGGCATGGCGTTTGGGAATGGCCTCGACCACCCGGGCCAGCGCCTCAGCTTCTCCGCCGCGCCTATGCTTGCTCATATATGCGATGTCGTAGCCGTAGGAGAGGAGAGTGCGCTCGCCGCCGAATCGCAGCCAGTCGTCGATCTGACGGCGCCCGTCAAGAACGTCCACCAGCACCTCTTCGTGGTTCCCGCAGAGACAGACACGGTTGAAACCGGGGGGAGGGGGGGCCAGGAGATGCTCGATTACAGCTGCCGATGCGACGCCGCGGTCGATATAGTCGCCAAGATAGACAAGGAGCTTGGAGCCCTCGATCGCGGTGGCGTCGGCGACGATGGCCTGTTCCAGCTGGCGCAGCTTGTCGAGGCAGCCGTGGATGTCGCCGATGGCATAGGCGCAGTCGGGATCGACCGCAATCTCCGGCCTCGCCCGCTCCACGCGCGGCTGCGGCGCGGTGGCGCTAGAACCTGCGAGGAGACGCTTCAGCGTCTTAGAAACGGTGCCGGAGCCCATGACGCCCTGTATCCAATTAGCGTGCCGCTGCAGGCGCGTTCCACCATCGTTCTTCGGTAGAGAGTCTAGCTTGGGACGGCGGCGTTCGGCCGTCAAAAGCCGAGCGCCTCGATCGGGAACCTAGCGCTCGACGGCGCTCTTTCCAAGGCGCGCCGCCGTGACCCGTGGGGGTAGAGTGGACCGGGAGAACGCCCGCAGCGCGACTTAGCGTGTGATCAGCCGCGACGAAGTCCGCACCGAGGCGGCATCGACTAGAGGCCCGCTGACGCCGCTCGTCGCAGAGTTGATGATGTCAAGGAACTTGACGACCTCGATGGAGTCCGAGTTGGACACGTAGATTATGTCCTTGTCCCGCATCGGGAATTGCTGAGCGAGGAAGAACGTGGATGGATCGCGCAGGTTGGCGCGGAAGATGACCGGGAAGCTCAAGCCCGTTTTGCCCGCCACCGGGAAGCCCATCCGCGTCAGGGTCTCGCCATCCACCATTCGGTAGAGGAAGACCTGGCCTGGATCGGCGCGCGAATCAAGCAGACCGCCAGCCTTCCCGACGCCTTCCGCCCAGCTGAGGTTCAGGTCGTCGAAGTCGATCGACCCGTTGAGGCCCGAGGCGCCGAAGGCCAGATAGGTCCGGCGCTCGCGGTTCACGTAGATCGTGTCGTTGGGGTAGACGAAGATGTTGTCACTTGGGCTCGTGACGAGTTGGTTGAACGGCACGGTGGCGGAGGTTCCGCCACGCTGCAGCGTGACGCTGGTCTCCTCCGCGGGAGCGCTGATACCGCCCGCGCGGGAGATGACGTCAAGGACGCGCTCGCCTCCCTCACTCAGGCTGATCCGGGCGGCTTCGTTTACGTCGCCGAGCACCGAGACTTGGCTGGACCGCTTCTCGATCAGGTTGATGATTGCTTGCGGCTCGATAGCGCGGTTGGCGAGCCGATCCTCGATATCGGCCTGAACCTGAGCCGGGGTTCGACCAGAGACGGTCAGCGTTCCGGCATAGGGCACCGAGATCCGGCCGGTCGTATCGATCGTCTGCGGCGGCAGCGTGATGAAGTTGCCCGGTCGGCTGCCTGCCTCGGCCGGGATGAACAGGCCGCCAGCCGAAGATTCGAATAGTGTGATTTGGATCGTGTCGCCGTTGCCGAGCGGTAACTCGGGGGCCCCACGGCGGGTCGGCCCGAAGCCTCGGGACAATCCCTGCGACTGCATCGGGAAATATCCAAGCACCGTTTCCGTCAGGTCGACGAGGACGTAGTCGGTCAGCGGCTTCTTTTTGTCGGCGGCGAAATAAAGCGTCGCCTCATCCCGGATCCGCTTGTCGTCGGGTCCGGAGCGGGGCAGCGTCGTGCAGCCCGCCAGCGCAACTGTGCAGAGGACGCCCAAAGTCAGGCAGGTCGTTTTGGTGGTGCGCAAAATCGATTACCTATCCGACGGACACAGAAACACGGGCCGCGAACCATAAGCTGGCTTGGCAGGCAGTCCTATAGCGTTTGAACGAGAAGTTTGATTCAATGGTAAACGGTTGCATTTACGCGACAGTCATGGAGCAAATGCCCGGCGGTGCCCTCCGCCGGGCGAGCCGTCGGCCGCTAGCCGGCGGCTCGGGTCGGCTCACCGCTCGCGGAAGGCACGCACGACCTGATCCGAGAGCGGCTGCACCAGATAGGACAGCGCTGTGCGCTCGCCGGTCTGGATGAACGCTTCCACGGGCATGCCGGGAACCGCCCGCAGCCCTTCTAGCCGGGCCATCTCCTCGCTCGTCACCTCGATCCGAGCGGAATAGAAGGACAGGCCGGTACGCTGATCCTCCGTCACGTCCGCCGCCACGCGCGACACGGTCCCCGTCACCTCGGGCGTGGTGCGAGCGTTGATCGCCGAGAAGCGCAGCTTGGCCGTCTGGCCGACATGCACATCGTTGATGTCCTTAGGCAGGATTTTGATCTCGACGCTGAGTTTTTCCTCGAGCGGAACGATATCCATGATCGTCTCGCCGGGACGGATGACGCCGCTGATCGTGTGAACCGCCAGCTTGTGGACGACGCCCTCCTGGGGGGCGCGGATCTCGATTCGCTTCAGCTCGTCCTCGGCCGCCGTCTTGCGCTCGACAAGTTCGGCGATCTGGTTGCGCGCCTCCTGGATCTCGCGAGAGGCCGCCTCGCGGGCGTCATGATCTACTTGGATGATCTGCAGCTTAGCGGCGGCGATCTTTCCGCGCGCCTCGGCGATTGTCGTGGTGAGCTGGCCGCGCTCGCCCAGCGTCTCGGCCCGTTCGCGCTTCAGCGTGGTCGCGCGGGTCGCAGTGACGAGCTTCTTCTGGACGAGCGCGACGACGCTGCCGAGTTCCTCGTCGATCAGTGCGAGTTGCTCGTCCTTGGAGGCGACTTGCTCGGTAAGGCCTGCGATCGTTCCCTCCAGCTCGTCGATCCGTCCCCGGAGCTGCGTCTGCTGGCCTTCCCGAGCGGCCCGGCGCAGATCGAACATGGTCTTCTCTCCCGCCAGCGCCGCCCTTACGTCGGGCTGCTCGAGCCTGTCTGTCAGCTCCGGGGGCACTACGGGCGCCGGAAGCGACAACTGCTCGGCCTCGGCCCGCGCCTTGCGTGCGAGCGCCTCGTCGAGCCGCTTGACCACGATCTGCTCGGTCGCGCGCGCCTGCGTGGGGTCGAGCCGTACCAGGAGCTGGCCCGCAGCGACACGGTCTCCCTCGCGGACGGCCAGGGTCTCCACCACCCCGCCAAGCGGGTGCTGCGCCTGCTTGGTGGCGGTATCGACGACGAGGGCGCCGTGGGCGATCACCGCGCCAGCCAGAGTGGCGTTCGCCGCCCATCCGCCGACGACGCCGCCCAGAAGTGCCACGAGGGCGATGCCGGCCACGAGGTGACGGCGGATCGAGCGCTGGGTCGTGTTGGAGAGAAGCTTGCTCATGCGGATCCCGCCTGTGAGTTCTGCAGACCTCGCTGCTGGGAATAGGGACGCCCGTCCGAGACAGCGGGCGAGGCTGGCGGCGGGGCGACGGACGCGGGTGACAGGACGCGGCCGAGGATGTCGTCCTTGTCGCCGAAGGCCTGGACCCGGCCATTGGCCATGACGAGAACGAGGTTCATCGCAATCAGCGCGCTCGGTCGGTGGGCGACCACGATGACGATGCCGCCCCGGAGCCGGACGCCGGCCAGCGCGTTCGTCAGCGCGGCCTCGCCGTCGGCGTCGAGATTGGAGTTCGGCTCGTCGAGGACGACCAAGAAGGGCTTGCGGAACAGCGCCCGGGCAAGGCCGATCCGCTGGCGCTGGCCCACCGACAGGGCGAGCCCGTTCTCGCCGGTCGCCGTCTCGTAGCCGTCCGGCAGGCGAACGATCATCTCGTGGACGCCGGCGGCGACGGCCGCCTCGATAACTTCCTCGGGGGTCGCCGAAGGGTCGAAGCGGGCGATATTCTGCGCTACGGTCCCGGGGAAGAGCTGAAGCTCCTGCGGCAGGTAGCCGATATGGGCGCCGAGCCGGTCGGCGGACCACTGGTCGATCGCGGCGCCGTCGAGGCGGACGGCTCCGTTCATGGGCGCCCAGACCCCGACGATCGCCCGGATCAGGGTGGATTTGCCCGAGGCGCTCTGGCCGATGATGCCCAGACCGTCGCCCGCCTTCACCCGGAAGGTGGCGTCGCGCACGAACGGCACGCGTACCGCCGGGGGAGCGACGCTCAGGTTCTCGATCGAGAGGGTCCGGGACGGCGGCGGCAGGTCGAGCGGCGCGGTGGGGAGCGGAAGGTTCTGAAGCACGTTGGACAGGCGCTTCCAGCTTGCGCGGGTCGCGATGAAGGGGCGCCACTGGCCGATCGCGAGCTCGACGGGCGCCAGGGCGCGCGCGCTGAGGATGGAGCTGGCTATGATGATGCCGCCCGTCGCCTGACCGTTGATGACGAGATAGGCGCCGACCGTGAGCACTGCCGACTGGAGCAGCATGCGCGTGACCTTCGAGATGGCGCCGAGGCCGGCATTTAGGTCGGCGCAGCGCTGCTGCGCTGCCGCCAGTTTGTCGTTGACTTCGGTCCAGGACTGGCCAACGCGCGCTTCCATGCCCATGGCGCGCAGGACCTCGGCGTTGCGCCGGAACGTGTCGGACAGCATGCCCCGCTGGCGGCCGAGTGTATACGCCGCCTCGACCGGCTTGCGCGACATGATCTCGGTGCACAGCGCGATCACGACGAGGACCAGCCCGCCGATCGTCGCGGCCCAGCCGATAGCCTGATGGAACGCGAAGCAGATCGTCAGGTAAAAGGGAATCCAGGGCAGGTCGAAGAGCGCCGTCGGCCCGGGGCCGGCCAGGAAGTTGCGGACGATGTCGAGGTCGCGCGAGGGCTGGGTGCTGTCGATGCCGGTCGCGGTGAGCGGCAGTCGGGTGATCGCCTGGAGAGCGCGTCCGCTTAGCTGCGAGTCCACCGCCGTCCCAATCCGCGCCAGGAGGCGGCCGCGGATCATATCAACGATGCCCTGGAAACCGTAGAGGATCGTCACGATCACGGCGAGGCCCACCAGCGTCGGGATGCTGCCGCTGGGCAAGACGCGGTCGTAGACCTCCAGCATGTAGAAGGAGCCGGTTAGGAACAGAATGTTCAGGACGCCGCTCAGGATCGCGATGCCCACGAGCGCCCAGCGACAGGTGGCGAGCGCCTTCACGATCTCGGCGCGACCGACGGGCAGCGATGCGTCTCGCGATGTTCCAACCATGTGGCAGATCCCCATCCGCAACGTCTTGACCGTTCGACGGGAACGGGCGGACCAAAACCAATCTAGACATGCACCGCTTGCGAATTCGCGAACGGTCCTAAGCTCCTATGCCAGATCCGACTGTCGGCAACGGACGTCGCGGCGCGACCGGTCAGGGTTGTCCCGCGCCGAACGGCTCGTAGTCGAAGTGGCGGTAGCGCTCGGTTTTCCCGAAGGTCGAGCGGCGATAGTTCGTACCGCCGGCCAGCGACTCCAGCCGTTCCGCCGGCAGGTCGACGACCAGCTCGTCCGCGAGCGACCCCCGTCCGGCGTCGCGAAGGCGCCCCAGTACCGCGGAGGCCTGCGCGACCGGCGCCAAGGCCATCGCCCGGCGTAGGTCGCTTGCGACGTCGAGGTCCAGCCGGGCTTCGGGACGGCTTAGGGCCAGCGCGGCGAGCTGCGCCCGCTTCAGAAGCAGGTCCCCCTCGAAAGGCGAGAGCAGGGCCGACGTCCGCAGGAGCGGCTGCGTCCTGCCCCAGTCGGAGGACGCGCGGTACTCGAGCAGCGCGAGCAGGTACCACAAGTTCGCATCCGCAGCGTTGCACAGAAGCCCCTCCCGGACCACCGCCACCGCGTCGCGCGCCGCTTGGTCGCGCTGCGCCGGCGCCGCGTCGGCGGCCGCACTGCGCCGAAGGAGATCCAGCACGATGGTCACCCGGCTGCGGGCGATGTCCCAGTCGCAGCTTCCAGGATCGCGCAGGCTGATCCGCTCGGCGAGCTCGTCGCGCACCGGCTCCGGCAGGTTCAGCGGACCGGGCGCCGACTCTAGACGCAGCGCGTAGCGAACCCATGGCTCGGCCGAGAGCGCGCCGACCAGCGCATACGTGCCGCCCGCGACCGTCAGCAGGGCCGCGAGAACCACGATGGTGTCCGCCGAGCGCCGCGACATGGGTCAGTTGCGGTAGTAGGACTCGTAGCGCGATGCGTAATATTCGGGCGAGCCGTAGGACCGGTAGAACTTCATCTTCTTGCTGTCGGCCTTGTTCAGGACGACGCCGAGGGAATGGTTCCGGAACACCGGGCTGTTGCCCATCGCACTGCGTACGAGCTGGCGGGACGTGCGGCCCCATTCGACCACAAAGACGAACCCGTCCACACGGCTGGCGAATGCCTTCGCATCCACTACCGGGCCGACCGGCGGCAGATCCACGATCACGTATTCGAACTTCTCGCGGAACTGAGCTAGGATCTGCGCCATCTTGGCCGACGCCAGGACGTCGCTGGTGTTGGAGACGCGGCTCTTCAAGATGGTCGGAAGAACAGCCAGCGGGATCGAGCTCTCCCAGAGCAAGGCCTCGTCGGGATCGGCATTGTCGATGATGACCTCGACGAGCCCGCGCTCCGGCTTGGTATCGAGGCTGCGCGTCAGTCCGGGATTACGGATGTCGCCATCGATCAGAAGGGTTCTGGCGCCCTGCAGGGCGAGAAGGTTCCCGAGACTCGCCGCCACCGAAGATTTGCCCTCTGACGGCACGCAGGACACGATGCCGATGACCTTCGAGGGAATGTTGGGCATGTTCAGGTCGGCCGCGACCTTAATGTTGCGCAGCGTCTCGGCGAAGGACGACATCGGCCGGCGCCGCACGTAGGTAGATAGCGCGCCGCCGGGCCACAGGCGCGACGCCGGGCCGGGCTCGCCGCCCTTCGCCTCGCCGGCATCCACGAGCGGCATGAAGCCGAGGAACTCCATGTCGAGCTCGCTGCGGACCTGACTGCCGACACGGAAGAAGCGCTCGCGGTACTCGCGAAGCCCGGACACGGCGCCGCCGGCCGCGGCGCCCAGGCCCGCGAACAGCGCCATGACCAAGAGCTTGCGCGGCGCGCTCGGATTCTCCGGCACGGTTGGGTCGGTGATGATGCGCGCGTCGGTGATGGGGAAGGACTGCTGCTGGACGGTCTGCTGGTAGCGCTGCAGGAAGTCGTCGTAGAGCGAGCGATAGGCCTCGGACTCGCGCTCCAGCTCGCGGAGGCGGACCTGCAGCGTGTTGTCGTCGGCGTTCACGGCCCGGATGTCGGCCAGGCTCGCTTCCAGCGACCGCTCGCGCTCCTGAGAAACCGAGTAGGTGCTGCGATAGCTTTCGGCGATGCGCCGCAGTTCGCCGAAGATCAGCCGCTCGTACTCGCGCATCTCGGCCTTCAGGCGAACGGCCTGCACATGGTCGGGCCCCAGCTTGCGCGTGATCTCGCTCTCACGCCGCGCCGCCTCGAGATACTGGTTGCGCAGCGAGTTGATGGTGGAACTGGCGAGCGCGTCGTTGACCACCGCGTCCGTGCGCCCGTCGCTGATCAGCCGCTCGATTTGGTCCAGCTGGGCCTTGGCCTCGGCCGTCTGCGCGCGTGCGGCGACGAGCTGCGAGTTGATCTCGCCCAGCTCCTGCTGCGAGACGAGCCCGGCGCCGGAGGCGAGCAGCCCGTTGTCGTTGCGGAACTGCTGGACCGCGAGGTCGGCATCGTAGGATTGCTGGCGCAGCTCGGCGATCCGGTCCTGCAGCCAGGTGCTGGCGCGGCGCGTGGCGGCGTACTTGGCTTGAAGCTGGTCGTCGAGATAGGCGCTGCCGTAGGCGCGTGCGATCCGGGCCGACAGAGCCGCGTCGGGCGAGGTGTAGGTCAGCCTGAGAACGTAGGTCTGGCCGACGCGGGCCACGTCGACATTGGCCTGGAGGTTGTCGATCGCCGCGTCGCGCCGCGCCGCCGTCTCGTCGACGCCCTCGGCGGCCAGTTCGGGGCGGATAGCCGAGAGCACGCCGCTCAGGGCGACACGGATCGAACGCAAGGGGGAGGGACTACCCGCCAGGAACGCGTCGTTCTCGTCGAGCTTGAGTTCCCGCACCACCGCGGACGCGATCTGGCGGGACTTCAGAAGCTCGACCTGGCTCAGCATCTCGGCCTCGTCCTGAAAGACGCCGCTGGCCGTTGCCAGCTCGTCCACCAGCTTCGACTGGCCCTTGTCTATCAGGATGTCGGTCGAGGCGGTGTAGACCGGAACGGCCGACATCAGGTAGGCGGCGCCGATCACCATGCCGACGGCGATGCCGATCACGACGACCCAGATCTGTCGACGCACCATCGCGAGGATGCGGTCGAAGTCGATGAAGTCTCCCGATCCATCCTTTTCCGCCATCGCGACGGAGGTCTCTCGGGCGTTCATCTCGGGGTAGTGCAGCATGACGCCTCACGGATGGAAAGTCTGGACGCATTTCGGGACGGCCCGCGGACCCCGCCTTGCGGCGACGGCACGAGCGGCGCGAACGGGAGAACCCAAGCGCGACGAAGCGATCCGGGGCGACACCCACCCCCAACCGCTTTTCGCCCGAACATTCTAAGAACCGATTTCAGCCCGGACGGAGACGAACGATCGTTCGTCGGTCCCGTCCTGCCTGTCTCCGGTTGGACCGCAACGACGGCCGAACACCTACTGCATTCGAACATCAACTATCCGGGTCGGAATTATGGCGGCGCGAAGGGGTGCCGCAATGCACAACTCCTAGAATACGACCTGGCAACCCGCCGGGCTCGCATCGACCGTGCATAGGATAAGGCGGCCGGAGGCACCATCCAGCAGACGATCGGACTCGCTCAGGGACACGCTGCCGCCGCCACCGCGGCCGCCGGTCAGGCCGCCGGTCTGCGCGACGGTCGAGTCGTCGCCGGCAGGACCGGAGGTTCCCGGAGCGCCCCCGCCGCCGAGCGAGCCACCGCCCGCGGCACCGCCGCCACCGGCACCCCCGCCGATCGCCGCCGTGCGGTCCTCGTCAGCACCCGACGAGCGTTCGAACGCCTCGATCAGCTCGTTGGAGCCGCTCTGGGCGACCGCCCACTGGATGTACGCGGCGTAGCGGGGAGCGAGGCCTTCCGAGTCGCGCATCGCGCTCGCCAGGCCCTCCGCCACCGCGCCGACTTGAGCGTCGCGCACGTCGGGCATCTTGACGAGGTCGACCAGGGTCAGCACCGACCGATTGTCCGATTCGACCAGGGACCGGACGAACTGAGCCATGTTCCGGCCGCCGCGGGGATTGTCGTCGAGGATAGATCGCGGCTGCGCCAGCCAAGCCTCGATCGCATTGGCGCCGACGGGCGTGCGCGTGCCGGCATAGGCAGGCGGCACCTCGCCCTCCCAACCGGCGGGTCCGGCCTGGGACGCGGTCGGCGAACCAGCCGTCGACTGGGCGGCATCCTCAGCCGACCCGGCCGGGACCTGCTCGGAATTCATCGCCGGCGCGCCGGCCTGCGGCGGGGCGACCGGCGGCGCCGCCGCGTCCTGCGCCACGGCGCCACCCGGCACCAGAAGCGCCAATCCAATCATTCCAGCCCGGAAAACATCCATACGCCGTGCCCCTAAACTCAAAAGACCTCTAATACTAACTAGACCCTTAACACAGGATAATTAACGGAGAAAGTCGAGAGAGTTGCAGCCGGCCCAGGGCAGAAGTTTTTATGCTCCAGTGGGTTAACGCTGGGACACATCGCTACGGCGCGTCGTGGACCCCGCAGCGCGGGACGTGGCGGCGGTCTTGACCCTGCGTCCCGCTTCGACACACAGTCCGCCCGCGCTTCGGCGGCGGGGCGCGACGGCACCGCCGACAAGCGGAGGCTTCCATTTCAAATCCATTGGAAAGCGAGAGGGACGGGATGCCCGTTGAAGACAGGCGGGTCGACGAACTTCGGCAACCCGGACGAAGAGATCCCGCACCGCCGCGCCCTCTTTTCAGGGAGCGGGACGGCGAGGGGGCGGGGCTGGCGGGGACCACCCGTCTCGTCCTTGTCGGACGGACGCTGTTCATCCTGGCACTCGTTCTGTGCATCGCGCTGCGCGGCGCCGTTTCGCCGCTCGTCCTTCTGGGCGTTGTCTGCCTCGTCGGCGTGTCGCTGGCCGTGGGGGCCCTGTCACCCCCGGTCGCGGCGGCGACGCTGCGATCCTATCGCCTGTGCATCCTCGTGGCGGGCGGTCTTGCGCTGTATCTTGTCTTCCAGTCCTGGAGCTTTCTGGGCAACCCGTTTGCCAATCCGCTCTGGAGCAGGGTGGACCGGCTTCTGGGTGCCGACGTCGCGGCCATCTCGGTCGCCCCCGCGACCACGCGCGGCGCCCTTTTCACGCTGGTCGCGCCGTTTCTCGTCTTCTCGGCAGGGCTGGCGCTGTTCCAGCGCGACGAGGGGGGCGTGGTGCTTCTTCGCTGGCTGACGGCCATGGGCGTCGCCTTCGCGGTCTTCGGGCTCCTGCAGGTCGCCTTCTTTCCCCGCAGCCTCCTGTTTTCCGAGAAGACCGCTTATCTCGACAGTCTGACGGCCTCGTTCGTCAACCGGAATACGGCCGGCACGTTCCTCGGCGTGGCGAGTTTCGCGGTGCTGACCCTGGCGTTGCGGCCCGTGCGGCAGGGGGAAGTGCGCTACTCCTTCTTCGGCCTCCTCACCGATCCGGATGCGCCGGCGCCGCAGCGGCGCAGCGCCTTCCTGATGCTCTCGTGCCTGTTCGCGATCCTGTTCGCCCTGTTCTTGACGCGATCGCGCGGCGCGCTCCTGGCCACTGCGATCGCCTATGTAGCCATTATCCCGTTCCTGATCCTCGATTCTGGCGGAAGCCGGCCGCCGGCCGTCAAGGGTGCGCGCTCGAGGCTGGCGGCGCTCGGGCGTCCGGCGGCGGTCGCCGTGGGCGTCGCGATCCTCACCCTCGGCGTCGTGGGTCTCTTCGGCGGCCTGACGATCCATCGCATGGAGACACGCGGCGTGGATGCGGCGCGCCTTTGCGTGTACTGGTCGATGTTGGACGCCATCGGTCAGAACTGGCGCTTCGGCACCGGGTTCGGCACGTTCGAATCGGTCTTCCCGATCTACCGATCGGCTGGATGCGGCGCGCCGGGCGACGTCTTCCTGCGCGCGCACAACATCTACCTGGAAGCCCTTCTCGGGCTGGGGATCGGGTTTGTGCCGCTTCTGATCGGGGGCGCCCTCCACATCGTGGGAAACTTCGTGGCGGGCCTGCGTCGTCGGCGCAGCATGCGCGTGGTTCCGATCATCGCCTTGGGCGCCGTGGCGCTCGTCGCGCTACACAGCCTTGTCGACTTCTCGCTCCAGATTCCTGGAATGGCCGCGTTCTTCGCCGCCTACCTGGCGGCGGCGACGACGATCAGCCTGGGCCGCGGGCGCGGGTCCGCGACGTCCAGGCGCCCGTGACGCGCCGAATTGCCTTTACCACCTTTTCACAAGCCGCCATGTCGACTTGATTGGTGCGCTGCAGCAATATACACCTCGCCCATCCACCGTCACGGTCGTGCGCGTCGATCACCCAGGCGGTCGTTGGCGCCTAAAATCGAGAGGGCACGCGATGCCGTCCTGTGTGATCATTGTCGAAAACCTGCCCGTGCCGCTCGATCGGCGCGTCTGGCAGGAGGCCTGTGCCCTTCGCGACGCAGGCTGGACCATCTCAGTGATCTGCCCCAAGAGCGCGCAGTTCCCGCTCGCCTTCGAGACGATCGACGATATCGAGATCTTCCGGCACGACCTTCCCTTAGAGGCCTCCGGCCGCTTCGCCTTCCTTTACGAATACGCCGCGGCGCTGTTCCACGAGTTCCGCCTGCTCTGGAAGGTCCGGAGGCGCCGCGGCTTCGACGTGATCCAGGCCTGCAATCCGCCGGACCTGATCTTCCTCGTCGCGGCACCGTTCAAGCTCTTCGGCAAGCGCTTCGTCTTCGACCATCACGACGTCTGCCCCGAACTCTTCGTGGCGAAGTTCGAGCGCCGCGGCTTCTTCCACACGCTGCTCCTGCTAGCCGAGAAGGCGACCTTCCGCACGGCCGACCTCGTCATATCGGCGAACGAGACCTATCGCCGTCTCGCGATCTCGCGCGGCGGAAAGAAGCCGGAAGACGTGGTGACAGTTTACAGCGTGCCCGACAAGGCGCGCATACGCCGCGTGTCGCCCAACGAGGCGCTGCGGGCGGGAGCGGCCACCGTTCTCGGCTACGTGGGCATCATCGCGGACCAGGACGGCGTCGACCATCTGGTGCGCTGCGTCCACCATCTCGTGGCTGATCACGGTCAGCGGTCGATCCGCGCGGTCGTGGTGGGGGACGGCCCGGCGCTGGAGTCGGTCAAGCGGCTCGCGGGCGAGCTTGGGGTCGCCGACCACATCACCTTCACGGGATACCTGCGCGGCGAGGATCTTCTTGCGGCCCTGTCGACCTTCGATATCGGCATCATTCCCGACCCGGTGAACGAGTACAACGACAAGATCAGCATGAACAAGGTGTTCGAGTACTCTGCGCTCGGCATCTCCTCCGTGTCCTACGATCTCACCGAAACGCGCCGCCTTCTCGGCGAGGCCGGCCGTTACGCGCTTGGCGCCACGCCGGCCGACCTTGCGGTGGCGGCCGTTCCGTTGATCGAGGACCTCGAGCTGCGCCTGGCCTCCGGCCGGCGGGCGAAGGCGCTGGCGGACGCCCAGTTCGACTGGGATCGCGAGGCCGAGCGTTACGTCGCGGCCTATGCCCGCCTGATGGATGGTGATAGAAGACCGTCCGCCGCCGGAGCTTGACGGTTCTCTCCCCTTGGCGGCGTCGAACCGAGCCGGGAGTGCACGGTTTCAAGGCGACCGGGCATCCCGGCGAACGGCGGTGCACTCGAAACGCATGGAGAGGGCGGATGACGGCGGATCAGCATGCGAACTCCGCCCATGCTTTCGCGGATAGGCGCTGACATGATCACCCGCTGGCTCTTCTCGATGCATCTTGTCATCTGGGTGCTCAATCCGCGCGTCCTCGGCCTCGCCGGGGCGAACCAGTTGCACAAGTCGACCCTGTTCGCCTTCGGCGTCGCCGCCCTCCTGTCGCGCCCCAAGCGCCCCTTCGCGGTGTTCTGCGTTTCGATGATGGTCGCGACGACCTTCGTCTGCGCGCTTCTGTCGGACTTCAACCACCTGAGCTACAGCCGTTATTTCCTGAGCCTGTTCTCCCTGGTCGCCGTTTTGATCCCCCTGATGGTCGTCTTCGACCGCAAGGACTATCGGTTCATCATTCTCAACCTGGCTTGGGCACCCGTCGGCTGCATCGCGCTCGGAATGGTCTACAACGTGTTGGGCATCCATCCGGTCTGGTATGTCGACTTCCTTGGCGTACAACGGTTGCAAGGGTCGGTCATACCGGCGGGCGTCGGATCGCTAGGCTATGTCGGCACGATTGCCGCCATGACGGCGTCGGTGTTCGTCGATCGCCGCTATCTGGGGCTGGTCGGTGTCAATCTCATCATCCTGGTTCTCAGCGCGGCGCGCATGCCCTTCGCCATGGCGGCTCTCGTCTGCCTGGTCATGTTCTACCAGTTCCATACGAAGCGGATCATCACCGTTTCGCTGGCGTCGATCGCTCTCATGTTGCTCGCCTTTGTCGCCTACCTCATCCTCGGAGAACGCATCGCCGCTCGGTTTGAAAGCGAATCGTCAAGCGGACGCGACCTGATCTGGGGTGCGCTGCAGGCTGTCCTCGATATGTATCCGATGTTCGGTATCGGTCTTGGGCACCAGACCGTGGTGATCCCGGAGAACGTGGCCGAGAGGGCAGCCACGATTGCTGCCCATAACGAATATCTCCGACTTGCTCTGGAGATAGGTTACGTCGGCGCTTACGCCTTCTTCTTCTTCCTTATAGTGATATTTCTCCGTCTGATGTATCAAGCATCGAAGTACCGGACGCCTGCGTTTGTTGTGATGGTTGCAAGCTTCTTCATATACTGCTTCACCGACAACGTGATCAGCTCGAATACGTCCGTGTTCGTCCTGGTATTGGCGATGGCTTTCGCTCCGCAGCCGCGACAATCGTACGCGATGATGCCGAAGACGACACAACTACGGACTGCCAGCTGACGTGCCGTCCTTCTTCGCTCAAGGAGAGAAGGCATTCGGTTTCTTTACAGGAGACGACGCGTGACTCATGAAAGCGTCATGGAAGCTACCAAGACGAAGCTTCTGGACATCAAGGCCGTATGCTCGCCAGACGTTCCGGTCGTGTATCTGGACTATCCCGTTTACGATAACATCGGCGACCTGTTGATCCATCAGGGCGGCGAAGCGTTCTTGCGCGAAAACGGCTATAATACACTCGGTCAGTTTTCGATTCACGAGTTCGCGCGTCGGGTCGACAAGAAGCAGCCCCACCTTGCGCTCAAGCCATCGATCAAGGCGCTCGACGATCTGGTATCGCGTCACCGCCCCACGATCATCATGCAGGGCGGCGGCAATTTCGGGGATATCTGGCCGGAGTTCCAGCAGTTTCGGGAAATGATCGTATCGCGCTACCCGGACTCCAAGATCGTCATCTTCCCCCAGTCGATACATTTTCATGACGCGGCTCAGCAGAAGCGAGCGGCCAGCCTGTTTGGTGCTCACAAGAACCTTCACATCTTCGTCCGGGATGCCGCTTCTCTGGACTTCGTCCGCGACGAATGCGGCCTGCCGACAGCCCTCATGCCGGACATGGCGCACCAGCTCTGGGGGCGACTGAACACGGGGGAGCCCGGCAAGGCCCAGGGCGTGCTGGTACAGGAGCGGCGGGACAAGGAAAGCCGCAACGAAGGCTCGAACGAGGGCGGCTTCGATTGGGACGAGTTGTTCTCGTCGCGCGACCGCTTCATGATCAAGGCCTTGCGGAAGTGGCAGATCATCGACAATCCGCTCCGCCAGGTCGTTCCTAACTACAGTCTCTGGCGTCCCTATCGAGACAGTTTGGTGTCGCGCGCCACAGAGCGCTTCCGCCCCTATGCCGAGATCTACACCGACCGTCTGCACGGCATGATCCTCGGTGCGCTGCTCGGCAAGACGGTACGCTACACCGACGGCAACTACGGCAAGCTGCACCGCTACGCCAATCTCTGGTTCCAGGGATCCGACCGCATGCACAGTGCCCTCGGGCACTGACACCATGCTGCGCAACATGTCGATGCGGGCGCTGTCGTGAGTTCACGCCTCCACAAGCAGGTCGCGCGCGCGGTTCCCTGGAGCTTAGCGGAGAGCCTGGTCAACGGCCTCGTCGGACTGGGGATGACCTTCATCTTCGCCTGGCTTCTCGATCCGACGCAGGTCGGCCACGCGGTAATCGCCCTCGCGCTGGTCGGGACGGTGGAAATCCTGTTCGGCCTCGGCCTCGTGGAGGCGCTGATCGCGGCACGATCGAGCCATACGACGGCCTCCGACACCGCGTTCACAGGGGTGATGATGTTCTCGCTCGTTGGCGCAGGCCTTTGCCTCGTCGCGGCCCATCCCCTGGCTGTTCTCTATGACGATCCGGAACTCGCGCCGCTGATCATGGTCGCGGCCCTGACCCTTCCGCTGAACGCCTCGATTGCCATCCCGACCGCGCTTCTGACGCGCAAGATGCGTGCGGCCGCGCTCACGCTTCGCATGATGGCGACGCGCGTGACCGTCCTTCTCGCAACCGGTCTTCTCGCCTGGCTGCAGTTCGGAAGCTGGTCGGTGGTGCTCGGCGCCGTGGCCGGTTCGATCGGCGGCATGCTGATGCTGCTTCCCACCATGAACCGGTGGCCGCGTCCGCGCTTCGTCGGCGCCGAGTTCCGCCGGCTGGTCGCGTTCGGCAGCGCCCTCAGCGTCGAGCGCCTTCTCTGGGGGCTTCTCGTGCGCCTCTTCTGGCTCGTGATCGGCTATGTCCACGGAGCGGCGGTGCTCGGCTATTTCCAGTTCGCGCAGCGGCTGATCGACGAGACGGCCACGCTGATCCAGACCTTCTCGATCCGCTTCGGCCTGTCCTACTTTTCGGCCCTGGAGCGCCTCGGCCAGAGCCCGAACGAGGCCTTCCTGAAGGCCACGCGCCTGATCACCGCCGTGGCCGCGCCGATCTTCGTCGGCATCGCGCTCGTCGTCCCCGATCTCATCGGCACGGTGTTCAGCGCCCGGTGGGAGCCGTCCATCATCGTGTGCCAGATGGCCGCCACCGGTTGGGTCCTCGCCTTCCCACGCGTTCTCGTCGGTCCCGTGCTTCGGGCGAAGGGGCAGCAGAAGGGGTTGATCTTCTACGCGTTCCTGGCCGTCGCCGTCACCAATCTCGGTGGTTTCCTGTCGGCGGGCTACGGGATGATGGCGATCGGCATCGCCTGGGTGCTGCGGCATGTCGTCGGCATCCCATGGGGTCTCCTGACGATCCGCTCCGCGATCGGCGTTTCGGTGCGCGAGCAGGGGGAGGCGACGCTGCGGCCGATCCTGTGCGCGGGCATCATGGCCGCAGTAGTCGGGTTCGTGTCGATCGAACTCGTCGGCGTCTCGCCGGTCCTGCGTCTTGCCGCGATGATCACGACGGGCGCGTTGGTCTACGCCGCCGCGATGGCGCTGATCGACCGGGGAACCATCAAGTTGGGAATGAACATGGCACGCCAGGTCCGCCGGGCCCGATAGGCGCTGGCGGATCGGTTCAGCCGACCTGCGAGGCGGCAGGCGCCCGCGCGATCCGGTCGAGCCGGTCGAAGAGTCCGGCATTGGCCGCGCCGGGCGCGAACTTGCGGGCGAAGAAGAAACGGCCATCGGTATAGGCGTCGAAGGTCTCCGCCGTCAGCAGCTGCGGATGGCCATGCCGCGACCCGCGCATGTCGAAATATCGCCGGTTGCGCGGCTCGAAGCGAAACGCCGGGTTGTTCATGAGGACGGTCTGAATGAAGGACTCGTCCGGGATCAGCACCTTGCGGAAATAGGCGACGACGTCGGGCCGCTCCTGCGCGAAGTCGAGGAGGTATTCCGCGCAGCGCGCCCGGATCGTGTGCCAGTAGCTGCCGGCATGGCAGCGGAAGCTCTCGTCGAAGGGCGCATTCGCAGCATGGCGCCCGACCATCAACCCATAGGCGGTGTTGATGCGGACCCCCCTCGGGAAGCGCTCGGCGAGAAGACGCGGGATCTTCAGCATCGCCCGCTCCGGCGTCCCGATCCGGTCCTTCAGCTTGGCGTACTGGAAGTGGTAGCGCTCATAACCATGCCCGGCCGGCCAGGCCATCGGCGCCATGGCGTCGGGATCCTGGGCGAGCGCGTCGAAATGGTGGAGGAAGCCGTCGTGGTCCTCTGCCGCCGCCAGCACCGCCACCATCCCTTCCAGCGAATGCACGGGATAGTCCTGCGCGCTCAGGTTCGTCAGCCAGTCGTACCGGATGCCTTCCCGGCGCAGGAAGCGGAGCGCGTCGAGATAGCCATCGAGTATGGCGAAGTCGCCGCGTCCGCCCTGGCCCTGCGTGACCAGGATTGCATCGTCCTTGCCGAAGAGGTCCTTGTCCAGCGGCGCTGCCCGGACGTCGTGGCTGAAGAGAACGACGGACTGCGGGAGCGTCGTCCTGATCAGCGTCGCCAGGCGCACGAGCTGCGCCGGGTTGTTGTGGCTCTGGACAAGGAAGAGAGGGGTCATGCGGGGGGCGTCGATCCGGCTATCGGTGGGGCGCTCGGGCACACGGCCGGTCAGTCGAACGCGCCGCTCGCCACCAGCCGCATCTTGGTCTCTTCCGCGTTGGTGAAGCGGCCGAACGGGCCGACCTCGATGTCCGACCGGATTACCTTGGCGGGGTTGCCGGCGACGATCGAGTGTGGCGGCACGTCCTTGGTCACGACGCTGCCCGAGCCGACGATGCTGCCCGACCCGATCGTTATGCCGGGCAGAATGATGCTGCGCGCGCCGATGAAGCAGTCGTCGCCGATGCGGGTGTGCAGGTAGAGGCCGCGCGTCATGTCGTGCGCCAGGATCGCCACGTCGAAGGCGACGTAGCTGCGCTCGCCGATATGCACGCCCTTGGGATAGGTCTTGTCGAAATGCGTTTTCATCGAGAAGCTGGCGGACCGCGCGATGTCCATGCCCCAGAACTTTGTATAGATGTGCCACTTCGTTCGGATGATCGACTTCCGAACCCAAGAAATACTGTTGAGGCTGCGCAGCTTGCCGAGTTTCATGGTCGATCGCATCTCGCAAGGGAATGGGGCAGGCAAGCCGCTGCGTGGCCGACTTCGACGCCACCCGACCGCTCCCGTGACGCGGCGGCGGAACGTGCGTTGCAGCATGGTTCATCTAACATAGGGTCTTCGAAGAAGGAAAGAGCGGTCCGTAGCGTGTGCCGCGCGCCGCCCGGCGTCCGGGCTCGTCGCCGGCGTCGGCGGGAGAGCGGCTCTGGCGCCCCCGCTGTGGCGCACTGTGCGCGCTCAGGCGAAGAGGAAGTTGTGCTCCGTCAGGCTCGACAGGGCCACGCGCTGTAGGGTCAGGCTCGAATGGTCGTCGAAGGTGATCACGACGTCGGCTCCGACCTGCGCGGCATCGGCCATCACGTCGCCGTAGCTGGAAGCCAGGTGCGGGTCGAGGGAGAGGACGTCGCCGCCGCTCGCCGGCGCCCCACCGCGGAAATCGGTGATGGTGTCGTGGCTGAGGTTCCGGGCGAAGACGAACGTGTCCGAGCCGCCGCCGCCGGTGAAGATGTCGTCGTGGACCGTGCCGACCAGACGATCGGCGTTGCGGGTTCCAAGAAGCGCGGTTCCCTCGATCTTGCCGACATTGCCGCTGCGGTCTTGCGTTGCGAAGGTGAAACTATGCGCCTTGGACGTATCGACCGTCGTGTCGAACATCCAGCTCCCGTACTTGGCCAGGACCGTTCCGGCCAGCTTTCCGTTGTCGAAGACCGAGATTGTGGTCTGGCCCTCGCTGGCGGCGCCGCGCAGCTGGGTCTGGCCGTTCGCGTTGGCCGCATTGAGGCGGGTGACCTCGATGTCGGCCGCCGTGTGGTCCACCGTGACGTCCCGGTAGATCGAGGCGCGTCCCAGGTTGCCCGCGTCGTCCTCGGCGAAGGCGGTGAAGCGGTGCCGGCCCTCCGACAGGCCTGCTGCCTCGAAGTTCCAGAGCCCGTCCGCGCCGACCCGGCTGGTCCCGATCAGCGTGTTACCGTCCAGGATCCGGATCGTGGAAAGCGCTTCCGCCGTGCCGGACAGGGTGTAGGCCGCGTCCTTCGTGAAGGCGGTGCCGAGGGTCCCGTCGATCGTCGCCCGGTCGGGCGCCTTGAGGTCCAGTGTCACGGCCGCCACGCTCGAGGCCGCGCTCCGGTTGCCCGACAGGTCGGTCTCCACCGCGGTGAACGCGCGGGTTCCGCTGGCGCGCGAGGCGACGTCGAGCTGCCACAGGCCGTCGGCCCCCGCCTTCGTCGTGCCCACGAGCTTGGTGCCGTCGTAGACCTGCACCGTCGAACCGGCGTCGCCGTAGCCCGACACCTGGATGCTCTCGGCGTTGGTCAGCCCGTCGCCCTTCAGGCCGCTGTCCTCGTAGGACAGGGAGATGGCGCTGGACAGGGGGGCCTCGGTGTCGATCGCGACCGGCTGGCCCGAAGGCGAACCCGCGACGGCCGTGCCGGCCGTGGCGCCGGAGAAGGACGCAACAGTCGCGCTCGTCACGTCGAGCGAGGCGACCTTCAGCGCCCCCGTGTCGTGGCCGTCGGCGATCTTGTAGGAGAAGGTAAGCTTCGCGGTCCCCGATCCCGAGACGTAGCTCGCCGACCCTCCATTGGCGAGATGGAGGGCGAGGCCCTTGCCCGCGACCGTCACGGCTTCGCTGAAATTGACGGAGACGGTCATCGTTTCGCCCGCCTTCAGGTGGCCGTCATTCGCCGAGAACGCATAGCCGACGGCCCTCGGCCCGACGGCCACGGTGGGGGCTGCGGCAGCGGGAAGGGCCGGGACCTTCGCCGCGTCCGGCGCCGCTTGGTCGACCGGCTGAGTCGTGCCGGCGGGAAGCGGCTCCGACAGCTTGGTCTGCAGGTTGGAGGCAGTGAAATCGGATGCCTTGACGTTGGTAAGCTGGGCCAGGGTGACGAGGTGGCCCGAACCGTCTACCGCCTTGATCACCGTGTCTTGGCCGTCCTGGACCGCGTGGATGGTGTGCTGGCCTAGAAGGTTGCTCCGGTCCCATCCCATGCGGATCGCGAGCACGGACACGTCGATGATGTCGCCGCCGACACCGGCCTTGAAGTCGCGGATCACGTCGCCGCCCTCGCTCAGGGCGTTGTAGGCGAAGCGGTCGCGGCCGTCCCCGCCCGACAGGTCGTCGCGTCCCGCGCCGCCCCAGATGTAGTCGTTGCCGCCGCCGCCTAAGATCTGGTCCGCGCCCTTGCCGCCCAGGAGCTTGTCGGCCTTGTTCGTGCCGATCAGGATATCGTCATCCCCCTTGCTGAGCGTGCGCGCGACGTTGGTCATGGTCACAGCCGTCGCGCCGATCGCGTATCCGGCCGTCTTGCTCTCGAAGAGGCTGTTGGTCAGGGTGTTGCCGACCGGCTTGCCGGAGATGATGAAGCTGTAGTTCTGGGTCTCGCGGACCGTCAGGTTGTCGACGACCATATTGCGGCCGTCGCCCTGGCCGTATTCATAGAACTGCAGGGCATAATCGTTGCCGGCGCCGCCGCTGTCCTTCATTCCGTTGCCCATGCCGCGGAAGCTGCCGAGCATGCGGGCGTCGAAGGCGAGCACCTCGCTGTAGGTGCCGTTGCGCGATTCCGAATGGAAGTCGAAGGCCGACTTCGACGCGTCGTAGACGACCGAGTTCGAGGCATCGAGCCCGATGTCGGCACCGTAGCTCGAGGCCGAGCGGCCGTTGGCCGTGGTGCCGACGCCGTGAACGAGGACGCCGTGCCCGACGGTCTCGGCGAAGAGGCCGTTCACCTCGGTGCCAAGCGACGTCGCAGAATGGACGCCAGCCCAGAGGTTCGAGGCGACGATGTCCTTCAGTTCGGCATGGACGTTGCTGACGACGTTGATTCCGGTGCCACCGTTCTTGACGGTCACGCCGGACACCTCGGTGTCGACGAGCGAGCGGATGTGGACGAGGTCGGTCCCAGACCAGGAGTAGGTCGCCGCGGTGCCAGTGACGTTACCGTTCTCGAGGGTGAAACTGCCGGCGGCGTAGGTCGTGGCGCGCACGTTGGCGGTGTAGAGACCCTGTTCGACGAGCGGCCCCTTCAGCGTGACCGTGTTGCCGTCGATCGCGACAATCTGGGCCGCTTGTCCGAGCTTCGTCGTCTGGCCACCGTCGCCGGCGTCGATGTGGTCGCCCGGTAGGCCGTTGTCGGCGACCACCTTCACCCAGCCGCCGACCTTGATGTCCGTTGGCAGGGCGGCATAGGTGATTTTGGCGTTGCCTGCCGTGTCCGACGACAGGGTCACGGCGGTCGGGGGGGTCTCCTTGCCTTCGGCCACGAGCACGCGGTGCTCGCCCGAGGCCAGAAGCGTGCTGCCGTTCAGGTCGATCTTGATGTGGTGCGCGTCGATCGACAGCTTAATTTCTTTGGTGACGAGGATCGTCGCGCTCTTGGGCAGGATCAGGGAGCCGCCGCCCTGGGCCTTAAGGACCTCGAGGCCCGCCACGATGTCGGCTTCGGTGGCGTTCGACTGGAGCTGGATGGTCAGCGGCATGGGCGTCCTCGAAAACAGCGGACCACCCGGACATCGAGGTGGTCATCATTGATTGAGGACTGTAATCGCTATCCTTTTAGTCTTGATGTGGCGCAGCAGTAGTATTTTAATAAAAAATCAAAAAATCATCTTATAATATAACATTTGAAATGAATTCTATTTTTGCAAAATTGATCATAAATCTATCGGACGCTCCGTCCGCCGCTACCGCGCCACCGCGCCAGGGTGGGCGGCGAGCGGCATCGAGGGCGGATGGGCGTCGGGGGGACGAGCCGGCCGGCCGCCGGCGGGAGGAATCGAATGCGGCCGGCGCTCGAATCAATTCCGCGTGATAACCTCGCCCTGATAATGACGGCATGATATTTTTTTTAGAAATACCTCCGACAATCGACTTGGGTTGCTTTGGGACGACTGATTTCGTTGGACGCGCTGCGCGGCATCGCCGCCCTGACCGTCGTGCTTCACCACCTCTTCCTCGCTTTCCGATCACGTCCGACCGGATCGACTTGGGATCGCTGTCCATCTGAGGAGAGTGGTCGACTTGGCTACACTATTCGCCGCTGAGAACCTTCGTTGGCGGTCGGCCTGCGGTGGTCCTGTTCTTCGTGCTGTCGGGCTTTGTGCTCGACATTGTCTTCCAGCGGGTGGCCCAGACACCCTATCTGGACTACGCGTGGAAGCGGTTCTGCCGGATCTACATCCCGTTCGCCGCGGCGATCCTACTGGCGGCGCTTCTCACCGCCTTGGCTGTAAACCAAGGGGTCGCCGGCCTCAGCGAATGGTTCCACGGCAAGTCCTGGACGGACCCGGTCAGCTTCGAGCTGATCGTCGCGCATCTCAGCATGGACGGTATCGCAAGCCATTCCTCTCTGAACAACGTGATGTGGAGCCTCGTGCACGAGATGCGGATCTCGCTGGCGTTTCCGCTCGTCATGCTGGTCGTCCTGCGCGGCGTGCCGGCGACGCTGGCGGCGATCGCCATCGTGCTCCTGTTCACCGAACTCACCGCCCCGCTCGTCACGCCGGACACGCTCCTCGCCTCGCTGAATGCGACGCTCTACTATTCGACTTACTTCGCCGCCGGCGCCCTGCTGTCGGTCCGCCGCGATGACGTCGCGCGCCGCGCGTCGGAAATGAAGCCTCTGTGGGTGCTGGCGACGATCGCGGTTTGTGTCACGCTCCTGGCCGTCCCGCCGGGGATCAAGGGGTCGGAGTTCCTGTTCGGGATCGCCTCCGTCGTCCTCATCGCCCTCGGGGCCAACGTCTTACAGCGCTTCCTGAACGTCGCGCCTCTGGTCTGGCTGAGGCGCGTCTCCTTCAGCCTTTACCTCGTCCATCTTCTTATTCTTCTGGCCACTTTCCGGATCTTTGACGGCGTCCTGTCGCCGCTGGGGATCTCCCTCCTGGTGATCGTCGTTTCACTGGCGGCGACCGAACTCTGCTTACGCCTCGTCGAGATGCCGGCGATGTCCCTAGGCCGGCGCCTGCCCCTTTCGAAGGCCAAAGGCGCGCCGTTCGCGAGTCCTTGATGCGGGGGTGGGGACGGTCGCGCCAAGGCGCCGCGCTCAAGGGCGTTGCTCGCTGCGGGCGTCCCCTGCGCCCCTGAGTTCGCCGGCGGCCGTCCGCACCACGCCGACAAAGGCCGTTGGTTTCAGCTCGCCGCGCGCCATCAGCGCCGAGCAGACGGCCAGCTTGCGCAGAAGCGCGCTGCGCAAGGCTGGAAGGCGGCGTGCGTGGCGGGCGATCACCATCAGCCCCGACCGGTAGCACTTGGCACGGATGGCGGTGTTGCGATCCCGATGCCCGATCGCGGGCTGCGGCAGGAAGTGTGCCCACCGGAACACCGCGAAGGCGCGCAGGGAGTAGTCGTTGTCTTCCGAGCCGTTCAGCCGCGCCCCGACGCCTAGATCCAGATCGAAGTCGCCGAGGTCGTGTGCGACTTGGCTGCGGAACACCATCGTGTTGGACGAGGCCCGCCGCAGGACGTCGTGGACCGAGGCGCCGCGCTCGAGCGTCGCGTTGATCCGAACCGGCGCGGACGCGTAGTCGCAGAATCAGAAGTCAAGAGACGCGTCGGACGCGAAGATGCCGTGGACATGCGCGAGGATGCCGTCCGTATACCAGCAGTCGTCATCCGGAGAGGCGACAATCTCGCCGTCGGCCATCCAGCCGAGGCGCCGTCCTTCGGCCAGAAGCTGGTTGCGCGCCACCGACAGCGAGAACATCTCGGGCACCGTCAGAAGGGTGGCGAACCGAGCCTCGTCCTCGAACATGAGCTCGGCGGGTACGCTCTCGCAGCCCTGCAGCAGCAGCAGCCGGATCGTCACGTCTGGCCTGGCGCGCGCGGCCGCCTCGACCGACGCCACCATCTTTCTGAAAGACCTTGGAGCGGCCGGAGGACAGGTTCGCCGTGCTGAACAGTTTGATGATCATCGCGCCTCGAGCTTATGACGTGCGTGGATGAGTGCCGCGCGATCCCGTGGTTCGGCGGCGGTGCTTGCGGCTTCTTGTCCTGCCGTCCACCCCTTCACGGATGCATGGGCTCGCGCGGCCTGACGTCGTAGATGCCGGCCGCCGGGTCGATATCGCGCACGAAGACGTCCTGCTGCCGATCCAGGACCCCGCCCCATCCCGCGGGCGGCCCAGGGGGCACCGGCGTCTCCCCTGGCTGGCCCTTGGTGTTTTGAATCAGCTCGTCCAGGATGACGTTCGGGTGCGGCGGGAGACGGGTCGTCACCTCCAACTGGGGCACGACGTTGCCCTCCACGACGGTCCGCTCGACCGGCGCCCGGCTCTTGGCGTAGAGGATGCGGATCCGCGCCGTCACGCGCGTCGGGTCGGAACTCAGCGCCACGTTCTCCGTAATCTCCGAGTCCTCGACGCCCAGCATCGTCAGCGCGTGCGTGGAATTGGTGACGATGACGTTGCCGCTCACCCGGACATGGCTCCATTTCCCGTCGAAGATCGAGATGCCCTGGCGGTAGACACCGGATTCGGGCGTCATCCACTGGCCGGCGACCTTGCGCTTCGGATCGGGCGGCTCCGCCCGCTGGGGCTGGTAGTGCAGGGTCAGGTTGCCGTCGATCACGACGTCGGAGGCGAGGTCCGGATCCTTGTTCCACCCCTGGATGGCGTCCGAATGCAGCGGATTTGACAAGCTGTTGCGCCCGTTCAGGATCGCATTGCCGAGGAGCCACTGGCGACCCGTCTCGAAAGTGATGTTGTCGTTGACCACGCCCTCGAAGCGGTTTCCCGCGACCAGTGCGGACGTGCCGGCCGACCGGAAGCCGTTGTAGAGATCGTCGAACCGGTTGCCGACGACCGAAGCGCAGTGCCCGCGCGAGAACAGGCCCATCCTGGAACGTTGCGCCCAGTCCTCATCACTCCATGATGCGCCGTCGGTGCGGGTGGAGAAGCGGTTGGATCGGAAGACGATGGACGACGCATCGGGAGAGACGGTAGCGAGCCACCGGTTGTTCTTCCCGTCGCCCGCCGAAGAGAAGCGCAGACCCTCGAACACGATGTTCTGGGCGTCAGTGACCCGCAGGGTCTCGATGACCGGGGCCGCCCCAGGCGCCGCCCGGATCGCGATGAAGCCGTCATTGCCGAGGTCGGGCACGACCACCGAGCCGTGATCGCCCGACCGCAGGAGCAACGTGTCGCCGGCCTCCAGCGGCATCTGGAGCCGACCCTTACGGATCGCGTCGAACACGGCGGATAGCGAGGGAAGCGGCCGCTCGGCGCTTCCCTCGCCGTCCAGCCGGCCGCCGACGGGATCGAGCACGTAGGTCCGCCCCTTCGACACGGGGTCGGGGAGGGGGCAGCCGTCGAAGGCCGCCGGCGCCTTCGTGCGCCCGTAGTCGAGGACGGAGCGCTCCATGTACTCGGTGAAGTCGCGCGAGGACAGGCGTTGGACGTCGCCCGACGGCTCGGACAGGATCGCGCTTTCGACGAAGGTGGAACGGGGTGCCTCCGTCGCTTCGGCGGTACCGCAGACCGTCAATGCCAGGGTCGCGGCGAGACCGACGAATTCGATCGCTCCTGCCTTCATGCCGATCGTCTCCTGTCGGGCGTTTCACCAAGTGCGAACGCGGTCGCGCGGGGGGCGCGGGAGGCACGGTTCATGGCGTCGTGCCGGCGCCGCAGCGGACGAGGCCATCGTCCCTCATGCGCTGCACGGTGTCGGGCACGATGACGGCCGCCGCTGAGGGCGAGGGATGAAGGCTGTCGCAGACCGCGAGATAGAGTTCGTTGAGCGGCAGCGCCGCCTAGGCCGGCCGGTGGTCGATGTAGCCGAGGCCGAGTTCGGCGACGAGTTCGCGATGCACCTCTTTGCAGCGGTCCCGCAGAGGAACTCATCCAAGAGCGCCGGCCGCCGAACGGGTTCATCCTCATCGCGTAGACAACGCGTCTACGATCCAACGCATGTTGGCCGTGCTCGTTGACGGGCCGATCAGCTTATTCAGCGCAGCGTCGTTGGCTCCGAACTCGATGAAGACAATGTCGGGCCGGGTCGCGGCGACGTCGCCGACCGCCTCGACGCCCCCGTCCGACGCGGTGCCGGCCCGACCTCGACTGCTGACCTCCCCCGGCCTTCCCAGACAGCCCCCGAAGACGTCCGCAGCGGGCTCCTGCCACCCTCCGTTCGCCGTCAGGCTCGTTCCGAACGTGGCGATCCGCAATCCGTCCGTTCCCGAATACGGCGGCGTGGCGACCGGCGCCGATGCCCGCAGCGCGGTGCAGCCCACGACCGCCTGGATGATCGAGGGGCGCCGCCTCACGGCCTTCCTTCTGCCGCCGGCCACCGTCTCGCAAGCGGTCGCGGCGTGACGACGGCCCAGGGGTCTACGTCCCTCAGACGTTGCGCTTGGCCAGGGCCGGCTCGGCCGCCTCGACGCTGCCGCAGCCGATCGAGAGATGCTCGAAGCCACCCTCCGCCATGGCCTCCAGCGAGAAGGCGTTGCTGAAGTCGACAGAGATCGGGTTGCGCAGGGCCGCCCGGTAGCCCTCCGGCGGGAACCGCAAGAACTTGTCCTATTCCGTCGCGAGAACGCAGAGGTCGGCCCCTTCGATCGCGTCCTGCATCGTCGGGCTGTACTCGATTGAACCACGCTGGGTTTCCCGGAGGCTGTTTGGTTTGAGTTCTACGCGGCGATCGGCATGGCCTCAAGCCTGGCGTAATAGACTTCTTCCGCTTCGACGTGCGGGATGTTGCCGATCGGCTCGAGCAATCGTCAGGTATTGAACCAGTCGACCCATTCGAGGGTAGCGAACTCGACGGCGTCGAAGGAGCGCCAGCGCGGTCCGAATGGCAAACGAGGCCGTCGCCGGCGAAGGACCGGCGTTGGTGGACCGCCTGTTCCGGAGCATTTAAAACGAAGTCCGTCGGCGCCGAGCGCGATACCCGCCAAGCAACGATGCACTGGGCGAAGGCGTCACGACGTCAGCGCAAATGCGCGGCATGTGTCGCGTAGGCGACATAAACAAAGCCACCCCAGGTCGCGACATCGGTTAGATCGCTGAGCCACAGCATGTTCGGGCGCGGCGCCTCGGAGATGCGGTCCACCCGGTCGGGCGGGCATGGCGCCGCGGTCTCGCGGATCGTGGAGCGCACGGTTTTGCCGCGGACGTCACCTTTCAGACCCATCTGCCGCATCAGGCGCGAAACGGTACAACGAGCGACGTCGAAGCGTTCGCGCCGCATCTGCCGCTTGACGACGCGCTCGATCGGCTCAGAGCCGTTCGACCCCGACGACACCGTCTCGGGTCGTTCAAGACCGCGGCAAGGGTGCCGCGCTGACTTGTGGATGCCGCAGAAGCGCGCACAGGGTCGTCGCTTGCGACCCATGCGGGAGCTTGATCTGGACAAGGGTGTCCGCACGTCCGTCCTCGCCGAGGCGGGCCGGCACCGCCCCTTTGGCCGGCGTCGATGCACGTACGGGGCAGCCCGCCGTTCACGGCTCCAACGAAAAGAGGCCACCGGCTTGCCGCCGGTGGCCTCGATTGTCTCGACGATGTCTTCGACCTTAAACGAGGAAGAAGTCCGTCTTGATGATCTGCGTGTTGTCGAGGCTGGCGCCCCGGCCGATCTGGGCGAAGGCTTCGGCCGCCGCGCCGCCGGCACCGTCCGAGTCGTAGGACACGACACCGGTCGCACTGTTGTAGATGATCGCAGCCACGCCGGCCACCAGCGCGGACGGGTCGGTCACGAACTGGTTGGCGACCAGCGTGCCGTCCGCATTGTAGTTCAGGCCCGTGAAAGCATTGCCGAGGGCTAGGTGGTCGTCGCTGGCGAAGTCGTAGATCGTGTCCTTGTTCGCGCTGCCGAACTCGTTGAACGCGAACGTGTCTGCTCCACCCTTGCCGTGAAGGCGGTCATTGCCCGCAAGGCCGGCGATGAAATTGTCGGACGTGTTGCCGGTGATCAGGTTCGCGGACGTGCTGCCGACGGCCTCGATCTGGTTGGTGCTTTCGTAGAGGCGCAGGTTCTCGATGTTGGCGTTCTGGCGCAGGTCGACCGAGACCGTCGACCAGATCGAGTCGTTACCGCCATTGGCCTGCTCGCCGACGACGCGCTCGTTCACGTTGTCGAAGACATAGCCGTCGTCGCCGGTCGAGCCCTGGAACGTGTCCAGCCCGCCGCGGCCGTCCAGCCAGTCGTTGCCGTTGGAGCCGATCAGCACGTCGCCGTCGGCGCTGCCCTTGATCACGAAGCGCTCGACGTTGCTGACATAGAGCTGCCCGCTGACGCCGGCCTGCTGCAGGAGCACGCCGCTGCCCTCGACGGACATCGTGAGCTGCTTGTTGGTGCTGTACTCCAAGATGTCGCTTTCGCGGATGCTCGAATCCGTGTTCGTGCCGCCGTAGTACGACGTGGTGCCCACGAAGGTATCGCCTTCCTGCACGACCAGACGGTCGTTGCCGTCGCCGCCGAGGAAGGTGGACCAGGTGAACGTGCCGGCTCCGGCGGTCTTGAACGTGTCGTTGCCTTCGCGGCCGATCACGGAGGCGTTGTCGTATCCCTTGGCAATGAGCGTGTCGTCCACGCGGCCGAGAAACTGATCGCCGGAGAGGACGATATTCGAACGGTTGTAGGTGGTTGCCATGGGTGAGTCTCCAGATGACGCTGTGGAATGAGGATATGCAAGATAGCGGTTAAATAGTCAAATGACATTATGTCCTTGTTAACTAACAGAGGAACTTTGGCATTTGGAGCAAAAAATGAGGCGGTTTGCCTCTTGTGGTTCAAGGGTTGAGTGCAATATCGCCGCGGCGAAGTCGTCGGCGGGAAAGTCTGTCCGCGCGTTGCCGGACATCTCGCAGCGCAACACAAAATATAAACGATGTATGATCTTGCGTGAGCAAGGCGCCGATTAGACATCGGCCGCCCGTATGTCCGGCCTCGCTATGCCGCTCCGAGACGTTCCGTCGGCTCGCGATGGAACGCCATGGGCGAGGCGTGCGGGCTCCCATGTCGGTGATCTCTGCGGGAGCATCCGGGTTCGGGTCCCCGGCCCCGGCAGTGCCGGACCGGGGGTCTTCCGGCGGCGTCGGCTTGCGGGCGAAGCCCTTCGCCGCGCCGCGCCTTCGAAACGCATCGCCGGTTCGCCACCGGCGACGCGTCGGCCGGTCAGGCCAGGAGGAAGTCCTTGTGGTCGAGGAAGGGCAGGTTCCGGCCGATCAGCGCGATCACCTCGGTCGGCGAACTGCCCGTGCCGTCGGCGTCGTAGGAGATGTTGCCGGTTTTGGCGTCGTAGATGATCTGGGCGTTCGTGCCCTCGGCACGGGTGCCGAAGGTGAGCGCACCCGCATTGAGGACGCCGTCGTTATTGGCGTCGAGTCCGGAGAAGACCGACTTGCTCAGCTGGATCTTGTCGTCGGAATCGAAGTCCCAGACCGAGTCCTTGTTTGCCTGTCCGTATTCCGCAAACACGAACACGTCCGCGCCGCCCTTGCCGTAGAGCGAATCGTTGCCGAGTCCCCCGGTGATGACGTTCTTGGCGGCGTTGCCGGTGATTAGGTTGGCCAGCTCGTTGCCGATGGCGTTGATGGCCCCGCCTTCTTCGTAGAGACGCAGGTTCTCGACGAACTGGTTCTGGCGCAGATCGACGGAAACTGTGGTCCAGATCGAGTCTTCGCCGCCGTTCTGGGTCTCGCCGACGACGCGCTCGGCGGCACTGCTGAACACGTAGCCGTCGTCTCCTGCCGAGCCGGCGAACGTATCGGCGCCGGCGCCGCCGTCCAGCCAGTCGTTACTTGAGCTGCCCACGAGCACGTCGTTGTAGGCGCTGCCGGTGATGACGAAACGCTCGACGCTGGTGGTGGTGATCGACCCGAGCGGAAGCCAGCCGAACTTCAGGGTGGTCAGGGTGATTTCCGTCTCGCCGGTGGACGAGACTCCGGTCTCGCGCATGACGATGCGGTCGGACGAGGAGAACTCGAGAATGTCCTTGTCCGCACCGCCGTTATAGGTGGATGAGCCGATCAGCGACGTGTCGGCGTCGACCACGAGGCGGTCGTTCCCCGCGCCGCCTTTGAAGGCGCTGAACGAGATGCTGCCGTTCCCCGTGGCGATGAACGCGTCGTCCCCGTCACGACCGAACACGTCCGCCAGCAGATACTTCTTCGCGCTGAGCGTATCGTCACCGTTGGTGAGCTGGACGGCGCCAAATATAAAGTTTGATTTAAATGTCATGAAGGCCCCCTGTGATGGTAACGGGATTAATAATGACGGCTAGATATGAGTCAACCAGAGGATTAATGATTGTTTAACGATGGGCGCTCCGCCCGCGATTGCATCGACCTCGGCGCCGTCACTGCCCGGTTCGGCAGGCCTGCCGCAGGGTAAGATCCGGTAGGCGCCGCTCAGGCGCCTGTTCCGACCAAAGAACCTGCCGGGCGCTCGGATTGCGTCCGCGCGATATCGCGATGTGGCACGCCCCGCGCGGAGCCGCCGCCCGGCATTCTCTCGGGAAACGCCAAGCGTCGGAACCGCCGGGAGAGGACGGTCGCCCGAAACGATTCGGAGCCGGGGCGTCAGGCCAGCAGGATGTCGCCGGAGTCGAGGAAAGAGAGGTTCTTGCCGACCATGGCAATCACCTCGGTGGGCGCGCCGCCCGTGCCGTCGGCTTCGTAGGAGAGGTTGCCGGTCTTGGCGTCGTAGACGATCTGCGCGTTGGTGGCTGCGGCGCGGTAGCCGAAGGTGAGGGCGCCCGCATCCAGAACCCCGTCGCCGTCCGCATCGAGACCGGAAAAGACCTGCTTTCGCAGCTGGATCCTGTCGTCGGCGTCGAAGTCCCAGATCGAGTCCTTGTTGTCCTTGCCCTTCTCGGCGAACACGAACACGTCCGCGCCGCCCTTGCCGTAGAGGCTGTCGATGCCCGTCCCCCCGGCGATGACGTTGCGGCCGGCCGAGCCGGTGATCAGGTTGGCTAGTTCGTTGCCCGTGCCGTCGATGTCGCCCGACTGGAGGCGAAGGTTCTCGACGCGCGGCCCAAGCATGAAGGAGACCGTGCTCCAGACGGTGTCCAGGGCGCCGTCGTCCGCGTCCTGGTCCGTGACCTCGTCGACCACGTCGCCGATGTCGTCGACCGTGTAGATGTCGCGTCCGGATCCGCCGATCATGTCAAACGGCCTGCAAAACTGGGTCTGACTCACAACTGATGCAGTTTGGCGGCGGGAATGGCGATTTCCGATAGGGATCTCTGCCATGTCGTGCCGTCTTTCGCTCTCGTCCGTCGTTCCAGCCGGGCTGGTTGTCGATCACCAGGAGTTTGTGGACGGCGTCCTGATCGTCACCGCCTCGGCGCGAGCATTATCGGCGGCATGCCCGTCTTGCGATCGACTCTCGCACCGAGTGCACAGCCGCTACTATCGGCGTGTCGCTGATTTGCCCCTAGCTGTTCAGTCCCGGCATCTGGTGGATCGGATTGACGATGAACCGGTCGGGCTCTGAGGTCCAGATCCGGGCGATGTACTCGTAGGGCGTGAGACCGCCGAGCGTCTTCAGCCGACGGCCGAAGTTGTAGGCCGCCATGAAGTCGGCGAGATGCGTGCGGAGCTGATCGTGGCTCTCGTAGTGGAAGCGTTTGACGGTGGCTTCCTTGATCGTGCGATTCATCCGCTCGACCTGACCGTTCGTCCACGGATGGTTCGGCTTGGTGAGGCGGTGCTCGATCCCGTTGGCCTCGCAGATCATGTCGAAGCGCATCTGCCGGGACCAAGCCGTGTTGCGGTTGCGCGGCTGCTCGGCG
>NZ_FOOA01000027.1 GCF_900113065.1 Aureimonas phyllosphaerae
CCCCGAGCGAGGCCGGAACACCCATCACCGTGATGCCAAAACGCTGGCAACTCTTCGCCTGAGCCGGAAGCGGCGCGACATCGCGCCGCCTGCCGGGCCGTCCCGCCGCCGCCCATCTTCCGCTCGGGCGACCGACGGGAGGGGCGATTGAGCGAGGACGAGCTGTCCGAACTGATCCGGGACTGTCCAGTCCTCTACCATATGGCGGCCGCCGGCTCCTGGCCGTCGATCCGGCAGCACGGGCTCTGGGGCACCACGGCGCTGCTCGACCTCTTCGAGGTGATGGGCGACGCGCGGCGCGCGCTGGAGGCGCGGCGACCGGCCTCGGTCGAGATCCGCCATCCCCGGCTCGGGCGAGCCGTGATCCGCGACCAGAAGCCGATGAGCGACCGGAGCCTCGCGGCCTGCCTCGAGGACGGGCTCGCACCGGCGGACTGGTACGCGATCCTCAACGCGCACGCCTTCTTCAGCCTCACCCGCGCGCGCCTCCTGCGCATGCTGAACGCCGGCTCCTATCGCGCAGAGGCGCATGACGTGATCGAGGTGGATACGGCCTCCCTGGTCTCCGCCCATCGCTCGCGCATCACGCTCGCAGCGATCAATTCGGGCTTTGCCCAGCGCCGCGCCATGCCGCGCGGGCGCTCGACGTTCCTTGGCATCGACGACTACCCCTATGCGGAGTGGAAGCGCCGCCGCGCGCGGGGCGAGCGCGTCGTGGAACTGGCCGTCGAGCCGGGGGTCCCGGACATCGCCTCCCACGCGCGGCGCGTGGTGCGCATGCAGGGCGAGGCCGAGCTCGAGACGCTGTGGTTGCGAGGCTGACGCGCGGCCGCACTGGCCTTCCCGCCGCCCTCTGCCTAAAGCTCCGGGAAACACCGCCCGAGGAGCCGTCATGAGCGAGACTGTCGACCCGTCGATCCCGGAGCGGCGCCGTGGCTCGGGGGCACGGCTCGTCTACGAGCAGCTGCGCGACGAGATCCTCGACCTCCATCTGTCGCCGGGCAGCCCGATCGACGAGGTGGCGCTCGCCGAGCGCTTCGGCCTGTCGCGCACCCCGATCCGCGAGGCGCTGGTGCGTCTCCAGGGCGAGGGACTGGTGACGGCGCTGCCGAACCGCTCGACCCTCGTCGCCTCGCTCGACGCCGCCGCCCTGCCGCCCTTCTTCGACGCGCTGGTTCTCATGTACCGCGTGACGACGCGGCTGGCGGCCGAACACCACCGGTCGGACGATCTCGATGCGATCCGTTCGCGCCAGGTGGCCTTTGCGGGCGCCGTCGCCGCGCAGGACGCGCTGGCCATGATCGCGACCAACGCCGCCTTTCATGCGGCAATCGCGGACAGCGGGCGCAATCCCTATTTCGCCTCCCTGTTCGACCGGCTGCTGAACGACGGGCGCCGGCTCCTGCGCCTCTATTACGACTCCTACCAGGACCGCCTGCCGCCCCGCTTCGTCGAGGAGCACGAGGATCTGATCGCCGCGATCGCCGCGCGCGATGTCGATGAAGCCGACAGGCTCGCCGGCATCCATGCCGAGCAGATCGTCGAACAGATCGACCGGCTCATGAAGCGGCGGTCCGATCTGGCGATTCCGCTCGCGCGGACCTCTGTCGACAAATAAAATACAAGGTGCTAGAACGGCGCATGGGCGCGAGAGAGCCGTCGCGCCGGCCCGAACCTTCAGGAGCCTTCGCGATGTCTTCGTCCGTCTTCTCCGGCGTGATCCCCGCTCTCATGACCCCGTGCAAGCCCGACCGCACGCCGGACTTCGACGCGTTGGTGGCGTTCGGCCAGCGCATGATCGCCGCCGGCATGTCGGCGGTCGTCTATTGCGGGTCGATGGGCGACTGGCCGCTCCTCACCGACGTGCAGCGCATGGAAGGCGTCGAGCGCCTAGTGAAGGCCAGCGTGCCGGTCATCGTCGGCACCGGCGCCGTCAACACGGCCTCGGCCGTCGCCCATGCCGCCCATGCCGCGAAGGTCGGCGCCAAGGGCCTGATGGTGATCCCGCGCGTCCTGTCGCGCGGCACGGTGCCCGCCGCCCAGAAGGCGCATTTCAAGGCGGTACTGTCGGCCGCGCCCGAGCTTCCGGCGGTCATCTACAACAGCCCATACTACGGCTACGCCACCAAGGCCGACCTCTTCTTCGCGCTGCGCGCCGAGCATCCGAACCTCGTCGGCTTCAAGGAGTTCGGCGGCTCGGCGGACCTGCGCTACGCCGCCGAGCACATCACCAGCCGCGACGACGGCGTGACGCTGATGGTCGGCGTCGACACCGCGGTGGTCCACGGCTTCGTCAACTGCGGCGCGACGGGCGCCATCACCGGTATCGGCAACGTTCTGCCGCGCGAGGTGCTGCATCTGTGCGCGCTCGCCCAGGCCGCCGCCAAGGGCGACGCCGACGCGCGCCGTCAGGCGCTGGAACTGGAAGGAGCGCTCGCCGTCCTCTCCTCGTTCGACGAGGGGCCGGACCTCGTCCTCTACTTCAAGCACCTGATGGTGCTGAAGGGGCATGGCGCATTCACGCTGCAGTTCAACGAGACCGACGTCCTGTCGGATTCGCAGCGCGGCTTCGCCGAGGCGCAGCTGAAGCTCTTCGACGCCTGGTATGCGAGCTGGTCGAAGACCGCGTCCCACGCGCCGCGCCTTGCGGCCTGACGGCCGTGAGGGCATAGCTCGGCCATGAACGAGGCAGTGCAGCCGGACATCATCGTGATCGGAGCCGGCGTCGTCGGCCTCTCGGCCGCGCTCGCGCTCCAGGGGCGGGGTCGGCGCGTCGCGGTCGTCGATCGCGAGGGGCCGGCGGCAGGGGCCTCCGCCGGCAATGCCGGCGCCTTCGCCTTCACCGACATCCTGCCGCTCGCCTCGCCCGGCCTGATGCGAAAGGCGCCGCGCTGGCTGCTCGACCCGCTCGGGCCGCTCTCCGTGCCGCCCGCCTATGCGCTTCGCATCGCGCCCTGGATGCTGCGCGTCGCGAGGGCGTGCTCGCCCGGCCGGGTCGAGGCGGCGACCGCCGCGCAGACGGCCCTCATGGATCTTTCCAAGGCCGAGCTCGAGCCCTTCCTCGAGGCGACCGGCACGCTGTCCATGCTGCGCCGGGAGGGCAATCTCGAGGTCTTCGAGAGCGAGGAGGAATGGCGGGCCTCGCTGCCCGGCTGGGACGCGCGCGAGCGCCACGGCATCGAGTTCCGCCACATGAGCGCGGCCGAGATGGCCGAGGTGCAGCCGGGTCTGGCAAAGCGCTTCGTGCGCGGCACCTTCACGCCCGGCTGGTTCTCGATCTCGGACCCGAAGCTCTACGTCCTGGCGCTCGCCGAACGCTTCCGCGAGAACGGCGGGACGATCGAGACGGCTGATGTGCGCGCCCTCCTGCCGGACGCCGCTGGCGTGACGCTCGACACCGGCGATGGGCCCCGCCGCGCCGCCGATGTCGTCGTGGCGGCCGGCGCCTTCTCGCACCGGATCGCGGCGACCGTCGGCGAGCGCGTGCCGCTCGAGACCGAGCGCGGCTACAACACGACGCTGCCGGGCGACGCGTTCGATCTGCGCACGCAGGTCACCTTCGGCGGCCATGGCTTCGTGGTGACGCGGCTTTCCACCGGCATCCGCGTCGGCGGGGCGGTGGAGCTCGGCGGGCTGCGGCTGAAGCCCAACTTCAAGCGGTCGGACGCGATGCTGGCCAAGGCGAAGAGCTTCCTGCCGGGGCTGAAGACCGACGGCGGCCGGCAGTGGATGGGCTTTCGCCCGTCGCTGCCCGACTCGCTTCCCGCCATCGGCTTCTCGCGCGGCAGCCGGCGCATCGTCCACGCCTTCGGCCACGGCCATCTCGGTCTCACCCAGTCGGCCGGCACCGCCCGGATCGTCGCCGACCTCCTGACCGGCCGGGCCCCGCCGGTCGATCTCGCACCCTTCTCCCCCCAGCGTTTCGCTTGAGGCGTTCCATGGCATCGCGCACCTTCTCCTGTCTCGACGGGCACACCTGCGGCAATCCGGTCCGCCTCGTCTCCGGCGGCGGGCCGTTGCTGCAGGGCGCGACCATGCTGGAGAAGCGGGCGCATTTTCTGGCCGAGTACGACTGGATCCGCACCGGCCTGATGTTCGAGCCGCGCGGCCACGACATGATGTCGGGATCGATCCTCTATCCGCCGACGAGGCCGGACTGCGACGTCGGCGTCCTCTTCATCGAGACGTCGGGGTGCCTGCCGATGTGCGGCCACGGCCTCATCGGCACCGTGACCATGGCGATCGAGAACGGGCTGGTGACCGCGCGCGAGGCGGGACGTCTGGCCGTCGACGCCCCGGCCGGCCGCGTCGACGTCACCTACCGGCAGGAGGGGCGCTTCGTCGAGGAGGTGCGGCTGCGCAACGTGCCGGGCTTTCTCCATTCGGAAGGTCTGACGGCCGAGGTCGAGGGTCTCGGTGAGGTCGTGGTGGACGTCGCCTACGGCGGCAATTTCTACGCCATCGTCGAGCCGCAGCGGGTGTTCCGCGACATGGCGGACTTCACCGCCGGCGAGCTCGTCGGCTTCTCGCCGAAGCTGCGCAAGGCTCTCAACGAGAAGTACGAGTTCGTCCATCCCGAGCACCCGGCGATCCGTGGCCTCAGCCACATCCTGTGGACCGGCGCGCCGCGCCACGAGGAGGCGCACGCGCGCAACGCCGTGTTCTACGGCGACAAGGCGATCGACCGCAGCCCTTGCGGCACCGGCACCTCGGCGCGCATGGCGCAGCTCGCAGCCAAAGGCAAGCTTCAGGTGGGCGACGACTTCATCCACGAGAGCATCATCGGCTCCCTGTTCCGGGGCCGGGTGGAGGCGGCAGCCAGCGTCGGCGGCCGCCCCGCGATCGTGCCGTCGATCGCCGGCTGGGCGCGCCAGACCGGCATCAACACGATCTTCATCGACGACCGCGACCCCTTCGCCCACGGCTTCGTCGTGGTGTGATCAGGCGAGGCCCTCTTCGCGAAGCGCGGTCTGGACCGCGGGCCGAGCCCGCACCGCCGCCATGAACCGGGCGATCTCGGGGAAGGCCGTCAGGTCGAGCTTCACGAAGCTGGCCCAGTTGAGGACCGTGAAGAGATAGGCGTCGGCGGCCGTGAAGGTTTCGCCGGTGAGATAGGTCTTGCCCTCCAGCGCCTGGTCCACGAAGCCGAAGCGCTTGGCCAGAAGCTCCTTCTGGATCTCCTTGGTGGCGTCCGGCGTGTTCGGCTTGAACAGCGGGCTGAACTGCTTGTGCAGCTCGGTCGAGACGAACGCCAGCCACTGCTGCACGCGGTAGCGCGCCGTCGAGCCGGCCGCCGGCATCAGGCCGCTCTCGGGCTTCCGGTCGGCGAGATACTGGACCACCACCGAGGCCTCGGTCAGCACCGGACCCTCGCCGATGTCGAGCGCCGGCACGTAGCCGTTGGGGTTCACGGCGAAATAGTCGCCGCCGTCTTCGAGCTTTTTCTGCACGAGATCGACCGACACGAGTTCGACGGGGAGATCGGCCTCGCGGGCGACGATATGGGGCGCGAGCGAGCAGGCGCCGGGCTTGTAGTAGAGCTTCATCGGTTCGATTCTCCCGTTGGGTCCGGCGGTCTCATGCCACGCTTCGGGGAAGCGCGCAGCCGAGGCGCGCGACGACGCAGCGTTCACGCCGCGAAGGCGCCGTCATGACAGGGCAGGTGAGATGGGACGGCGGGGATGCTATCAGCGCCCGGAACAGGCCCGCGCGAGGACGACCGACATGAGCAACACGCAGAGCACCATCGAGACCGTGATCGCGGGGGAGATCGGGGCGCGCGGGCCCCAGGTCGCCGCGGCGGTCGCGCTTCTCGACGGCGGCGCGACGGTCCCCTTCATCGCGCGCTACCGCAAGGAGGCGACGGGCGGGCTCGACGACGCGCAGCTCCGCACGCTGGAAACGCGGCTCGCCTATCTGCGCGACCTGGAGGCGCGCCGGGCGGCGGTCCTGAAATCGGTGCGCGAGCAGGGCAAGCTGACGGGCGAGATCGAGCGGGCGATCCGGGGCGCGGCGACGCGCGTCGCGCTCGAGGATCTCTACCTTCCCTTCCGCCCGAAGCGCCGCAACCGCGCCGATGCCGCCCGCGAGCGGGGTCTTGGTCCCCTGGCCGAGCGTATCCTGAAGGATCGCAGCGTCGATCCGGCGACGCTCGCCGCCGGTTTCCTCAACACCGACGTGCCGGACGCGAAGGCGGCGCTGGAGGGCGCGCGCGACATCGTGGCCGAAGGCATGGCGGAAAATCCCGCCCTTGTCGGCGAGATCCGCCGCCACCTCGTGGCGAAGGCTCAAGTTCGCGCCCGCGTCGTGCCGGGCAAGGAGGAGGCCGGCGCCAAGTTCTCCGACTATTTCGACCATGCCGAGAAATGGGCCGGCGCGCCGAGCCACCGCGTGCTCGCGCTCCTGCGGGCCGAGAAGGAGGGCGTCGTCACGCTCGACGTCGAGGTGGATGCCGACGATCCCGCCAGCGTGAAGCCGGTCGAGGCCATGGTCGCGCGGCATTCGGACGTGAAGACCGCGGCAAGCTCGCCCGCCGACGCCTGGCTGATGGGCGTCGCCCGCTGGGCCTGGCGCCAGAAGCTGAAGCCCAGCCTCACCACCGAGATGATGGGCACCTTGAAGGAAGGGGCGGACGGCGAGGCGATCCGCGTCTTCTCGCGCAACCTCAAGGACCTGCTCCTCGCCGCGCCCGCCGGGGCGAAGGCGACGATGGGGCTCGACCCGGGCGTGCGCACCGGCGTCAAGGTCGCAGTGGTGGACGCGACGGGGCGCCTCATCGATCAGGCGACGGTCTATCCGTTCCAGCCGAAGAACGACGTGGCCGGCGCGATGGCCAAGCTCGCGCAACTGATCGGGCGCCACGATGTCGAACTCGTCGCGATCGGCAACGGCACGGCGAGCCGCGAGACCGAGGCGCTCGCCGCCGAGGTGATCAAGGCGCTGCCGGGCCGGAAGCCGGTGAAGGCGGTGGTGAGCGAGGCCGGGGCGTCGGTCTACTCGGCGTCCGAGCTCGCATCGAAGGAAATGCCGGGCGTCGACGTCTCGATCCGCGGCGCGGTGTCGATCGCGCGACGCCTGCAGGACCCCTTGTCCGAATTGATCAAGGTCGATCCGAAGGCCATCGGCGTCGGCCAGTACCAGCACGACGTCGACCAGGGTCGTCTGTCCAAGGCGCTGGATGCCGTCGTCGAGGACGCCGTGAACGCGGTCGGCGTCGATCTCAACATGGCCTCGGCCGCGCTCCTGTCGCGCGTCGCCGGCCTCGGGCCCTCGCTCGCCGAGGCGATCGTCGCCCATCGCGACGCTGTGGGGCCGTTCAAGACGCGCCGCAAGCTTCTCGACGTGCCGCGCCTCGGGCCGAAGGCCTTCGAGCAGTGCGCCGGCTTCCTGCGCATCTCGGGCGGCACCGAACCGCTCGATGCCTCCGCCGTCCACCCGGAGGCTTATCCGGTGGCGCGGCGGATCGTGGCGGCGGTGGGCAAGGACGTGCCGGCCGTGATGCGCGATCCGGCGGCGCTGAAGTCGCTCGATCCCCAAAAATTCGTCGGCGACGGCTTCGGCCTGCCGACGGTGAAGGACATCATCGCGGAACTGGAAAAGCCCGGCCGCGATCCGCGGCCGGCCTTCCGCACGGCAGCCTTTGCGGAGGGCGTCAACGCCATCACCGATCTCAAGCCCGGCATGAGCCTCGAAGGCACCGTCACCAACGTCGCGGCCTTCGGCGCCTTTGTTGACATCGGCGTCCACCAGGACGGGCTCGTCCACGTCTCGCAGCTCGCCGACCGCTTCGTGAAGGACCCGGCCGAGGTCGTGAAGGCGGGGCAGGTGGTGCAGGTGCGCGTCGTCGAGGTCGACGTGAAGCGCAAGCGGATCTCGCTGACGATGCGCCGCGAGATGCCCGATGCGGCGGAGCGCAAGGGCGGCGAGCGCCCGGCCGTGCGCGCGCCGGACAAGCCGGCACCGGCCAAGGCGCCTCCGGCCTCGCAGGGTGCCTTCGGTGCGGTCCTTTCGGCTGCGTTCAAGCGGAAGTAGCGCCAGCGCCTTAGCGCCGGGCCGTGCGCGCGTGAAGCTCGCGCACGGCTTCCGCAAGGTCCGCGTCCGGTCCGTCGACGGGCACGCCGGGGGCGACCTCGTTGATGGCGAGCGGGCGCACCGGGGAGGGGGACAGCCCGAGGTCCTTCTGCCACGCCGTCAGCTGCGCGGCCGAGGAGGCGTAGACGATCCGCCCGAGCCCGACCCAGGCATGGGCGGCCGAGCACATCGGACAGTGCTCGCCGGACGTGTAGACCGTGGCCTCCCGGCGCTCGGCCGGCGAGAGGTGTGCTGCGGCCCAGCGCGCGATGGCGAACTCGGGGTGCTGCGTGGCGTCGCCGCCGCCGACCTCGTTCCTGGCTTCCAGACGCGTCGCGCCGTCCGCATCGACGAGGATCGAGCCGAAGGGCTCGTCGCCCGCCTCCAGCGCCTCGGCCGCGAGCGCGACGCAGCGTTCGAGATGCGAGCGGTCGGTCGCGTCGATCATGGGTTCCATCCTCTTCCCGGTTCGCGCCGCGCGACGGCCTCGATCGGCTTCCGCACGGCAGGTGTGGAGGTTGGGCCCCGCGCCGCCGCTTCAAGGGCGGCACGGGGCTCTCGGATGGGGCGGGCCCGGCTCAGAGATCGACGTAGTAGCCGACGCCCTCGTAGCGGTACTGCGCGAAGTTGGCCGCCACGAACGCCTGCTCGTCTGCGCTGGCGGTGTAGAAATGGGAACCCGTGTCGGTGTTCAAGAAGCGATGAAGCGCCGCCCGTCCTGCGCCGTCCTCGGCATAGGCCTCATAGGCCTCGCCCTCGTAGCGCGAGGTTCCGTTGGTCTGGATCAGGAGATCGCGCTCGGCGACGTTGGCGGTGTAGAAATGCGTGCCGGTCTGCGTGTTCAGGAAGCGGAAGACGTCGATCGTACCGGCGGCGCCGTCAGGAGCCGCTTCGAAGGCCTCGCCCTCGTAGCGAAAGTCCGGCAGGCTCGCCGCTACCTGGTCCCGCTCGGCAACGCTCGCGGTGTAGAAATGCGAGCCGCTGCGGGTATCGAAGAAGCGGTAGACCGCGTCCTCGCTGCCGACGGGAAGCGCGTTCTCGAGGGCAGTGGCGCGATAGGCGTAGAAGGCGATGGCCTCGTTGGTGTCGAGCGTCGAGACCGGCTGGGCGAGGCCGTAGCGGAGGAGGTCCTCCCAAGCGAGGTTGCCCTGGAAGCTCGGCTGAGCCTGCGCGAAGGCCACGAGTTCCACCGAAGAGAAGGTTCCGTCCGGGGTCTGGATCGCCTCGATCGCATTGCTCGACTGCTGGTAGTCGAGCACGAACACGGCCTCGCCCGTGTCCTGGTTGAGGGCGAGGAAATGCCGGCCGTCGACGATCGCGGTCACCGTGTTGGAGCCCAGCGACAGGGTCGAGGTGACGAGCCGATCGAAGCCTCCGCCGTTGTCGGCGACCGTGATCACGGTGCCCGGACGCGACGTGTAGGTGTCGTTGCCGCTGCCGCCGACCAGCACCGAGAAGACCGAACCGCCGCTCGACGTGAGCGTGTCGTTGCCCGCGAGGCCGAAGGTGATGGTGTTCGTCGCTCCGGCAAGATTGTCGCTGCCCGGTGTGCCCACACGCTCTGCAAATCGAAGTGCCATGCCATCCTCCACGATCAATCGAATGACGTATGATTGGCACAGGACTGCGCGATCTGGCAGGGGAACATCATGGCAGAACCTTCCAAACGCCAGGGAAAGTAAATGGCACGGTCGCGGCGGCGTGATCCTTTACTCTGCGAGCCCTCGCTTCTCTCAGCGGGCCCACACCGCACCGGTCTTGCCCGCCCGGCATCCGCGGTTTGCGCGTCCCGGGAAAGAAACGGCGGCCTGCCGCGTTGCGGGCGCATGACAGCGACGCGCGACGGCGAAACCTCGAAGGATCTGAAGGCCGAGTGGCCGTTTCCCGTGGCGGCCGCGCTCGGCTCGCGAGTGCGCGCGCAGGGGATCGAGCGCGAGCTGCGCGCCCGCCTCGCGTTCCCCGACCGCAAGCACCTCGCCGTCGAGGACGGGCGGATCGTCCTGCGCTTCGAGGCGGACCAGGAGGAGCGGCTCTCGGCGGCGTCGCGGGTCGTCGAGACGGTTCTTGCCGGCGTCGATGCGCTCGCCGTCCTGCCGCGCGAGGTCGACGACATCCTCACCATCCTGCCGCGCGAGCGCCTGAAATGGTTGAAGGACGGCCGGCTGCAGAGCGCGGGCACGCGGACCGTGAAGCTGCGCGGCCGCGCCAAGGCCGTGACCTTCCACGTCTTCGATCCCCGCCAGATCGAGGATGTACTCGACCGGGATCTACCCGCGCTCTGGCGGATCGAGGACGCGGAGGCTTTGAAGGAGAAACGCGCGCGCGCCGCCGGCAAGGCGGCGCTGGCGCGCGGCGGCAAGGCCGAGCCGAAGGCGGCGAAGCCGGCGAAGGCTTCGCGCAGCCGCGATCCGAAGCCGCGCCTTCGCGAATGGGACGCGTTCGACGCCGAAGGCTTCCTGCGTTGAGGACGGGCTTCCGATCGCTCAGCCCACGGACGCGCCGAGGCGCCCGGCGATCGTGTCGGCGACGCGCAGTGCGTTGGCGATGATCGTCAGCGTCGGGTTCACCGCGCCGATCGAGGGAAAGAAGCTCGCGTCCGTGACGTAGAGATTATCGATCCCGTGCGCGCGGCAGTCGAGATCGAGGACGCTCGATGCCGGGTCCTCGCCGAAGCGCAGCGTGCCCGCCTGATGCGCCGTGCCGCCGATCGGCGTGTCCTTGCCGAGATATAGCGAGCGATCGACGAGGTGCGGATGGATCTCGGCCTTGTCGCAGATCCGGCGCAGCATCTCGCGCAGCGCCCGGTGCCCGTCCATGTTGGTCTCGGTGAGATCGAGATGCACCTGCCCGTTGCGGTAGAAGATGCGGTTTTCCGGTCGCGGGAGATCCTCGGAGGTCAGCCAGAAGTCGATCGAGTGCCGGGCGATCCAGTCGAACGGCTTCTCGGGCAGCCAGTGCAGGAAGCCGGGCAGCCCCTCCGCCTCGATCTGCATCCCATCCGACTTGCCCACCATCTGGATGTGGCCGAGCGGGAACTCGTGCGGGTTCATCGGCGACTTGGCATGGGCGTGGTAGAAGTCGTTGAGGCCGAGCGTCTTCTGGAACTCGGTCGGGTTGGGCACCTTCGAGATCGCCAGCACGGTCGCGTTGTTGTGGCGCATGTAGTTGCGCCCGACCAACCCTGAGCCGTTGGCGAGCCCGTCCGGGTGGCGATCGTTGGCGGAGCGCAGGAACAGGAGCGCCGACGACAGGGCGCCGCAGGCGACCACCACGATGTCGCCGCGGATCGTGTGGGCGCGGCCCTCGATGATCATCTCGACGCCCGTGACCGTGCCGCCGCCGGCGTCGGTCAGGAGGCGTTCCACATAGGCGTTCTTCAGGAGCGTCAGGTTCGGATGGGCCTCCAGCGCCGGGTCGACGCAGATCACCTGCGCGTCGGCCTTGCCGTTGGTGAGGCTCGGATAGCCGTCGAACGGGTCGCAGCGCAGGAGCGGCGAGCGGGGCGTCGCCGCCCCGGTCTCGTCCTGGTCGAGAAGCGCGCCCATCGGCAGGTGGAAGGGGTTGAGGCCCTCGCGTGTCCACGCCTCCGACAGCGCCTCGATGCGCGGCTCGTGGCGGATCGCGGGGTGCTTGTAGGGCTTGTGCGAGGGCGGCTCGGTCGGGTCCTCGCCGCGCTGCCCGCGCACCTCGAAGAGTTCTTCGGCGGCCTGATAATAGGGCTCGAACGTGTCGTACTTCACCGGCCATTCCGGCGCCGTGCCGTCGGGATGGCGCACGGCGTCGAAATCCTCGAGGCGCAGGCGCAGGAGGACGCCGCCGTAGACCTTGGAATTGCCGCCGACGAAATAGTGCAGGCCCGGCCGGAACGTGTCACCGGCCGACGAGGTCCAAGTCTCGTCGGCCTGGTAGCGACCCCTGGCGAAAACCTCGCGCGTGTCCCAGTTCTCGCGCTCGCGCTTCAGGTAGTCGCCGCGCTCGATCAGGAGGATGCGCTTGCCGGTCTGCGCCAGCTTCCAGGCCATGGTGCCCCCGCCCGGCCCCGAGCCCACGATCACGACGTCGTAGCGGTCCTCGATCATGCTGCGCCTCCGAAAGCCTTAGGATGTCGCGGCTAAAGACGGGTCTCGCGGCCGATCGTTCCCCTCGTTTCGCGCCCGGCCGCATGAATTCGCGGCAAGGCGGGGGAACGCTTGGCCCGGCTTCGCGCTTGCCCTCCCCGACAGATGCTGCCCGGGCCAACCGCCGACATGACGTTCGAGATCCTCGTCGCCTTCCTGACGCGCCTGTCGCTGGTGCTCCTGTTCCTGCCGTTCAGCGCGCTCGACAAGGTGCTGAACTTTGAGGCGGCGACCCGCCAGGCGGGCGAGGCGACGAGCCGCCGCTCGCTCGCAAGAGCCCTCATCCTCGTCGGCCTCGGCGTCGAGGTCGTGATGTCGCTCGGCGTCCTGACCGGCATCGCCGATCGCCTGGCAGCCTTCGTCCTGGCGGGCTACTGCGCGGTCACCGCGATCCTCTTCAAGCAGTTCTGGCGTGCGCCCGACTTTCGCCTGCGCGGTCCCTCGAAGGGCCGCGAGACGATGTGGGACTTCCTCAAGAACTTCGCGGTCGCCGGCGGCTTCCTTCTCATCGCGTTCGGCACGACGGCCGGCGATGTCGGAACCTTCTTCGCCTATCCCCTGTCCTCCACCCATCCCTATTCGACCGGAGCCGAGCCTTGAGCCAGGACAAGCCGACCGTTCCCTACTGGCATCTCTACACCGACGAGGACGGCGTCAGCCGGCAGCGGCAGTGCCGGATGACCGAGTTCGAGCTGAAGAGCATGCAGCCGCCGGCCGCTCCGCAATGGCAGGGCCAGAAGCATCACGACGGGATGACGGTGATGGTCACCGTGCAGCCCGCCGGCTGGGAGGGGGCGTGGCACGAGAACCCCGCGCCGCAGTGGATCATCCCCCTGTCCGGCCGCTGGTATGTCGAATCGATGGACGGGATGCGCGTCGAGATGGGGCCGGGCGAGATCTCGTTCGGCGAAGACCAGGGCACGCGCGAGCGCGACGGCCGCACGGGCCACATGTCCGGCACGGTTGGCGACGAGCCCGCCGTCCTGATGGTGGTGCAGTTCGACACCAAGCGCGACGAGACGAGCCCATGCCGTTTCCGGTGAGGGTGGCGGCGTGAGCGAGATCGGGTTCGAAAGCTGCGATCCGCGGTTCGATCGCTACATCCTCGGCAACGCGCCGATCGAGCTTCTGGCGACGGGGCTGCGCTGGATCGAGGGGCTCGTCTGGATGGGCGACTGGAACTGCCTCCTGTTCCAGGACCTGCCGCGCGACCGCACGATGATGTGGAGCGAGACGGCGGGCCTGTCGGTCTGGCGCTTTCCGAGCGGGCAGGCCAACGGGCAGGCGCGCGACCGCAACGGCCGCATCGTGTTCTGCTCCAACCGCGAGCGGGCGGTCTGCCGCGTCGAGCACGACGGCCGCATCTCGGTGCTCGCCGACCGGTTCGAGGGGCGGCGCCTCAATTCGCCGAACGACCTCGTCGTCAAGAGCGACGGCTCGATCTGGTTCACCGATCCCGTCTACGGCATCTCCAACGACTACGAGGGAGAGCGTCAGGCGTCGGAAATCCGGCCGGGCGTCTACCGTCTCGACCCGGACACGGGCGCGCTCGACCTCGTGTCGGATGCCTTCGAAGGGCCGAACGGCATCGCCTTCTCGCCGGACGAGCGGCGGCTCTATGTCGCCGAGACGGGCGACCAGACGAAGCCCGACCCGACGCAGGTGCTGCGCGTCTTCGACGTGGCGGCCGACGGGCGGACGCTCCAAGGCATCAGAGACTTCGCAAAGGTCTCGCCGGGCTACACCGACGGCATGGCGATCGACGAGGACGGCAACATCTGGTCGAGCGCCGGCGACGGCGTGCATTGCCTGTCGCCGGACGGCCAGCTTCTCGGGCGCATCCGCCTGCCTGCGACCGTGTCGAACCTCTGCTTCGGCGGCTCGCCCCATCTCAACCGCCTGTTCATCGGCGTCAGTCACTCGCTCTACGCGGTGTTCCTCAACCGGCGCGGGGCGCGCTGGCCGTGACGGGCGCCGAAATCCTCGGCGTGCGCCTCGCCTGCCGCGACGTCGCGGCCGTCCGAAGCTTCTTCCGGGCGGCGTTCGGCGCCATCATGGAGGAGGAGGGCGTGCGTCTCGGACCGCAGCGGCTGGACCTCGTGCCGGCGACGCAGGCCGGCGGCACGCCGCCGCTGTCGAACGAGACCGGCTTCCAGCACTGCGCGATCGTGGTCTCCCGCATGGATGAGGCGATGCGGCAGCTCGACGCCACGACGGGCTGGTCGCCGATCTCGAAGGCCGGCCCCGAGCGCCTGCCGGCGGCATCGGGCGGCGTGACGGCCTTCAAGTTCCGCGATCCCGAAGGGCACCCGCTGGAGTTCCTGGAGTTCCCGGCCGACCGCGTGCCGGACGTCTGGGCCGGTGCTCGCGGCGGCCCGTGTCTCGGGATCGATCACAGCGCGATCGCGGTCGCGGATGCCGAGCGGTCGATCGCCTTCTACCGGCAACTCGGATTTCGCCTCGCCTCGCGCCAGGAGAATCGCGGCGCCGAACAGGGGCGCCTCGACGGGCTGGGGCCCGATACGGTGGTGGAGGTCGTCACGCTCGCATGCCGGGGCGGATCGGCGCCCCATCTCGAACTCCTCTCGTACCGCACGCCCGAACCGTCGCCGCGCCCGGCGCCCGACGGCTCGCCCTTTGCCACCGTTCTCGTCTGCCGAGGCGGGGCCGGGGACGCCGGAAGTCACACCGATCCCGACGGGCATCGGCTGGCGTTCGGGCCGGATCGTCCCTAGCCGGCCGGTCTGCGGACGGGCGCCGCGATGCTGCGGGAACATGCGGCAAGGCTCGAGGGTTAGTTGGCCATCTCAGCACAAGGAAATTCCGCATGGCCTATATCGCAGCGAAGGACGGCACGCAGATCCATGTCAAGGACATGGGACAGGGCCGCCCGGTGGTCCTGATCCACGGCTGGCCGCTCACCGGCGACATGTTCGAGTATCAGACGCTGGCCCTCCTCGAGGCGGGCTTCCGGGTCATCACCTACGACCGCCGTGGCTTCGGCCAGTCCGGCCACCCGGCGACCGGCTACGACTACGACACGTTCGCCGACGACCTCGCCGCCGTGCTCGAAGGGCTCGACCTCAACGGCGTGTCGCTCGTCGGCTTCTCGATGGGCGGCGGCGAGATCGCGCGCTACCTGACGCGCCACGGTGCCTCGCGCATCGCCAAGGCCGTCCTCGTCGCCTCGGTCGCCGGCTATCTCCTGAAGGACGACACCAACCCGGACGGCGTCGACGGCGACGTGTTCGAGGACATGAAGGCGCAGATCCGCAAGGACCGCTTCGCCTTCCTCCAGAGCTTCGCCAAGACCTTCTACGGCGTCGGCCTTCTGTCGAAGCCGGTCAGCCAGGGCATTCTCGACTGGAGCTTCGTGCTCGGCGTTATGGCGAGCCCCCTGGCGACGATCCGCTGCGTCGACGCCTTCGGCAAGACGGACTTCCGCCCCGACTTCAAGAGCTTCACGGTGCCCACCCTCGTGATCCACGGCACGGGCGATGCCACGGTGCCGATCGACCCGACCGGCCGCGCGGCCGCCAAGGCGATCTCGGGCGCGCGCCTCATCGAATACGAGGGCGAGCCGCACGGCCTGTTCGCCACCGTGCCCGAGCGGCTCAACGAAGACCTGATCGCGTTCCTGCGCTGAACGCGGCGGCCGGGGCGGCCCCGCGACGGGCCGCCCCCGGCCGGTTTCATGTCATGCCGGCCAAGCCGACGACAGGGGAAGGGGTGTCCGATGCTCGATCTCAACACGGCGACGGACGAGGAACTTGACGGGATCGATGCGCTGAAGGGGCACGGTTTCGAGATCGTGCGATATCGCGAGGAGCGCGGCCGCTTCACATCGCTTCGGCAACTTGACGAGGTGCCGGGCCTCAGCGGCAAGGCGGACGGGGTCGACGCGGCGCTGACCGTCTCGGATTGTTGAGAAACACGACGGCGACGGGCCCGAAAACGAGGAAGCCCGCCAGCACCTCCCAGAGCTGACGGGCTTCGAGCTGGTGCAGCTAGCCAGCGCGACGCAGCCACGGGTTGCGGTGTAGCAGATTGCAGCCGCGTGACAATGCGCAAGCTTGGCGACAGTTTGCCCACGACGACACCAAATGCTCAAGCGCTGGGCGCAATGCCTGCAAACATTGGCCTTCCTGCTCACGCGCGCGCCGAGCCTTGACGCGGCTGCAGGCCTGCCATGCAGCGGATGCACTACCGCACCGCACACTGATCGACTAGTTTCACCTCACGAGTTTCGCACGAGCCTTCTCCTCCCAATATGGCTCCTGCGGATCCGCCCGACGGCATCCTCCTCCCAGCCGAAGGGTACTCTCTGACGCCTGCCGGTCCTCCCCCGGCAGGCGTTTTTGTTTTCGGGCCCTTGGCCGAGCAGGCCGAGACCTCGTGCTTAATTTCATCCCGTTCTCATACGAGCCGACCGCTGCCGATCACGCTCGGTGCACGCGGTGGTTGGGCCTATCCTGCTGATGGTTGAAAACTAAAATCGTCCGCACGCAACGTTGGCTACAGAGTTGCGTTCTATGCTCGATATCCTTGGCGGACGGATAGAGGCATGTCTATGCGAGATCTGGCGAAACTGCTGGCCGATCATTCGCTGCAGAAGCGTGTGCGCCAAAGCATGCAGCATGCCCAGCCGTTCAAACCCTCCGAGCGGCTTCCCGACGACCTGCAGCGCAAGCTCGACGAACTCGACCGCGTGTTCGAGGCGCGCGAGAAGGACACCCGCAAGCATTGATGCGGGCGGGAAGGCCGATGCGTCCGCCGCTGCCCGTTTGACCACCCGTCGTCCGCCGCCGGGCACGGGCCCATCCATCAGCGGACACGCACCCCCGACCGGAGGTGTTCACGCGTCGCCGAAATCGGCGGGCAACTCGCCGTAGCGCGCGAGCACCACAGGATCCTCGACGACCTCGCCGGTATCGGTGTCGATCGTCTGCTGCAGGGCGACGACGCCGACCGTACGGGCAGAGTCCCGTTCGGCCCGCCCCTCGGCTTCCCCGGCGGTCTTGAACTCCATCTGCCGACCGGCCACCAGCCGCTTGCCGATGCGTTCGAACTGCTGGACGAGAAACAGCGTCTTCTCGGGCATCCCTGTCTCCTCCGGCGAGCCTGCCGTCGCGGTTCGCGCCCATGGAGCGGCAAGCGTTCGGGAAGCGAGGCCATCCGTTGCTCGTTACGACGCACAGGCCGGATCGGCCAGCCCCTCCCTCGCATGCGCCGGCAGTCGATCGCGGGACCAACGCCTTCGACCTTCGGTCGATGCCGCCCATTCGTTTGCCGGCGAAATGGAAACGGGGCGGGTGCGGCATCGTGTACGCTCAACCCTCGAACCCTTGTCCGGACGGCCCTCCCGCATCCCGTCCGGGTGAAGGGTTAAGCGATCCTTGCTGTCGATCCCCAGATTTGAGGAGTTTTCCGCGCGCCGCTGGCGCTACGTCCTTCGTCAGAACCCGAATGACGCTGAGGCCGAACCATGAGCGGACGCTATCGACCGAACGAGCCGACCTGCCCGATTTCCCTGGAACTCCTGGCGCTTCTCATGCGCTCGTCCGACGAGCGCGTTGCGGAGATGGCCGATGCGATGCCGCTCCGCCATCGCGCGGAGCTTGCGATCCACTGCGTCGCGCGCACGCATCTGCGCCGTATCGCCCTCACCGTCGCCGCGCGATGCCCCGAGCAGGCGCTCTGGGAGGTCGGCGGCCGCGTCGGCCTCGCGCTGTCCGAGCAGTGCCGCGACCGCGCCGCCTTCGACCGCGAGCCGGGCCAGATCGTGCGGCGCAAGGTCTCGCTCGCCCGCGTCGCCTGAGCACTGAAGACACGGGCTTCGCGGCCGCAGATCGGTGGCCGCGACCCTTTCTTGACATTTCTGTGAACGGCGCTCTCTTCGGAGACGAGAGTGCAGTTCGCAGGACCCCGAGCCATGGACATCAGCGCGCCGCAAATGACGCCGGGCCCGGACGCGTCCGACCTCGACCCGCCCCTGGACGCCGAGAAGCCTTCCGACGTCGTGCTGGCACCGGCGGAAGCCTTTCCGCGGATCGACCTGCGTGCGCAAGGCGAGCCCTGGGAGCGACGCCGGGCCGCCGGAAAGCAGTTGCGCCGCGAGGTGCCGCATGCGGCGCATGCCGAGGCGGTTCCGACCGACGGGCGCCCCGATCCCGTGGAACTCGTGGAGCGCTCGAACGCCGGCCGGCAGGCCCGCCTCGTGCCACTGCGCATCGCGCGCATGGCGGAGTCGCCCTTCGCCTTCCTGCGCGGGGCTGCCGGCGTCATGGCCTTCGACCTGTCGCGCACGCCCCGCAGCGGCATCGATGTCGTGATGAACGGCGACGCCCATATCTCGAACTTCGGCCTCTTCGGCACCCCGCAGCGTGATGTCGTGCTCGACCTCAACGACTTCGACGAGGTGACGATCGGGCCGTGGGAATGGGACCTGAAGCGGCTGGTCGCGAGCCTCAACGTCGTGGCGCGCCAGCAGGAGATCGGGCGCGGCGAGCGTCAGCGGATCGTCACGAGCTGCGTCGAGGGCTACCGGCGCTCGATGCTGGATCTCGCCCCGCGCGGGCCCATCGACGTCTGGCATCGCGCCGCCCGCGCCGACCGGCTCGACTTCAACGGCATCGAGATCGACGCGGATTCACAGGCCGCGCTGCGCAAGGCGGTGGAGAAGGCGCGCCGCCGCGACAACGCCTCGCTCCTGGAAAAGGTCGGCGAGCGTCAGGTCGACGGCGGCTGGCGCTTCCGGCTCGACCCGCCGATCCTGACCGCCGTCGGCGAGGCGACGCGCGAGGCTGTGATCTCGGGGCTCGAGCATTACGCCGAATCGCTGCCGCGCGAGCGCCGCTTCATGCTGAGCCGCTACCATGTCGTCGACGTCGTCCACCGCGTGGTGGGCGTCGGCAGCGTCGGCACGCGCGCCTATCTCGCCCTCCTGTTCGGCAATTCCGACCAGGACGCCCTGTTCCTGCAGGTCAAGGAAGCGATCACGCCGTCGCACGCCCCTTACGTGCCGCCGTTGCCCGAGCCCTACGGCTCGCACGACGGCGCCCGCGTCGTCTATGGCCAGCGCCTGCTCCAGGCGGTGGGCGACCCGCTGCTCGGCTGGACGACGATCGGCGATCGGCCGTTCTACGTCCGCCAGATGAAGAACATGAAGGGCGAGATCCCGCACGCGCTCCTTGGCGGGCGCTCGCTGGAATTCTTCGCCTTCGGCTACGGCGCCCTCCTGGCGCGGGCGCACGCGCGCACCGGGGACGCCGCCGCGATCGCCGGCTATTGCGGCGGGGCGGAGAACCGCGGCTTCGACGACGCGCTCGACGCCTTTGCCGAACAGTACGGCGACCAGAACGCGCGCGACCACCAGGCGCTGGTGGAGGCGGTCGCCGCCGGGCGCTTTGCCGGCATCGAGGCGGCCGAGGGCGACTGACGGCCGGTCAGCGGCCGGCGCGCGCCCCGTCCGGCCGGCGCGGCTTGCGGCCTCGGCGGGCCTTGTCCCTCGTGGGTTGCGATTGGGCGGCGAGACCGGACGAGAGCTTGGTCAGGTTGCGCTCGATCTGCGCGTTGAGGCCAGCCACGCCCTCCCGCACCAGGTCCTCGCCCCGGTAGACCTCGGGAAAGCGCTGCGAGAGCCAGAGCCAGGCCGTGGCGAGATTGACGCCGTCCTCGAGGCGCTGGAGGTCGCCCGAGCGCAGCGGCGGCAGCGGCGCTGGCTTGCCGGCCGCATGGGCGCGGGCCCAAGTCAGCACCGTGTCCATGAACCAGGGATGGCGCAGCGACACCGGCACCACGGCATAGGCGAGGCGGTCGAGAAGCGGCAGGTCGACGCCGGACAGGCGCCGCGCCTTTTCGATCTCCTCGTCCATGTCGCCGATCTTGAGGTCGGGATGGTCGAGCACGAGGCGCGAGCGCAGGTAGGCGAGGATCTGGTCGAGCGCGTCGGTTTCCAGGAACTCGGCGGCGAGCGCGACGCTCTCGCGGTTGGGGCGAACGAAGGCGCGCCCGGTCAGCTCCTTCGGCGGCGATGACAGGGCGGCGCGGATCTTCTCGACGCCGTAGGCGCCGCCCCCGATCACGCCGACGAAGCCCTCCTCGAACATGCCGAAGCGGCCGGCCCGCCCGCCGATCTGGCGGATCTCGGAGTGGAGGAGCGCACGACGCCTGGTGCCGTCGAACTTGTCGAGCGCGGAGAAGAAGACGCGCGAGACGGGAAGGTTGAGCCCCATGCCGATCGCATCGGTCGCGACCACCACGTCGGCCTCACCCCGGCGGAAGCGCGCGGCCTCGGCGCGGCGGACCTCCGGGCTCAGCGCGCCGTAGACGGTGGCGACCGACAGGCCGAGCGGCACGATCGCCTCGCGCAGCTCGTGCACCGCCGCGCGCGAGAAGGCGACGACCGCATCGCCGCGTCGCAGATCGCGCAAGGTGATCGGTTGCGGCCACGCCGCCAGCTCGTTCTTGCGCGCGAGCACACGCACTTCGAGCGGCTCGCCCAGCACCTTGGCGAGGCGCTCCACCATCGCCACCGCATCGGGCGAGCCGGTCATCACCACGAGATCGGCCGGCACGCCGAACAGCGCCTGCGTCCACGCCCAGCCGCGCTGCTCGTCGGCGAGCATCTGGATCTCGTCGATCACCGCGACGTCGACGCGCCGGCCGACGTCGATCGTCTCGATGGTGCGGGCGTAGTGCGTGACGTCCTCGCCCGTGTCGCGCTCCTCGCCGGTGACGAGACCGGCGCGCACGCCGCCGGCGCTCAAGGTCTCGCGGTGCTCGTGGGCGAGGAGGCGGAGCGGCGACAGGACCTCGGCCGTCGGCGCCTCGATCGCCAGCCGCATGGCCTCGTATGTCTTGCCGGAGTTCGTCGGGCCGGCGAGGAACAGGAGCCGCCGGCCGATCGCGCGCGCGAGCGGGAAGAGGCTGGGATAGCGGTCGTAGCCGGACGCCTCGGCAAAGCTCGCGCGCCGCCGGCTCTGTCGGCGGTACGACCGCACCGAGGCGGCGATCTTGTCGAACCACCGGTCGCAGGTCGCGCGCACCTCGTCCTCGCCGGTCGTCTGCGCCGCGAAGACGAAGCGTTCGAGATCGGCCTGCGTCGCCGCCTTCAGGAAGGCGGCGGGGTCGCCGAGATCGCGGGTCTCCTCGGTGAAGCGCCGCGCGTAGTCCGCGCCGACCGCTTCAAGCGTTTCGCGCATGCGGGCGACGACCGCGCGCGCCTCCAGGGCGACGGCTTGCGCGGTTGCCTCGATCTCGTCCTCGCCGATGATCTCGTCGTCGGCGAGGCATCGACCGATGCCGCCCGGTGCGCGCACGCGGGCGAACGCCATGAGGAGCGTCTCGCGCTCGACGGGGAAGATCGCGGTGAAGACGGGTACCTCGACCTCGAAGGCGGCAAAGGCGCTGTCGGTCGAGCGCCGGACGCGCACGACCTCGTCGGCTTGCTCGCTCGCCAGATGCGCGATCCGGTCGGCCTCGTCCGTCTCGTCCTCGCTGGCGATCTCGACGTCGGGGACGTGCAGGATCGACCGGACCCGGCCGGCCGGAACGAGGATCGCCTTGCGCCGGCCGCCGTCGTCCTTGGCCTTGTCGCCGAACGGTACCTCCATGCGGCGAACCAGCCCCGCCTCGACGATGGCGCGGCATCGCGCGAGCGAGCGGCCGGTGAGCGCCGGAAGCATGGCGATGGGATAGCTGGCGGGAGGCTGCATGCGGGGGCTCTGGGTGATCGAAGGCGGCTGTGGCGTCCTCGTGGACGAAAGCCCGGGGCGTGTCCATGCCGCGCGGGAGCGGCCCTCCCGGCGTGGCCATCCGTCGCAAGCCGTGGACCCGAGGGCGCGAGCGCTATCTTCTGTCGGGGGTGTCGCCTGATCTGGCGACAAGGACGAGTAACGACGCGAGCGGCTTGAAGGATGCACGAGGACCCGACGTCGATGCCATCGGCCGATCATCGTCTCCCGCGACACGCGGCAAGGGCGACTTCATGAACGAGGCGGCCAGCCGGCTCGGCATCCGCGATCTCAGCTGCCGCTATGGCGAGACGCTTGCGCTCGACGGCGTCGGCTTCGATGTCGCGCCGGGCGAGTTCGTGTCGATCCTCGGGCCGTCGGGCTGCGGCAAGTCGACCCTCCTGCGCGCCATCGCGGGCCTCGAGCCGGTGGCCGGCGGCGAGATCCGGATCGGCGACCGGTCGGTGGAAGGTCTCGCGCCCAAGGACCGCGGCGTCGCCTTCGTGTTCCAGTCCTATGCGCTCTATCCGCACATGACCTGCCGCCAGAATCTGGCGGCGCCGCTCGTGATGCGCGAGTTGTCCGCGCTCGAGCGCGTGGGCGCCGCGCGCCTCCTCTCGCCGCGCGCGCGGGCGAAGCACCGGTCGATCGCGGCGCGCGTGATGGCGACTGCGCAAATGCTCGGCATCGACCATCTCCTCGACCGTCGGCCCGCCGCGCTGTCGGGCGGCCAGCGCCAGCGCGTCGCCCTCGGGCGCGCCCTGATTCGCGAGCCGCGGCTGTTCCTTCTCGACGAGCCGCTCGCCAATCTCGACGCGGCGCTTCGCAACCGGACGCGTTCGGACCTGCGCGCCCTGCAGCGCCGCATCGGCGCGACCACGCTCTTCGTCACCCACGACCAGTCGGAGGCGATGGCGATTTCCGACCGCGTCATCGTCATGTTCGAGGGTCGCGTGCGCCAGATCGGCACGCCGGACGAACTCTATCGCCACCCCGCCGACCTCGACGTCGCGCGCTTCCTGTCGCAGCCGCACCTCAACGTCATCGACGCGGCGACGCTGCGCGCGGCGATCGGCGAGCGGACAGCGCACGGCGACATCGTCCTCGGCGGGCGGCCGCTGGCCGCGATCGACGGCGTCGTCGCCTTCCGGCCGGAGCATGCCGGCATCCGCCGTCGCCACGAGCCGGGGCTGCCCGGCCTGCACGTGGTGGTGGACCATGCCGAGCATGCCGGCGTCGAGGCGCATCTCTTCGTGCGCACGATGGGGGGCGGGGAGCCCTGCGTGGTGCGCATCGCGTCCGAGGCGATCGGGCAGTGGCCGCCGGGCAGCGAGGGCGTGCTGCAGTTCCAGACCGGCGCCGTCCACGTCTTCCCGCGAGCGGAGGCCGCAACCCAACCGACCACCCCGCCGGCGCGGGCCGTCGCTTGAACGCGGACCTCCGCCATCGCCGCCGGGTCGGGGCACTCTTGGCCCTGCCGGGTGCGACGCTGCTTCTCGCGCTCCTCATTCTGCCGTCGATCGCGGTGCTCGCCCTGTCCTTCACCGACTACCAGTTCGGCATGCCGGGCGCCGTCTTCGTCGGCTGGCGGCAGTATGCGGCGCTCGGCAGCGACGCGGGACTGCGCAACAGCCTCGCCAACACCGCGCTCTACGTGGCGATCGTCGCGCCCGTCTCGATCGGCGGCGCGCTGTGGCTGGCGGTGCTCCTCCAAAGGCAGGGCCGCTTGCGGCCCTTGTTCCAGACCGTGTTCTTCCTGCCGGTGACGGCGACGCTGGTCGCCATGGCGACCGCCTGGGAGGTGGTGCTGCATCCCTCCTTCGGCATCGCCAACACGGCGTTGTCGTGGCTCGGCTTCGAGCGCCTGCGCTTCCTGACGGACCCCTCGACGGCGCTCGGCACGCTCGCCGCGATCGGCGTCTGGAAGATGCTCGGCTACAACATCCTTCTGTTCCTCGCCGGGCTTGCGACGATCGACCGCCAGCTCTACGAGGCCGCCGCGCTCGACGGCGCCGATCGCGGCTGGAGCCGGTTCACGCTGGTGACCCTGCCGACGCTCGCACCCGTCACCCTCTTCGTCACCGTGATCACGCTGATCCGCAGCGTGTCGGAGTTCGAGACCGTCGCCGTCCTGACGCAAGGGGGCCCGAGCGGGGCGACGGAGATGCTGCTCTATACGCTCTACCAGCAGGCCTTTCGCTACTTCGACGTCGGCGCGGCCGCCGCGCTCGCCGTGGTCTTCCTCCTTCTCGTCGGCCTGCTCTCGATCCTTCAGGTGCGCTTCTTCGACCGGGGAGGCGCGCATGGATGAGGTGCGGCTCGAAGGCGCCTCGCGGCTCCGGCACGCGCTGTCGGTCCTCGTGCTCGTGCTCGCCGCCGGGCTGACGCTCCTGCCCTTCGTGGTGATGGTGGCGGTGAGCCTTGCCGCCCCCGGCACGGTCTACGACGGCTCCCTCCTGCCGGCGCCGAGCTGGACGGGCGCCTTCGCCAACTATGCGCTGGCCTTCTCCAGCCAGCCGCTCCTGCGCTTCATGCTGAACGGCGTCGTGGTCTGCGGGGCGATCCTCGTCCTCCAGATCCTCGTCGCCGCACCCGCCGGCTACGCGCTCGCCAAGCTGCCGTTCCGCGGCCGCCCGCTTCTCTTCGGTGCGGTGGTCGTTTCCCTCCTGATCCCGATCCAGGTCCCCGCGATCCCGCTCTATCTCGCGATTGCGCAGGCCGGCCTCCTCAACACCTATGCCGCGCTCGTCCTGCCCTTCGTGGTGTCGGCCTTCGCGATCTTCCTGTTCCGCCAGTTCTTCCTGTCCTATCCCGACGAGGTGCTGGACGCCGCCCGCCTCGACGGCTTCTCCGAGCTTGGCATCGTCTGGCGCCTGATGCTGCCGGCGGCCTGGCCCGCGGTCGCGGCCTTCGCGACGATCAGCGTGATCGCCCACTGGAACGACCTCTACTGGCCGCTCGTCGTCGTGACCCGCACCGAGATGATGACGCCGCCGCTCGGGCTCCTCGCCTTCCGCGCCTCGGGCGAGACCACCGGCAATGTCGGGGCGCTGATGGCCGGCGGGGTGATCGTCACCGCGCCGCTCGTCCTCGGCTTCCTGTTCTTCCAACGCCATCTCGTGCGCGGCCTGTCCGTGCGCGCCCGCAACTGATCTCCGCCGCCACGAAGGAGCCCGCCATGAAGTCCCTGATCCTCGGCCTCGCACTTGGCGCGGCCCTGGCCGCCGCGCCCGCCGTCGCGGCCGACACGACCCTCACCGTCCTCCATGCGTGGCCGCATCACGCCACCTGGCAGGCCGAGATCGCGCGCCGCTACATGGAGACCCATCCGGACGTGAAGATCACGTTCCAGGCGCCGTCCACCGACTACGGCGAGGGCCTCGTCTCGGTGATCCGGCAGGAGATGGCGGGCGAGGCGCCCGACGTCTTCATGGTCGGCTCGCACCTCCTGCAGAACCTCGTCGCGCGCGGCATGGTGAAGCCGCTCGACGACATGACGGCGGGCAAGGATATGGCCGCGCTCGGCTACACCGACGCGATCCTGAAGCTGACGCAGGTCGACGGCGTGCAGTACGGCCTGCCCTGGACGAGTTCGACGCCCGTCATGTTCTACAACAAGGACCTCGTCGCCAGAGCCGGCGGCAATCCCGACGCCATGCCCAAGACCTGGGACGAGACGATCGCGCTGGCGGCCAAGATCCAGGCGCTCGGCGGCGTCACCGGCATGTACTATTCGCTCGGCGACGACGACTGGATGACGCAGAACCTCCTGGCGACCAACGGCCTCGCCCCTGTCGGTGCGGACGGACGCGAGATCGCCTTCGCCACCGAGGGCGGGCGCGAAGCCGTGCGCACCTATCGCCGCTTCTTCGACGAGGGCGGGCAGCAGCCGATCGCCGACAAGGCGGCGCGCCAGGAGATGTTCGCCGGCAAGCTCGGCATCTACTTCAACTCCACCGCGGCCGTGCGCTCCTTCTCGCGCGAGATCGGCGACCGCTTCGCCTGGAGCACGGCCGAGATGCCGGTGCTGAAGGCCGGCGGCGGCGTCGCTTCGGGCGGCATGGCGGCGGTTATCCTGACCGACGATCCCGCCAAGCGCGCAGCCGCATTCGACTACCTCCTCTTCGGCACCAGCCCGGAGAGCCAGGCCTACGTCGTGGAGCAGACCGGCTACATGCCCTCCAACGAGAAGGCGATCGAGACGCTGAAGCCCTTCTACGCGGCCAACCCGAGCTTTGCGACGAGCGCCCGGCAGATCAACCGCGCGCTGCCCTGGTTCGCCTGGCCCGGCCAGAACGGCGTCAAGATCAGCCAGACCGTGCTCGACGACATGACGGCGGTCGGCAACGGCGCGATGACGCCGGACGCGGCATCGGCGGCGATGGCCGAGACGATCGCGCCGATGATGAAGTAACAGCCGAGGGCCACCGCTTGGCCTGTCGGGCGGCGGAGAGCAGACGCTCCCCGTCGCCGACCGTTTCGCTCTCACGGGATGCCGATGGGGCCGCCCGCGAGGCCTGACGTTTCCTGCCCACGACCGCAAGTTCGATGCCGTTTTGCGCGTTTTGCCGCGGGGATCGGGCGCATTTGAACGGTTCGCTTAGGCCGGTCCTCGCATTCATCCGTCATCGTTCGGCCGACCGAAGCCAAGGCCCGAACCCGATGCGCTCACGTTTGCCCGCCCTCCTGCTGCTCTTCCTGGCCCTCGTCCATGCCGATGTCGGATGGGCGCGCGAATGGCGGGTCGAGCGCGTCAGCGGGACGGCCTGGGCAATGGAAAGCAACGAGAAGCGCGACGTCCTGACCGCCGGCATGATGGTACCCGAAGGCCGGACGATCGCGACCGCCAAGGCGAGCCGCGTCCGCCTGTCGAGCGAGAACAACGTCATGACGCTCGGGCCCGGCAGCGTCGCGATGGTGCAGCCCAAGGGCTTCTTCAGCTCCAAGACCGAAGTGCTGCAGCAGACCGGCAGCATCGCCTTCGACATCGAGAAGCGCTCGGCCCCCCATTTCACCGTGAAGACCCCGTTCATGGCGGCCGTGGTCAAGGGAACGGCGTTCACGATCAGCGTCACCAGGACGGATACGAAGATCGGCGTCGACCGCGGGCTCGTGCAGGTAAGCGACCTGAAGACGGGCGAGACGGCTGGCATCGGCGCCGGACAGCGCGCCAGCGTGTCGGCCGCAACGTCCGGCCTTCGCACGGCGGGCGTGAACGCGCCGGGCGTAACGCCGGGCAAGCCGGCCGCGCCGAGTGTCGCCCCGGTCGGTCAGCCGCTCCAAAGCTTCCGTGCGGCGCAGGCGCCCGAGCCGGCCCGGTCCTCGGCCGTGTCGACGAGCCGCGATGCGGCTGCCTCCACCCACGGTACCGCGAACGGCACGGGCGCGTCGCGTTCGTCGGACGCGGCCGGTTCCGACGGCTTCGGCGGCGCTGATTCCAACGGACGCGACCGGCAGTCGATCGGCAGCAGCGTCGCCGAGACCAATGCGCCGAGCGGCGAGACAGCAAGCCGGTCGGCGGCGAGCAGCGAGAGCCTCGGCGGCGGCGCGAGCCCGGCCGGCACTGGCGGGGCGGGCACCGGTGGAAACGGCTTCGGCGGCACGGCGGGAACCGGAACCAGCGATGGCCGACCCGGTGGGAACACCGCCGGCCAGCCCGGCCAGGGTGGCCCGCAGGCCGGCGCTCCCGCCGGCGGGCCGGGTGCGGGCGGCAGCGACAAGGGCGGACCCGACAAGGCGGGTCCGGGCAAAGGTGGCCCCGGCCACGACGGACCCGACAAGGGTGGCCCGGACAAGGGCGGCCCCGATAAGGATGGACCCGACAAGGATGGCCCGGAGCCGGGTGGACCGGCCGCCGGTGGTCCGGGCAAGGATGGCCCCGGTCACGACGGCCCCGATAAGGGCGGACCCGGAGCCGCCGGCCCGAATGGCGGCGGGGACAAGGGCAACCCCGGCAAGGACAGCCCGAAGGATAACAACGGCAACGGCAACGGGGGCGGCAACAACGGCAACGGCAAGGGGAATGGCGGTCCGAACGGCGACGGCGCCCCCGGCAACGGCAAGGGCAACAACGGAAAGGGTCTCGGCAACGGCGGTCCGAAGGGCGCCCTCGGCAGCGACAAGGGCAACAACGGCAACGGCCACGGGCCGAGCGGCTTCGGCGGCAGCACCAAGTAGCTGACCGCCGCCCTATCGGCGGATCGCGGGACAGGAGTTGACACAGGATGCCAAGCCCGACGATCCGCCGCCGCGTCGCCCGTCTGACGGTGGCCGACATCCGGTCGCTGGCAACGCTCCTCGTCGTTGCCGCCTGTCTGGCCGGAGCCTTCCTGTCGGGCGCGCCGGCCGCGCTGGACAGGACCCTGTCGGACGCCCGGTTCCTACTCGGACCCCGTCCCGCCTCCGGCGGGATCGTCCTGGTCGACATCGACGCCAGGAGCCTCGCGGAAATCGGGGTCTGGCCTTGGCCCCGCCGCCTCCATGCCGATCTCCTCTCGGCCGCCGCCACGGCGGGGGCCGCCCGGGTCGCCTTCGACGTCGATTTCTCGTCCCGCACCCGGCCCGAGGACGACGCCGCCTTCGCCGCGGCGCTCGGCTCCGCCGGTCCCGAGACGTTTCTGGCCGCCTTCGTCCAGCATGATCCGGCGTCCGGCGCGGTCCTGGCGTCGATGCCGATCCCACCGCTCCTGGCGGCATCCTGGCCTGTTTCGATCAACGTGCCGGTCGCCGACGACGGGCGCGTGCGACGCTTTCCTTCCAGCATCGACGTCGACGGCGAGGCCATCGCCTCGATGCCTGCGGTGCTTGCCGGGCGCGAGACCATGGACGGCGATGTCGGGATCGATTTCGGGATCGACGCCGCCTCGATCCCGCGCGTTTCCTTCGTCGACGTCCTGCACGGGCGAATCGCGCCGGAACAGCTTCGATCGAGGACGCTGGTCGTCGGCGCGACCGCGATCGAGCTTCACGACCTCTTCCCCGTGCCCCGCGCCGGCATCGTTTCCGGATCCACCGTGATCGCGCTGGCGGCCGAGACCCTGATGCAGGATCGGGCGCTGGCCTCGTGGCGACCGTCGTCCGGTCTCCCGGCGCTCCTTTTCGTTCTCGGCGCGTGGTTTGCCCTTCGGCACGGGTTGCGCCGGACCCTTCTGGCCGCCGCGATCACGGCGCTCGCGATCGAGGCCGTCGCGGCATGGTTCTATGTCGAGCGCGCCGTGATGGCGGAGACGGCGGGACTGCAGCTGGCGCTCGCGGCGGTCGCGTTGTGGAGCCTCGTGCGCGAGTTCGACCTGCGCCAGTTCCGGCTCTGGGTGTCGCGGGTGGAGACCCGCAACACCGCACGGCTTCTGGAACGGGTGATCGACGACGGCTTCGACGCGATCGTCATCGTTGATGCGCAGGGGCGCATCATGCGCATCAACGAGGTCGCCCAGCGCCTCCTCGACCTGCCGCCGGGCAGGCGGCCGGACACCGTGGCCGACCTGCCGCCCGCGCTGGTCGCCGTGGTGGAGACGGCGATGGCCGCGGCGGACGAGGCCGCCGGCCCGCGGCATCCGGCGCGGCGCATGCTCGAACTGGCCGGCACGGGCGAGGCGCGCGTCCTCGAATACACCGTCTCGCCCTTCTGGCTGGAAGATCGGCGCCGCGGGCGCCGGGAGGCGAACCGGCTGCGCTATGTCAGCCTCCTGCTCCATGACGTGACGGACCGCGAACGGGCGCAGGAGCGGCTGCGCTTTGCCGCCTTCCACGACAGCCTGACCGGCCTTCCCAACCGGAGGGCCCTGGAGGCGGATCTGGAAGGGCTGGCCGCCGAGAGGGTGCCGGTCGCGCTCCTCGCCTTCGACCTCGACCGCTTCAAGGGGGTCAACGATGCGCTCGGCCACGCCACCGGCGATGCCGTCCTCGTGGAAACCGCGCGGCGCGCGGCGGCCCTCCTGCCGGCGGAGGCCACGGTGTTCCGGATCGGGGGCGACGAGTTCCTGGTGCTGTCGCGCACCGCGGACCCGAGGCTCGTACGGGCGCTGGCCGAGCGCCTCGTCGAGGCGATCGGGCAGGATTTCGACGTCAACGGGCACCGCATCTCGATCGGGACGTCGGTCGGGATCGCCGTCGAGGCGGAGGGATGCCGTGACCCGTCGGTGCTGCGTCGGCGGGCCGATGTCGCCCTCTATCAGGCCAAGCGCACGAGTGCTGGCCCGGTGGTCGAGTTCGACCGTTCGATGGACGAGGCGCGCCTCGAGCGTCTGGCGCTGGAGCGCGACCTCGCCGCGGCCATCGACGCCGGAGCGTTCGAGCTCGCCTACCAGCCGCAGATCGATCTTCAGAGTGGCCGCTGGACGGGCGCCGAGGCGCTCCTGCGCTGGCGGCATCCCGAGCGCGGCTTCGTCTCGCCTGCCGAGTTCGTGCCCGTCGCCGAGGAAACGGGCCTGATCCACCGGCTCGGGGCCTTCGTGCTGGAGGTCGCCTGCCGCGACGCCGCACGCTGGCCGGCGGCGATCAAAATCGCGGTGAACGTCTCGCCGCTGCAGTTCCTCACCGGCGACATCGTCGGGGCCGTGCGCTCCGCCCTCGCATCTTCGGGGCTCGACCCGAAGCGCCTCGAACTCGAGATCACCGAGTCCGCCTTCGTCGGCGAGAACCACCGGCTCGCCGGCATCTTCTCGGACCTCCTGGCGCTCGGCGTCACCTTCGCGCTCGACGATTTCGGCACCGGCTATTCCTCGCTCGGCTACCTCCACCGCTTTCCGATCGCCAAGATCAAGATCGACCGCAGCTTCGTGACCGACATTCCCGGCAACCGGCACTCGATGGCCGTCCTGCGCTCGGTCGTGGTGCTGGCCGACGGCCTCTCGATCCGCACCATCGCGGAGGGCATCGAGACGGGGCAGCAGGCAGAGATCCTCGGTGAACTCGGCTGTGGCGAGGGACAGGGCTACCTGTACGCGAAGCCGCTCGACATCGGCCAGGCGTGCGCGCTCTTCGCGGGCGGCGCGAAGGACGGCGAAAGAGGGGGCCGGACCGAACGACGGGCCAGGCTTGCGGTTGTCTGAGCCATCGGTCGCCCGCGAATCTTTAGCCTTCAAACGATCTCAATTGACTGCCAAAACGTCGCAGGGGACGCTTTGGAGACGTTCGTATGACTGCGCAGCACGCGGAAGGCCGAAAGGCTCACGACGATGGGAAGGCTCGGCACGAGAACCCCTACGACATCAACACCGAAGCCTGGAACTGCTGGATGGACGGCTTCGACCAGGCGGCATCCGAGGCCGCGTGCCGGGGCATGAAGCGCTCGGCCTGACGACAGGCATGCGGTCGGCGCGGAGCCGACCGCACCGGCCCGACGGCAGGTTCCCGCAGCCGGCACGTCGCCCGCAACCGGCGGGTCGGTACGCTGCCGGCAAGAGCCGCGTCGTCCCGATCGTGCGGCGAAGATCGGCCCTGCCGTCGAGCCGACGGGCTTTTGCGGCCTGCTACACCACCTTGGTCACTTCGTATCAAGGAGACGCAGCATGAATAAGACAGCACTTGTGGTGGGGGCGAGCGGGATCGTCGGCAGCGCGACGGCGGACCTTCTCACCGCAGACGGCTGGACGGTCCACGGCCTGGCGCGCCGGCCGGTGGAGCAGCCGGACGTCCGGCCCGTGGCCGCCGACCTGCAGGATGCGGCGGGAACGGCGGACGCCCTGCGCGACCTGACGCCGGACGCCGTGTTCATCACCACCTGGGCCCGCCAAGCGACCGAGGCCGAGAACATCCGCGTCAACGCCGCCATGGTGCGCAACCTCCTCGATGGCCTGCGACCGGCCGGATCGGTGCGCCACGTCGCCCTCGTCACCGGCCTCAAGCACTATCTCGGCCCCTTCGAGGCCTACGGGAAGGGCACGCTGCCCGAGACCCCGTTCCGCGAGAGCCAGGGTCGGCTCGACGTCGCCAACTTCTACTACGCGCAGGAGGACGAGGTGTTTGCCGCCGCCCGCCGGGACGGCTTCGCCTGGAGCGTCCACCGCCCGCA